>JANPCE010000030.1:0-30198 GCA_031430795.1 Hyphomicrobiales bacterium
GCCAGCGCGCCGACCGTGTGCTGCGCCGGGTCAGCGAGGATGCCGCGCAGTTTGGTTACGAGGTGATGCTGTGTGCTCGCGGTTTCGTTGTCCAGCTCGTCCCGTACGGATGTTTCATCCATAGGTTTGTCAAGATTTGGCTTTAGCGAAGACATCACCCCACTCCTTCCCGCGTTGGCTGCCGTTGCGCTGCAATGCTTAGCGCTCTTAAACGGTCTGCTGGGGTATTTTGCTCGCTGAGGTTTAAGGGTTCGTTAAGCAAGAACCGATTTTTTGGCGAAGGCGGCAGTGTTCTGACACCAACGCTTGGGACTGAGCTCGCGCGTCTCTCATCGCCATCATCCCGGCGTCATGGCGGAGCCATGCGAACGCATGGACGGCCGGGGTCCGGTGTTTCGAAGCACATTCAATACCGAACCAAGAACTCTAACGAACAACATGCTGGAACACTCCGGCGGTGACTTGTCGTGGGTGGCCGCCTTCGCGGCCATGACGGGAATAAATGAGAAGCGTCGTCAACCGGACAGCAGTGCGGCCTTCGCCGGGATGACTGTGTTTGTGAGCGGACAAGATTCGAAGAAAACTGGAACCGCTCAAGTGATTGCGACAGACGTGATGGTGCGCCAATATGGGTCGATGACAGTTGCTTTTTCAGAAGCCCTCCACCTCTGGGCAAAAATCGGAGTGTTGTCCTTCGGCGGGCCGGCGGGGCAGATTGCGTTGCTGCACAAGGAAGTGGTGGAGAACCGCAACTGGCTTTCCGAAACGGAATTTCTCAACGCCTTGAATTTCTGCATGCTGCTGCCGGGTCCGGAAGCCATGCAGCTTGCCACTTATTCGGGCTGGAAATTGCATGGGGTGCGCGGTGGCCTGGCGGCGGGGCTGTTGTTTGTGTTGCCGGGTGCGGCCCTGATTTTGCTGCTCTCGGCGCTCTACTCAATGTTCGGACAATTGCCGCTGGTTGAAGCGCTGTTCTGGGGCATCAAATGTGCGGTTGTGGCAATTGTGCTGGAAGCACTCTTGAAGCTGGCGCGCAAAGCCCTCAAGGGACCCGTGGACTGGGTCTTGGCTGCACTTGCCTTTGCCGCGCTGTTTTTCTTTGCGCTGCCGTTTCCACTTGTTGTGTTGGTTGCGGCGTTGATTGGATATGCGCGGGGCGGTGTAACGGTTGCCAGCCCTGTTGCGCGACCGGACTATGCTTCCACGCTCAAGACAATTCTTGTTTGGCTAACTGTTTGGCTGGTGCCGCTGGCGTTTTTGCATCTGGTTTTTGGTGCGGGCCACGTGCACACACAATTGGCAAACATGTTTTCGGTCCTCGCCGTTGTCACGTTTGGTGGTGCCTATGTGGTGCTCGCTTCACTCGGCCAAACAGTTGTGGAGCAAATGGCGTGGTTGACGCCGCAACAGATGATGGATGGTTTTGGTCTGGCGGAGACAACACCAGGGCCGCTGATTCTTGTCGGGCAGTTTGTGGCTTTCATGGCAGCGGCGGGAGTTGAAAAAAGTCTCTGGACCGGCGTGTTTGCCAGTGCGGTGTTTTTGTGGATGACCTTTGCGCCATGTTTCCTGTGGATATTTGCAGGCGCACCATGGATTGAATACATCAGCGCGCAGCCGCGTTTGAAATCCGCGTTGTCGGCAATCACGGCTGCGGTAACAGGGGTTATCCTCAATCTGGCGCTGTGGTTCGCGCTGCATGTGGTGTTTGGCAAGGCCGAGCGGTTGACTGGCGCGGTGCCGGTTTGGTGGCCGGACTGGACCACGCTTGATTTCGCCGCGCTGCTTTTATGTGGTGTCCTTGGTGCTGCCCTGATCAAATGGAAGACCTCCATTCCCAAATTGCTGGCCTTGGGGATCGCAGCTGGGCTATTGTGGAAGACATTGTTTCCACTGATTGTTGGTTGAGATCATTATGCACATCCGCCCCCTGGTTGGCCTTCCCTCTGACTCCCATGAGAAGGACGGTTTTCTGTTTCACTCGATTGGCGACAAATACGTGCGCGCTTTGGCTGAAGTGTCAGACGTCGAACCTGTGGTTTTGCCCAACATCATGGATGTCACCAACATCGACGGGTTGCTGCGCCATTTTGACGGTTTCCTGATCACTGGCGCGGTGTCAAACGTCCATCCGCCACTTTATGGCGAGGCCCCTTCAACAGACCACGAACCCTACGACCATCACCGCGACTCCACCACGCTGAAACTGATCCGCGCGGTTGTGGATCAGGGCATACCGCTGTTTTGCATTTGCCGCGGATTCCAGGAACTCAATGTGGTGATGGGGGGGACGCTGGAAACAGAATTGCAACGGGGAGACGGCCGCCTCGATCACCGTGCGCCAAAATCAGACAGTGTTGATGTGCGCTATGCGCCGCGCCATGCGATTGAAATCACCAAGGGTGGTTTGCTCGAACACATGCTGGGCAAGCGCGAGACGATGGTGAACACCATCCATCGGCAGGGTGTCAAAAAAATCGGCGCCGGGTTGAATGTTGAGGCCACAGCACCCGATGGTGTGATTGAGGCGGTGTCCGTGAAAGGTGCGAGGGCATTTGCATTCGGCACGCAATGGCACCCGGAATTCAAGGCGGCGGAGAATCCGGATTCTGTGAAACTGTTCAACGCATTTGGTGATGCGGTGCGGGCTCATGCGCGGTCGCGGTCGCAGACGCATTTTGAAAAGCGGAGTGCGTAGTGGGCCCCCTCAGCCCTTCGGGCAGCTCCCCCAACAAGTTGGTGGAGCGTAAGTTGTAAGACCTCCAATCACGCTCCACCAGCTTTGCTGGGGGAGCTGTCACGAAGTGACTGAGGGGGCCTCTTGATCAAAACCTCTCATGCCAATGCTTCGCAATCTCGATGCGGCGCGGGATCCAGACTTTTTCTTTTGCTTGGATATAGTCGATGAACCTCGCCAGTCCCAATGCGCGGCCCGGCCTTCCCGCCAGGCGACAATGTAAACCGACGGACATCATTTTGGGGCCACCGCGTTTTCCTTCGTCATAAAGGCAGTCGAACGAGTCCTTCAGGTACTGGAAAAAATGCTCGCCGGTGTTGAATCCCTGCGGTGTGGCGAAGCGCATGTCGTTGGCATCAAGTGTATAGGGGATGATGAGGTGGCGGCCTCCGTCCGGTTTTTTCAGCCAGTAGGGGAGATCATCGGAATAATCGTCTGATGAATAAAGACAGCCGCCTTCTTCCATCACCAGCTTCGTGGTGTTCATGGAGCAGCGGCCCGTGTACCAGCCGCGTGGGCGTTCGCCCGTCACTGCAGTATGCACACGGATGGCTTCTGCGATGTGTTCGCGCTCCACCGCTTCGGGCATGTCCTTGTGCTCAACCCACTTCAGTCCGTGCGAAGCGATTTCCCAGCCTGCCTCTTTCATTGCGGCCACTTGCTCTGGCGAACGCATCAGGGCGTGAGCGACGCCAAAGATGGTCAGGGGAATTTTGCGCATCGTGAACATGCGGTGCAAACGCCAGAAACCGGCGCGTGCGCCATATTCATAAATCGATTCCATGTTCCAGTGGCGCTGGCCGGGCCATGCAGAAGCACCAACGATTTCAGACAGGAAAGCTTCAGAAGCGGCATCGCCATGGAGAGTATTATTTTCGCCACCCTCTTCGTAGTTGAGCACGAACTGGACTGCAATGTGTGCAGCTCCCGGCCATTGGGGATCGGGCGTGTTCTGCCCGTATCCCTTCATGTCGCGGGGGTAGTCACTCATGTGCCGGAGATGACGTCGTAACCTGCCGCCGTCATCACACGCATCAGCTCCTTATGGCCGACTTGCGCCATCTTCAGTGGCGGGTTTTTCTTCGGGTCTTGCTCCGCCTCAACAACGAACCAGCCTTCGTAGCCATGGTCATGGCAACGTTTCACGATGGCCGCAAAATCCAGCGAGCCATCGCCCGGCACTGTGAATGCACCCAAGGCCACGGCATCAAGGAAGGATTGCTTGCTGCGATCCAGACCATCCACAACATCGCGGCGGATGTCTTTGGTGTGGACGTGGGAGATGCGCTTGTGGTGTTTGTCGATGGCGCGCAGCGCATTGCCGCCCGCAAATTCCAAATGGCCTGCATCCAGCAAAAGCGGAATGCCAGGGCCGGAATGGTTCATGAAGCTGTCGAGTTCTTGTTCGGTTTCAACCAGCGTTCCCATGTGGTGGTGGAAGGAGAGTGGCATGCCTTGCTCTGCCGCCCATTCGCCGAACTCCGTCATGCGGCGGGCATAGGCTTTCATTTCATCGCCCGTGAACTTGGCCTTGGTGGCGAGGGGGCGTGTGCGGTCGCCCTGGATGGTGCGGGCGGTTTCACCATAGACAACGCAAGGTGCGCCCACCGCCTTGAAAAGATCGATCATTGGCTGGATGCGGTCCTTGTTGGCGGCGAGGCTTTCATCCGCGATGGTGCCGGAGAACCAGCCACCGCACAGTGTGACATCGGCTGATTTGAGAATGGGGATCATCTCTGCCGGATCTTTTGGAAAGCGGCGGCCCATTTCCATGCCGGTGAAACCTGCCGAGCGCGACTGGCGCAGACATTCTTCCAGCGACACGTCGTCCGAGAGTTCAACCAGATCGTCGTTCCACCAGGCGATGGGAGACATGCCGAGTTTTGCCTTGAGTGCCATTGTATTTTTCCCTTGGTCTTAGCCGCGTCCGATGAAGTCGCCCTTGCCGATCTCAACGCCATTGTGGCGCAGGATGTTGTAGGCGGTGGTGAGGTGGAAATAATAATTAGGCAGGAACGCCGCATTGAAATAGGCATGGCCAGACATGGTGCGTTCTTTCCCGCCGATCTTCAACGTGATCTCACGCTTTGCCGCGTCATCCATGCTTGAGGGTGTCACGCTTTCGACAAAGGCGATGCACCTGGCAATGCGGGCCTGCATGTCGTCAAAGCTATTTTCTTCATCGGCATAGGCGGGAACGGCTTGTCCTGAAAGCCTTGCCGCACAGCCCTTGGAAAAATCTGTCACCAATTGTGCCTGGCGGATGAGCGGAAACATGTCGGGGTACAGGCGCATGCCCAACAAGACTGTCTTGTCTATTTTCCTGGCGTCGCAGTGCGCTTCAGCCTTTGTCAACAGGCTTGAAAGGGACTTGAGGCCATGGACGATGAAGGGAATGGTGTCGGCGTACATGTTGTGATCCTTATTTGAGGTTGCCGCAGAAGCGCTGGATGCGCTGGCAGGCGTCCTCCAGTGTTGCTGTAGCGGTTGCGTAGGAAATGCGGAAGTAGGGCGAGGTGCCAAAGGCAGCACCATGGACGGCGGCGACACCTTCGCTGGCGAGAAGCTCGCTGACGAAGTCTTCGTCGTTCTTGATGACATTGCCTGAGGGCGCGGTTTTGCCGATTGTGCCCGCACATGAGGGGTAAACATAAAATGCACCTTCCGGCGTGGCGCAGGACATGCCCTTGGCCTGGTTGAGCATGGACACGACAAGGTCACGGCGTTCCTTGAAGGAGATGTTGTGCTTGGCGATGAAATCCTGCGGACCGTTGAGCGCTTCGACCGCAGCCCATTGGGCGATGGATGAAGGGTTTGACGTCGATTGGGATTGCAGCTTGGCCATGGCCTTGATCAGGTGTTCCGGCCCCGCTCCATAACCGATGCGCCAGCCCGTCATGCAATAGGATTTCGACACACCGTTCATGGTGAGGGTGCGGTCGTAAAGTTTCGGCTCGATTTGCGCGGGGGTTACAAACTGGAAATCGTCGTAGACGAGGTGTTCATACATGTCGTCGGTGAGAATCCAGACATGGGAGTGCTTCATCAACACATCGGTCAACGCTTTCATTTCGTCATGGGAGTAGGCGGCACCTGATGGGTTCGACGGTGAGTTGAGGATCAGCCATTTGGTCTTCGGCGTAATCGCCTTGTCCAAATCCGAGGCTTGCAGCTTGAAACCTTTTTCAGGCTTGCCTTGAACGATAACGGGCACGCCACCGGCCAGCATGACAATGTCGGGGTAACTCACCCAGTAGGGTGCTGGCACGATGACTTCATCGCCCGGGTTCACGGTGGCCATCAGCGCGTTGAACAGCACCTGCTTGCCGCCGGTTCCGACGGAGACCTGGCTGGCCTTGTAGTCCAACCCGTTCTCGCGTTTGAACTTGTCGACGATGGCTTTCTTCAATTCCGGAATGCCGTCAACCGCCGTGTATTTCGTCTTGCCTTTTTTGATTGCCGCAATGGCGGCGTCCTTGATGTTGTCGGGCGTGTCGAAATCAGGCTCGCCAGCAGCCAGGCCAATGACGTTTTTTCCCTCGGCTTGCAGGGTTGAAGCCTTGGTCGAGATGGCGATGGTGGCGGAAGGTTGGATGCGGTTCAGCGCGTCGGAGATAAAGCCCATTGTGATGTCCGTGGAGTCCTCTGATTTCTGCCCGCTGCTCTAGCCAGCGGACTGGCTCACCGCAAGCCACAATCGGACGCAGCACGGGTATCGCTTGGTGCAAAGGGACCTCTCCCCCGGCTTCGCCGTACCCTCCCCGGAGGGGAGGGCCTCGTGGTGCGACTTCCCGTGACGTCCAAAAGGGGAGGTTGTTCAACGAGTCCCTCTCCTCCGGAGAGGGTCCGCGAAGCGGGGGAGCGGTCCCTTGGCCACACGCGACTGACCTATCCGCCGCAACTTTGTTGATCTGATTTGTGCTAATGCGGGTTCGTGACTGAAAAACCAATCATCATCGCAGGGGCGGGCATCGCCGGGCTGGCTGCGGCGCTTGCGGGCTGGGACAGGGATGTGCTGCTGCTTGAAAGGGCCGCTGCATTTGATCCCGTGGGTGCGGGTTTGCAACTTGGGCCAAACGCTGTTTCCGCACTTCAGAAGCTGGGGGCGTGGGACGCCGTTCAGCCCTTCACCAACAGCCCGCCGGAAATCCACATGCGGGACGGGATTTCGGGAAAACTTTTGAAGCGATTGCAGCTGGGCAAGAATTTTGAACGCCGTTTCAGCGCACCTTACCGCACAGCGCACCGGGCGGATGTGCACCGCGCCTTGCTGGACGTGGTGAAGGCCAGAGCGAATACGGACATCAGGTTGAATGTGCAGGTCATTGCGGACGGTGACTTTGACGGATCGGGCTTGATCGCGGCGGATGGTGTGCACTCACAACTGCGTCAAAAGATTTTCCCGGGAACGGCCGCCATTGATTCCGGTGAAGTGTTTCACCGGGCGCTTTTGCAGACTTGGCCCGCGTTGCGCGATGTCGACATGGCTTGCGTCAATGTCTGGCTTTTGCCGGATGCCCATGTGGTGCATTATCCCGTGGGGAATCCGGGCAAACTCAACCTTGTTGTGGTCACGCCGCGAAACGTCTCGCCGATGGAGTCCGTGCGACACGCCGCCGATGACGTGAAAGAGATTGTCGCACAAGTCGGCTCAACCGCACCATGGCCGGGGCTGTATGTTGAGCCATTGAAAGCCTGGAATGCAGGGCGGACATTGCTGATCGGCGATGCGGCGCACGCAACCCTGCCCTATCTGGCGCAAGGTGCCGCAATGTCGCTTGAAGATGCCGCAACGCTTTCACAGGTGTTGCAGACGCGGAGCGATGTGTCAGATGCGTTTGCACGGGTTTCCAGCTTGCGCATCACAAGGACTGCAAAACTGCACCGCGCCTCGCTTGCCGCAGGACTCACCTATCACATGGGCGGCATACCAGCGAGGGCGCGGAACCTCGTGCTCCGCGCCCTCCCCCAACAATTGATGTGGCAGAGCCTGGACTGGCTCTATGGTTTCAGTTTTTCCCACCGTTAGGATTGTTATTGCCGCGTGGTGGACGCGAGAATGTCGGGGTCCTGCCGCCGGGGTTGCCACGGTCATTGTCGTTGAAGCGGATGCGGATGTAGCAGCGTGGTTTTGCGGCACTGAAGGATGCCTTCTGGAAGCCGCGGCGCTTGGGCGTGCAGACAGCCGATGAATTGCAGTTGTGGCCGCCTTCGACCATCCAATATGGCTTGTCTTCGTCGCGCAGGATGCGCTCGCAACACTCAACCACCTGGCGCTTGTCGTTGTAGCGGCACTTGTTGAGTTGCGAGGTGGTGCTGGCTTCGGCACCGGAGGTGAAAGCTGCATAGCCGACGAAAGCAAATGCGGCTGCGATTGAGAATTTGAATGCAGACATGGGGGCGTCTCCTGTTTGGCGGGCCCGGGATTGGGCCCTGATGTCGCCACAATGCCGCCTGTATGCTGAGCCTCGCCTGAACATCACATTCATGTGATGTTCACCACATTGGGTCTGGCACGTAGTGCTGTTATGAATGCCCAATCATTGAGGAGAATGTCATGACCAAGTTTGCATCATTGCTTGCAGCCACAGTTTTTGCGTTAGGGATCAGTGTTGCACCTGTGTTTGCGGCAGGCAGCAGCTCGTCGGACAGCAACACAGACGCCAAGCCTGTTGATGCGGCACCCTCCGCCGCCAGCCTTCGTTGCAAAAAGACCCAGGTGGTGAAGAAGGTCACAAAAAACAAGAAATTGGTGTGGGGCTGTGTCGACAAAACAGCAGGTGGTCTGAGCGACGACGAACTTTACCAGCAGGGCGTGGCATTGGCGAAAGAAGGCCACTACGATTGGGCCATCACGGTGTTGGCGGATATCAGCAACCAGAATGACCCGAAGGTTTTGAATTATCTCGGCTACAGCAACCGCAAGGCAGGGCGCATTGAAACCGGTGTGGCTTTCTACCGCAAGGCGCTCGCCATCAATCCGGATTTCGTGCTGGCGCGTGAGTATCTGGGCGAAGGCTATGTGGCCGCCGGCCGGGTTGATCTGGCACAGCTTGAACTTGCCGAAATCGGCAAACGCTGCGGCGTCACGTGTGAAGAATACAAGACACTGGCGGATGTCATTGCCAAAACCGTGAACTGACACTTATCTGGGCAGGGTCATCGCCTGTAACCAAGGGACCTCTCCCCCGCTTCGCGGACCCTCTCCGCAGGGGAGAGGGACTCGTGGTGCGGCCTCCACTTTTACTGATCAGGGTGCTTGCACCACGAGTCCCTCCCCTCTGGGGAGGGTCCGGCGAAGCCGGGGGAGAGGTCCCTTGGCTGCAAGCGATAGCCTATCTGGGCGGCGTGAGCCATCTCACGCTGCCCTTGCCCCATTTGCTTTTGCCGAGAACCAGGGCCAGGGCAGGCAGTAGTGTTTGCAACTCATCGTGCAATGTCCAGGGCGGATTGATGATGATGAGGCCTGAACCCGCGAGGCCTGCGTCCTGGTGGGGAACTTTCACCATCACTCTTGCATCAAGGGTGTTGGCTGCGCCCAAGGTTTTGATTGCATCACAGAGCGAGTCTCCAAACTCCAGTGTTGTCACAGGATACCAGACCATGAAGGTGGCGGCGGCCTGCCGGCGCAGTCCGTGCTGCACCATGCGGATGACGCGGTCTGTTTCGTCGACAACTTCAAATGCAGGATCGACCAACACCAGTCCGCGCCGTTCGGTGAATGGCAGGGCTGTTTTCACCGCCTGGAATGCGTCAGCGCCTGAAACACGGACACGATAATCCCCCAGGAAACGTGAAGCCAAGGTGTTGCGGTCTTCAGGGTGAAGCTCATTCAGCAAAATGCGGTCTTGCGGGCGCAGCATGCGCCGGATGATTTCAGGTGATCCCGGATAGTGTTGTGTTCCCCCCGAAGGGTTCAGTGCGCGGATGATATTGAGGTAAGGTGCCAGCAGGTTTTCAATGTCTGGCGGCTGGGGCTTTGACATCAAAACACCGATGCCCTGCTCCCACTCCCCAGTCTTGAAGGCTTCAACCCCCGTGAGGTCATAAAGCCCAATGCCGGCATGGGCATCAAGAACGGCGAGCGGCTTGTCCTTGGCCGTCATGTAGTCCAGCACGCGGGTCAGCACGGCGTGTTTCAACACATCACCGTGATTTCCGGCGTGGAAGGCGTGGCGGTAGTTCATGGTCTCTCCATACTGAAGCTTTGCGCGATTGGCCAAAGGCCGTCAACGGTGTAGCCATCGCTTGAAGCCAAGGGACCTCTCACCCGGCTTCGCCGGACCCTCTCCGAAGGGGAGAAGGACCTCTTGCAGCGACCTCCCTTTTTATTGTTCAGGGCGCTCGGACCACAAGTCCCTCCCCTCTGGGGAGGGTGCCCGAAGGGCGGGAGAGGTCCCTTGGCTGCAAGCGATTTTGGCTGCAAGCGATTGTCGCAACGTCCACGGTGTGGCGATTAACCATTCAATAACCACAGTGCCTCATGCTTGCGGCGGGACACAACACGAGGGATTTGCCCATATGACAAAGCAAGTTGTTTTGGGATTTTGTCTGATGTTTGCCGTGATGGCTCCGGCCCAGGCCGAAGAGAGCTCGCCGTTTTTTGGCGGTGAAGACACAGAAGTGTTTCAGGTCGTGATTGATGAACCACCTGCTTTGCTGCAGGCCGAAGCCTCGCTTGTGGTCCCGGAAATGATCTGTGAAGTGCCGGATTGCCCTTCCGGGGCAAATCTTGCTAAAGGGATCGACGAAGCTGCGGCTCCGTAATGTTGCCACAAGCAGATGCCACACTGGCCAATTCCGGGGGGAGTTTAGCCCATGACCAAGATTAAAATGACTGAAATGAAACTGACGATCTGCCTTGCCATGTCGCTGGCCCTCACGGGCTGCACCAGCATGAACATTTTCAAGGACTCACCTTCGGCTTCCGAAAAATCGCTGGCCGACGATGAGCCGGAATTGGCGGTGGCGAAGCCACAGCCTGACGAGAGTTTATCGTCTTCAGCGAAGGGCACCTTGAGCGCATCCCAGATTCGCAAGGCCATTTCCGGCAAAAGCTGGAAATGGACAGGTGCCAAGACCAACGGCGTCACACTTTTTGCCGATGATGGTTCATCTCTCATCGAGTTTGAAGGTCTGGGAACCACCACCGGCAAGTGGGAAGCCCGGGATGGCCAGCTATGTGAAAGCGTTGCCCCATTTCCGTCCCTGCCCACCGGCCAGGACTTGAAATGCCGCCCCATGAGTGGCAGCGGCAACAAGTATCAAGTCGGTCCCGCCACATTCACTCTTGCGTGACGGTGGCGGCGCGCCGCCGTTTCTTGTTTCAGCCATAATCACTCCATGCTTCCGCCGCGAGGATTGCCTAGGTTTTGAGGCATGGGACAGATCGAAATATTCAGCCGCCGCAGGTTTCTGACATCCGCTCTGGCTGGCGGGGTAATGGTGTTGACAGGATCAGCACATGCAGGCGGCATCTATGAAGATGATGTGCTCGAACGCGATGAGGCACTGCTGCCACCGCCCGAATCGCCCATCGATTTTGAAATCGAACCCACTGATCTCGACTCCATTCCAGAAGAATTCCACCGCCAAATGGTGGATTGGGATGGTGATGATGAGCCCGGAACCATTGTTGTCGATCCGCAGGAGCGCCATCTCTATCTGGTATTGGACAGTGGTGATACGGCGATGCGCTATGGTGTCGGTGTGGGGCGGCAAGGTTTTGCCTGGTCCGGTGAGGCCACGATTGGCATGAAGCGGCGTTGGCCGCGCTGGGTGCCGCCGAAAGACATGACCTTCCGCGACAAGAAGGCCGCGAAATGGGCCAATGGCATGCCGGGCGGACCTGAAAACCCCTTGGGTGCGCGCGCACTTTATTTGTACACGGACGGCAAGGACACGCTGTTCCGCATTCATGGCACGACTGAGCCGCAATCCATCGGCAAGGCCATGTCATCGGGTTGCATCCGCATGCTGAACGAAGACGTGGAGCACTTGTTCTTGCGGGTTGCGGTGGGCACCCGCGTTGTGGTGCGGGGCGCTGACGATGATTATCTTGCAAGTGCGCTCTGACTTGCAAGTGCGCTCTGACTTGCAGGTGGGCCGCAGTTCTGGCATGAGCAGGCGACGTTCGGCCCATATCAGGCCTTGTGGTGCATAGACGGGATTTCATGAAGAATTTTACCCATATTGCGTTGCTGCTGGCGCTCTGCGGCCTTGTTGCGGGATGCAACACCGGGCCTAAGGGTGTGCGCATCAGCAAGGATGGCTCATCAGCCCATTCCGACAAGCAGGGAGCCGCGATCCGTGACCTGTCGTCGGCTGAAATCGGCCAGCGTATCATTGGCAAGACGTTTCAATACACCCGCGCAGACGGCAATGGCTTCGTCACCTACAACAGCGACGGCACCATGGACTACCAGGATGACCAGCGCGGCGAAGGCAAAGGCCGCTGGACGGCTTCGGGCACACAATATTGCGAAACGTTCGGCGCGGGTGCCGCACAGGAGTGTGGCACATTCCGCACGACGGGTGACGCATTCTTCGCCGCCAAATCGCGGCTGGTTGAGATGCAGATTTAAAGCGGTTCTGCGAACCCACTCCACCTCTATGAAGCGGGGAGAAGTGCAGGGCAATCGCTTGCAGCCAAAGGACCTCTCCCCCGGCTTCGCCGTACCCTCCCCGGAGGGGAGGGACTCGTGGTGAGAGCGCGCTGAACAGTAAAACGGGAAGTCGTTGCAAGAGGTCCCTCTCCCCTTCGGAGAGGGTCCGCGAAGCGGGGGAGAGGTTCCTTGGCACCAAGCGATAAGTGACTGCAACTTCAATCCGGGATAGACCTAGCGCCGCAGAATGATGCTGCCGATCAAACTGTGTTCCTGGCTGCCCGCACCATCCCTGTACTCGCCATTGTAGTTCAGCCCCAGCACCACATTGCGGTTCATGGCCCAGGTGAGGCCGAGGTCGGTGCCGAGAGTCAGCGTATCGTTGCCGCCCGTTTCTTTTGTGAGGGATACACCGGCTGACACTGACAGGTTTTCGCGCAAGTCATGGGTCACCGTATAACCCGCCTCCCAGCGTGCTGTTGTGCTTTCGCCTGCCGTGATGGTTTCCTCCAATGAGACTTCGGCGTTGAATTCAAAACGTGTGAGGTCCGTTGGACTCCAGGTGACGGCGGCACTCAGGCCCGGTGCGAGAGCATCGTCAAGGGAAGCATCGTCGTAGCTGCGGTAGAGTATGTTGGCAGCGATTTCGCCTGTCCAGACCGGGTCATCGGCGATTTGAAGTCCAGCCGTAAGCCGCACGCCATGGGAATCGCGGGCGATGCCATTGCGGTCTTTCTTCTGGTCATGGAAGCGCGGTTCATAGGCCACTTCGGCAAAGGGTGTCAGAAACGCGTCCTGGGTCAGGCTGCCGCGCAAGGCGAATGACAGTTCGGTGATGGCACGATCCGCGTTGTCTTCGGTGCCCCCGCCTGCCAGTTCAACATCGCCAAAGACCCGGCGTGTGGCGGCGGCGCGCAGCCGTGTTTCAATGCCGCCGAGATCGTGGGTCAAGGCAACTGAGCTCGTCAAATTATGTTCAAGCGCCGCGTCCGCCGTGTCAGCCTTGCTGGCGGTGTAATTCGCTTCAAGATCAAGCGATGTTCCCCGGCGCACATCAAGGCGGAGCGCGCCGCCAAGGCCGCCTTCTGTTGCCAATGCGGCATTGCTTCCGGTTTCATAGTCAAGCCGCGTCTCGCCTGTGAGGGTCAACTGGTGGCGTGACCAGTCACTGACCGCACGGAAAGACGGACGCAGGCGCAGAAGTGCGGAGGCGTCAGTGCCCGTGGCCTTGCTGTTTTTGATTGACACGCCAGCGCCGATTTCCAGAACCGGAAAAACCGTGAATGTGCCTATGCGAAGTCCCAAGGGGTCATAGGGATTTTCGTCAACCCTGCGGCGGCGCACCACGCGATCTGCTTCGTCATCGCCGATGGTGATGGGGTCTGCGGGTCGCTGCGGTGCGAGGCCTTCGTCGGTTTCGGTTTCGGTATCGATGATGTCTGTCACCAACCCAACATCGGTTTCGTCAGCCGATTGGGCAAGCGCCACCGTCGGCACCCCTATTGAAAGGGTCGTCACCAAAAGGACCACGCGCTTTGACGCCAATAACCACATTGCCTGAGAAGCCTAGCGGCAACATGGTTAACGGGTTATTGAAGCGCTGTTCCAACGCGGCAGAAAACATGACATGACGACGAAAAAATCCTCCCTGGTGCAATCGGCGCAGCGTGCGCTGGACCTGGAATTGGACGGGCTCCGCCAACTCCGGGCGGCGCTGGACCATGGCCTCGCCAGGCAAATGGAAGACGCGGGCCGTCTGATGCGCGCTGTCAAAGGCCGCGTCATTGTCTGCGGCATGGGCAAAAGCGGTCACATTGGCCGCAAGATTGCGGCGACGCTGGCGTCCACGGGCACACCAGCCAGTTTTGTGCATCCCGCAGAAGCCAGTCACGGTGACCTTGGCATGATCACGGGAAATGACTGTGTGCTGATGCTGTCCAATTCCGGCGAGAGCCACGAGTTGAAAGACGTGCTCGAATATTGCGCCCGTTTTGCCGTGCCGATGATTGCGATCACGGCCGCGGCCGAAAGCACACTTGGCCGGGCCGCCGATGTGGTTTTGCTGCTGCCAAAGGCGCAGGAAGCCTGTCCCAACGGTCAGGCACCGACGACATCGACACTGTTGCAATTGGCTTTGGGAGATGCGCTGGCCGTGGCGCTGCTGGAGGACAAGGGCTTTACCTCAGACCACTTCCGCAATTTCCATCCCGGCGGAAAACTGGGGGCGCAAATCAAACATGCAGCAGACATCATGCACCGCGAAGAACGGTTGCCACTGGTGAAGATGGGTTCACCTGTAAGTGCGGCCATTCTGGAAATCAATGACAAGCGGTTTGGCTGTGTTGGTGTCACAGACGCAAATGGAACACTGGTGGGCCTCGTCACCGATGGTGATCTCCGCCGCAACTTGCGTCCCGGCATTGAGACAATTGCAGTGGATGACATCATGACCCACAATCCCAAAACCATTCATGGCGGCATGCTGGCGGGTGAAGTCATTGCCTTTATCAATCAAAAACAGATCACGGCGATTTTTGTTGTGGATGCGCAGGGAAAACCAGAAGGCCTCATCCACATCCACGATCTCTTGCGTCTGGGTGTGGCATAGAGCAGTTGCGTCAGTCCCCGAACCGCTCTCAAGCTCCGCTATGGGCGGCGTGCATGAGGCGTGCCATCGCATGCAGCCAAGGGACCTCTCCCCCGCTTCGCGGACCCTCCCCGGAGGGGAGGGACTCGTGGTGGGAGCGACCTTGATTGTTGTGAAGGGAGATCGTTGACAGAGGTCCCTCTCCTCTTGGAGAGGGTGCCCGAAGGGCGGGAGAGGTCCCTTGGCCCCATGCGATGGCCCTCTCCCCACAAGGGGTTGTATTGCCCTCTGGGCTTTGGCAAGGTCACGCTGTCGTCAACTTTTACCAAGGGCATCATGCGTGCTGAATTTTCGGATCAATCTGTAGCTTTTATTCTGGAGAAGGAGCCTGAAGCATCATGGCATCCTATGTAACTCCAAAACTTGGCGCTGAGGCCAAGGACTTTCTCGACAAGAACCCTGACATTGAAAGCGTGCATCTGGTCTGGACCGACATGTGCGGCGTGGCGCGTGGCAAAATCCTGCGGCGTGACGAAGTCGTACCCGCCTGGAAGGATGGGCGCTTCCTGCCGATCTCCGCACTGGTTTTGGATGTGACGGGCCAGGACGTGCCTGAAACCGGATTGGTGTTCGACGAGGGCGACAGGGACATGATCATGTGGCCGGTCCCCGGTTCCATGCACCGCATTCCGTGGCTTGAGGTGCCATCGGCGCAATACACCGCGAAGGTCCATGACCTCGATGGCTCGCAACATTATGCGGACCCACGCAATGCGCTGGAAGGCATGGTCAACCGTTTCAAGACCGATCTCAACTTGACACCTGTGGGCGCTGTTGAACTCGAATTTTTCCTGATGGACCGCAAGTCGGCGCTGGAAGGCAAGCCACGCGCACCAAAGTCATTGATCAATGAAGCAAGACCGATGCACTACCAGGCCTATCATCTTCAGGACACGGATGATTTTGCGCCCTTCTTCAAAGACCTTTATGCGTGGTGTGACGTGCAGGGGCTTCCGGCGAAAACACTGATTTCAGAATATGCGCCGGGCCAGATGGAAATTGTTTTGCGCCACCGCAATGATGTTTTGAAGGCGTGTGACGAAGCCATCATGCTGAAGCGCGTGATCAAGGCAGCGGCGGAAAAGCACGGGCTTGTCGCCACCTTCATGGCAAAACCTTATGCGGAGTGGACGGGGTCTGGCATGCATGTGCATGTGAGCCTGGGTGATGAGGAGGGCAACAATGCCTTTGCCGCCGAAGACCCGGCGCAGAATGAATTATTGATGCATGCCGTTGGTGGCCTCAAGGCGGCAATGGCGGAATCGATGTTGATCTTTGCCCCCAACGCCAATTCCTACCGCCGCTTCCGGCGCAACTCCTATGCGCCGGTTGCCGCCAACTGGGGCATCAACAACCGCACGGTGTCTTTGCGCATTCCCGCAGGGGCCGCCCACGCCTGCCACATCGAACACCGCCCATCCGGTGCAGACGCCAATCCCTATCTGGTGATGGGTGCGATTTTGGCAGGCATGCATTATGGCATTGCCGAAAAAATTGACCCGGGTTCACCCGTCGAAGGCAATGGCTATGAGCGCAGGGCCAAGCACATCCCCGGCAACTGGTACGAAGCCATCGACGCGTTTTATCGCGCGTCAATCCTCAAGGAGTATTTCGGCAAACCGTTTGTGGACACGTTCTGCACGCTGAAGGAAGTGGAAGCGGACCGGTTTTATTCAGAGCCGATCCAGCGGGACTTTGAGTGGTATCTGCGGACAGTTTAGCATCGCCCGTAGCCAAGGGACCTCTCCCGCCCTTCGGGCACCCTCCCCGGGGGGAGGAACCTCTTGCAACGACCTCCCATTTTGCTGATCAGGGCACCCGCACCACGAGTCCCTCCCCTCCGGGGAGGGGCCGCGAAGCGGGGGAGAGGTCCATTGGATTCAAGCGGTTCCCCTGAAGCACTAACCAAGGTCATCAATCGTCCGGCGGACGATTGATGAAATTGTCGGCACACTGTTGTGCGCATTGCGCAGCACCTGAATGCCCAAGTAGGTGCCTGCCAGTTGCGCCGCTTTTTCCTTTGCCTGCACATCGGGTGACAGCGGCACTGGCCGCCGGCCCCGAACTCAACGTGACACCGACTGGCCTTGCCATGCGCGGCTATGATCCCGTCAGCTACCAGATGGATGGCGGACCGAAATCAGGGACAAGACGGTCGAAGACGCCAACCAGTAACCAGACCCAGCAGGTACATCGCCCCGACCAAGATATACCGGGTGCCAGCCATGTCACCCGCCGGCATGGCTGGTTTTGCTCTACCTGCAACTCCGCCACAACCCCATGTCAACATGGAAATGGTCGGCATGGTCGGCGTTGTAGTCTGGGGAGAGTGTGACGTTGAACCAGTCGCACAAGCCATCGCGGATGCTGCGGAGGAAGCGTTGTTCATCGGAAGTGCCATTCCAATCGCGCTTCAAGCTGATTTCTTTTCCATTGGCCAAACGGAAGCCTGAAATGTCGAAGGCGTTTGCTGTTGCATGCTCGCTCATGCGGTTGTTGCCGCGCATGGGGCGGCAATTATAGGAACCGAAGTGGAGGATTTCTTTTACGTCGGTGCCCAGATGCTTTCGTGCAGCGGGTTGCAGCACATGACGGTCCCAGGCGTAAAGTCTTGCGGCGATGGCGCAGCGCATGTCTTCGGGTTTGATTTTTGCGGTGGAGAAGCTGGAGGTCATGACGGCGTCCGTGACCTCACAGTCGGTGCCGATGCCCTTGGCGGCAACGAAGGCGGTGCTGCGGCCCACAAGGGTGAAAGCGGCTTTGCAGTTCAAAGGCTCCATATCCACCAGCTTCATTTGCCAGTCGGTGAAAAGGTCGGTGGGTGCGTTTAGATCCGGCACGGCAAGGGGGTCGTATTCTCTTGGCCACGTGAACAGTCCAAAACGGGCGGCGGGATAGGCGGCCAACACAAGCACGGCAACACATAACAGGAAGCGGCGGACAGCCAAACCCATGCCAGAACGGTCAGATTTCATGCGACGATTAAGACCTCAGCCGAATTTGCTTTGCTGCATTGCACTCGCTAGAACAACTGCTGGCTTTATGAAAGACTGAAAATGGCTGATTCAAGACCGACGGCAAGGCCGTTGTCGCCGCACCTGCAAATCTACAGGCCGATGCTGTCGATGATGATGTCGATCACGCATCGGATCACCGGGGTGGCGCTGTATTTTGGCATCATCCTGTTTGTGTGGTGGCTGGCGGCGGCGGCACATTCAGATTCGTATTTTGCGCTTGTGCAAGGTTTTTTCAGCCATTGGCTTGGACGACTTGTGATGTTTGGCTTTACCTGGGCACTGATTCACCATGCACTTGGGGGGGTCCGGCATTTTATCTGGGATACGGGCCGCGGATTTGCACTGAACAAAGTGGAATGGCTGGTGCGCGCAAATCTCATCGGCTCAATCGCGCTGACAGTCGTATTGTGGATCATCGCTTACGGAGTGAAACCATGATGCAGGGTGGATTGAAAACACCATTGAAAAAAGTGCAGGGGTTGGGCTCGGCCAAATCCGGTACGGAACACTTCTGGCATCAAAGACTGACGGCTATCGCCAACATTCCATTGCTGATTGGCGTGGTGTGGTTTTTGATTGCGCATGTGGGTGCATCGCGTGCCGATGTTGTGGTGTCGCTGAAAAACCCGCTGCTTGCACTGCTGCTGGTCCTCGCCATGTTGTCGGTGACGTGGCACATGCGCCTGGGCCTGCAAACTGTCATTGAGGACTATGTGCAGTCACCACCGCGCAAGTTTGCGGCGCTGATGTTCAATTCTGCTTTCGCGATCCTGATGTTTGCATTGGCGGCCTATTCCATTTTGAAAATGAGTTTTGGTGCTTGATGGCCAGCGAAGAAAAAAACAAGGCGCCGAAGAGCGTTTCAATCGGTGGTCGTGCCTATCCGATCACGGATCACGCGTTTGATGTTGTGGTCGTGGGTGCCGGTGGTTCAGGTTTGCGGGCAGCCCTTGGCGCTTCGCAGGCTGGATTGAAGACAGCTTGCATTTCCAAGGTTTTTCCCACGCGCTCACACACGGTGGCCGCGCAAGGTGGCATTGCGGCGTCTCTTGGCAACATGGGGCCGGACTCCTGGCAGTGGCACATGTATGACACGGTGAAGGGTGCGGATTGGCTGGGCGACCAGGACGCCATTGAATATCTCTGCCGCAACGCGCCGACAGCGGTTTACGAACTCGAACATTTTGGCATGCCGTTTTCACGTACCGAAGAGGGCAAGATTTATCAGCGCCCCTTCGGCGGCCACATGATGAACATGGGCGATGGCCCGCCGGTACAGCGCACGTGCGCCGCCGCAGACCGCACGGGCCATGCCATGTTGCATACGCTCTATGGGCAATCATTGCGCTACGACACCGCGTTCTTCATCGAGTATTTTGCACTCGACCTGATCATGGAAAACGGTGCGTGCCGCGGGCTTCTGGCGATGAACATGGAGGATGGATCGATCCACCGTTTCCGCGCCCATCAAACAATATTGGCCACCGGCGGCTATGGCCGTGCCTATTTCTCGGCGACATCTGCACACACTTGCACAGGCGATGGCAATGCCATGGTGCTGCGCGCCGGGCTTCCCTGCCAGGACATGGAATTCGTGCAGTTCCATCCCACGGGGATTTATGGCGCGGGCTGCCTGATCACCGAGGGTGCGCGGGGCGAGGGTGGTTATCTCACCAACTCTGAAGGTGAACGGTTCATGGAACGTTATGCGCCATCGGCGAAGGACCTGGCGTCGCGCGATGTGGTTTCGCGCTCAATGACGCTCGAAATCCGCGAAGGCCGCGGTGTGGGCAGGGAGAAGGATCATATCCACCTCCATCTTGAACATCTTGATCCGAAAGTTTTGCATGAAAGGCTGCCGGGCATTTCAGAGTCCGCGAAAATTTTCGCAGGTGTTGATGTCACGAAGCAGCCGATCCCGATTTTACCGACAGTGCATTATAACATGGGTGGCATCCCCGCGAACTACCACGGCGAAGTGCTGGCGGGTGACAAGCGTGATCCGGAACAGATTGTGCAAGGCCTGATGGCTGTGGGTGAAGCGGCTTGTGTGTCCGTACACGGAGCAAATCGTTTGGGTTCAAATTCGCTGATTGATCTCGTGGTCTTTGGCCGCGCCGCTGGTCTTCGCTGTGCAGAATTGTTGAAGCGCGATGGCGGCGAGCACAAGGATTTGCCGGCGGACGCCGGAGAAGCCGCAATTGCACGCCTCGATGGTTTTCGCTTTGCCTCCGGCGGCACACCCACTGCGAAACTCCGCGCCCACATGCAACGTGCCATGCAGGACGACGCCGCCGTGTTTCGCACAGGCGAAACGCTGGAAGAAGGATCGAAAAAGATCAACGCGATCTGGAGAGGCGTTGAAGACATCAACGTTGCCGACCGTTCACTGGTCTGGAATTCCGACCTCATCGAAACCCTGGAATTCGACAACCTCATCATCCAGGCCGCAACCACAGTCGACTCCGCCCTCGCCCGCAAGGAAAGCCGCGGCGCCCACGCGCGGGAAGATTTCCCGAAGCGGGATGACAAGACCTGGATGAAACATTCGCTGGCCTGGACGGATGGGGCGAAGAAAAAGGTGACGCTGGGCGCGCGGCCCGTGCACACTTATACGATGTCGAAGGATGTGGATTACATCAAGCCGAAGGCGCGGGTGTATTGATGGTGGAAACTGCAAACTCCGGTCTTTTTTGGTTGAGACTTGCGAGCCTTGTTGGGTTTCTGGCAGTTACAGCGCGAATAATTTTGTGGATGCCAGTTGATGATGCCGATCTTGCAACTGGCTATGCTGTTGTATTCTTGCTGATCATTTGGTTTGCGATGAATGCTTTGGGTGCCATGGTTGGCGTGGTTTTCAATTACTTTTTCACTTTGTCGTTTCAGTTTTTGCCATCCTTGTTGTGGTCAGCGGTTCTAGCCATAACTTGCATTTGGTTGTTTGCTTACTACAACTGGGCATCATCGGTCTCCTGGGTCAGCATCTTGGTTAAACTGATTATCATGACAGTTCCATTTGTCGGTGGATTGGCATGGTTTTGCAAAACGCGTGTTTCTGATAAAGTAGCGAGCACGCAGGAGTGTAAGAATGTCTGAGTTCGCAAGAATTACACGTAATCCCAAAGTCATGGGTGGCAAGCCTTGCATTCGCGGTATGCGGGTGACTGTAGGTATGATTACAGGTCAGCTGTCTACAGGAACCAGCATTGAGGAGCTTCTCGAGCATTTCCCCTATCTTGAACGCGATGATATTCTTGAAGCCATCGGCTATGCGGGCGCGGTCGCCTCAAATTCAGAATATGACTTGGCTGGCGCAAATTGAAAGTGATTGTTGATGTCAATCTTTCAGCCACCTGGGCTCAGTATCTTCGTGAAAGAGGACACGACGCGGAGCACTGGACCGGCATCGGTGATCATACTGCAGAAGATACGGAAATCATGGCTTACGCCGTTCAACACGATGCGGTTATTCTCACAGGCGATATGGACTTTGCTTCAATTCATGCGTTCGAACAGTCCACGAAGCCGAGCATCATTCAGCTGCGCGCAAAGGACTTGTTGCCGTCAGCGCAGGGGCATTTGGTAGCACGCGCTTTGACGATTGGTGCGTCTAACCTCAGATTGGGAGCAGTGATTACGATCAAAGCGTCCCGCATGCGCATAGCAAAACTGCCGATAGGCAACACAGATCCAAGGTAAAGTCATGGTCGCATTTTCCCTTCCCACCAATTCCAAAGTCCAGACTGGCAAGGTTCATCCGATGCCGATGGGATCAAACATCCAGGCTTTCAAGATTTACCGCTGGAACCCGGATGACGGGAAAAATCCGCAGGTGGATACCTTTCATCTGAACATGGATGAGTGTGGGCCGATGGTGCTCGACGCGTTGGTTAAGATCAAAAATGAGCAGGACCCGACGCTGACGTTCCGGCGGTCTTGCCGTGAGGGCATTTGTGGCTCCTGTGCCATGAATATTGACGGCACCAATACGCTGGCGTGCCTTAAGTCCTGCGATGATGTGAAGGGCGAGGTGCGGATTTATCCTTTGCCACATATGCCGGTCGTGAAAGACTTGGTGCCGGACATGACGCGGTTTTATGCGCAGCACCGTTCCATCGAGCCTTGGCTCAAGACCACGACGCCGACGCCGCAGACGGAATGGAAGCAATCCAAGGATGACCGCGAAAAGCTGGACGGGCTTTATGAGTGCATTCTCTGCGCCTGTTGTTCCTCGTCGTGTCCCTCCTACTGGTGGAATGGCGACCGTTATCTCGGCCCGGCCGTTTTGTTGCAGGCCTATCGCTGGCTGATTGATTCACGTGATGAAGCCACAGGCGAGCGCCTGGACAATCTCGAAGACCCGTTCCGGCTTTACCGCTGCCACACCATCATGAACTGCGCCAAGGCGTGCCCCAAGGGGCTCAGTCCCGCGAAGGCGATTGCCGAGATCAAGAAAATGATGGTGGAGCGGCGGGTGTGATCCACACGCCATACGACGGTTCTGCCAAGCCGTTTACCATTGGTCTGAAACCGCTTGATATCCGGGAGTGGATTGAAGTTGACGGGAACCTTGGGGCGTACTTGGTCGAGAAGAAACGACTGTATGCGGATGAATGGCTCAATGTCTTTGCCTGTGTTGATGGAACAGGGGATGCGCAGGCGGAGGTGCTTGAACTTTTAGTTGCGTATCTGCCGCAGCGATTTCCAGAAGTATATCGCATGGATGCTGGCGTGATGCATATCACCCCTCCACACCGTCCCCCCGGCGAGGGCCGGGGCGTGGCTATGATTGCGGTGGATGTTGGAGCAAACAAGCCTGGTCCCGGCCTTCGCCGGGATGACGGGATAGAGGGTGGGGATGACGGGACGGTTGGCAGACCGCTCACCATCGCCGGGCAACTCGTTCAGGAAGACCTTGTGATCATGGGCCGTTCGCCTGAGGGGTGGCGTCTTGCGGCGGCGTCCTTGTGTTTTCCGTCGGCGTGGAATCTACGGGATAAAATCGGCAAGCCCATGCACGGCGTGCATCAGCCCGTGCCGGGTTTTGGGCAGGGCACACGCAATGCCGGCCTGATCGAGCGCATGTTTGACAACCTTCGTGTGGAGCAGCCTGTGATCCGCTGGAACTGGACGGTGTTTGGCGAGGCCACGTTGCATCTGCCCGCATCTCAAAACAGCATGGCCAGGCGGTTTGGCGATGGTGAGATTGCCGAGCATGTGTTTTTGCGGCTGGAACGGCAGACGTTGCGCAAGCTGCCGCGTTCAGGCGACATTCTTTTCACCATCCGCACCCATGTCAACCCGGCGGAGGTTTTGCGGGGCCATCCCGAGGGGCGCAGCCTCGCCCGGG
Organism: Hyphomicrobiales bacterium; assembly: GCA_031430795.1. GTDB lineage: Bacteria > Pseudomonadota > Alphaproteobacteria > Rhizobiales > Aestuariivirgaceae > Aestuariivirga. The sequence goes on from JANPCE010000030.1 coordinate 23,357, forward strand.
CGGTGATCGATCAGGTTTTGGCCTTTACCCCGGACGAATTGGCCTACAAGGGTCTGACGCATGAACGGGACCGATTGGTTGCCAAACTGGGGGCTTTCACGGCTTGAAAGCGCTTTGAGTTCGGGGCAAGAGGGGTGGCGAGGAACACGCCGTGGCCAAACCTTCCCTGAACGACCGTTTTTTTGACCTGCGTTGGCAGCGCAGCGCGCTAGACTTGCTTGAGCCGTTTCGGCTGCTCTACGGTGATCGACCAGAAGTGGAGGTGCAACTCAAGAAGATGCTGCGCGGCCATTGGGACGCGCGGTCCGATGATCTCAAAGACCTGGATTTGCAGCGTGACATTGCACCAGACTGGTTCCTCTCGGAAAAAATGGTCGGCTATGTTTTCTATGTCGACCGCTTTTCAGGGACGTTGAAGGGTGTGCTGGACCACGTCGGTTATCTGGAATCACTTGGCACAACTTACGTGCATTTCATGCCGTGCCTGCGTCCGCGCCTGGGTGACAGTGACGGCGGATATTCGGTGATGGATTACCGCGCAATTGATCCCAAAATCGGAACCATGGATGATTTTGTTGACGTGTCACGGGCGTTGCGGGCGCGCGGTATGGATGTGTGCATTGACTTGGTGCTCAACCACACGGCCAAGGAACATGAATGGGCTGTCAGGGCTAAAAAGGGCGAGAAGAAATACCAGGATTATTTTTGGATGTTCGACTCTGATGTTGAGCCGAAACAATATGGGGAAACCCTTGTCGAGATTTTCCCGGACACGGCACCTGGCAGTTTCACCTACTATCCAGACATCCAGAAATGGGTGTGGACGACATTCAATGAGCACCAATGGGATTTGAACTGGTCGAACCCGGAGGTGTTTCTCGAAATTGTCGACATCATGTTGCATCTCGCCAACAAGGGGGCGACGTGTTTGCGGCTGGATGCTGTGGCTTTCATGTGGAAGCGTCTGGGCAGCAATTGCCAGAACCAGCCGGAGGTGCATGACATCTTGCAGGCGCTCAGGGCGGCGACGCGTGTGGCGGCACCAGCCTTGATTCACAAGGCTGAGGCCATCGTCGCACCCAAGGACCTTGTGCCCTATCTGGGTCAGGGACGCCACGCGGGGCGTGAGGCCAATCTCGCGTATCACAATAATCTGATGGTGCAATATTGGTCTTCGCTGGCCACGCGCCAAACCGCGCTGACCAACCATGTCCTCTCCGCGCATTTTCCGGAGAGCTTCAAGAACGCGAGCTTTGCGACCTATATCCGCTGTCATGATGATATCGGCTGGGCGATCACCGAAGAGGATGCTGTGGCTGTACCTGGCATTTCCGGGCCGGGGCACCGGAAGTTTCTTTCAGATTTTTACTCTGGTGTTCATCCCGGGAGTTTTGCGCGCGGCGGGATTTTCCAGGAGAATGCGGAAACTGGGGATCGGCGTAACTCTGGCTCGTTTGCGAGTCTTGCAGGTTTGGAAGCCGCGAAGGAAGCGGGGAATCGCGAACTGATTGAAATGGCGTTGCACCGGATGCTGATGGGTTATGCCTTGATGTGTTCGTTCGGTGGCATGCCGCTTCTCTACATGGGCGATGAGATTGGCCTTCTGAATGATTATGGGTTTGAGGATGTGGCGGAGCACGCCCATGACAATCGCTGGATGCACCGGCCGCGCATGAACTGGACGGTTGCCAATGCGCCGGAATGGCCGGAACGGGCGCTTTTGGATGGTGTGAAGGTGATTATTGCCCGACGCAAGGCATTGCCAGAATTTAACGCTAGCGTGCCGACGCGGATTTTGCAAACGGGTGTTGCATCTATTCTTGCCTATTTGAAACAGGCGGAGCGGCGGCCCGTGGTGTGCGTGGTCAACTTCAGCGAAAGCTGGAGACGGGTGCCGGCACAACAGTTTCGTGATTTGGGCGTTTCGCGGTTTTTTGATGAATTGGCGGAGGAACAAATTGTTCTGCAAAATGACTATATACCAGTTGCGCCCTATGGGCGGCTGTGGGTGGTTTGACGCGTTGTCGCATGGGCTTGAGTGACTGATTTCCACGCGCCAAATAGAAGACATGGCCGACGAACTTTCACACTGCCGTGCAGAAATTGATGGCATCGATGACGCGATGATTGATCTCCTGGTCAAGCGCTTTCAAGTGGTGAGCCGCGTGGTTGTGCACAAGACGGCGCATGGACTGCCGGCGTTGATTCCCTCGCGGGTGGAAGAGGTGGTGGGGCACGTGAAAATGCGGGCCTTGCAGAAAGGGCTGTCGCCCTCGCTTGTTGAAAAGCTTTGGCGCGAGATCATTTCGCACACCATCGCCTATGAGCGGCGCAACAATGTTGCGTAGTTCTATTTTAGGAAAATAACTGTTGACACAGCGCGGTGGAAGCGCTATATTTTCTATAGTCCAGAATTGGGCACAGAAACGCCCCTCAGCCCTTCGGGCAGTTCCCCCAGCAAGCTGGTGGAACGCGGTTTCAGCACAATCGGTACAAAACTTTCGTCCCATTCCAATTGTTTCGCAAGCGCGGCCAGTCTATACGCAGCGCATTCCTTTTCATGTTTGCTTTTATGAGGATTCCCCATGTCGCTTGACTCCTTCAAGTCCCGCAAGACGCTCAAGGTGGGTCGCAAGGCCTATTCCTATTTCAACCTGAAAGCCGCCGAGAAAAACGGCCTCCGAGGTGTTTCGGCCCTGCCCTATTCCATGAAGGTGTTGCTGGAGAATTTGTTGCGCAATGAAGACGGGCGCACGGTGACGGCCAGGGACATTCAGGGTTTTGTGGCCTGGCTCACCAACCGCGGCAAGGCTGATGCCGAGGTTGGCTTCCGTCCGGCGCGCGTGCTGATGCAGGATTTCACAGGTGTTCCCGCTGTTGTGGATTTGGCGGCGATGCGCGATGGCATGACGTCACTAAAAGGTGATGCGCAGAAAATCAATCCGTTGGTGCCCGTTGATCTTGTGATTGACCATTCAGTTGTTGTCGATCACTTCGGCAATGCCAAAGCTTTCGCGGCAAATGTGAAGCGCGAGTATGAGCAGAACATGGAACGCTACAAGTTCCTGAAATGGGGACAGGGCGCGTTCAAGAATTTCCGCGTGGTGCCGCCGGGCACAGGCATCTGCCACCAGGTGAATTTGGAATATCTCTCGCAGACGGTGTGGACGCGTGAGGAGATGCACAAGGGCAAAAAGGTGACTGTGGCCTATCCCGACACGCTTGTGGGCACGGACTCGCACACGACGATGGTGAATGGACTTGGGGTTCTCGGCTGGGGCGTGGGTGGCATTGAAGCTGAGGCTGCAATGCTGGGCCAGCCGCAATCCATGCTGTTGCCTGAAGTCATTGGCTTCAAGATGACAGGAAAATTGCGTGAAGGCGTGACGGCGACAGATCTTGTATTGTTGGTGACGCAAATGTTGCGGAAGAAGGGTGTGGTCAACAAGTTCGTGGAATTTTTTGGCGTGGGCTTGCATTACCTGACGCTGGCAGACCGTGCGACGATTGCCAACATGGCACCGGAATATGGGGCGACATGTGGATTCTTCCCGGTGGATTCGGTGACACTCGATTATTTGAAACTTTCGGGCCGTGCCAATGACCGGATTGCGCTCGTCGGGAAGTACATGAAGGCGCAAGGCATGTTCCTTGGGCGCGCGTCTGCTGATCCTGTTTTCACGGATACGCTGGAGTTGGATTTATCGACAGTGGTGCCTGCCATGGCGGGGCCGAACCGGCCGGAAAAACATGCCCCACTGGATACGATCAAGGCTGGTTTCCTCAGCGCACTTGATGCGCCGAAAGACAAGGCAGGTTTTGCCAAGCCGGGTGAAGCGGCAAGGCGTGTGAAAGTTGAAGGCAAAAACTTCGACATCGGCCATGGCGATGTTGTCATCGCGGCGATCACGTCCTGCACCAACACGTCGAACCCATCGGTGCTGATTGGTGCGGGCCTGCTGGCGCGGAAAGCCGCGGCACTTGGGCTCACTTCAAAGCCATGGGTGAAGACGTCGTTTGCGCCGGGTTCGCAGGTGGTTTCTGAATACATGGCGAAGGCGGGCTTGCAAAAGGACCTGGACAAAATCGGCTTCAATCTTGTGGGTTATGGCTGCACCACATGCATCGGCAATTCGGGACCGTTGGATGCGGCGATTTCGAAAGTCATCAACGACAAAGGTATTGTGGCAGCCGCTGTGATTTCGGGCAACCGCAACTTTGAGGGCCGCGTGTCGCCTGATGTGCAGGCGGCCTATCTTGCATCTCCGCCACTGGTGGTGGCCTATGCGCTGGCGGGGTCGACGCAGATTGATTTGATGACAGAGCCGCTGGGCATTGGAAAAAAGGGCAAGCCTGTATACTTGCGTGATGTGTGGCCGACGAACAAGGAGATCGAGACTTTTGTGCGCAAGAACATTTCGGCAAAAATGTTCAAGAAGCGCTACGGAGATGTGTTCAAGGGCGACAAGAACTGGCGCGGTGTGTCCACGTCAAAGGGCGAGACCTATAACTGGGACAACACTTCGACCTATGTGCAAAACCCGCCCTACTTCGATGGCATCACCATGAACCCGAAGCCGGTCATAGATATTGTGAACGCGCGGGTCTTGGGGTTGTTCGGCGACAAGATCACCACCGACCATATCTCGCCAGCAGGCTCCATCAAGGCAGCGTCACCTGCCGGCAAATACCTGACGGCCAATGGCGTGGCCGCAATGGATTTCAACCAATACGGCACACGCCGCGGCAACCATGAAGTGATGATGCGCGGCACCTTCGCCAACATCCGCATCAAAAACCACATGGTGAAGGGCGCTGATGGCGCTGTGAAGGAAGGTGGGCTGACGCTGCATCAGCCATCTGGTGTGGAGATGCCGATCTATGATGCTGCGATGAAGTACAGGGACGAGGGCGTTCCGCTTGTGGTGTTTGCCGGTGTTGAGTATGGCAATGGTTCGTCACGCGACTGGGCGGCGAAGGGCACCAATCTTCTGGGCGTGCGCGCCGTGATTGCGCAGAGCTTCGAGCGCATCCATCGCTCCAATCTGGTGGGCATGGGCATTGTGCCGTTGCAGTTCAAGGATGGGCAGAGTTGGCAGACGATTGGACTGAAGGGCGATGAGAAGATCGCCATTTCGGGTTTGGCTGATGGCTTGCGTCCGCGTGAGACGATGAAGGTGAATGTGACGCGGGGTGATGGATCAATGTTCACGTTCGACGTGCTGTGCCGCATCGATACGTTGGATGAGATTGATTATTACAAAAACGGCGGGATTTTGCATTATGTGTTGAGGAATATTGCAAGGGCGGCGTGAATCATCTCCCTTGCGCGGAACGCGTGAGGGAGTACGCCGAAGGCGGGAGGGAGTATTTCAACAAGCTCGAACAATCCAGCCCGCTGTAACACTCCCTCGCCGCGTCGCGGCTCTCCCACACGCGTTCCGCGCAAGGGAGAAGGCAAAGCTGCTTGACCTATGCATTCATCAGGCGGAAAGTCTGGGTCGGCTGGTTGGGCCAGATCATGGAGGAAAGTCATGGCAAATTATTATGAATTCGTTGTTGTTCCGGTGTCCGCCAAGAAGTTGGTGGACTACAAGAAGATGGAAAAGCGCTGGGCCAGGATCTGGATGGAGATGGGTGCGCTCGATTATGTGTCATCCATTGCAGATGATGTGAAGCCGGGGAAGTTGACTTCGTTTCCGCAGGCTTTGCAGCTGAAAAAGGGTGAGGTCGCCGCTGTCGGTTTCATCACCACCAAATCACGCAAGCACCGTGATGCATTGTGGAAGAAGATGATGAAGCATCCGGAGATGACCGGCATGGACATGAGCAAGATGCCGTTTGATGGCAAGCGCATGTTCTTTGGTTGCTTCAAGCAGATTGTGTGACCGCGCACACATTCCCGCCACAAGCATGAACTTCTTTTAACTGAACCGGACACAGTTCCGTTGCGTTACATTGATAGCCTGTCTGCAAGACGGGTTCATTCAACATCGGGAGTTTTTCTTAATGCGCAAATTCATTCTTGCGGCAGCAATGACTGCTGTCCTCACGTCATCCGCATTCGCAGACAGCCATGGTGGCACGGTCGTTGATGTGGCTGTCGGTTCCAAGGACCACACCACGCTTGTTGCCGCTGTCCAGGCTGCGGGCCTTGCAGAAACATTGAGTGGTACCGGTCCATTCACGGTATTTGCACCCGTCAACGCCGCGTTTGAAGCCCTGCCTGCCGGCACGGTTGAGACGTTGCTGAAGCCGGAGAGCAAGGACGCGCTCACCAAGATCCTGACCTGTCACGTTGTGCCAGCTGCTGCCATGGCAGCGGATGTCGCAAAGATGATTGCAGACGGCTCTGGCAGCGCGAAAATCATGACGGTTGGCGGTTGCGAACTGACGGCCAAGCTGGAAGGCGACAAGGTCATGATCATGGATGAAGCTGGCGGAATGGCGACAGTCGTGGCCGCTGACCTTGCGGGCAGCAATGGTGTGGTCCATGTCATCGACAAGGTTCTGATGCCAAAGATGTAATCATCCGTTACCGGATGATGTGGGGCGGTCCTTCGGGGCCGCCCTTTTTTCTTGGTGATGCCGATGCAACGGTGAGAATTGGTTTGTGGCCCTTTAGGCGATTCTGGTTCGTTTGCATGATCCCAGATTTCGGTCATCCTCCGCTTCAGGCGGAGGACCCATGGGTGGTCCGCATGAAGCGGGCCATGATGTGTGGACGGCCTCCGATCGGCATCTTTGTGCCATGGTGTGTGTCGTAACAACTCACCAGAGGAGACCGTCCATGAACAAGCTTAGCACAATCGGCCTGGATACCGCCAAGAGTGTGTTCCATT
>JANPCE010000031.1:0-2437 GCA_031430795.1 Hyphomicrobiales bacterium
CTCTCCGAAGGGGAGAGGGACTTGTGGTGAGGCCTCCTATTTTACTATTCAGGGAGGTGGTTGACCGAGGTCCCTCTCCTCTTCGGAGAGGGTCCGCGAAGCGGGGGAGAGGTCCCTTGGCTTCACGCGATTGTGGAAGGATTTTTGCTCTTTTGTTTCCAAGTTATTTGGTATGCATCCAGATCGAACGTCGCGGGATTGATATCGCGCATGTCGATGTCGGCGTGTGTCAGCCGTCCATCCGGCATGAGGGCGAGACAGGCGGCACCGGTTGTTGTGCCGTCGGTCATGGTGGAGGCGCGGAGGCGTTGGTGTTGGCGCAGGCTGGCGAGGACGGACAGGAAAACAGGGTTTTGTGAAAACGGGCCATCAACGACAATGTCGTGGCGCGAGGTGATGGCGTCCAATGATTCAGAGACCATGAGCGCGCAATAGAGTGCGGCGAGGGAGGCGCGCTCGGTTTCGTTTTGAGGTGGCAGGCCTTCGATGCGGCCACGGCCTCCTGTGCCGGGCAAGGGCCCGCCGGAATCGCTGAAGCTTGGCAATGCCAATGTTCCGCGTGTGATCAGTTCAGAAACTGTTGCGAGAGATGCGGCATCGGGCGCGGCACCTTGGTTGAGCAACTCAAATTCCCTGCCGCCGAAGAAACGGCAGCAGGCAACGGTGCGGCCAAACACGTCTTTGTTGGCGACGATGTCTCTTGTGGGATCAAGTGTTGTGATGTCGGCGTCGGTATCGAAACCGATGATCCAGGTGCCGGTGGAGAGCAGCGTGAAGTGTTTGAGGCCAGCGGCGAGATAGCGGAGATAGTTGGCGTTGGAGTCGTGCACGCCGGCGAGAATGTCGCCGCGCCCGCGAAAGCCCGCGCCGGGTTTGAAGGTGCCGATGGTCTCCCATGCCCTTGCCTGCGGTGCAAAGTGTCTGTCCCAGCCTTGCGACACGGAGAGTGATGATGGTTTGCCGGAACGCATGTCCACAAGATGGGTCTGGCAGGACATGGAAGAGATTTCAGTGACGGCACGCCCACCCAATCCGTAGCCCACATATTGCATGAGCGGCAGAATGGTTCTGGTGCGGGCAAAGTCATGTGGAAGAAGCTGCTGTTGCCAAAACAATTGCAGCCCGTGCAGCAGCGCCATGGGAAGCTGCGGTGAATAGGACTCGGTGAAATCCGGCATGACTTCATGATAGGCCGCGACGATGTCAGGCGGCGGTTCGGACAGGTAGTCCATCACGGGCACGGTGGGTTTGCCTTGGCTGTCCAGACACACGATGCAAGCGCCGTGGGCAGATGTCACGATTTTGTCGATGGGTGCTGTCACATCAAGTTCAAGCAATGCTGTTCTTGCAAAAGTGATGGCCGCACCGGCATCAATCTCTTTGTAGTGCTTTCCGTCGCGGTGAAAACTGGCATGTCTTCTTTCGCCCAAGAGATTGAGCGAAGCGTCATAGAGCAACACTTTACTGTTGGTGTAGCCGATGTCGACAACGGCGATGGCGCGCGGGGGGTCAAGTGTCATGCATGGCGAATATGCAAACTTCGCGGCTTTACGCAATGGCGGATTCGCTGGTAGCAGGGTGGCAACCCCATGGAGTGACTGATGAGCAAGCTGAAACACAAGGACCTGCGCAAGCAGGTGATCAATATCTGCAGGCAGATGAACAAGCTTGGCATCAACCAGGGCACATCAGGCAATGTCAGCGTGCGGGTGGAGGGTGGTTTCCTGATTACGGGCTCCGGCATTCCCTATGAAGAGATGAAAGCGCACCACATTGTCGAGATGGATCTGGATGGCGGTTACTTTGGTGATTTGCTGCCCTCGGTGGAATGGCGGATGCACCGGGACATTCTGGTGAAGCGGCCGGAGGCCAATGCCGTGATGCACGTGCATTCAACCCATGCCGCCGCGATGGCGTGTCTTCGGCGCGAGATTCCCGCATTTCACTATATGATCGGCGTTGCGGGCGGAAATTCCATCCGTGTTGCGGACTATGCGGAATATGGCACAGAAGAATTGTCGCACGTGATGCTGAAGGCGATGCAGGACCGACGCGCTTGTCTGCTGGCCAATCACGGGCAGATTTGTTTTGGGGCTTCACTCGACAAGGCGCTGTGGCTGGCGGTTGAGGTGGAAGCGTTGTGCCACCAGTATTGGGCGACAAGCCTGATCGGAAAGCCGGTGCTGATGACGGATGCCGAAATGGCGTCCGTGCTGAAACGCTTTCCCACCTATGGACGGCAAATAGGTGAAACCGTCGGCGAGATGAAAGCGCTGTTGGCAAAATATGCGCCTGTGAAGCGGGACGGTGTTGTGAAGGCCGCAAAACCCGCTCAGAGAAAAACCTGAACCATCCGGGTCATCACTTGCGGCCAAGGGACCTCTCCCCCGGCTTCGCCGGACCCTCTCCGAAGGGGAGAGGGACCTCTTGCCGCGAC
>JANPCE010000032.1:0-37223 GCA_031430795.1 Hyphomicrobiales bacterium
CCCCTCTGGGGAGGGTCCGCGAAGCGGGGGAGAGGTCCCTTGGCTTCAAGCGATGGCCCGGTCACGTGGTCACCACCTTCGCCTTCAACGGCACACCAATCCGCAATCTGCGATCCGTCAGCGACATCAACCCGCCCGTAAACATGATCAACGCGCCCAGCCAAATCCATGAGGCCAGCGGATTGTAGTAAGCTCGCACCGCACGGGCACCGTCTGCGGATTGGTCGCCCATCACCACATAAAGATCGCCGAAGAAGCCTTGCAGAAGGCCTACTTCCGTCGTTGGCATGCCGGAGGGTTTGAAGAAGCGTTTTTCGGAAACAAGCGTTGTGAGTTCGCGGTCACCTTGCATGACGCGGAACAGGCCGGAGACGCCGTCGTAGTTGGCACCCTTCAGGGGTTCTTCACGCAGGAAAATGAGTTCGTAGTTTGCGACTTTCAAACTCTCGCCGGGCTTCACGCTGACGATGACTTCCTGCTTCCAGACGCTGAGCAAAATCACACCAATGATCAACACGCCAAGGCCGGCATGGGCCAGCATGGTGCCGTGGGCGGCGCGGGGCAGATTGATGGCGCGGGTGAGTCCGTGGGGTGCGCCTACGCCGGCGCGCAACGCCCATTCACGGATAGAACCAAACACCATCCAAGCGCCAAGGGCGATGCCTAGGGGTGCGAGCCATGGTCCGCGCTGGGTGAAGACAAGGACCAGCAGTGTTAAGGCGACTGCAATGAGTGCTGCCAGCCAGACGCGCTTCAAAATGGTTTTTCCTTCGGCGCGTTTCCACGTCAGCATAGGACCGATGGGCACCAGCAGCAGCAATGGCAGAATGATGGGGCCGAAAGTGAGATTGAAATAGGGTGCGCCGACGGAGATTTTCTCGCCCGTCACTGACTCGAGTGCCAAGGGATACAGCGTGCCGATGAAAACAGCGGCGCAAGCGGTGCAGAGAAGAATATTGTTGAGGACCAAACCACCTTCGCGGCTGATTGGCGCAAACAGTGTTCCGGTTTTGAGTGACGGCGCACGGATGGCGAACAGTGTGAGAGCGCCGCCGACGAAAACAGCAAGGATCATCAAAATGAAAAAGCCGCGCTGTGGATCAACGGCAAAGGCGTGGACTGAAGTGAGCACGCCAGAGCGCACGAGGAAGGTGCCGACGAGGGATAAGGAAAAAGCGAGGATGGCGAGAAGAATGGTCCAAATTTTCAGCGCACCGCGCTTTTCAACAACGATGGCGGAATGCAGCAAAGCGGTGGCCACAAGCCACGGCATGAAGCTGGCGTTTTCAACCGGGTCCCAAAACCAGAAGCCGCCCCAGCCCAATTCATAGTAAGCCCACCAAGACCCCATGGCGATGCCGATGGTGAGGAAGGCCCATGACAGCAGCGTCCACGGGCGCACCCAGCGCGCCCATGCGGCATCAACTTTGCCTTCCAGCAAAGCTGCGACCGCAAAGGCAAAACTCACGGATAACCCGACGTATCCTGCGTAAAGAAACGGGGGATGAAATGCGAGTGCGGGGTCTTGCAAAACCGGGTTGAGGCCATTGCCCTGGATCGGTGGATTGGACAGGCGCAGGAAAGGATTGGAGGCAAAGAGAATGAAGGCCAGAAAAGCAAAACCGATTGACCCCTGCACCGCCAGCACGCGGGCTTTCAGGCTTTCGGGCAGGTGTTGGCCAAAGGCGGCAACGGATGCGCCGAAGAGGGCGAGGATCAACACCCACAACAGCATAGAACCCTCATGGTTTCCCCACACGCCGCTGATCTTATAGAGCAGTGGTTTGGCGGAGTGGGAATTCTCGGCGACATTCAACACAGAGAAATCGCTGTTGATATAGGCATTGGTGAGGGAGGCAAAAGCGAGTGCGATGAAGATGAGTTGCAAGTATGATGCAACAGTACCCTGCCGCATGAAGCTGACTTGCCCGCGTGATGCACCGTAGAGCGGCACCAGCATCTGCCAGGCTGAAACCGCAAAAGCGAGGATGAGCGCAAAGTGGCCGAGTTCGACGGTGAGGCTCATGGCGTCTCACCTTCTTTCCAGACGCCCTTTTCTTTCAGGCGGTCGGCGACATCTTTCGGCATGTAGTTTTCATCATGCTTGGCAAGAACATTGTTCGTTAAAAACACACCATCGACACCTTGCGCACCTTCAGCAACAACGCCCTGGCCTTCACGAAACAAGTCTGGCAATTGTTCGCCTTCATGACGCACTTTGATGGTGCCCACGAGGTCTGTGACGATGAACGTTGTGACTGTGTTTGACTCTTTCACAATGCTGCCCTTCTGCACCAGTCCACCAAGGCGGATGCGGGTGCCGGGCTTTACATTCTTCTCTGCGATTTCAGAGGGTGTATAAAAAAACACGATGGTGTCGCTGATGGCATAGAGAATAAGGCCCACAGCGAATGCGCCGACGGCGAGCGACGACATGATGATGGTGAGGCGGGTTTGTTTGCGGGTCATTGCAAGTCTGCTTCTTTGGCGAGGCCCGCAAGTGCGGCAGTTGCGGCAGCGTCGGCTATGAACACCTTGCGCGCGGATGCAAGCGCGGTTGCGGCTTTTTCGCGCTCTCCCAAAACGGCGCGGGCGCGGATCAGGCGAAGCCATCCCTGCAGATCGTTGCCGTTTTGTGCCAAGCGCTGCTCAAGGCCATCCACCATGCCGGCAATCATTTTCTGCCTCTCTTCGGGCGCCATTCCCATGCCTTCTTCGATTTGCTCAACGGCGATTTCTGGAGCGGAAGAGGCGGGCGCAGGCGTTGTCTTTTGCAATTCTGCGATCTCATCTTTGACAGCGCTCGCCCACGGGGCATCAGCGGGGGAAGCCGCCGCCATTGCACCAAACAGGGCCAATGCCGCTGCTGTATTGCCTTCCTGCTTCAACGCGAGGCCCGCATACAGCATGGCCTTGGGATTGCCCGGTTCGCGGGCCAGCGCTTCGCGCGCGGCAGAGGCGGACTCAGAGGTGACGAGGCCGTTGTTGGCGGCCGTCAACAGTTCGGCGAGGTCTGCATATCCCGCACCCGTTTCACCTTTGATGCGCATGACATTGGTGAGCGCGCGGGCGGCATCGGCATAGCGGCCAGTGCTTTGATACTCGACCAGCAACACCTGCCACCCCTTGGCATCATCCGGGTTTCTGTCGAGGACGTCTTCGACCATGGCGACTTGGGCGATGCGGTCATTGTTAGCCAATGCAGATGCCAGCCGGGCGGCGCGTGGCGCGTCTCCCGCTTGTGGTGAACCCAATTGCCAATAGATCAGCCCCGCCACAACAGGCACCGCCAGTGCGAGATACCAGGGCAGGGTTCTGGTGTAGGAAGGCGTATTCGACTTCACCTCACGCGCCGCCTGCAACATCCGGCGGGCAATCTCAGTTTTCTGGGATACAGCTTCGCCGGCGAGAACAAGTCCTTGCGCCTGATCGCGTTCAAGCTCCGCCAATTGATCTTTGTAAATCGCCAGCGCGCCGTTATCATTTGCAACAGCGTTTTTTGAACGGCCTGCATTGGCAAATGCAAGGACAGTCATCAAAGCCAGCAATGCCGCCAGAAGGAAAAACACCATGGCGAGCATATAGCGGCACAACACAGGCAAAAGAAGGGCATGCGACAGTTGGTGATGTTCAATCTGTTCACTTCTAACACCGTCATGTATGGACGGCCTCTTCTTGACAAGGGCTTTTCTCGCTTTGACGGCGCGTGGGGGTGGAGCGGTCATGTATACGGCCTCTGGAGTGCAGCACGTGGGCTGCGGGCCAAGATGTGTTCCGCAAGACCAGGTTCCAATCATGGCCGCGCGCTCAAGTGTCGCGATGACGAACCGGAATGCCCTGGTCTTTTGTATCCAACCATTTGCCATCTCTGCGTTTCAAGCTCCTTGCATCCTGGTGTTGATGACCGCGACGCGGCCGTGGTGTGTCTCAGTGGAGCAAGCCGCTCGCGAAGCGCGCCCATGGGGAGCGCCGTAGCGAGCGAGCGGCTTGCGGTGGCGATTGCATCTTCGGTTCATGGCATCCTGAGGTGTTTGGCATTGTCAGCAGGCCGGCGTGGCCTGTGCGCGGTGTTTCGCGTCATAGTCCGCTCCCGTCTTGAGCATGGCCCACAGGGTTCGGGCGTTGCGGGCGGCGAGTGCCACGGCAGCGACCTTGAAGGGTTTGGCGGCAATGATGCGCCTGAGCCAGGGACTGACACTGGCATCGGCAGGCTTGCGCTTGGCGGCCACGATGACGCTGGCCGCGCCTTGTACCAGCAGGGTGCGCAAGTCCTCGTCGCCGGCCTTGGTGATGCCTGTGAGCCTTCGCTTCGACCCCGAGGAACGCTCGTTGCACACAAGCCCCAGCCAGGCCGTGCAACCGCGCGCGGCGGCAAAGCGTTTGGGCTCGGGCACCTTGAGCACAAAGGCCATGGCGGTGATCGGGCCAACACCCGGAACCTGCATCAGGCGCCGGGTTTTGGGGTTCACCTTGGCTTCCGCTTCAAGCCGGGCCGTGAGCTTGGCGATGCGCTCATCCAGGGCGCGCCACTGCAAAGCCAGGGCTGCAACCGCCTCCAGTGCCGCGGCGGGAACACCGATCTCACCGGACTCGACCTTGTTCAAGAGTCCTTCAAGGCCGCAATCACCGGTGCGGGCCACCAGGCCGAACTCGGCCAGATGCCCGCGCAAGCTGTTGCCGGTCTGGGTGCGCTGGTTGACCAAAAGCCGCCTGGCGCTGACCACGGCCAGGCCCGCCTGTTCGACTTCGCTCCGGATCGGAACCACACGCAAATCACGGCTGCGCCCCGCCAGCGCAAGCGCCTTGGCATCGCGCGCGTCGGTCTTGCGCGAGCCCTCAAGAAAGCGCTTCACAAACTGCGGCGGCACCAGCTTCACCTGATGGCCGAGTGTCATCAACAGGCGCGCCCAGTGATACGACGCACCGCAGGCTTCCAGCGCCACCGTGCAGGGTTCAAGCTTGCGGAAAAAACTTTCGAGATCATTCCTCTTCAAGCGGCGGGACAGCAGCTCAGCGCCCTGATCATCGATGCCATGCAAATGGAACACACTCTTGGCGGTATCCAGGCCGATTGTGCTAAGCTTGTTCATGGACGGTCTCCTCTGGTGAGTTGTTACGACACACACCATGGCACAAAGATGCCGATCGGAGGCCGTCCACACATCATGGTCCGCTTCAGGCGGACCACCCATGGTTTGTCGGTCATGGGGTTTAGTGCGCCAAGCGATCAAGTGGGATTAAACCCCATATTTCTCCATCGGCGGCCTTGAGCCGCCGAACCAGACTGCGGGTGGTCCTGGTTAGGCGGGTCAAGCCCGCCTATGGAGGACAAAAGGGAAATCGTGAATACAGATGAGCGCCCGATGCTCTGGCTGCGGGAGAATTGACTTACTTCTGGCATCCATGGGTGGCCTGCCTGAAGCAGGCCATGACGGAATTTGGATGAATGGTGAACATCTGTACTGTGGTTGAAACTCTCCCGGAACCGCTCTAAATCACGTCTTCTGCGTCTTCAACGCGTTCAAAGTCCTCAGGCGTTGTCTTCAGCAGCTTCAGTACGTCATCCAACGAGCCGGATGAGCCCCAGCCAACGTAACCGCCATGGGAACGCACGACTTGTTCAAGTGCAATTTTGAAGGCAGGGCCGAGTTTGTCGTGTTCCAACGCGAACGCCAGGTTGGCCGCAAGAAAGCCCACCTTGTCGCCGCAGTCGTAAGTCGTGCCCTTGTATTTCAAGCCGTGGAAAGGCTGCTGTTTCATCAGACGGATCATGGCGTCGGTGATCTGGATTTCACCGCCAGCGCCCGGCTCTTGTCTTTCGATTTCAGCGAAGATTTCGGGCTGCAAGATGTAGCGGCCTGAAATGATGAGATTGGATGGGGCGGCGTCGCGCTTGGGCTTTTCCACCATGGCATCAATGGTGAAATGGTTGTCATCCCAGTTGCTGGCGGCCACAACGCCGTAGCGGCTGACCTGTTCCCATTCCACTTCTTCCACAGCGATGATGTTGCCACCGCCGCGCTTGTCATAGACGTCGATCATCTGCCTGAGGCAGCCTTGTTCGGCTTTCATGATCATGTCGGGCAGGAGGACGGCAAAGGGTTCATTGCCGACAAGATGGCGTGCGCACCAGACAGCATGGCCAAGGCCCAAGGGTTCCTGCTGGCGGGTAAAGCTGGTTTGGCCCGCTCCGGGAAGGTCTTCTTCCAGCAGCGTCAGCTCGATGGACTTTCCGCGCTTGCGCAGGGTGGATTCAAGCTCATATTGCTTGTCAAAATGGTCCTCGATCAGCGACTTGTTGCGGCCAGTCACAAAAATCAGATGTTCAATGCCCGCTTCGCGGGCTTCATCGACTACAATCTGGATGAGTGGCCTGTCCACCACCGTCAACATTTCCTTGGGCATGGCCTTGGTCGCGGGAAGGAAACGGGTGCCGAGACCGGCGACGGGGAACACGGCTTTGCGGATAGGACGTTGCATGTTTACGAACTCTTTACTGACAAACCTGTTGGTGCAGCCATGTTAACGACTGAAACCTGAAATTGTCATAAATTGCTTCCATTGATTTCAGGTTAAGGGAAGGATTTGATCGTGGCGGTTTTGGTAACAGGCGGTGCGGGATACATTGGCAGCCACATGGTGTTGGCGCTGACGGATGCAGGCGTCGACACCGTTGTGATAGATAATCTCTCCACAGGTTTTCCATGGGCGATTTCGCCAGCGGCCAAGCTGGTGCGGGGAGACATCGGCGATGAAGGCCTGGTCATGAAAGTGATGCGTGAGCACAAGGTGGATGCGGTCGTTCATTTTGCAGGCTCGATTGTAGTGCCAGATTCAGTTGCCGATCCACTCACATATTATCACAACAACACTGTCAATTCGCGCAACCTCATGCATTGTGCCGTCAAGGCAAAGGTGCCAAATTTCATCTTCTCGTCCACTGCCGCTGTTTATGGCAACCCCAAAACACTTCCCGTCAGTGAACTTGAAGCGCCGGCTCCAGTCTCGCCCTATGGCACATCCAAATGGATGACAGAGCAGATGCTGCAAGACTCCCATGCGGCCTATGGATTGAACTATGGCATTTTGCGCTATTTCAACGTGGCGGGTGCCGATCCCAAGGGGCGCACGGGCCAATCCACTGCGCGGGCCACGCATTTGATCAAGGTGGCAAGCCAGGTGGCGCTGGGGCAACGCGGCCACATGGAAGTTTTCGGAACCGATTATGACACGCCTGACGGCACGTGTGTACGTGACTATATCCATGTCTCAGACCTGATTTCGGCGCACATGCAGGCCCTCAAGCACCTTCGCGGTGGGGGTGCCGCGGGCATCTTCAACTGTGGCTACGGCAAGGGCTTTTCAGTTCTTGAAGTCATCGCTGCCGTCGAACGTGTTCACGGTGCGAAACTCAATGTCAAATTTGGTCCGCGTCGTATTGGCGATGCCAATGCGATTGTTGCGGGCGCTGACAAGGCGCGGCAGGTTCTGGGTTGGCAGCCCCAACATGAGAATCTGGATTTTATCGTTGACACGGCCTTGCGCTGGGAGCGCCATTTGGAACGCCGCAACGCAGCCTGAAATCCGCCGCGTTTTGCTGGGAGCCTAACCTCTTGTAGCCTGTCGTGTGAAATCGAATCATCTGACAGGTCGGAGGTCATGACATGCGGCTGTTTAAAGTGCTCCTCAGTGTGGGAGCGATGTTTGCCATGAGTGCAGTTGCGCAGGCGGACGCCAAGTTTGAAGCATTCGTGCAGGGCTTATGGCCGCAGGTGAAAGCCGCAGGAATCTCCCGTGACTTGTTTGATCAGGCTTTTGCCGGGGTGACAGAGCCGGATGAGCAGGTCCTGAAGCTGGCGAAGACACAACCGGAATTCACATCGACCACTTCTGAGTATCTCGCCAAAGCCGTGACAGATATCCGTATTGAAACTGGGCGGACCAAAAAGGAGGAACTCGGCAAGCTGCTTGCCGCCATTGAAGCGAAGTATGGTGTGGATCGCCACGTTGTTCTTGGCATCTGGGGCATGGAGTCAAACTACGGAAAGGACCTTGGGTCCATGGGCGTCATGCGCTCGCTCGCCACGCTGATGTATGCCGGCCGCAAACGCGATTATGCGAAGGGTCAATTGGTTGCGGCTTTCAAGATTCTCCAACGCGGCGCACGTACGTCCGACAATTTCAAAGGCTCTTGGGCCGCAGCCATGGGGCATACGCAATTCATCCCAACGTCCTACCTGTCCTATGCCGTAGATTGGACGGGGGATGGCAAGAAAGACCTTTGGGGGTCGAAGGAAGACGCTTTGGCATCAACTGCGAACTATCTGGCCAAGGCAGGCTGGAAAGCTGATCGGCCTTGGGGCTGGGAAGTGAAATTGCCGGATGGTTTCAACAAGGCGCTGATTGGCCGTTCGCACTGGAAGAGTGTGGCCCAGTGGAGTAAAATGGGGATGACGCCTGCATCAGGCGGCAAGTTTGGTTCAGCAAATGCTGAGGCCTTTGTGATGGTCCCACAAGGCATTGATGGTCCGGCGTTTCTGGTGACCAAGAACTTTCTCGCCATCATGGACTACAACCTGTCTCATTCCTACGCCATTGCCGTTGGCCATTTGGGTGACCGCATTCGTGGTGGTTCAAGCATCCGGGGTGCGTGGCCTGACGTGTCGTTTGACCTCAGCTTTGAACAGCGCGTCGAAATCCAGAAGCGGCTCTCTGCCCTTGGCTTTGAAACGGGGGGATCAGACGGAAGGTTTGGTGCGCGCACCTATGAAGCCGTGATCGCATTCCAAAAAAGTGCTGGCCTCGCCATTGATGGCAAGCCCTCCCGCAAGCTGCTTGAGCGGCTGCGCAAAGGCGGCTAGGTTCAAGCCCATGAGAGGCCGTTTGCGTTGTTGTGGTATTGCTGTTGTCGCGTTGTTGGCTGGCGCGACAGCTGCATTTGCGCAGGAAGTTGTGCCGGATGAACCTTTGATGGGGTCTGAAGCGGCTCCCGGCGATGTGCCCTCTCTCATCGGCAGTCCTGCAAGTGAGGTCACTCTTCCCGGAGATATCGGTGGGTTGGACGGCTTGTTTCGCATACTCGTGATTGGTGATGATCTTGCCGGCGGTTTTGGCGCTGGCGTCACGCGCATGATTGAAGGCGATGACCGCTTTGAAGTGGTGAACCGCTTCAACGAAGCTTCGGGGTTGGCGCGGCCAGAACTCTACGATTGGAGCCAGGCCACGCCCAAGATTTTGGCAACCAAGGAATTTGATGCCCTGCTTGTGCATGTGGGAGTGAATGACCGCCAATCCATGCGCAACACAACGGGCCGCGCTGAATTCCGGTCAGCCGAATGGGAGGCAGCCTATCGCCAACAGGTGGAAGCCATTCTTGCCGCTGCAAAGGCGTCGAATGCCATGCTGTATTGGCTGGCGTTGCCGCCAATGGAGAATGCGTCATTCGATGCTGACATGCAGTATCTCAATGGCATTTATCGGTCTGTCGTGGAGACCAAGGGCGGTGTGTTCCTGGATCTTCGCCGCAATTTTTCAGCTCCCAATGGAAGCTATCTGGACAGGGGTGCCGATGAAACCGGGGCTGACCGGAAACTTCGCGCGCGCGACGGCGTTGCTTTTCTCAAGCAAGGCAACAATCGCATGGGCCAGTTGATCCTCGCTGCCATCAAAGCAGAAGTTGCGAAGGGATCAAAGCTTCCCGCGCGAGACAAAGTTCTGGCTTCCCTGAATGCAGCTGCTCCACAAGTGTTGCCTCCGCAAGTGGAAATTGTGGGTCCCGGGAACGGTGTTGTGCAGATATCAATTGAAACGGGTATGCCGCAGTTCGGCCAACAAGGACTTGAGGGTGAGGCCATCGCGTTTACGCCTGCGGTTGAAGACAAGGCGGTTCTTCCCAAGCCACAGCTTGCGGAGACAGACGTTGCCGCAACTCCGACAGCAGTGCGCAAGGTCATCATCGCGCAAAGCGGCAGCAAGGCTGAAATGCTGTTCATGCAGGGCCTGAGCCCCGATCCGGTCAGCGGTCGTTTTGATGACTTCGGGACGGTGGCAGCGCCGTAATCAACGCGGCAAAGTGGTTGAACCCATGAGGAATTCGTCGACGGCACGTGCGGCCTGACGTCCTTCACGGATGGCCCAGACGACAAGGGACTGGCCACGGCGGGCGTCACCAGCGGCGAAGACCTTGTCCAGGCTGGTGCGATAATCCTTCAAGTTGGCTTCCACATTGCCGCGGCTGTCCAGCTTGACGCCGAGGTTCTTCACCATGCCGTCGTGGATGGGATGCACGAAGCCCATGGCGAGCAGCACGAGATCGGCCTTCAGGTCAAACTCTGTGCCTGGAATTGGCTTGAAGTCTGATCCGGCGCGGGCGCATTTCAGGATTTTGACCTGACCTTCCTTGCCCTCAAGCCCAAGGGTTGCCACGGCAAAATCGCGGGCAGCACCTTCGGCTTGCGATGATGAAGTGCGCATTTTCATAGGCCAGTTCGGCCAGACCAGTTCCTTGTTTTCTTTTTCAGGAGGTGCCGGCATGATTTCGATTTGTGTCACTGAGAGTGCACCCTGGCGGAAGGACGTGCCAATGCAGTCTGATCCGGTATCTCCACCTCCGATCACCACGACATGCTTGTCTTTGGCAAGCAGGGGATGATTGTCGAGTGGGGACTCTTTTCCAACGCGACGGTTCTGCTGCGGCAGGAATTCCATGGCGAAGTGAACGCCTGCGAGGTCACGGCCCGGCACTGGAAGATCGCGTGATTTTTCGGAGCCAGCGCAAATCAACACCGCATCGAATGAATCCACCAGCTGTTTGGCGTCCTGTGTCACGCCGATATGGGCACCGTAATGGAAGGTCACACCTTCCGCCTCCATTTGCGAGACGCGGCGGTCAATCAGGTGCTTTTCCATTTTGAAATCCGGAATGCCGTAGCGCATCAATCCGCCGACTTTCGCGTTCTTTTCAAAAAGGTGCACGTTGTGGCCGGCGCGGGCGAGTTGTTGGGCCGCCGCAAGGCCCGATGGCCCGCCGCCGATGATGGCGATTTTTTTGCCGGTTTTTTCATCGGCAATGATGGGTTTCACCCAACCATTTTCCCAGGCCTTGTCGACAATGGCGCATTCGATGGATTTGATGGTGACGGGAACGTCTTCCAGATTCAATGTGCATGAAGTTTCGCATGGGGCCGGGCAAACGCGGCCCGTGAATTCCGGGAAGTTGTTGGTGGAGTGCAGGTTGCGCGAAGCTTCTTCCCAGTCGTTGTTGTAAACGAGGTCATTCCAGTCCGGGATCTGGTTGTTCACCGGGCAGCCCGTGTGGCAATAGGGAATGCCGCAGTCCATGCAGCGCGCCGCCTGTTTCTTGGTGGTTTCGTCGCCCAGTGGCAACACGAATTCATTGTAGTGACGCACGCGGTCCGCAGCGGGCGCATATTTGCGGTCCTGCCGGTCGATTTCAAGAAAGCCTGTGATCTTGCCCATGTATACACCTATGCGAATTCATGATATACATTTTGGTTCAATGTATATCCATGGAGGAAATGATGAAAGTTTCGAAATGGGGGAATAGTCTGGCGATCCGGCTGCCTGCTGATGTGGTGGAGAAACTTGGCGTGAAGGAAGGCGATGAAGTTTACAGCATTCCCGGAATGTCGGAAGAACCCGCCGTCAAACTTGCACGGAAGCCCACCAAGGAAGAATTGCGAGCGAGACTTGCAGAATTTCGCAAGACCGTAGTTTGGCCCTCCGACTACAAGTTTGACCGCGACGAGGCTAATTCGCGTGGCGAATAGGTTTTTTATTGATTCCAACATTCTGCTGTACACGGTTGGTCCTGATGCGCGCAAAGCGGAGCGAGCCAACAAGTTGCTGGATGAACGACCAATCATCAGTGTCCAGGTTCTCAATGAGTTCGTCAATGTTGGGCGCAAAAAACTGAAGCTTGACTGGCCCCGGATTGAAACTGGGTTGGCGCATGCGCTGGCATATTGTGAAATCTTGCCCAATCTTCTGGAAGTCCACACGCGGGCTGTCGAACTCGCCAGACTCAACAAAGTTGGCATATATGATGCCAATATCATAGCCGCAGCCGAACTCGGCGGTTGCAACATTCTGTATACGGAGGACTTGAACAACGGCCAACGGATAGGCCGGGTCACAATCAACAATCCATTCCTGGTGGCGTGATCGTACAAAGCTCTACGCGCTCCGCTTTACGCCGACGGTCATGCCGTCAGACGTTTCCTGTGCTTTCTCAAGTTCTTTCAACGCACGTGCATATTCCACCGGCATGACCTTGACGAACTGGGGCAGGGTGGTTGCCCAATTGTCGAGAATGGTCTTGGCCTTGGAGGAGCCTGTGTACTTCAAGTGACGTGACAGCAACTCGTGCAGGCGTGTGGCATCGTGCTTGTCCATTCCAGAGGTGATGTCCACCAGGCCGTGGCTTTCGAGATCGCCGCCATGGTGCTGGTGCTTTTCCAGCAGTTCTTCTTCCTCAGGGATGGGTTGCAAATCGACCATGGAGAGGTTGCAGCGCTTCTCAAACGTTTTGTCTTCGTCCAGCACGTAAGCAACACCACCGGACATGCCGGCCGCGAAGTTACGACCGGTGTTGCCGATGACGACGACGCAGCCGCCAGTCATGTATTCGCAGCCGTGGTCGCCCACACCTTCAACGACGGCGATGGCACCGGAGTTGCGCACGGCGAAACGTTCGCCCGCAACACCACGGAAATAGGCTTCGCCGGTGATCGCACCGTAAAGCACGGTGTTGCCGACGATGATGGACTCTTCAGGCTTGAAGCCGATTTTTGCCTTGGGCTTGATGATGAGCTTGCCGCCGGAAAGGCCCTTGCCGACATAGTCGTTGCCTTCGCCGGTGAGATCGAGAGTTACGCCATGGGCCGCCCAAGCGCCGAAGCTTTGCCCGGAAGAGCCTGCGAGCTTCACCACGATGGTGTCTTCAGGCAAACCCACATGGCCATAGCGTTTGGCGACTTCGCCAGAGAGCATAGCGCCTGCGGTGCGGTTGAAGTTGCGGATGTCGGTCTCGATCACCACGGGTGTCTTGTGTTCAAGTGCGGGCATCGCGTCTGCGATGAGCTTGCGGTCGAGCACGTTTTCAAGGCCGTGGTTCTGGGTGGACATGTGTTTGGTGGCTGTGCCTTCAACCACGTCTGCCTTGGCAAAAAGTTTGGAGAAATCCAGGCCCCTGGCCTTCCAGTGGGCGATGGCCTTTTTGGTGTCGAGCCATTCTGTTGCACCCGTGAGATCGGTGAATTTGCGGATGCCCATGGATGCCATGAGTTCGCGGAGTTCTTCTGCAACGAAGAAGAAGAAGTTGATCACGTGTTCGGGCTGGCCTTTGAAACGTTTGCGCAGTTCGGGGTCTTGCGTGGCAACGCCAACGGGGCAGGTGTTCAAGTGGCACTTTCGCATCATGATGCAGCCTGCGGCGATCAGCGGTGCGGTGGCAAAACCAATTTCGTCAGCGCCGAGCAGTGCCGCAATCAAAACGTCCCGGCCCGTGCGGATGCCGCCATCGGCTTGAACAGCAATGCGGCCACGCAAATCATTGGCGACAAGTGTTTGCTGTGTCTCGGCCAGTCCGATTTCCCATGGGGAACCCGCGTGTTTGATCGAAGTGAGGGGGGAAGCGCCCGTGCCGCCCTCGTAGCCTGAAATGGTGACGTGATCGGCGTGGGCTTTGGACACACCTGCGGCAACTGTGCCGACACCCACTTCTGAAACGAGCTTCACCGAAACGAGTGCCGCCGGATTGACGTTTTTCAAATCGTAGATCAGCTGTGCCAGATCTTCGATGGAATAAATATCGTGATGCGGTGGCGGCGAGATGAGGCCGACACCCGGAGTGGAGTGGCGCACGCGGGCGATGACCGCGTCCACCTTGTGGCCGGGCAATTGTCCGCCTTCGCCAGGCTTTGCCCCTTGCGCCATCTTGATCTGCATCATGTCGGAGTTGACGAGGTATTCCGCTGTCACACCGAAGCGGCCAGACGCCACCTGCTTGATGGCGGAGCGCATGGAGTCACCGTTCGCCATGGGCAAAAAGCGATCTGACTCTTCACCACCTTCACCCGTGTTGGACTTGCCGCCGATGCGGTTCATGGCGATGGCCAGCGTGGTGTGGGCCTCGCGCGAAATAGAGCCATAGGACATGGCACCTGTAGCGAAACGTCTGACAATATCCTTGGCTGAAACTACTTCATCAATGGAGACTGGAGTCTTCCCCATTTCCTCAGCGGACTTGATGCGGAAAAGCCCGCGCAGGGTTTTCAGCTTCTCGCTCTGTTCGTTGATGAGGCGGGCGTATTCCTTGTACTTGTCCTGGGAGTTGCCGCGCACCGCGTGTTGCAGCGACGAAACGGTTTCAGATGTCCAGACATGGGCTTCGCCGCGAATGCGCTGGGCGTAATCACCGCCGACATCCAATTGTGTGGCGAGTACAGGACTCAATCCGAATGCATCCGCGTGGCGGCGGAAGGCTTCTTCTGCCACCTCATTGAGGCCGATGCCTTCAACTTGGGTTGCAGTGCCTGTGAAATACTTCTTCACGAACTCACTGGACAGGCCGATGGCGTCAAAAATCTGGGCACCACAATAGGATTGATATGTGGAAATGCCCATCTTCGACATGACCTTGAGGATGCCCTTGTCGACAGCCTTGATGAAGCGCTTCTGGGCTTCATAGGCCGACACTTTTTCATCCAGCGTCGGCAGCAGGGATTCGAGCGTATCGAAAGCGAGATAGGGGTTGATGGCTTCCGCTCCATAGCCGGCGAGCGCACAGAACTGGTGCACTTCGCGGGGTTCACCGGATTCGACCACGAGGCCAACAGAGGTGCGCAGGCCTTTGCGGATCAAATGGTGATGCGTAGCGGAGCACGCGAGGAGCGATGGAATCGGCACGCGCTCTGCCGATACGGCACGGTCTGACAGGATGATGATGTTGTAACCATCACGCACAGCGCGTTCGGCTTGTGCGCACACAGAGTCCAGCGCCGCTTCCATATAAGCCGCGTCGTTGGCCACATCATAGGTCACATCAATCGTCACGGTGCGGAAAGGGTTGTCGCGCACTTCGCCGATGTTGCGGATGCGCTCCAATTCTTCGTTGGTGAGAATGGGCTGCGACACTTCAAGCCGCATGTGCTTCGATGTGCCCTTGAGATCGAGCAGGTTCGGGCGCGGGCCGATGAAGGACACCAGCGACATCACCAATTCTTCGCGGATCGGGTCAATCGGCGGGTTGGTGACTTGCGCGAAGTTCTGCTTGAAATAGGTATCGAGCAACTTCGGGCGATCAGACAAGGCGGATACAGGCGAGTCATTGCCCATGGAGCCGATGGCTTCCTGGCCGGTTGACGCCATGGGCGACATCAGGATTTTCAGATCTTCCTGAGTGTAGCCAAAGGCCTGCTGGCGATCCAGCAAAGGTGTTGTCGGCTTCGGACGCGTCGTCTTGGCTTTCGGCAAATCGCGCAGCACAACTTGCGTCTTCTTCAGCCACTCTTTGTAAGGGTTGGTGGTTGAAAGCTTCTTCTTTAGTTCATCATCGGAAATGATGCGCTTTTGCTCAAGATCAATGAGCAGCATTTTGCCAGGCTGCAAACGCCACTTGTGGGTGATGGTCGCATCGTCAATGGGTAAACAACCCATTTCGGAGGCGAGCATGACAAAGCCGTCGTCCGTTGTCACATAGCGGGACGGGCGAAGGCCATTGCGGTCCAGTGTTGCGCCAATTAATTTGCCGTCGGTGAAAACCATGGCGGCGGGGCCGTCCCACGGTTCCATCATGGCGGCGTGGTGTTCGTAGAAGGCGCGGCGGTCTTCATCCATCAATGGATTGCCGGCCCATGCCTCAGGGATCATCATCATCATGGCATGGGGGAGCGAGTAGCCCCCCATGGTGAGGAGTTCGAGGGCGTTGTCGAAGATTGCCGTGTCGGATTGTCCTTCATAGGAAATCGGCCAGAGCTTCGACAGGTCTTCGCCCAAAACTTCTGACTTCATGTTGGCCTGGCGTGCGGCCATCCAGTTGAAGTTGCCACGCACGGTGTTGATCTCGCCGTTGTGGCAAACGAAGCGGTAGGGATGCGCCAGCGGCCACGATGGAAAAGTGTTGGTGGAAAAACGTTGATGCACGAGGGCAAGGGCCGACGTGACGCGCTCATCCCTAAGGTCGATGTAATAGTGGTCAAGTTCAGCCCCGAGCACGAGTCCCTTGTAGACGATGGTGCGCGAAGAAACCGACACTGGATAATAGGTGCGCGCCTTGTTGCCGAGCACTTCGATGATGCGGTTCGAAACCACCTTGCGGCAGATGAAGAGCTTGCGCTCCAAATGGGCTTCGTTGCGGATAGTGGGGCCTTTGCCGATGAAGACCTGGCGGTGCACGGGTTCTGTGGCCTTGACCGAATATCCGAGGACGGACTTGTTCACTGGCACATCGCGCCAGCCCAACACTTTCAAGCCTTCTTCGCGCGCCGTTTCCCACCAGATGCGTTCAATGTCCTGGCGGTATACGGCTTCGCGCGGCATGAAGAGGTAGCCGACGCCATATTGTCCGGCGGCAGGCAAGTCAAACCCCGAGCGTTTGGATTCCTCCACAAAAAACTCATGCGGAATCTGGATCATGATGCCAGCGCCATCGCCCGCCTTGGGGTCAGCACCCACGGCTCCGCGATGTTCAAGATTCTTCAAAATGCTCAAGGCATCCTTGACCACCCGGTGGCTTTTGATGTTGTTGATGTTGGCGAGAAGGCCGATGCCACACGCGTCATGCTCGTTCTTCGGATCATACAGACCAAAAGCCTCAGGCACGCCTTCAGGGCGGAACACATGGTTCGAGATTGTATCGTTCACGGCACTCTCCAATGACGCCAAAAGGTCAGTATTCCTGTCCTTTATTCAAGCAGAAAACAGAAATCGACGCAAGTTCAGAATCATTTCCAGTACAAAAACGAAATAAAATTGCGCACCTCCCCGGCGCGTTCCGCGCCAAGGAGATTGTTTCGTCTCCCTTGCGCGCAGCGTGGGGGAGTACCGCCGGAGGCGGGGGAGGGAGTGGTTGCACTTTCTCCCTTGCGCGGAACGCGTGAGGGAGTACGCGCGGAGCGGGGGAGGGAGTGGTTGCACTGGGTTCGGTCCCAAGCCGACACACCCCTCCGGCGCTGCGCGCCACCTCCCCGGCGCGTTCCGCGCCAAGGAGATTATTCATCTCCCTTGCGCGCAGCGTGAGGGAGTACCCGCGAAGCGGGGGAGGGAGTGGTTGCACTTGGACACCCTCCCAATACACCCAACCAAGCCGACACACTCCTCCGGCGCTGCGCGCCACCTCCTCAGCGCGTTCCGCGCCAAGGAGGAAAGATAGTTCTTGACACGTTCTCATATAAGTTCCACATTCGTTCCAGTTGGTGCGAAAGGAGGAAACAGTGTCGACAGCGTATCTTCATTGCTCGCACCAGCTGCGGCGCTTGGCGGTGGGGTCTTCGCAAACTTCATCCCCTTGGGCTTTTGAACCAGACCCCGGGACACTACGACCCCGGTGGCCAGACGGCCGTAGCATTCCCAGCGGTTCAACCGACATGCCTTTCTACTCAAGGCGGGCACCGTGCGATCTGGGACACTGCAAGAACTGGACAAAGGCAAAAATCGCCGCGCCCGGCACGTATCGCCCTCAAAAGGTGGTGCGGGGCGGATCGTCATTTTTGATTTCCCAAAGCTTTGTCAGACGAAACGCCCCAACCGGGCCTTTCCTCCGCTTTTTCAGGCCGCCCTGAAGGCAGGACGCGTCAGTTTTACTTTTAAACGATGTGCTTTCAATTTCTGCGCAGGCTGTCTCACACCCAAAACCTCATCCGAGTTCACTGACATCACATTCTGCACGCGCCGACAGAGCAAATAAAAGCGCGTTCCGGGGCTTCATAACGTCGTGAGGTTAAATTTTTGCAACCCCCTTTGATTTGCGATGGAGTTTGGCTAGGCACTCAATGCACCTTTAAGGGGAAAATCGATGCTGAGCCGCCGCGGAATGCTGTTTGGAATGTTGGCAACGGCTGTTGCCGGGCCGGTCGTCATGGTTGCCACTGCGGAAGACGCAGACGCGTGGCATTTGCCGCGTCGTCGCCGGCGCCGCAAGGCTGCGGCCCGGAAAACGACGAGAAAGAAGGCAGTTCGGAAGTCGCGCCCAAAGCGTGCTGCATATGGCGGTCGA
This sequence comes from Hyphomicrobiales bacterium, assembly GCA_031430795.1. Taxonomy (GTDB): domain Bacteria; phylum Pseudomonadota; class Alphaproteobacteria; order Rhizobiales; family Aestuariivirgaceae; genus Aestuariivirga. The sequence continues at coordinate 18,236 of JANPCE010000032.1, forward strand.
TCTGTTGTGAGTTTCTCCACGCGGGAAAAGCCTGGCACCATCATCATCAAAACCTCAGAGCGCGCCCTTTACAAAGTCATGGGTGGCGGCAAGGCCATGCGTTATCTTGTGGCCGTCGGCAAGGAAGGCTTCTCATGGTCGGGCGTTGCGCGCGTCGGCTCCAAAGCCGTCAATCCGCGCTGGACGCCGCCACCGGAAATGATTGAACGGACACCGCGTTACGCGGAATTTGCCGACGGCATGGAAGGCGGCATTCCTGAGAACCCGCTCGGTGTGCGTGCGCTGTACCTGTACAAAGGCCGCAGTGACACCGGGTTCCGCATCCACGGCACCAATGCGCCGGGGTCCATCGGCACAGCGGCATCGTCGGGCTGCATCCGAATGTTGAACGACGAGGTGATCGAGCTGTTCAACACCACGCGCATTGGCACGAAAGTGATTGTGATCTGAGGCGATTACAAGCCGAGGTTTGAACCTTGCAGGGACCCCAAAAACAACAGTGCGCCTAATGCCGCGATGGCGACACCTGCGGCTGTCTTGCCCCATTTCGCGGCAAGGCCGATCAGTGAATTGTCAGCGCCTGCAATACGATAGGCCCAGACCTTTGCGTAGACGGTGAGCGCGGCAATCAAGGCGATGGTCAGGAAAACGCCCACACCCATGGCCAGAACGGACGCAACGCCCGCTGCATAAAGGCCGAGGGGATAAGAAAAAACCAAAACGAGTATTGCGCCTGAGCAGGGGCGGATGCCGACAGCGAATGCCATGGCGAAGGCGCGCTTCCATGACCACGCGCCGCGCAATTCTGCTGCACCCGGAGCATGGGCGTGACCGCAATGTTCATCATGCACATGAGGCGTTGCTCCGCTCTCAGGACGCGAGACGAGCTCAAAATTCACACCCCCGGGATTGCGTTCAACAACAGGCTCATGTGCGTTTGCGTGACTGTGGCCGCGCCAACTGGTCCAGACCAAGTACAGTCCCATGGCGGCCACCATTGCGTAACTGGCACTTTCCAGAAAGTCCGCCGCGTTGCGTGCCATTTGTGCGGCCCCGCTGACAAACAGCAGCAACGCCGAGACGATAATGATGGCCGTCAGCGCCTGAATGATGGCACTCATGAAGGCAATGAGAACGCCGCGTTTCAGTTCGCTCTCAGTGGCCAGCAACCAGCCCGAGATCACGGCCTTGCCATGGCCGGGGCCTGCGGCGTGAAAGACGCCGTAGAAAAAACTCATCAGCATCAGCGACCATGCTGCACTTGTGGATGAACCCGCTTTCATCTGCCGCATGCTTGCGTTCATCGAAGAGTAGAAGCGCTGTTGCTTGTCACGCACCCACAACACCGGATCGTCGGTGAATGCGGTTTCTTTCAATGTGCCATCGGCGTTGCGGGGGCGGCCCAGCAACTTGCTCTTGTCAATGACAGGTTTCTTATGTTCGGCCTGCGCAAACTCCCAACCATAGCCGTCATGGCCCGCTTCATGCGGGCCAGCCATGGGAGGTGCGGTCGGGTTGATGGTGTTGGTTGTGTTGCAAACAGCCAGCGATGGCCCGCATGAAGCGGGCCATGACGAGGCTGGTGTTGAGGCTGCAAACGCAGCCCATTGCATCACACCAAATAAAAGCAGCGTTGCAATCAGCCGCATTTGGCAATCAGGCTTTGTGCGAACATGGATCCGAAATCCGTGGGTTGGTCCGGCGTCCAGTCCTGTGGCTTGTCAGCCAGCATTTCACGTGTGGCGTCCATTTCTGTTTCAGTCTGCAAGGGCTTCAGCGTCATGGCGCAACCCTCTGCAAGTGTGCCCGTCAGTTTTGTGGGTTCGTCGGGCACATAGTCAAATGCGATGAAGAAATCCGGATCATAGACTTGAAGTTCAACAGGTGCCGTCTTGGGGTCAGCGGGCGTTGCCAATGGCACAACGAAAAACAGGGTCAATTTCCCGTCCTTGAGGGATTGGCCGTAGTCCGTGACTTTACCAATCGGCAGCACCGTTCCATTTTGGCGGACATATGTGAAATACTGGCTTTCTTCGAGGCTCTTGATGTTCTCATCTGTCAGCGGCTTGATTTCCGCTTCATCGAATGTGCCATCGCTGTTGATGTCCAATCCTTCCAGCGCGAATTGCGTGTAGGTTTCATCAAAGGTCCATTCGATGCCGACGGCTTTGATCACACCCAAATCACCCGCGATCATGGCGGTGCGCATGCTGGACCAGACGTGGGGGTGGGCTTGGACTGACCCCGCTGCCAAACACAGCGAAGAAATAGCAAATGCAATGCGTTTCATAATTCTGGAATCACCGTTGTCTGTGGCGTCAATAGGGCGGGGCGAGGGGGCCTGCCAAATCAGTCTGTTCAATATACACCGTCATGTGACCAAGCGTTGATTGAATTTTGACCCGCCCTCGTGCATCTGATGTCCCATGGCAGTTGATGTTTCCAGCGGTGCGGCGGTTTTGGCAGGGGTTCTGAGTTTTCTCAGCCCTTGCGTTTTGCCGCTTGTGCCGCCTTATCTGTGCTATGTCAGCGGCCTGTCACTTGAGGAAATGTCGGCGACTGGCGCAGACCAGCAGCGCAAGCCGCTGGCGCGCATTATGCTGGCTGCCTTGCTGTTCGTTCTCGGGTTTACAACAGTATTTGTTTTGCTGGGTGCCACGGCGTCTGCCATGGGAAATGTGCTGCGGCAAAACCTGCCCCTGTTGTCGCAAATTGCGGGAGGCTTGATCATTCTGATGGGCCTGCATTTTCTGGGTGTATTCCGCATTGGGTTTTTGTCCCGGGAAGCACGTTATCATCACAGTGGCACCTCCGTCAGCCTGTGGGGTTCATATTTCATCGGCCTCGCCTTTGCGTTCGGGTGGACACCGTGCATCGGCCCTGTACTGGCTGCCATCCTCTCCGTCGCCGGCACCGAAGACAGTGTATACAAGGGCATGGTGCTGTTGGGCCTGTACTCGCTGGGCCTTGGCATTCCGTTTCTCATTGCAGCGTTCAGCATGGATCGCTTTCTGGCTTGGGCAAAGGTTTTGAAACGCCACATGCAAACCATCGAGCGTGTCATGGGCGTGTTGCTGATCGCAACTGGTATCGCCTTTCTCACAGGTGGCATGCAAACCATGGCCTATTGGCTGCTCGAACTTTTCCCCGGCCTCGCCACGCTGGGTTGATATCACAACCGCGTCGTAGCACTGTAGCGCCATGGCAGACTCACTGGCAAAACTGGAAGGCATACAAGCCGTTGTTTTCGATGCGTATGGCACGTTGTTTGACGTGGCTTCCCCTGTCAACGCACTGGCCAACGAACTCGGCGAAAAGGCTACAGCATTGGCTGCTTTGTGGCGGCAAAAGCAGCTGGAATACACGTGGCTGCGCAGCCTGATGGGTGTGCACACAGATTTCTGGCATCTGACGCGGGACGCGCTGGACTTTGCGCTGGCGGAACTTGGCGTCGAAGACAAGGACATCGCCGATGCGCTGATGACGGCTTACCTCAAGCTGGACGCCTATCCCGAAGTGGTGCAGAGCCTCGCGGCACTTCGCAAAGCAGGTCGCAGGCTGGCCATTCTGTCCAATGGAAGCCCGTCGATGCTGGACGCCATTGTCCGCCATGCGGGACTTGAGAAAGTCTTCGAACACGTCATCTCTGTCGAAGAGGTCTGCATCTACAAGCCCAGCCGCCGCGTCTACCGGCTGGCCATGCAGAAATTCCATCTCGCTGACACGCCGTCGATCTGCTTTGTCTCCGCCAACACCTGGGACGCGCAGGCCGCCGCGCAATTTGGCTTTCAAGTTGTACGCATCGCCCGCACGCCAAAACGCGACGACAATGTACCCGGAAGACCAGCAAGGCTGATTTCGTCCCTCGCGGAACTGCCTGCATTGCTCTGAGTTTACAGGTCGGAAACTTCAAACATCGAAACAACAAATGGTTTCAATGGCCAATTTGCGCCTACTGTCATTTCAAGCGTGAATCCAACTTGATGTGCGTGATATTTGCAACTGCAGCTTTGGCGGCAAGTGGTGACGATGGATTCAAGAGATAGTTCCAGGCGAGAGGCATCACGGTTGCCGAAACCTTGAGAAGAGCACTTGAACTGCTTTTGAGCCAAGCGTCACCTATGCCGCGCGTAAAATCAATATCGTCTCTCCAAAAATCGGGTAGCTTTGGCTTTTCGATTTTGATACGTCCGGCGTTGACTTTCAAAACCTGAACTGAATCAGGGAAGTTCTGAACGTCAACACGAACAAGAATTTCAAGCAGCGCTGTAGAAGGACTGTCGGACAGATAAACGATTGGTCTTCCCCGGCTATGCCAGCGACCAGCTGCAACCAATCCGCCTTGGCCCGAAAGGTCATCAAAGTCCGAAATCCGCCAAAGAAACATCAGGCGAAAATGCCGTGCTCAATCTGGGCCAGAATCTCTTCAATCTGTTTTCGCCCGCTTTTTTGCCTTAAGATTTCAGCAGGTGATTTGCCGCCGAGTGCCGGGCGCGGGTGGTTCAACCAGCCTCTGGCTTTTTGGGGAGACTTGAAGACATTGACGGCTTTTTCAAAAATGTCTTCATCTATATCCATCTGGGCGTCGCGGCGCGGGCGCGGTGCCTTTGGTTGCGGTTTGATTTCGCTTTCATTTCCGTGAGCGTGGAGAAACGCTTCGTAGAATGCCAACTCTATCAGCCCTTGCAAAGTCCCCAACTTTTGCTTTTTTGCAAATTCACGCAACTGCAGGATATCGTCAAGTACGCCCTTCCAGTTTCTGTCGATCTTTCCCGATTGGCCCAAATCATCGGCTGCTCTTGCAAATCCAGCCGGGTTGAAAAACATCAGCGCGCTATCGTGTTTCATGCAGGCAGCTTACTGCAAATCTGGAAGACGGGCAATGGACCAGTGGCCAACAGTTTACAGCAGCAATCTTCCCGTCTACACCCCGCGCCAACTCATCCTTTGACGCGAGATTTATCCATATGGCACGCCAGTTCATCTATCACATGCAGGGCCTTTCGAAGTCCTATGCCGGGGGCAAGAAGGTTCTCGATAATGTTCACTTGTCATTCTATCCCGATGCCAAGATCGGTGTGCTTGGCCCTAACGGTTCGGGCAAATCCACACTGCTGAAAATCATGGCGGGGCTGGACAAGGAATGGAACGGCGAGGCGTGGCTCGCTGACGGTGCGACCTGTGGTTACCTCGAACAGGAACCGCAGCTTGATCCCACCAAAACAGTTCTCGAAAATGCCATGGAGGGTGTGGCCAAGAAGAAGGCCATTCTCGATGAATACAACGCGTTGATGGCCGACTACAATGACGAGAACGCCGAGAAGGCCGGCAAGCTGCAAGACGTGATTGACTCGCAAAACCTGTGGGACCTGGAAGCACAGGTGGAGCAGGCCATGGATGCACTGCGTTGTCCGCCAGGCGATGCCTCAGTCGAAAATCTCTCCGGCGGTGAAAAGCGCCGCGTGGCGTTGACGCGTTTGCTGCTGTCGAAGCCCGACCTCATTCTGCTCGACGAACCGACGAACCACTTGGACGCAGAGTCGGTGAATTGGCTTGAGCATCACTTGCACGATTATCCCGGTGCCATGCTGATCGTCACCCATGACCGTTACTTTCTGGACAATGTGACGGGCTGGATTCTGGAATTGGATCGCGGCCGCGGCATTCCCTATGAGGGCAACTATTCCGCCTATCTGGGCCAAAAAGCGAAGCGGTTTGCGCAAGAAGGCCGCGAAGATGCGGCCCGCGTCAAGGTTTTGGAACGCGAAGCCGAATGGATCGGCAAGTCACCAACGGCGCGCCAGGCGAAAAGCAAGGCCCGTATCAAGGCCTATGACGAGCTGCTTAAAATCAACGAGTTGCGCACCCAATCCCACGCCGCGCAGATCATCATTCCGCCGGGCGAACGGCTGGGCGATACGGTGATCACGGCTGAGGGACTTTCGAAAGGCTATGGCGACCGGTTGCTGATCGACAATCTCGAATTCAAACTGCCGCCCGGCGGCATCGTCGGCATCATCGGGCCGAACGGAGCGGGCAAATCCACACTGTTCCGCATGATCACCGGGCAAGAGACGCCCGACAGCGGATCGATTGTGATCGGACCGTCAGTAACGCTTGGCTATGTCGATCAATCCCGCGACTCCCTTGATCCACAAGCCACGGTGTGGCACGAAATCTCCGGCGGCAGCGACATCGTCACACTGGGCAAACGAGAAATGAACTCCCGCGCCTATGTCGGCGCCTTCAACTTCAAAGGCGGCGACCAACAACAAAAAGTCGGCACACTCTCCGGCGGCCAACGCAACCGCGTACACCTCGCCAAAATGTTGAAGAGCGGCGCCAACGTGCTGCTGCTCGACGAACCCACCAACGATCTCGACACCGAAACGCTTGCCGCCCTCGAAGAAGCGCTGGAAGACTTCGCGGGATGTGCCGTCATCATCAGCCATGACCGCATGTTCCTTGACCGTCTGGCCACGCATATTCTGGCGTTCGAAGGCGATTCACATGTGGAGTGGTTCGAAGGCAACTTCCAGGATTACGAACGCGACAAGGCACGGAGACTGGGCGAGGATTCACTGATGCCGAGCCGGATCAAGTATAAGAAGTTTGAGCGGTAAGAGGATATCAGTCCAACAAAGCTACAAAGTCGCGTTCTTGTAGAATGCGAATTGGAATTCCTTTGGATGCCATTTCTTCGGCTTTCAAGTGCTTTGAACTTTTGGTTTTCCCTGCCAGTCTTTCCAGGTCTTGATCACCTACAACAACCAAAGTTGTTCTTTTGGTCACTCCTGGATCAACTGCTGCTCCTGCATCGTTGGCAATTCTTGCTGCGTCGGCACGCGGGATTTGCATTTGCCCAGTGAACACGCACACTTCCCCAGCAAGTGGACCCTCTAATTTACCTATTAGCTTTATTCGCTGTTCATATTTTTCACCCGACAAAGATTGCTCAACTCGCACTATCCAATCATGAAGTTGGATTCCTGTGTCATTTATTGCTTGTATTAGGATGGCACCTGCAACTCGGGCATCTTCAAGTGCATCGTGGTGCTTGAAATCCATACCGAACGCCTTTGCGACATTGGCCAAGCCAAATCCACTTTTGGCAAACTGCGGATAAGCGCGACGCACAACTCTTGCTGAATCCAGCCATGTGCAGTTCGGCGTTGCAATTCTATTTGCCTTGCAAGTCTGCAAAAGTGAAGTTCGATCAAACGGTGTGTGCGATACTACGATTGAGTCTTCAAACAGGTGCGCCACTTGGTGAAACGCTTCAGTAAAACGTGGCTTTCCCCTGACTGAGGCTTGATCAATTCCATGGATTGAAACATTTATAGGGTCAAAGTAGTCGTCGGGATCAACAAAACTTGAAATTGCTTCTACTTCTCGGAAATTGTCGAAAACAGAAATGCCAATTTGACAAATACTTGTCAGCCGGGAATTTGCAGTTTCCAAATCTATTGCGACAAATCGCATTCTGCCCTCACACTCGACCGATTCTGAAATCACGTGCAAAGCGAGATTGCAACCGGAAGTGTCTTGGGGCAAGATTAAATCTTTGGAAATTCATTGCCAAGCAAGCTGGATGAAGGATTGGTTGTGCCCCTCCACATCGCCCTCGTACATAAGGAAAAAACCTCCGCCTTCGGCGTGCAATTCCCTGACGTTCCCGGCTGCTTCTCCGCTGCCGATGATGTGGATGATCTGGTTGGTAATGCCATGGCGGCGTTGAGCTTGTGGGGGGAGGATCAGCCTTTGCCAAAAGCGCGATCCATTGATGCGTTGAAGAAGGACAAGACCATCACGCGGGAATTGGCGGAGGGGGCGTTTCTGTTGGCGGTGCCGTTTGTTAGATATGACACGCGGGTGGTGTCGGCCAATATTTCGCTGGAACGCGGCGTTCTCAAAGCCATCGATTCCGAAGCCAAGCGCCGGAAGCTGACGCGTTCCGCTTTTCTGGCGCAGGCGGCGAAGCGGGAGATGGAGCGGTAGTCGATCTTTGAATATCAAATACCGTAATGCAGTCCGAAATGACGGGTTAGTTATTCAAATAAGACGCTAAACAAGAATGATGACCGAGCCAAGAATTCGTGTTTTTCGCAATGCAATCGCTTGCGGCCGAGGGACCTCTCCCCCGCTTCGCGGACCCTCTCCGAAGGGGAGAGGGACTCGTTGTGTGAGCGCCCTGAACAGTAAAACGGGAAGTCTTTCAACGAGTCCCTCCCCTCCGGGGAGGGTGCCCGAAGGGCGGGAGAGGTCCCTTGGCTGCACGCGATTGCCCTGCTGCATTTGGCTGCACAAAAAGGTGTGTGCACACGATCGCGACCTGCGATGGGGTGACGGATAAAGGGAAATGCTATAAATAGGGTGCAAGTTGTTGGGAGGTGCATATGACCAAATCCGCATTCCACGAATTGGGATTGGACCGGCCCGACGAATTTGTCGCCAAGTCGCGTTTGATGACGCTGGTTTCCGATGAAATCCGCAAGCGTGGACTCACCCAATCAGCGGCAGGGGAAATACTTGGACTTGATCAGCCCAATGTCTCTGCCCTAATGAATGAAAAGATCAGCCGGTTCTCATTGGAAAAGCTGATGTCCTACGCTGGTCTGTTGGGTTTTGCAGTTTCAATCCATGTGGAAGGGCATGGTTTGGAAGTCGATGTGCCTTTGTTGACCGCAGCTTGAACTGTCACCACACTCCAATCTTCTCCAGCTGTCCCTTCCGCTTCACGATATTCTTGTAGTCCCACTGGATCACTGCCGCCTTTACCAGCCAGCGTTCGATGTCTGCAACGTTGATCTCCGATACATCGTCGTAGTGTTTTTCCGCCGCCTTGAACTTCCCCTCATGCTTCAATCCCGGCTCATCAAAACTCTGCCCGCTCCAGAACAGCAGTTGCACGCCACGCTTGCGCACCCAGTAACCCGCCACCGGGTTGCCATCGAGAAACCATACTGGCCCGCCGTGCCAGACCTTGGCTTCGGCGTGTGGCAGGCCTTTGGAAATCTCGGATGCCAACGCCACGCAAATGGCCTGCGCTTCGCCCGTTTGCGCTGCGTTGTATGCGGCGATTGCGGCGTTCATTTGCAACGCGATAAATCAGGAATGCCGAACCCGAGGCCATCGATGGAAAGTTTGCCGTTTTTCAGAACGGCGTCGACAATTCCGTCTTCACCTTCCTCCGGGCGGCGGCCTGAGTCGACGTAACACACGCCCGTCCAACGCACTTTGTTGCCGCTGCGCTTTACGGTGTTGAAATGGCAGATGGTGTAGTCGCTCTCTATCCCCAGTGGTTTCACCAACACTGCATTGGTTTTGCATTCGGCCTTTGACTGGGCCCATTTGCCAACGATGGATTTGGCGGCGTCGGCAAACGGCGCGAAAAACAGTGTTGCGAGAATGACAATCAGGAGGTGGCGCATGGCAGAACCCTATTCCAGTTTCCAATCTATTTCTGGCAGGTTTTGCGATTTCAGAAAACCATTTGTTTTTGAAAAAGGCTTCGATCCAAAAAAACCGTTATGGGCCGACAGCGGCGATGGGTGAACTGACTTGATCACACAGTGCCTCGTGCCATCCACAAACGCTGCCTTCTTCTGGGCGTAGCTGCCCCAAAGGATAAACACCACAGACCAAGGCAGGGCGTTGACCTCACGGATGACAGCATCAGTGAATGTTTCCCAGCCTTTCCCAGCGTGGGACGCGGCGCGGTTGGCTTCCACCGTCAACACGCTGTTGAGCAACAACACACCCTGCTTCGCCCAACTTTCCAGATGGCCATGGCGTGGCGGTTCGATGCCAAGATCGGTTTTCATTTCCTTGTAGATGTTCACGAGGCTTGGCGGAGGTGCAACGCCTTGCTGCACTGAAAAGCAAAGTCCATGGGCTTGTCCTTCGCCATGATAAGGGTCCTGCCCCAGAATGACGACGCGGACCAGATCCAGAGGTGTGGCATCCAAGGCGTGAAACCACTCCGACGCCTTTGGGAAAATGCGTTTACCCGCCTCGCGTTCCGCCACCAGGAAGGCCCGCAACGCCGTCATGGTGGGCGAGTCAAATTCCGGCTGCAGTTTTGCCAGCCAGCTTTCATGCAGCTTCACCATGGTTGGTCAGCGCAGATACTTCAGCAGTGCGTTCACATCCCCGCCATTGCGGTTGATGACGCTGACGAAGGTCGAGCGCATTTGGCCGCCAAGCCAGATGGAGCCGACATTCACATCGCGCACGCGGCCACCCGCCACGCGGAAGATGATCTTGCGACCGCCGTTTGTGGTGGCCGTCACTGTGCCGCCGCTGCATGTGGTGACCTTCATGCCGGTTGCGTTGAAACGACTGGCATAGCGCGCCATGAATTTACCCATGAAGACAGGGGCAAGGCGGAAGTATTCGGCTTCCTGGGCTTTGGTGAGTTTCTTGCGGTGGGGGCCAAGCGCCGAAGCGGCAATGCCCCGCACATCCGCATAGCGCGACGCCGCATTCAGGAATGCTGTGGCCGACCCGGATTTCGATGCGGCGGTGAAGGCACGGCCCGCCCCCAAAGCGACGCTTTCGCCCGCGCATGACAAGGCAGCAGACGTGCTGCAACTCAAGGCGATTGCCACCACGCTGATATGACAAAAGCTGTACAGGCCCATATTGCGCCTCCAAATCAAATGTGGTTTCAATTTATCCCAACACAACAGATTTGTCTTTTGATTTTGTGCGCGGCGCTGCAAGATCAGCTAAAAATGAGGGATCAAATGTTCAAACTTTATGCCCGCACTGGTGCCGGGTCGGTTGCAGTTGAGGCGATGCTGGCGCTGTGTGGTGCGCCCTATGAGGTCGTCGCGGCCAACAAAAGTGCTGACGGTGTTGTTCCGGACTGGTTTTTGAAGATCAATCCCCGTGGAGAAGTGCCGACGCTGCAACTGCCGGATGGCACAGTACTGACTGAGAGTGCGGCGATGGTGATGCACCTGGCAGACTGTTATCCTGCGACAGCGCTGGCTCCCGCCCCTGGCACAACCGCCCGCGCCATCTACATGCGGGCAATCCTGTATATGGCCTCAAACACCTATGCCACGGATTTGCGCATGTATTATGCTGACCGCTTTTCAACTGACCCGGCACATGCCCCATGTATCAAGGCCAAGGCCATCATAGATTTGAACCGTGATTTCGATGTGTTCAACGGGTTCCTTGGGCAGGGCCCGTTCGTCCTTGGAAGCACGATGTCTGCGGCGGATGTCTATGCGGCCATGCTCATCACCTGGTCTGAGGATTTTGAGGGATTGTCCAAACGATTGCCGAAACTGCGGGCACTTTATGATGCCGTCAGCGCCAACCCCACTGTCCGCAAGGTCTGGGACCGGAATGACATGCCGTAAGCGCGACTTGACTTCGCAGGAGCTTTTGGGGTTTTCTGCCACCCATCAACAGACCATCAGGGAGACTTTCATGACACACAGTTTTTTGACCAAAACGACCCTTATCCTCGGCCTTATGGCCGGCTTCAGCAGCAGTGCCATGGCCGCCGCCCATTGTGCGGGTGGCAAGACCATCACTGACGGTGTGCTGACATTGGCAACAAGCGAGCCAGCCTATTTCCCATGGGTGATCGACAACGCACCTGAAAGCGGCAAAGGCTTTGAATCAGCAGTTGCCTATGAAGTGGCGGCAAGGCTTGGCTTTGCGGCGGACAAGGTGGTCTGGGTGCGTGCAGGTTTTGATGAATCGATCCAGCCGGGTGCCAAGAGTTTTGACCTTAACATTCAACAGTATTCCATCACCGAAGAGCGCATGAAGGTCGTTGATTTCTCAACCTCATACTATGACGCGGCCCAATCCGTGGTATCGCGCAAGTCCGTTGTTGCGGCAGGTGCCAAGCCCACGCTGGAGTCCCTCAAAGGCCTGCGCTGGGGAGCAGCGGCTGGCACAACACAGGTTGAGTTGATCGGCAAGTTGGTGGGTCCGTCGCAGCAAGTCCTGCAATACAACGACGTGGCTGACTCTTTGGAAGCCTTGAAGGCCAACCAGATTGACGCAGTGATGATGGATTTACCTTCCGCACTTTATGCAACGGCCGTGCAACTTGAAGACGGCGTTGTGCTGGGCCAGTTTGAAAATTCCGGCGAAGCGGCCGGAGGTGCCGGCATGTTGATGGAGAAGGGCAAGGCCTTGAAGGGCTGTGTTGACGAAGCCTTGGCCGCCATGAAAGCTGACGGAAAGCTCAAGTCAATCGAAGCGGAATGGCTGCAAACGGCCACAGGCGCGCCGCTGATCAAGTAAGACAGCATGGGCGATACGGGAACGGGTGAGGGGTTGCGCAATGTGCGCAACCGAAGGCAGGTTTATCTTGCCCGCCAGTTCCGCCGCAGCGTCGTGATTGCAACACTCAGCACCATCACGGTCATAGCCGCGCTGGTGCTGATTGTGCCCATGGCGCCGGGCTGGACCCGGGTGAAGGCGTCGTTCTTCAACTGGGACATCTTCGCGAAAACCTTTCCCGGACTTGCGCAGGCATTCTTGCTTGATCTCGTCATTTTCATGTGGTGCGCACCCATTATTGCGGTTTTGTCACTCGGCTTGGCGCTGATGCGTGACGTGCGTTCGCCCGCACTTTTTCCATTGCGGCTTTTCGCCATTGGCTACAACGATTTCTTCCGTGGTGTGCCAGTGGTTCTCATCGCTTATATTTTTGGTTTCGGGATTCCGGGATTGGGTCTGCCTCGCCCCTACAACAGCCCCTACATCTGGGGTTCTGTGGCGCTGATCTTGTGTTATTGCGCCTATGTCTCAGAGATTTTCCGGTCCGGCATCGAAGCTGTTCACGAGTCACAACGCGCGGCGGCAAAGTCCCTCGGCCTCACCCAATCTGACATGATGCGCTATGTGGTTCTGCCGCAGGCACTTCGCAATGTCATGCCAGCCTGCATGACCCTTCTTGTGGCGTTGCAAAAAGATGTCGCACTGCTGTCTTTCCTCGGTCCTGTCGAAGTTTTGAGGCAGGCAGGTTCTTACAAGTCGCTGTATGCCAATTTCACGCCCTATGTCGGGGCTGCGCTGTTGTTCCTCATCATCACAGTTCCTGCCACACGCTATGTCGATCATTTGATTGCCAAGCAAAATCATAACCGCCGTTGATGACGCAGCCGAAAATCCAGCTCATCGATGTGCAGAAAAGCTTTGGCGCACTTCACGTGTGCCGGGGCGTCAATCTTGCCGTGGGGACAGGAGAACTGGTTTGCCTCATTGGTGCGTCAGGCTCCGGAAAGTCCACAATCCTCCGCTGCATCAATCTGCTTGAGCCCGTTGATGACGGGCAACTGCTTTTCGACGGACAGGACATCACGGATCCCGAGCTTGACCCGCGCCCCATCCGCCAACGCATCGGCATGGTGTTCCAAAGCCTCAATCTTTTTCCACACATGAATGCGATAGAAAATGTCATGCTGGCGCCGCGTCGGGTGTTGGGCAAGGACAGTTCAGTTGTGCAGCTTGAAGCACAAAAATTGTTTGAGCGCTTCGGACTGGCAGATCGGATGACGCATTACCCGGATCAATTGTCCGGCGGCCAGCAGCAACGCGTCGCCATCATCCGTGCATTGGCGATGCAGCCGGAGGTGATGTTGTTCGATGAAGTGACATCAGCGCTTGACCCGGAACTCGTCGGCGAAGTGCTGCACGTCATCCGTACACTGAAAGACTCCGGCATGACCATGGTGGTGGCGACACACGAAATGGACTTCGCCCGCGATGCCGCAGACAAGGTGTGTTTCCTCGACAAGGGACAAATCGTGGAGGAGGGGACACCCGACGAGATTTTCGGAAATCCCCGCGAAGCACGCACACGGGAATTTTTGAAGCGGGTGTTGAACCGAAAATAACCATCTCCCTTGCGCGAAGCGCGGGGGAGTACCGCGAAGCGGGGAGGGGGTGTGTCCACAAGGCAATCGCGTGTAGCCAAGGGACCTCTCCCCCGCTTCGCGGACCCTCTCCAAGAGGAGAGGGACTTGTGGGTAGCGCACCCTGAACAGTAAAACGGGAGGTGGTTGAACGAGTCCCTCTCCCCTTCGGAGAGGGTCCGCGAAGCGGGGGAGAGGTCCCTTGGCTGCAAGCGATGGCCCTTCGTGTCACTTCCCCACCGCTTCGCGGCAGGGAAGATGTTCACTTTACTTCTTGCTCCACCAGCCACCCTTTTTGGGTGCGGCTTCGGCTTGCACTGTCGGCGCAGGTGGTTCCCATTTCCGAGGTTCCGGTTCAGCGATCACATCCGGGATGTCAATCTTGACAGATGGCGGAGGTGCCACAAGTTCGGGCGCACCCCGGTCACGGCGGGGCCCGCGATCACCGCGGTCAGCCCTGTCGCCCCGTGGGGCCCTGTCACCGCGCGGACCTCTGTCACCACGGTCACGGCGCGGACGCTCACCGCGTTCTTCGCGTGGTGGACGCGCCTCTGCCTCAGGCGTTTCACCATTGGCTTCAACGGCTGCAGGCTCTGCTGCCTCAACGGATTCACCTTCGGCACGTTCCGCACGAGGTGCGCGATCCGGACGCTCACCTTTGCGGCCACGGCCGAAACGGTCGCGGCGGCCCCGGCCCCGGCGTCCGCCTTCACCATTGGCTTCAGCGGTTGGTGTTTCAGCTTCAGCATCATCCGCTTGTGATTGGACTTCAGAGTTACCTTCGGCAGGAGCATCCAAAACATTGCCATTGGCTTCAGGTTCTTCAGCCTCAGTGTTCACAGTGCCATCAGCATTGTGCGTTGAGTGCTCATCACGGCGTCCACCACGGCGGCCACGACGGCGTCGGCGTTTCTTGCCACCTTCACCATCTCCACGTTCACTGCGCTCGCTGTCAGCGCGCTCAGCACCTTCTACGGCTTCCGTTTCTTCCGTTTCATCCTCGAAAGCTGCATCGGCCGCTTCGGTTTCCTCGGTCATCGGCTCTTCTTCAAAAGCCTGTTCCATGCGGACGGGTGCAGCAGCCACCACACGGCGTGGTGGCAGGATACGGTCATGGGCGCGCTCAATGGTGTGCTGCGTGCCCTTCATATCGGTCAGTGCAGGCACCACAAAAATGGTGACGCCATAGGTCTGCTCCAGCATCAGCAAGCTGTCGCGCTTGTCATTGAGCAAATAGAACGCAGTGTCGCGGGCGCAAGTGACCGTGAGGTTCTCGGCACGTTTGATCAGCTGGTCTTCAATGGCGCGCAAAATTCCGAGCACACATGATGACGTGGAACGCACCATGCCCCGGCCTTCGCAATGGGGGCAGGTGCGGAATGTGCCTTCCAACAAACCGGGTCGCAGGCGCTGCCTGGACATTTCCAAAAGACCGAAGTGCGAGATGCGGCCCACCTGAATGCGGGCGCGGTCGTTCTTCAGGGCTTCCTTGATGCGCCGCTCAACATTCCGGTTGTTGCGGTTCTCTTCCATGTCGATGTAGTCGATGACCACCAGACCGGCGAGATCGCGCAGCCGCAGTTGCCGTGCGATTTCATCAGAAGCCTCAAGGTTGGTCTTGTGCGCGGTTTCTTCAATAGAATGTTCGCGCGTGGACTTGCCGGAGTTGATGTCGATCGTCACCAGCGCTTCCGTCTGGTTGATGACGATGTAGCCGCCTGACGGCAAATTCACCGTTGGCGAGAACAATGCATCGAGATGGTTTTCAACGCCATGTTTGGTGAACAGCGGTTTGTTCTCGGTATAAAGCTTCACGTTCTTCGCATGTGAAGGCATCAGCATTTTCATGAAGTCTTTGGCTTCACGATACGCTTCTTCGCCCTCGACGATCACCTCATCCACGTCCTTTGTGTAAAGATCGCGGATCGAGCGTTTGACCAGCGAGCCTTCCTCATAGACGAGGCACGGCGCTTGTGATTGCAGCGTAAGATCACGCACGCTTTCCCAAAGCCGCATCAGGTAGTCAAAGTCGCGCTTGATTTCGGGCCGTGTGCGGTCGGCACCGGCGGTGCGCACGATCAGACCCATGCCCTTCGGCACTTCCACATCGCGGGCCACTTCTTTCAGGCGGCGACGGTCACCGGCGTCAGTGATTTTCCGCGAAATGCCGCCGCCACGGGCGGTGTTCGGCATCAACACGCAATAGCGGCCAGCGAGCGAAAGATAAGTCGTGAGGGCAGCACCCTTGTTGCCGCGCTCTTCCTTCACCACCTGCACCAACAAAATCTGGCGGCGCTTGATGACTTCTTGAATTTTGTAGTGACGGCGGCGTTGCTGCTTGCGTTCGCGGCGGCGTGGCACTTCTTCGAGGGCATCCTCGGCACCAATGGATTCCACGGCGCGGGATTCAGAATCTTCTTCGATGGCAACAACGTCGCCATTGCTCGACTCAGGGGCCTCTCCGTTCATGTCTGCGGAGGAGGCGGTTTCGTCTGGCTGTTGCACGTCAGATGCGATGGACTCAAACGGCCCACCATCCAGCGCCATAACATCAGCAAGTTCGCTTTCGTCAACATGATCGTCGCTAGGTTCACCACTTTCGGCGTCCTCACCATTTTCACCTAAGTCGCCATGGGCGTCTGCATCTGGTTGGTTCGACGCTTCATGTGGCGGTGCGACGTCATCATCGTCGTCATCAAGTTCTGCGTCTTCCTCTTCCTGCTCTTTCAGCAGGGCGAGGCGGTCCGCCATGGGGATCTGATAATAGTCGGGATGGATTTCGGCGAAGGCCAAAAAGCCATGGCGGTTGCCGCCATATTCCACGAAGGCCGCCTGCAACGACGGTTCAACGCGGGTTACCTTGGCGAGATAGATATTGCCTTTGAGGGGTTTCCGAGATGCACTCTCGAAATCGAATTCCTCAATACGGCTTCCTCGAGCCACCACAACGCGGGTTTCTTCGCGTTGGCTGGCGTCGATGAGCATTTTGTTGCCCATGGGTCTTATTCCTTTGCGGGCAAGACGGGCTCATCAACCTGGCGCGGCAGTCCGGTGCGCGGCGGGAAACGGGATGAGGCAGCAATGCCACGAGAGGGGACGAAGACCCACGCATCAGGGATGCAGATGATCTGCTATCCCTGTTTTCTGCTCTCACTGAGGAGCTTCGAAATGCGGTCTGGGCCATGGTCCCACGATTGATTGACATGTCCGGCTTCCCACCGGACGGTTAAACGCTTTTGGCCAGCCTTATGGTTCCGTCCATTCCGGACCAGCCTGTTTTCGCGCAACACGACAAGTTGCTCATTGCGAGCGAACCGGACACTTGTCGATTGCGAAACTGTCGCCCTTGCAGCCTCTGGTTTTATCCTGTTGAGTCTGGAAGGGACGCCATGTGTTTAGGGGGCATGGGGCTGGGTTGCAAGCGGACTTTGCGGGCGGGGTGAACGGAATGCCGTCACACCCGCTTTTGGGCCATGTCGTAGACCTCATCATCCCGCCGCATCCCCACCGCGATGATCAAGACTTCTATTCGACCATTGTCGACCCGATAGACAATCCGGGTATGCCCTGTTCTCAAACGTCGACAACCGCTGAGGTCACCGCTCAAGGGCTTGCCCATCTTGTCCGGTTCGCCGTTCTCAATCCGCGTTTCAATCACATGCTGAATGTTGCGCGCCTCTGTGCGGCCAAGGCGGCGGAAGTCGTTTTGTACCTCGGGGTGGTAGTGGACGGTCCACGGCATGTCAGAGGCTTTCCAGAAAAGCGTCCATGTCCTTTTTCGAAATGTAGTCTTCGCGCGGCGTTGCGAGCCGGGCACGGGCTGTTGCCTCAATGCGCAGGTCTTCCAGCTCTTCCATGAGTGCCTCATAGCGACCCGTCGCCATCATCACAGCGGCGGGGCGGTTGTCCCGCATGACAACGAAATGATCGTGTTCGCCGCTTGCAATCCGGTCGAGGAGCTCGCGGGTTTTCTTCTGCAAGTCAGTGCTGGAGATGGCCATGTCGGCGTGCTTCATAAGCATGAACAGTCCTCTTTCTCGGATTATGATCGCATTTTGATCCGACGTCAATCAGACTTTGTACCTTTAGGAGCATGGACTTGGGTTACAAGGGTGCCTTGTTGGCCGAGGCAGCGGAGCAAATTTGACAATGCACGACAATGCACTATCATGTGTTACAATACTTCACACAAGGCAAACCATATCATCATGCCAACCACATCCAGTGCTACCCTTTCATTGCGTGTTCCGCACGAACTCAAGACACGCCTTGAGCGTGCGTCCGTTCGCACACATCGTTCCCGCGCCTATCTGACAATTGCAGCCCTTCAAAAATACCTCAGTGACGTAGAAAATGATGAGGTGAAAACGGCAATCCCGGGCAAATATGAGTTCGCGCAACGCTACAGTGGCATCGGTGCAAAGTTGCTTGGCAAAACCCGAAGTGCCGCAGAGATTGACGCGATGATCCGTGACCAGCGTGGCGATGAGTAAAAGCCTTGAGGGCATCGCCGGCCTCTACCTCGACTCAAACATCCTGATCTATCTGGTTGAAGGAAATGCCGCCTTGAACGACCTTGTGCTTGCGGCTTTCCGTGAAATCGACACGCACAAGGTGACGCTTTACACCGGCGAAATCACAATCACCGAATGTTTGAACGGGGCGTACCGGGCGGGCGTTGAAGAACTCGCACAAAAGTATCTCGAACTACTCGGTACAGAAGATTTCATCACTTTACTGCCCATCAACATCGAAGTGTGCATTGAGGCCGCCCGGCTTGGAACCGCCTATCGACTCAAAACACTTGATTCAATACATCTTGCTTCTGCCACCCTTGCAGGCTGTGGGGCACTTCTCACCAACGACAGCGGTTTCCGGACGACCAAAGATGTGCAAGCTATCCAGCTCTCAGAGTTCAAAATTGCTTGAGCCACGATCATGTCCCATGCAACGCGAATTGAGTGTCGTTACGCTATACCATCAGTGCCAAACAGCCCATCACCATTCGCCTGAAGCCTAGGGACCTCTTGTATCTGGACAGTTGGGTTGCAATCGTTGCAGTTTGAAACCTGCGCGGGGGCTGGTTGCAACCAGCC
>JANPCE010000033.1:0-20140 GCA_031430795.1 Hyphomicrobiales bacterium
TCTGCGTCAGATCGTTGAAAACGCCGGAGTCGAAGGCTCCATCGTTGTCGGCAAGCTGCTGGAAAAATCCGGCAACTACGGCTTCAATGCTGCGACGGAAGAATACGTCGACATGGTCACCGCCGGCATCATCGACCCGACAAAGGTCGTGCGTGTGGCGCTGATGGACGCAGCCTCGGTTGCATCACTCCTGATCACCACAGAAGCCATGATCGCCGAAAAGCCAAAGGCACCAGCCGGCGGCGGCATGCCAGGCGGCGGCATGGGCGGCGGCGGCATGGGCGGCATGGATTTCTGATCCAACGCCCGGCTGATTGCTGAAATGAATGAACCCCGGGTGATGAGCCCGGGGTTTTTGTTTTTTCCACTTGACCTCTTGGGAACAGTTTGTGAACATGGAAAAATGAATCACACTTTTTATGAGTTTTTCGCTGGTGGCGGCATGGCGCGGCTCGGACTAGGATCAGGATGGCAATGTCTTCTCGCGAACGACATTGATCCAAAAAAAATGGAAACCTATCGAGCCAACTTCGGTCACAAGGGAACTGTTTGTTGTGACATTTCAGATTTGAAAGCCAAATCTTTGCCCGGGTCACCCACCTTGGCTTGGGCTTCATTTCCGTGCCAAGATCTGTCTTTGGCCGGCAACCGCTTGGGCCTTGCAGGTGAGCGTAGTGGAACGTTTTGGGGCTTTTGGTCCGCGATCAATAATCTGAATTTAACAGGAAGATCGCCACCACTTTTGGTACTGGAGAATGTCTGCGGACTTTTAACTTCACATAATGGAAAAGACTTCCGTGACATGTGCCGCGCGATTGCCAGTTTGGGCTATTCATTTGGGGCAGTCATTTTAGACGCAATCCGTTTTTTACCGCAATCCCGGCCGAGGCTGTTTGTAGTTTGCGTACGTGAAAAGCGGAGCATCCCTTCAAGAATTTGCATGAATGGTCCAAGCGAAGTTTGGCACAGCCAAGCACTGAGAACGGCCGTGAAATCCCTACCGCCAGATTTGAATGCTAGTTGGATATGGTGGAATCTGCCTGATTCTAGAACATCTGGCCCTTCGCTGGAGCAATTGATTGAGAGTGTTGGTGGCGGACCAAGTTGGAATTCACAAACCCAAACGGATCTACTACTCGCAATGATGTCACTCAAAAACCGTGAGAAGGTTGCAGCGGTGCAAAAGTGCGGCAAACGCGTTGTAGGTACAGTTTACAAGAGAACTCGCGTGGAGGACGGCAATCGCTTTCAGCGAGCAGAAGTCAGGTTCGATGGCATAGCTGGTTGCCTTCGTACGCCTGGAGGTGGGTCAAGCAGGCAAACCATAATCTTGGTTGAGGGAAAACACATAAAATCGCGCTTGCTGAGCATCAGGGAAGCGGCACGTTTGATGGGCGTTCCAGACGACTACACGATTCCGGGAAATTATAATGATGGCTACCACATTTTCGGTGACGGTTTGGCCGTGCCTGCTGTAGATCACCTTGCTCGCAATTTGCTTGACCCAATTGCGGACGTTGTTCTGCGTCGCCAACTCCCACGTAAAAGGCTTGCTGCCTGAAGAAGCCAAATGCAGCAAGCGGGGGTTCTCCATTTGAAACACGTGAACTTAGGCTCGGCCTAAAGAAATTCTTTCAGCTTGAGCACACTGATCCAAAAACTGGAAAAATAGCTGCCATTGGATCATACAGATGGGGTGTCTACATCTTCTATGATTATGATGGCGAGCCAATCTATGTCGGGCAAACGAACGAGAAAGTCTCCGGCCGCATTGGACGTCATTTAACAAATCAACGCACCGACGCCGTTGCCATGTCAGTTCTCGATCCATTTGAAGTGTTTGAGATCGAGGTTTACCCTCTGCCGCAATACGAAGCCATGAATGCGAAACACAAAGATTTCAAGGAAGCAAAACAGCATTTGGATGCTCTTGAATTTTACGTTCATGAAAAAGCAAAGTCGCAAAGTAAATTCAAGGCGATTCTCAATGAAAAGGACCCACCCAAGGCTAACAAGAAATTTCCTGTGCCAAAGTCCGTCCGGGGCCGCATCGTTTCTGACCAAGTGAAAGCGCTGCGTGGTCACGCTGACACTCGAACTGCGCGGCGCGCCCAAGTTATTGCCAGACTTTCTCAAACAATTGCGGAAAGACAAGTTCAGGTTGGCCTCCGGCGTACGCTTGTCACTCAAGCCAAACGTTTAAAATGGCTGGCAGATGAGCGGTTCAAAGCAATGGGTGGAGAAAGCGCCGTTGAAACTTCCTCAGAGGACAACGAGGAATAAACCAACTTGAGGTGAAGCCCTTGCAACACTTGTGGTGAACAAGCTGCGCGGCGGCCTCAAGATCGCTGCTGTGAAAGCCCCAGGCTTCGGCGACCGCCCGCCACGGCCATGCTGGAAGACATCGCTGTCCCCACCGGCGGTCAGGTGATTTCTGAAGACCTCGGCATCAAGCTTGAGAACGTCTCCCTCGACATGCTGGGACGTGCAAAACGTTGTAGCATCGAAAAGGAAAACACCACCATCATTGAGGACGTAAGCGACATAGTGAAATCGCCCGCCGCTCCCGTGGTGAACGCGGCGTCGAAATTCATTCAGATCTACGCTGGGCCTTTACAACAATTTGATTGCACAGACGTGGCGCAACGTCGGGACATCAAGATCCGGGCTGCATCGTCCTCACCCGGAACTCCACGCGCTGTGAACGGGCCACATCTTCATTGCCGCCAGCATCCACAATCGGTTTTGACGACGACAAGCCATTGGCTGTGAGATTGCTGACGATCCATGGCCGGGTGTCGTCACGCCAATCCAGCGCCAGAAGATAGGCCAACACATTGCGTGTGCGGGCCTGGGACAATGCCATGTTGTTGAGATAAGCATCAGTCTCCGTCGCCGCACCTTCCCATTTGGCTGACGTGTGGCCTTCGAGCCGGATTTCAGAAATTGATGATTTCACTTTGCCCTGGTCGAGAGTGCGAATGTAGCGCGGGAAGAAATCAGCAAGGATCAATTTGAAGCGCGCGCTGACGTCAGCGCTGCCACTGGCAAACAGCACATCAGGGTCGTTGAAGCGGACGGTGAGGTCATCGTCTATTTCTGCACCCCAGTTTGCGAGGTCAGCTGAAAATTCATGGCGAAGGTTTTTATATACTACGTCTTTCATCTGCGAATGTGCCGCAGCCATCCCGGTGATTTGCCGCGCCTGCTGCGAAAGCTTTTGCGCCTGCTGCGTCATCTTCTCAGCGCTTGCGTTTGCCTCCGCCGACTGTTCCTGCACTTCCAGCATGAACAAAACCGCCAGCAGCATGAACACCATCATCAACCCGCTCATCAGGTCAGACAACGGAATCCAGTGCTCGTCGGATACAGCCGTGGCAGCTGCGCGCTTCATTGCGTCACGGCCTCCGGTGCAACAAAATCCTTGCGCTTGCCAAAGCCTGTTGAAGGCGTGTCATTCATGTCAAAGTCACCTGGTGTGGTTGGAGCATCCGCGTCTTCCTCGTCCAGCGCCTTGCGCAACGCGGCGAGCATCGCATTCGAACTCTTCTTCAACAGCTTGAGCTGTGTCAGCAGAGACTCCTCGTGGCGGCCCGCGATGCTCAGATTCAAATCCTGCAGCGTCCGCACCACGTCAGCCACAGTCGCTTCCGTTTCGCGGTTTTCGTCGTCGTCTTCGGCGGTGCCCAGAATGAAGACACGGAGTTTCAGGCACAGCGCCCCACCCACACCAAACACGGATGCCCAGAACGCTGTCTTCAAACCGGACAGAAGCGCAGGCACACCTTCGCGCACATTGGATGTATCAAATTCACTGAGGCCGACGGCGATGCCAACGAAGGTTCCGAAGATGCCAAAAGTGGTCAGGATCGTCGGGCCTTGCGTGATGGCGCGGCGGTTGAAGGAGAGATTCAAGAAGATGAAAAAGACGAAAATCAGCACGATGAAAAACACAGTCTCAGGTCCCATCGACCCGGCGATTTTTGTGATCCAGTCCATCATGCATTGCCTCAGAGCGAGCCGCACCGCCCAATGGCGGCACAGGCTGTTAACACCTTGGAAACAATAGCGCCGCGCACAACCGAAAGATAAAATGCCGTGCATTAAGGTAAATGCGTTCAGTTCCGGCGGATTTTCTCGAAACTGCTGAGCGCCACGGCGGCAATGATGATGGCACCCACGAGGATGTCGCGCACATAACTGTCGATGCTCAGTTGTGTCAGTCCATTGGAAAGAATGCCGAGCGTCGCAACGCCGACAAGCGTGGAAAGAACGCGTGGCGCGCCATTGCGGCTCACAGTTTGGCCCAGAAACACGGCGGCAATGGCGTCCAGCATCAGGCTGGATCCCTGGATGGGATTGGCCGAGGCAACGCGGCTGACAATCAGCAGGCCTGCCACAGCTGCACCAAGACCCGCGATGGCAAAGGCTGTCAGCCGCACTTTTTTCACCGGCACCCCTGCAAGCCGTGCCGCTTCAGCATTGCCCCCCATGGCATAGAGATGGCGGCCAAAGGCGCGCTTTTCCATCGCGAACCATGTGAGGACCAACACGATTGCAGCTGCAATCGTCAGGTTGGGCAACACTAAGACTTGCTCGCCGGAGGCCCACAACGGAATGCCGCCCTTGGCAAAAGCGGGCAGGGCTTCGGGAATGGCCTGACCAAAAATGGTTTTGCCGCCACTGAACAGAAACGCCATGCCACTGAACATGGTGAGTGTGCCGAGCGTGGCCACGAACGGCAGAATGCCGACGTAAGCCACCAGAAACCCGTTCAGGGCCCCGCCCGTGAACCCAATCATCAGTGCACAGATGATTCCAAGGGTCACCGATTCACTGGAGCGGAAAACCACCGCGGCGACAACGCCCGCAAGCGACGCCATGGAACCGACCGAGAGATCAAAATCCCCCATCGCCATAACCATGGTCATGGTGAACGCCACAATGGCCAGCATCGAAAGTTGCTGCGAAATGTTGAGCAAGTTGCGAGGCGTCATGAAGGTGCCGGGCAGGGCGACCCAGAAAAAAACAATGAGGCCCATGAAACAGGCGGGTGTTCCGTAGGCCTGGAGGTGTTTCAGCAAAATTCGACCATGTCGGTGGGTGTTGGGTTTGGCGAATGCGGCAGTCATGTCACCATGTTCCGTCATCCTCCGCTTCATGCGGAGGACCCATGGGTGGTCCGCATGAAGCGGACCATGACGGAGTCAGGGACAGACTAACCGAAGCGCCACGTTTCTACTCGCTCACATTGGCCGAGGTGATCAGCTTCGTCGGCACATAGATCACACTCTGCTTGATCTTGTCACCAGCGAGATGACGCTTCACGGCATCGGCGACTGTGCCGCCAATTGCTTTGAAGTCCTGGGCAATCGAAGCCTCAAAACTGCCACCCTTGCCGATGGCCGTTCGTGCGTCCGGATTGGCGTCAATGCCGGTGATCACAATGCCTTCACCGCCACGTCCCGCCGCTTCAATCGCCATCAACGCCCCAAGTGCAGGTTGGTCCCACGCCGCCCAAACGGCAGAGATGGATCCCTTCTCAGGGTTGGCCGCAAGAATGGCTTCCATCTTGGCGCGGCTGTCGGCCACGCCACCATCTGATACATCTGGTGTCACGCGGTCCAGCACCTTGATGTCTGGATTGTTCTTGAAAATCGTATCCGCAATGATGCCGCGCTGTTGAACCGGCGGAAAGGCGTCGAACACAAACATCACCACATTGCCTTTGCCGCCAATGCGGTTCGCCACATAGGACGCGGTTTCGGATGCCATGGCGTAACCATTGCTGGTGACATTGGTGACGAGCAGTGGCGTGGCACCTGCGTCCATACCAAATACTGGAACACCGGCTTTCTGTGCTGCTTCCAACCCGGCTGTGACTTGTGATGGATCAACGTTGATCACAATGGCAGAAACCTTCTGGTTCGCCGCGTCTTCAATGCGGCCCACAGCGGCGGCGACATCGCCCTTGGTATCAATAACGTTGACCTCCCAGCCAAATTCCTTGGCGCGGGCCTGGAAGGCTTCAACATAAAACTGCGTGCCAGGTTGGGCGAGGTAAGGTGTGATGACGGCGATCTTGTCTGCGGCCCATGCGACCCCGCCCGTCAAGGCGATGGCGGATGCGGTGGCGAAGGCCAATGCGGTGCGGCGGACGATCTTCATGTTTCACTCCCTGTTTTTGTTTGTGCCAAAAGCCTAGCATGCAAAAAACAGAAAGCACAATGGCGGGCTAAAAATGCTGATCGGAATTGATGTGGGCACGACGGCCGTGAAGGCCGCGCTGTTCGACGCGAACGGCCTTGTGCTGCAAAGTTTTACCGAACGCTATAAAACCCTCCGGCCCAGTCCCGGACATGTGGAGCAGGAGCCTGAAGATTGGATGCGCCTTGTCCGCAAGGCTTTGCGGCGTTTCAACACAATTGTGCCCAACGTGAAAGCCATCGGCTTTTGTTCGCAAGTCAATACACATGTGTTTGTGGACATGCTTGGAAAGCCATTGCTTCCCGCCATCACCTGGGCCGATGGCCGCGCCGCACACGAAGCGGCCGTATTGGACTCGGTGATTTCAGAAGATGAAAAACTGCGCTGGTGGGGCGCACCCCTGCCAATTGATGCCAGCCACCCCCTGGCGCGCATGGCCCATGTCAAACGTCATCACGCAAAGGTTTGGGAAAAGACGGCCCACGTCATGGCCCCGAAAGACTATTGCCTGTTTCATCTCACAGGCGCGCTCGCCGCAGACCCGATGACCAGTTTCGGGTTGATCGATGCCTCACTCGTCTATGTGCCGCGGCTGCTGTCACTTGTTGATGGCGCTGAATCACGGTTGCTGCCGCTGAAAAGTTTTACCGAAGTGGCAGGCCATGTCCGCAAGGGTCTTCCCTATGCTGGCACGCCGATGGTGACAGGTGCCATGGATGCGTGGGCCGGAATGCTGGGCGCAGGCGTTGCTGAGGAAGGGCAGGCGCTTTACCTCAGCGGCACCAGCGAAATCCTGGGACTTGTCTCGAACCTGAAAGCACCAACACCCGGCGTTATTGCATTCCCGAAATGCGAAGGCATCGTCTTGCATGCAGGCCCCACGCAATCTGGTGGCGCGTCAGTCGCGTGGGCTTGCAATTTACTTGGTAAAAATCCGCAACAGATTTCAGCCCTGGCAGCGCTGGCCAACCCCGCCCACACCCCGTTGTTCCTGCCCCACCTTGAAGGCGAACGCGCACCGCTGTGGGACGCAGCCTCGCGCGGCAGCTTCGCATGCATTTCGTCATCCACTGGTCCAGCAGAGATGGCGCGCGCCGTGATGGAAGGCGTCGCCTATTCCGCAAGACTGGTTTTCGACAGCCTCGAAGCCTCGGCCTGCATTCGCCCAACAGTCATTCATCTTTCCGGCGGCGGCTCAGCATCAGACATTTGGTGCCAAATCCGGGCAGACGTATTGCAACGTCCCTTGAACCGCACGGCTTCACGTGATGCAGGAGTGATTGGGGCCGCGATGATGGCGGGTGTCGGGGCAGGGCTGTTTCCAACCTTGCGATGGGCGGCCAGGCAGTTCGTACAATATGATCAGCTATTCACGCCGAACGCAAGTGACGCTGAACACCACAACAAGCGGTTCGCTGCTTACAAGTTGCTATATCAACAGCTGAAACCATTGACCTCAGCGTTGCACTGAATCAACGACGTCGAATGGCCCTGTCCACGCTGTCCAACAATATGTCTGCCGCATCGCCGGATTGTGTTCCGCCGCCCGTCATGTCGTCTAAGGTTCTTCGTCCGCGCTTGACGGTTTCTTCTGGCATGCGGTGTTGTTGCGCACCATCCCCACCCGGAAACTGTCCGCCGAAAATGTCTTTGAGAATGTCACCCATCTGATCTTGCGGGACCTGCTTGACGCCGCCGCCTTTGCCGCCCGCAAGAATGTCATTCAACATGTCCTCAAGCGGATTGCCTGATGATTGACGCGGTTGTTCCGCCGGAGCCTGTGGTGGCTCTGCATTGCCGCCGCCGAGAACATCTTTCAAAATATCACCCAAACCACCGCCACCGCCTTGCGGCGTTTGTTGCTGTCCACGGCCACCACCCAAAATGTCGCCGAGAATATCACCAAGCCCGCCACCTTGTGCCCCCGTGCCACCGCCCATTTTCTTGGCGACTTGCCCCATCACAATTGAGGCAACAATCGGCAACAGTTTTTTCAACACCGCAGCACCGATGCCCGAGGTGGCGGACAGTTGATTGGCAACGCCACGGCTCACATCCTTGTTGCCGAATATCTGGCCAAGGATTTCATCACCAGATGATTGTGCATTGTCAAACTGCACGGCGTTTTCGTCTTCGAGCGTTTGCGCACGGTTTCCCGTCAGCACCGAACGGAACACATCCTGCAAGCCTTCAGGCGATTGTGCGTTGCGCCGCATGCCTGCCGCCACAACAGGGGCAAGCGCATCAAATGCTGAACGTGTTTGTTCTTCATTGAGACCAAACTGACGACCGATTGCTGAAATATCCATGGTGACTACCTCCGGTTTCCGAGAATTTCCTTGAACACATCATCAAGACCAACCGAACGCGCGCGTCTGCGCCGCACGGGTCTTCGCCTTGCGTAAGTCGAATAGCGCCGCCGCCGCCGCTTGGGTGCGAGTTGGCGGGTGGCACCTTGCAACAGGCCTTTGAGCAGTGCCGCAATCAACACCGCAAAAAATCCCTGCCCGCTGCTGCCCGTGTTGGCAGCCGGAGCCGCACCATCCGCCAGCTGTGGCGCATTGGAAGCGGAAAGCGCGGCCAACACTGCCGTGGCGTTGATTGCAGCGAGCGTGGAAGCGGCGGCTTTGTCAATCGGCCCCGCCAAACCTTTGAACACCGCATTGGCTTCTGCACCCGAACCATAGAGATCGGCGATGATGGCGGCACCATCCTGCTGCGCGTCTGCATCTGTCAGCGCGCCGTCTTCATTCAAGTCCGACGCATCGCCCTCTTCGATGAGATCCAGCAACTGCTCAAATGCCTCGGGGTCAGCCGATGCCTTGTCCCTCAACCGCTGCGCGATTGCGGGCGCGAATTTTTCTGAAACCGTCCGTGCCTGCGCTTCATCAAGGCCACAGACCTTGGCCGCATTGGCAAAAAACCTGCCACCTTCCGCTGCTTCAAGAATGGAAATGATCGACATGTTACCCCTGCTGTTCCAATTTGCGCGTCATCCTAAAGGCGTGGACGACGGACGCAACTCCAAAAACCACGGAACCCAACGCCGTGCCCGCCATGATACCTTCAACCCCCGCCATCATGCCGCCAACCATCGCGAAAGGAATTGTGCCAATGGTGGCCTTGCCCCAGTTGTACCAGGTTGAAAGGGCAGGCCGCCCCAGATTGTTGAATGCGGCCTGCGCCACAAATTGCGCACCTGCAAAGGCCCAGTTGATGGCGATGTAGGTGCAGAAGAAAACCACCAGTGCGCGCATGGTTCCGGTGGCCTGGAACGCATCGGCGATGGGTTCACGAAACACCAGCAGGATGACCGACGTGATGAGCGTGTAGATCACTGAGAATTTCAATCCATCAACCAAGGTCTGCCGCACGCGGTGGAAATTCTTTGCGCCGAAATTCTGCCCGATGATGGGGCCGACAGCACCCGACAGCGAAAAAATCATGCCAAACGCCACCGGCACAATGCGGCCGATGATGGCATTGGCCGACACAGCTTCGGTGCCGTAAGGGGCAACCATGTAAGTGGTGTAGGCAATCGTGAAAGGTGTTGCCAGTTGCGTGAGGATGGCCGGAAACGCGATGCCCCAGATCGGCCCGATGTCGCGCTTCAAGCCTGCAAAAGAAAAGCGGTCAAGAAATTTGTGTTTGATCAACAGTCCATGCAGGCCAAGTGCAAGGGCTGCGGCGTTGGCGCACACATGCGCGATGGCCGCACCCACAATGCCGAGGTCAAATGTGAAAATCAGCAGCGGATCAAGCACCAGCGTGGCCACGGCGGAACTCAGTGTAACAAACATGGCACGCGTTGCGTCGCCAAGTCCGCGCAATGCGAAAGAACAGGCGACAGCGCCGGCCAACATGACGAAGCCCGGTGTAAGCCAGTAGATGTAAGACAACGCCAGCGAGAGTGCCTCTCCCTCCGCGCCCAGGAACTGCATCAACGGCTTCGCCAACAGCGCAATCAAAATGGTGTAACTTGCCGACAACAGCAACGTGAACAGAAAAGCACTCGTCGCAAATTCCCGCGCCCTTGCAACATTGCCCGCACCCAGCGAACGCGCCACCAGTGCGGCGGCGGCAATGCCGCTGCCGATGCTGAGTGAAATATTGGTGAAAGACAAAACCCCGGCAAAACCAATCGCCGCCGTCACGTTCGCATTGCCCAGCAGCGAGAGATAAAACAGGTCGGCAAGGTCGGTCGCAAACATGCTCATCAGGCCCACAGCACCCGTCAACGTCATGATGATGACATGGCGCATGATGGAGCCTTCAAGAAAACGGGCCTGTGTTGCCGCTGCACTCATATGTCGAACCCCATGGCCTTTGCATCTGCCCTCAGGCGTTCAGCTGATTGAAAGTGGTGTGCGGCAAGACCCGCGATCCGGGCACCCTCCACATTGGATTTCTTGTCATCGATGAACCAGCAATTGCCCGGATCACGGTTCAACACTTCAAGCAACCGCGTGAAACTTTCAGGGTCCGGTTTCTTCGTTCCAAACTCAAAAGAACAGAAATGCCAGTCAAACAATCCGGCCGCTTCCGGCAGAAGTGTTTTGAAATGCTCTTTCACCAAAGGCCCGTTGTTGGTGTAAACCGCAAGTGGCACATGTGTCTTGATGGCGCGTGCAATCTCCAGCACATCTTCATTCGCCGTCATCGCGTCCCGCCGCGCCGCCACCCAGTCGTCAACACTGATGGTGACACCGATGCGCCTGGAAAACTGTTCGAGATAGTCCCGCGAATCCGGGAATCCCCCCGCATCAGATTCACCTTCAAATCCGGAGTCCCACAACGCCGCCCGCACATCCCGCGCTGTCACCCCCGCAATCGCCGCTAGCCTTCGCAAACGCCTGCCCAGGTCATAGTGGCAAAGCACATCGTCCATATCGAAGATCACGAGGGAGGGGCGCGGCATCAGGCGGCTTGTGTGCCGCCAACTGTCAAGCCGTTGATCCGCAGTGTCGGCTGCCCCACACCCACAGGCACACCTTGCCCCGCCTTGCCGCAGGTGCCGATGCCGTTGTCGAGGGCCAAATCATTGCCCACCATGGAAATGCGTTTCAGCGCGTCTGCGCCAGAACCGATGAGAATGGCACCTTTCACAGGTCGTCCCAGTTTTCCATTCTCGATGATGTAGGCTTCCGTGACTGTGAACACGAATTTGCCAGATGTGATGTCCACCTGTCCGCCGCCAAACGATTTGGCGAACAAGCCGTTTTTCATCGACGCCAAAATTTCATCTGGCTCACGCTTGCCGTTCAACATGTAGGTATTGGTCATGCGCGGCAATGGCACATGGGAGTATGACTGGCGACGGCCATTGCCGGTGGGTTTCACTCCCATCAGCCGCGCATTCAAACGATCCTGCATCAAGCCAACCAGGATTCCATTTTCAATCAGCGTTGTGCAGTTGGAAGCCGTACCTTCATCATCGATGGAAATCGATCCGCGCCGGTCCGGCAAGGTGCCGTCATCGACAATCGTCACTTCATCAGCTGCAATCCGCGTCCCCATCAACCCCGCAAACGCAGACGTGCCCTTGCGGTTGAAATCGCCTTCAAGCCCGTGGCCAATGGCTTCATGCAACAAAATGCCCGGCCACCCCGGCCCCAGCAAAACATCCATTTCGCCAGCGGGGGCCGCACCCGCATCAAGTGCCACCAGGGCTTGGCGCAATGCCTCGTGTGTTGCGGCTTGCCAACGCTCCGTCGTCAAAATCCCACGCGGATCGCCGCGTCCGCCAAAACCATCACCACCTGTACCCTGCAAAGTGCCGTTGTCTGTGGTCACCGATACATTGAACCGCATCAATGGGCGAATGTCAGAATAGCGGCTGCCATCAGCGCGGATGATATCGACCTCCTGATAGTCAGTGGAAACCGACGCGGAAACCTGCCTCACTTTGTTGTCCAGCCCACGCGCATAACTGTTCACCGCCTCCAGCAATTGCACCCGCTCAGAAAAACCCAGCGCGTCAGAAGGATTGTTGTCAGAGTATAGTTTGCGGTTGCTGCGCGGCGGTGAATCCGAAACTTTGGCGCTTGCACCGTGTCCAAGGATGGAGCGACACGTGGCACCAGCACGCCTCAAGGCAGCAGCCGACAACTCAGTCGCATGTGCATATGCCACCGTTTCGCCCGAAACACTGCGCAGGCCAAAACCTTGCGCATCATCAACACTCGATGATTT
Source organism: Hyphomicrobiales bacterium (assembly GCA_031430795.1). Lineage (GTDB taxonomy): Bacteria > Pseudomonadota > Alphaproteobacteria > Rhizobiales > Aestuariivirgaceae > Aestuariivirga. The sequence continues at coordinate 12,400 of JANPCE010000033.1, forward strand.
CAGTTTGCCATCATCAAATGAAAGGCTTTCCGTCTGCCGCCGCTCAATGAACAGTTCACCATCATCAGCCCCAACCAGCGCTTCCCGCGTGTGCTTGATGGCGTCGTCCAGTGTCAGGTCTTCGGAAAAGGCGTTTTGTGAAATATTCATGTGATACGTCCAGTGAATCCAACGCCATACATAAGCATCATTTTAACGAACGCAAAGGGACCTCTCCCGCCCTTCGTTCACCCTCTCCGAAGGGGAGAGGGACCTCGGTCAACCACCTCCCGTTTTACCGTTCAGGGTGCTCGCACCACAAGTCCCTCTCCCCTTCGGAGAGGGTGTCCGAAGGGCGGGAGAGGTCCCTTCGACGGCAAATGCGAAACTTACAGCTTCTGCAACGCCGCCAGCGCCGCGCCAAAACCTTCCAGTGACAGCTTCATCGGAAAACCATTGCCCGGCCTGTCATAGATGAACAAGATTGCATTGGTCCCTTTCTTGAAACGCGCCAGCGTATCTGGAGAAGTCTCGCCAAAAGCCTCGCAGACACGTGGCATGCAGCGGGTGAATTGCATGCGGTTCTTCAGCGCCTCGCCATCGATTTCCACAGGAATGCCCGTTGGCAGGTAAACCCCGATGGGAGCGAGGATGCGCATGAACGTGGCCGCCCGGTCCTTGCCCTTCAGGTGGTTGACGATGACAGAGATTTGCAGCTTCTCATTCTTGTCGCTCTTGGCCGCCTGCACCATGCCGCACTGCTTGCCGCCTTGCGGCAATTCCTGGTCTGTGCCGGCTTCAATTTCAGAACACTGGATAATCCAGGCACCGTGGGTGGCCACGGTTTCAGTTTTTACTTTGGGGGCGCCTGCTGCAGGTTGTCCGGGCTGTGCAGGTTTGCCCGCGCGCGGGCCAAGTTGGGCCCCCGCCGGTGCCTCGGGATCAGATTTCCCTTCACCGCTCTCACCTTCTTGCGCATGAGCGACAGGAGCAATGGCGAGTGAAAGCGCCATGGCACAGGCGAGGAGGGTTGTTTTGATTCTCAAGGGAAAATCCTGTTTGAACGTTAAATTGAAGCGTTGACCAGCGTTTAGCCCCCAAGCACGGGGCTGGCAACAGGCCGTTTCACGAGCCAATTCAGCGCCAAATGCGGCGAAAATCCGGTCTATTCCCAAAGTCTTGGCCGACACGACGTTTTGCCGCGTCTGTCGAGGTTGCGGCTGTGGTACAAATTTGGTTTAGAGGGCCGCGACAGTGTATTCTTCGTCCATCAGAAGTGTGGCGTCGTAACAAGTCGGTGACAATAGGCTCGCAGGATTGAAGTGAGGGTTGGAATGACGAAGTCGAACAACAGGATGATGGCGGCAACACTCGTGGGGGCTTTGGCCCTGGCGGCTCCAGCTGCGTGGGCTGCCGCTGGCCAGCCAGTACCCTGGCAAATGAACCTGCAAGATCCCGTGACACCGGTGGCTGAGTTCATCGACTGGTTTATCGATTACCTGCATATTGGAATGTTTTTGATTTCGGGCTTTGTTCTGGCTTTGCTGATCTACGTCATGGTGAAGTTCAACGCCAAGGCCAACCCGGTTCCGTCCAAAACCACACACCACGTTGGCATTGAAATTGCCTGGACAGTGATCCCGATCCTGATCCTTGTCGCCATCGCCATTCCTTCTTTCCGTCTCCTTTACCTGCAACGCAACATTCCAACAGCAGACATCACCATCAAGGCCATCGGCAACCCCGGCTGGAACTGGACTTACGAGTATCCTGACCTTGGCGTTGACAGCGAAGGTGCGGCAAAGGTCAGCTTTACCGCTTCTGTGCTGCCGGAGGACAAGGCCAAGGCCGAAAGCCGACCCTACCTCCTGGCCGCCGATACACCGGTGATTGTGCCCGTCAACAAGATCGTCAAAATGATCATCACCTCTGATCCCGCCGGCATTATCCACGCCTGGACCATTCCGTCCTTTGGCATGAAGATTGACGCTATCCCCGGGCGCCTCAACGAAGACTGGTTCCAGGCCACCCAAGAGGGTATCTATTATGGCCAGTGTTCGGAACTCTGCGGCAAGAACCATGCCTTCATGCCGATTGAAGTGCATGTGGTGTCAGACGCCGACTACAATGCCTGGGCTGAGAAGGTGAAAACAGCAGGCATTGAAGAAGCCACCAAATTCATCGCAGAACTGCAGGCCACCAAGGCCAGGCAGAAGCTCGCGTCCAACTAAAACTGTCCGAGAGGCAAAAACAACATGGCAACCACACACGCCGCTCACCACGACGACCACAGCCACGCTGATCCCACGGGCTGGCGTCGCTACGTCTATTCCACCAATCACAAGGACATCGGCACGATGTACCTCTGGTTCGCCATTATCTCCGGCGTTCTGGGCGGGCTTCTGTCCGTCTTCATGCGCATCGAATTGCAGGAGCCAGGCATCCAGATTTTCCATGGCCTCGCGCAAATCGTTTACGGTGTGCCGGAAGCCGCAGCCATCGACAACGGCAAGCACATGTACAATGTGTTTGTGACGGGTCACGCCCTGCTCATGATCTTTTTCATGGTCATGCCCGCCATGATCGGTGGTTTTGGCAATTGGTTCGTGCCGCTGATGATCGGTGCCCCCGACATGGCCTTTCCGCGCATGAACAACATTTCATTCTGGCTCCTGGTTCCCGCCGTTTCCCTGCTGCTGATCTCGATGTTCGTCGAAGGTCCTTCCGGCATGATGGGTGTGGGCGGTGGCTGGACGATCTATCCGCCACTTTCCACCACAGGCCAACCCGGCCCGGCCATGGATTTTGCCATCCTTGCGCTCCATCTTGCCGGCGCGTCCTCCATCCTTGGCGCGATCAACTTCATCACCACCATTTTCAACATGCGCGCCCCCGGCATGACGTTGCACAAGATGCCGCTGTTTGTCTGGGCCATCCTCGTCACCGTGTTTTTGCTGTTGCTCTCCCTGCCAGTACTTGCCGGTGCCATCACCATGTTGCTGACGGACCGCAATTTCGGCACCTCGTTCTTTGAAGCGTCTTCGGGGGGTGACCCGATGTTGTTCCAGCACCTGTTCTGGTTCTTCGGCCATCCGGAAGTTTACATCCTCATTCTTCCGGGCTTCGGCATCATCAGCCAGATCGTTTCCACCTTCTCCAAGAAGCCCGTGTTCGGCTATCTCGGCATGGCCTATGCCATGGTGGCGATTGGTGTTGTGGGGTTCATCGTCTGGGCCCACCACATGTATACCGTGGGCATGGACGCTGACACACAAGCGTATTTCATTGCTGCCACAATGATCATCGCGGTGCCGACCGGCGTCAAAATCTTTTCGTGGATCGCCACCATGTGGGGCGGCTCCATTGAATTCAAGGCCCCCATGGTCTGGGCCATCGGTTTCATCTTCCTGTTCACCGTTGGCGGTGTGACGGGCGTCGTGCTGGCCAATGCCGGCGTGGACCGTTCGTTGCATGACACCTACTACGTCGTGGCACACTTCCATTACGTGCTGTCGCTGGGTGCCGTGTTCGCCATCTTTGCGGGCTGGTACTACTGGTTCCCGAAAATGTACGGCTACATGTATTCCGAGCGCATCGCCCACCTGCATTTCTGGGTCACCTTCGTCGGCGTCAACCTCGTGTTCTTCCCGCAGCACTTCCTGGGGTTGGCCGGCATGCCGCGCCGCTATGTCGACTATCCTGAAGTCTTCGCGGGCTGGAACTTTGTGTCCTCCATGGGCTCTTATCTCTCGGCCTTTGGCGTGTTGATATTCCTCTACGGTGTCTTCTCTGCCTTTGCCCGCAAGGTGCCGGCCGGTGACAATCCGTGGGGTGAATATGCAGCCACGCTGGAATGGACGCTGCCCTCACCACCCCCGTTCCACCAGTTCAACACTTTGCCTGTGATCAAGTAACAAGATGCAGGTGACATCCAACATCATTGACGTTGCTCTTCCCGACGGCGGGCAGGGCGACGTCAAAGATTTCGTGGGGCTGTTGAAGCCCCGCGTGATGTCGCTTGTGGTGTTCACGGCCATTGTCGGCCTGCTGGCCGCACCCGGCACCATTCATCCGTGGATGGGCTTCATGGCAATCCTTTGCATTGCTGTTGGTGCCGGGGCCTCTGGCGCTCTCAACATGTGGTACGACGCGGATATCGACGCCATCATGAAGCGCACCGCTTCAAGACCCGTTCCGGCTGGCAAGATAACACCACATGAAGCCTTGGGCTTCGGCATTGTTTTGTCCGTGGCGTCAGTGTTGCTGCTTGGCCTTTTCACCAACATCGCCGCCGCCGCACTTCTGGCCTTCACGATTTTCTTCTACGCCGTCGTCTACACCATGTGGCTGAAGCGCGCGACGCCGCAGAACATTGTCATCGGCGGTGCCGCAGGTGCATTCCCGCCCATGGTTGCCTGGGCCGCAGTGACGGGCAGCTTTGACCTCGGCTCATTCTCGCTCTTCCTTCTGATTTTCATGTGGACGCCACCGCACTTCTGGGCGCTCGCGCTGTTCAAAGAGATCGATTACGGCAAAGCCGGAGTGCCAATGTTGCCAAACGTCGCTGGCCGCCCGGCCACCAAAAACCAAATCCTCTGGTACACGATCGGACTGTTCCCGACGATCGCTTTGCCACTCGTCACAGGCGTGGCAGGCTGGATCTATGCCGCAGGGGCAACCGCTCTCACCCTGAAATTCCTCTTCGATGCCATTGTCTTGTATCGCGCTGAAGGCACGGCCAGCGAAAACAAGGCGGCAGGCAAACTCTTCGGGTTTTCCATTCTCTGGCTCTTCGCGCTCTTCGCCTTCATCCTCGTTGAAAAACTGCTGGGCTTGCCGGCTGTTGGAAACTGGTTCTGATGGCTAATCCCGTGCAACCCTTTTCCCCCGAAGACCTGGCGCGGCGACGCAGACGTTCTGTGGCACTCGCCGTGATCCTCGTTGTCATGGTTGCACTGTTCTTCATCACCACCATCGTGCGCCTTGGCAGCACCGTGGGCGAGCGGGCACTCTGAGATGACAGGCCACCTCGCCAACAAGAACCGCAGGCTCGCCCTCATCGCAGGCGGTGGTGCCGCATCCATGCTCGGCCTCGCCTACGCGTCCGTTCCACTTTACTCGCTGTTCTGCAAAGTCACAGGTTTTGGCGGTACCACACAGCAGGCCGGCAAGGCACCAGACACAACGACAGATGTCGTCGTCACCGTGCGCTTTGACGCCAACACTGACTCTGGCCTGCTCTGGAATTTCCACCCCAGGGACCAGACCCAAAGCATCAAGGTCGGCGAAGTCGGCATGGCCTATTACATCGCCGAAAATCTCTCGTCGGAAGAAACCACAGGCACCGCCGGCTTCAACGTCACCCCGTCCGAAGCCGGCATCTTCTTCAACAAGATCGCCTGCTTCTGCTTCACCAAGCAAACCCTGAAGCCGCACGAAAAAATTGAACTGCCGGTGCAGTATTTCATCGACCCCGCAATGCTCGCGGATGCCAACAGCAAAGGTATCCGCGAAATCGTACTGTCCTATTCATTCTATCCCGCTGAAAAAGACGCGCCTGAAAAACAGGCCGGGCTCCAGGCGAACTGAGGAGACGACCCCATGGCTGACGCTCACGCCAAAAATCACGACTATCATCTGGTGAACCCGTCACCATGGCCCTTCATCGGCGCCATGGCCGCTTTCGTCATGGCCATAGGTGCCGTGATGTGGATGCACGGCGGCACATCCGCCATCGTCATCATTGGTTTCGCGGGCGTCCTCTACACCATGTTCATGTGGTGGCGCGACATCATCAACGAAGCCCACGCCGGTGACCACACGCCCGTTGTCGGCCTGCATCTGCGCTACGGCATGCTGATGTTCATCGCTTCGGAAATCATGTTCTTCGTCGCCTGGTTCTGGGCCTTCTTCGATGCCTCGCTGTTTTCAGGCGAACCCATTCAGGCGGCACGCTCGCTTGCAACGGGCGGTGTTTGGCCACCCAAGGGCACCGAAATTTTTGATGCGTGGCACCTGCCGCTGCTCAACACCATCATACTCCTCACATCAGGCACCACCGTGACATGGGCGCACCACGCGCTGCTCAACAACGACCGCAAGGGTCTCATCCAGGGTCTCATGGTCACCATCGCACTCGGCGCCATCTTCACCTGCGTACAGGCCTATGAATATGCCCACGCCGCCTTCGCCTTCAACCGCGACAGCGGTGGCAACATTTACGGCTCAACCTTTTTCATGGCCACCGGCTTCCACGGCTTCCATGTGTTGGTGGGCACCATCTTCCTGGCCATCTGCCTGTTCCGCGCCATGAAGGGCCACTTCACCCCCGGACAACACTTCGGCTTCGAAGCCGCCGCCTGGTACTGGCACTTCGTGGACGTGGTCTGGCTCTTCCTGTTTGCAGCAGTGTACATCTGGGGCGGCTTCGGCGGTGTGATTGCGGGGGAGTGATACCCCAACCTCCATGGGCGGCCTTGAGCCGCCCACCCAGACTGCCGCAAAGACTGGTTCGGCGGGTCAAGCCCGCCGATGGAGACTGGTAATGCAATGAACGAACCCCACTACCCACCCCTCTCGCCCTTCCAGACCGGCATGCACGGGCGTTGTCCCCGCTGTGGCCGTTGGGCGCTCTTCGCAGGCTACCTCACCCCCGCCAAATCCTGCACATCCTGCAAACTCGATTTCTCCTTCGCCGACGCCGGCGATGGTGCCGCCTGGTTCGTCATGCTCTTCGCCGGCGTGTTTGGCGTCGGCTCCATCCTCGGTATCGAAGTCGCCTACGCCCCAAAATGGTGGATGCATGTACTCATCGCCATCCCTGTGTTGATCGTTATGCCGGCCCTGCTGCTCCGTCCAGTCAAAGGCCTGCTCCTCGCCCAGCAATGGAAGACGAACGCGAGTGAAGGGCGGATCGCAAAATGAAGAAGCGCGTATGGCCGATACTGCTCGCCAGTGCCATCGGCCTCGCAATCTTGTTGTCGCTGGGGGCCTGGCAGGTGCAGCGCTTGCAATGGAAAGAGGCGCTGCTCGCCGATCTCGAGACGGCAATTGCAGCCGAACCGATGTCCATCGCCGAGGCGAAGGGCAGGGCCTATGCGAAGGTCAAGGTCAAAGGTCAATTCTCAAACAAGTCGCCCTTGAGGATGCTGACGTCCCATGAATCAGGACCTGCATGGGAACTGGTGCAAGGCTTCGTGGCCGAAAGCGGGGAAAACCTGTTGGTCATCCGGGGAAAGCAACCCCATGGCGCACCGGATATTGGCACGACACTTGAGAAAATTGAAATCATCGGCCACGTCAGGGCCTCCCCGCGCCAAGGCACTTTTGACGTTGCGAACAATGTGACAGACAATCAATGGACATGGTGGGACGTGCCGGAGATGGCGCGGCGGTTTGACCTCAAAGACCCTGCAATTGTCGCACTCCTCCCCAACTCCCCCGGCACCGAAGGCCTCACCGTCGATCCCCCCAAAGCCAACTTGCGCAACAACCACCTCGGCTACGCCATCACCTGGTTCGGCCTGGCGATGATCCTTGTTGTCATGACAGCACTTTTTGTCCGTGCGCGGATGAAAGAGGGTTGATGCTGAGCGGGGCAGGCCCTAAATCCCGCACGAAACCAAGGGACCTCTCCCCCGGCTTCGCCGTAACCGACCCCGAGGGGAGGGACTAGTTCGAAGACCACCCCGGTTTCGCGGCAGGGGGGAGGCACCCCCGGTGCCGCCCCAGCGGGGGGGGGCCGGGGGAGCCCGGGGGGGGG
>JANPCE010000034.1:0-7562 GCA_031430795.1 Hyphomicrobiales bacterium
GGGTTAGGATATGCACTTCTTTCTCGTATGCCCGATCCGATTCTGTCATACCAAAATTAACGTAAAAACGGACGAAATCAATCATTTTACGGGTCTTTTCTTCTCAACTCCCCCCTCTCCTCTGCGGCGGGGGCCCCCGACGGGCGGGAGAGGTCCCTTGGCTTTCGCGGGATGATGGTTTGCATTGAGTGTGAACTTGACTTGGCCCTCTGCCGAAGTCATCTCTGTTCAATGCCCCACCCTCCCCTCAAAATCCTCCTCGCTGCCCCTCGCGGCTTTTGCGCCGGCGTTGTACGGGCCATCGATATTGTAGAGCGGGCACTCGAGGTCTATGGGGCACCCGTTTATGTGCGGCATGAGATTGTGCATAACAAGTTTGTGGTGGACGGCCTGAGGGCCAAGGGTGCTGTCTTTGTAAAAGAGCTGGATGAAATTCCCGCAGGTGATCACCCCGTGGTGTTCTCGGCCCATGGTGTTCCAAAAGCAGTGCCATCAGAAGCGCAGCGGCGCAGGATGTTTCAGCTCGACGCCACCTGCCCGCTTGTCACCAAGGTGCACCTCGAAGCGCAACGGCATTTTGACGAGGGCAAGGAAATCATCCTGATCGGCCATGCCGGGCACCCGGAAGTGATAGGCACCATGGGGCAGTTGCCCAAGAGTGCAGTGGTGTTGATCGAAGATGTTGCGGATGCGGAAGCGCTTGTTGTGCGCGATGCCAATAAGCTGGCCTACATTACCCAGACGACGCTTTCTGTAGATGACACCATGGACGTGATCGCGGTGCTGCGGCGGCGTTTTCCGTACATCAAGGGGCCGGTGAAAGAAGACATTTGTTACGCCACAACAAACCGGCAGGAGGCGGTGAAGTCCATCGCAGGACTGATTGAGCTTTTGCTGGTTGTCGGCGCGCCGAATTCTTCGAACTCCAAACGGCTGGTTGAAGTGGGCGAAAAGAACGGCTGCCCGCGGGGGCTGCTGGTGCAACGCGCGACAGACCTGGATTGGACGACTTTGCAAGACCTGAAAACCATTGGCCTGACAGCAGGCGCATCGGCGCCGGAAGTGCTGGTCAATGAAATCATTGATGCGTTTCGGGCTCACTACGAGGTGACGGTGGAGAAAGTGACCTTGCGCGAGGAAAACGTCTTTTTCAAACTGCCGAAAGAATTGCGCGGGACGCAAATCCCGGCATGAGCGTTTCGAAAGTCATCATCCACACAGACGGGGCATGTTCCGGCAATCCTGGCCCCGGTGGTTGGGGGGTTGTGATGGACTTCAGGGGCATGCGAAAAGAACTGTCCGGGGGTGCCAAACTCACCACCAACAACCAGATGGAAATTGTCGCGGCGGTTGAAGCGCTGAAAGCCTTGACGCGGGCCTGCACGGTGGAGATGCACGTCGATTCACAATATGTGAAGGACGGCATCACCAAGTGGATTTTCAATTGGAAACGCAATGGCTGGAAAACGGCGGACAAAAAACCGGTGAAGAACACGGACCTTTGGCAGGCACTGGATAATGCCATCCAGCGACACACCATTTCATGGCATTGGGTGAAGGGCCACGACGGCCATCCGGAAAATGAGCGGGCGGATGAATTGGCACGTGAGGGGATGCGGCCGTTCAAGTGAAGGGACCTCTCCCGCCCTTCGGGCACCCTCTCCGAAGGGGAGAGGGACTGCTTGCAACGACCTCCCGTTTTACTATTCAGGGCGTTCGCACCACGAGTCCCTCTCCCCTTCGGAGAGGGTCCGCGAAGCGGGGGAGAGGTCCCTTACAACTGCCCCAACACCGTATCCGACCCCGAGACATTCACGCCGCTCTTGGTTTCGACGTTCAGCGCTTTCACCACGCCATCATCAACAATCATCGAGTAACGGCTGGACCGCAGACCCATACTGGCGACGGTCAAATCTTTTTCGAGTCCGCAGGCGATGGCGAAGGCGGCGTTGCCATCGGCCAACATCAGGATTTTGCCATCAGATGCGGTGGCCTTGCCCCAGGCTTTCATGACGTGAATGTCGTTGGTGGCGGTGCAGGCGATGGTGTTCACGCCCTTTGCCATGATGGCCTCGTGATCGATGACATAGCCCGGCAAGTGCTGTGCATCGCACGTTGGTGTGAAGGCGCCGGGCACTGCAAAGAGCACCACTTTCCTGCCCTTGAAAATATCATCAGTGGTTTTCTTTTCCGGGCCGTCGGCACCGGGCACCAGAAATTCCACATGGGGAAGCTTGTCGCCAATTTTGATCGTCATGTTCATCCGTTTTTGTGTTGTAAGGGTTAGACGACCGCAACTGTCTCCTCAACCCCGCCCCGTGTCGTTGCCATTGTTAAACGCAACACTGAGCCTTTCAGTTCATCGGGTGTTTTCGCTCCGCTGACCATGAGGCTGGCAGACTGTCCATTGAATGTCGGCGCATGGAAGTAGTGCAGTGAACTGCCTTCGACAAAAACATCCGAGACGACAGAGGCAAGCGAAAGCTTCAGCATGACCTTGCCATCTTCGCCCATCGCGGCCGTTGCTGACGTGACAATGCCGCTGACTGGCTTTGGCACCCTGTCCAGCCATTGCAGCAGCAACACATCGTCGGTCGATTTTTCCGCACCCGGCATCAACACTGCCTCTGCTTCGTGGCGGACCGGTATGCAGACCTGGTCACAAACCCCAAGGAAAGCATTGAGCTTCAGTGTCACGGGCGCCATTGCATCCGCGGGCTCCAGAAGCAGGGGAAAAACAACATCGTCCTTGTAGCCAATCACATCGTCATCACCCGCTTTCAGCCGCATCGGCATGGGGTGGAGCACGCGCAGGGATTTCAGGTTTACGCCATGGCCCGCAATGTCGGGTGCAACGCCGCCTGAGCCCGGCACACGCCAATAGGTTTTCCAGCCGGGCAGCATCGAAACCCGAAGGCCCGCCCGCCAGACGCTGCCATCAAATGCGCCGCGCAAGAGACTGGCCTGCCACGGCTGGCTTTCCGCGCGCGCGGCAAACGGCAGAGCCATGCCTGCCAAAAAAACTGATCTTCTGTTCATGCCAAAGCAATAGCCCAAAACCTGATCACGCGCCATTCAACAGGCTGTCAGCGCCGCTTGGCATCACGCCATGTCATGCTATGCTTCGCGTATGAGCCTTTCCCTGCAAGGCAAACTGCTGATCTCCATGCCAGCCCTGACGGAGCCGACCTTTGCGTCTTCGGTCATCTACGTGTGCGCCCATTCGAACCAGGGTGCGATGGGCTTCATCATCAACAAGGCCATTCAAGGCATGACGTTTCTTGATGTCGCCGATCAGGTCGAGTTGTCGAAGGCCTCTGATGTCACATTGCAATCGCTTGCCAACAGGCCGGTCTTGATGGGCGGGCCGGTGGACCAGAAGCGCGGCTTTGTGTTGCATTCCACTGATTATGTGACCGCCAACAGCTTGAAGGTGTCGCAGCAGATTTCGGTGACGTCTACTTTGGACGTGTTGCAGGATCTGGCGATGGGACGGGGTCCGGCACGGCATGCCTTGGCTTTGGGCTACGCGGGCTGGTCTCCGGGGCAACTTGAGAATGAACTCAAGCACAACGGCTGGCTGCACAGCGATGCCAACATGGATTTCATTTTTCAAAGCGATCTCGGCGGCATGCATGGGCAGGCCTTGCGCAACATGGGTGTTGATCCGGCGTTTCTGTCGGCTGAGGCGGGGCATGCGTGAGGCCAAGGGACCTCTCCCCCGCTTCGCGGACCCACTCCGAAGGGGAGAGGGACCTCTTGCAGCGACCGCCCTTTTCACTGATCAGGGTGCTCGCACCACAAGTCCCTCTCCCCTTCGGAGAGGGTCCGGCGAAGCCGGGGGAGTGGTCCCTTGGCCACCAGCGATTTCCGCCGATTCTACCGCTTGCGCGGCTTTGGCGGTTTTCGTTTGGCTGGTTTGGCGCGGGTTTTGCGGACCACCGGGCGCTCGTAGGCTTTTCGGACCAGCGGCCACATCAACGACGTGACTTCTTTGGTTTCTTCCACCGGCTCTGCTAAGCGTGGTGGTGCGGGCCTGGCTTGGCCGGGCAAAGGTGGCAAGTAGCTTGGCGCTTCGGCAAGACCTGCAATGGGTTCAAGTTCTTCCACATGCGTCGACATGGGTTGCAGCACCGCCAATATGCCCGGCACTTCGCGGGCGGGCATGGGTGACCCCAGCCAATAGCCCTGCCCCATGTCAACGCCGATGGCTTCCAGAAGCAAAGCCTGCTGCTCGTCCTCCACGCCTTCCGCCACAACTTGCATGCCTAGCTGGTGGGCAAGTGAAACCACGGACCCCAGGATCACGCCGCCCCGGCCTTCGATGCCGTCCTGGTCGATGAAGGATTTGTCCATCTTCAAGGTGTCGAATTGCAAATCACGCAAAGACGCCAGGTTTGAAAAACCGGTGCCGAAATCATCACAGGCCACGCCGACGCCAATGGAGCGCAGACGCGCCACGAACTGGCGGGCACGTTCGGGGTATCGCATGGCGACCGATTCCGTGATCTCGATTTTCAGCGACTGCGGATAGAGCCCCTCCAGTTCGATCAAGGGTGCCAGCCTGTCCATCAACACGGAATCCGTCAGCTGCGAAGCGGACACATTCACCGCCACGAAGATCTGCCTTTCGCGTGCCAGGGTGCGTTGCCAGACGCCGAGCTGGCGCGCCGCTTCCTGGAGCACCAGCAAACCAATTTCGTTGATGAGGCCCGCCTGTTCGGCAACGGCGATGAATTCACCGGGCTGCAACGTGCTGCGGCGCGGGTGATGCCAGCGCGCCAGCGCCTCGAAACCGACGATGCTGCGCGAATGAAGATGCAGAATGGGCTGGTAGTAAACTTCGATTTCATTGGCGGAAATGGCGCGGCGCAGGTCTGCTTCAAGGGCAAGCTTGCCGGCACTTTCCTCGCGCATGCCGCCTTCGAAGGTGACACAGCTGCCAGCCCCGCGCTTCGTCGCTTCATGCAAGGCATTGGCGGCCTGTTGTTGCATCTCTGCGGCACCCTGCTGATCGGTGCTTGGATTGGAAATGCCAACACAGGCTGCCATGACAAGGTCCTGCCCACCCAGTGTCGCCGTTTCGGCGATGGCTTTGACGATGTTTTGCGCGAGGGTCATGGCGTCACGGCTGTCCATGGCTTCGACAAACATCACCGCAAAGCTGGAGCCGGATCCGCGTGTCAGTGTTTCATCGGACTTCAGCAGGTCATTGATGCGTTGACCTGCGAGCGCCAGCAGCTGGTCGCCGAGGTCATGGCCGAGACCGTCGTTGAAGACTTTGAAGCGCGAGAGGCCAATATGCAAAACCCGCAGCGTGAGGCCCAGAGGCTTTGCCAGTTCGCGCTCCAGCCGATCCATGAAAATGGCACGGCTCGGCAAACTGGTGACCGGGTCCTGCACGGTTTCGTTCACCAGCCGCTCTTCCGAGGCCTTGACGTCGGTGATGTCGGTCAAGGTGCCGATGGCGCGTTCGGGCCAGCGGCTGGCCCCTGCCAAAACTGACGCGCGCAGTTGATACCAGTGTTGCGTTCCATCGGCGGCCGTTAACCGGATATCGCCGGAGATAAAATCTCCGACATCGCGGCTTTGCACGTCCAGCAGGTCATTCAGCGTGTTGCGGTCGCTCTGGTGCACGAGGCCCAGAAAGCGTTGCAGAGCGGCTGGCCCATCAAACAGTGCCCGGTCAAGGCCAAGGGCTGTCGCAAGGTCAGCGTCGATCTGCAGGCCGCCATCGGCGGGTTGCCAATCGAAGGTCATGTGGCGGGCACCGGCCAGGGCCAGGCTGCGGTTGGTTGCGTCTGCGAGATAGGGCCTCGCCATGATGGTTTTGGCGAAGGCAAAGCGGGCCAGTGCAAAAGCCATCAGCGCCACGATGATGGCTGCTCCTGACACCAACGCGGCATGCAGCACGGGTGAGGCGGCGTTGCCATTGATCACAGAGTAGGCCGCAAAAAAGGTCCAGGCCAGAATGACGCTCCAGAGCAACATGCCATGGGTCATGGTGCCGCCGGAGCGACGCTCGGCAAGCAATACTGTGACAAATCCTGTGATGGCTGCGATCAGGCTCACCAGGCGGGCCGCCGCTGTTCCCTGGTCAGGGTTGTATACTGACAAGGATGCCAGCAGCATCCAGATGACGCTTACGGGGATCAGCGCCCACAAGGCGTTGACGTAGCGGCGGTTGGGCACTGTCAGCCCCCAGACCGCAAGCCAAATTGCCGCTGCGAGCATGGACTCGATGTGGGCGCGCAATTGTTGCACGCCAAAGTATGGCCAGGCGAGGCGTGTGACCGCGCCATCGAGCAAGCCAGACTCAAGCGACAGAAACGCCAGCAAGGCGATTCCCAGAACCGTGCCCGTGATGAAAACGCGGTCACTGCGCAACGCAAAAAGGCCCAACACGAACAATGTGCAGACAAAGGCGATGGCGAGGGCGGCGCCATGCATGAACGCGAATGATATTTTTCCACTGACAAAGGTCGCGTTGTCCTGCACGGACACGCCGGTCATCGGGGCCGTGCCTTCAAGGGCCACAGCCACCGCTTCGCCCGGTTCCAACCGCAATGTGATTTCTGACACGCCAGCCAATGCCTGCTGCTGTTTGCCGGACCAGACGATTTGCGCGGCACGGGGCCCAAAAGGCTTCATCGGCAGAAGGCCGGAACCGGAGAAGCGCTGGGGGGCGATCACGAGGACAAATTCCCGCGCCACCGTCGCACCGTTTTCAAGTGAATGCACCGTCCAGCCAAAGCGCGGGCCCGGACCAAGGGCGTTAAGATCCAGGATCAGTTTGCGGTTGTTGTCGAGGGTTGGAACTTCGACCGATATGTTCCGCGCATCAGCATCCAGCGTTGCGCCATGGTTAGAGAGATCGAGGACATTGACATCCGGTCCCACACGCAAGGCCGTATCGGCCAAGGCGGCATGCAGGCTCAGCAGTAACACCATCAACAGGCAGCCAGCCCCCTTGGCCGCCCATGTCATGCCCCATCCACGAATCATTTTGCCAGAATAGTGCATGGCGAGGGAAAGGTCGCTTTTTCATTCTGGGCGTTGCAAAACCTTGCCGGGGCGTTTCGGGAACGCGAGTCAATGATAGATTTTAAACCCTAGATAGAAATCGCTTCCAGGTGGCTTGGGAGGCTCTTCTGTGCGTTTCATGCGGTCCAGGCTACCACCCTACCAGCCTACCCTAGGATCGCGTTCCTGACGCATCCTGGAGGCTTCTAGGCCTATTCTAGGAGCGATGGAGCGAAAATGGAATGTGGCAGGGCCATCGCATGCGGCCAAGGGACCTCTCCCGCCCTTCGGGCACCCTCTCCAAAGGGGAGAGGGACTTGTGGTGAGACCTCCCGTATTACT
Organism: Hyphomicrobiales bacterium; assembly: GCA_031430795.1. Classification (GTDB taxonomy): domain Bacteria; phylum Pseudomonadota; class Alphaproteobacteria; order Rhizobiales; family Aestuariivirgaceae; genus Aestuariivirga. The sequence continues at coordinate 7,366 of JANPCE010000034.1, forward strand.
GTTCAGGGCGCTCGCACCACGAGTCCCTCTCCTCTTCGGAGAGGGTACGGCGAAGCCGGGGGAGCGACTATCTGGGGTGTCAAGTTGCAATTTGGAATTTTACACGCGCATCGCGAACTCTGGCATTGAGGATGGTGAGGAGTTTGTGGGCGAGAGCGATGCGAATGACCATCTTTGGTTTGCCTTTGGCGACGAGC
>JANPCE010000035.1:0-19164 GCA_031430795.1 Hyphomicrobiales bacterium
GGACGGCCGTCCGGTCCCGCGCGCCTCTTGCGAGACAGGACAAACAATACCACAAAATCATGTTACAAGCGGGCCATGACGAAATTAGAGTGTGAAAGCGATTCAAAGAAAACCAGAACCGCTCCGAATCTTGTGAAACTGATCTTGAAGCAGTGCAGGAGAAAATTTTGCCGTTTCGTGACAATGTCGCGGCGGGCAAGGCGCAATGGTTGGTGCCCTAGCTTTGATGCGTGGCTTGTGGTGAAGTTCGGCCATGATCACATTGTTTGATGACATTCAACGCAGCCACGCACCTGAAACTTTTCTCGTGGCGGGCAGGCCGCAACCGATTCCTGAAAAACCTGTTCGCGTGGATATGCTGTTGAAAGGCGTGGGCTTTGTGGGGTCACAGGTTTTGCAACCGCCACCGATTGATTTTGCAGTTGTTGGATTGGTGCACACGCAGCAGTATCTGACGTTTCTGCAAACGTTGCGGGAGAGGTGGGGGCACATCCCCAATTCCAGCGACATTCCACTGCCCAATGCCTATGCGATTCAACGCAGCACTTTACCGCCGATTTCGTATCCTGAGGGCGTGGTGGGGCAGGCGGGTTACCACTTGGGTGATGGTGCTTGCCCGGTGACGGAACACACACTCGCTGCCGCTTTGGCGAGTGCGGCTTGTGCTGTTGAGGGTGCGAAACGCCTCAGAGGCGGTGAGCGACTTGTCTATGCGTTGTGCCGCCCGCCGGGGCATCATGCGGCGTCTGATCTGGCGGCGGGTTTTTGTTTCTTCAACAATTCTGCACTTGCCGCAGAGGTATTGACGCAGGCCGGACAGCGTGTTGCCATTCTCGACATTGATGTGCACCACGGCAATGGCACAGAAGCGATTTTTTATGATCGTTCAGATGTCTTGACGGTATCCATCCATTGTCATCCCAAAAGGTTCTATCCGTTCTTCTGGGGTTATGCGGAAGAACGTGGACGTGGGGAAGGCGAAGGTTTCAATCTCAATCTGCCGCTGGAAAAGGGTACGGACATCAACGCATATCTTGCTGCTTTGGACGTGGCCTTGCAGCGCATCAGCGATTTTGAACCAACCCATCTGGTGCTTGCCGCAGGGCTCGATATCGCGATTGACGATCCGTTCAAGGCTTTCGCCATTCGCACCGAAGACTTCGCGCAGATTGGCGTGCGGATCGCGCAAATGCGTTTGCCCATCGTTGTCGTGCAGGAAGGAGGTTACCCGTCAGACTCTCTGGGTGACAATCTCGCGTCATTGCTGAAAGGTCTTGGTGCATGAGCATCGGTTGCAGGCCCATGCGCGCAGGCGAAGAGGACGCGGTGGCTGTCTTGATCCGCCAGATGGTCAAGGACCTCGGGCATTTGGATTTCGTGCCGAAGCTGACGGGGCAATCACTGCGGGAGTCTGCTGATCTCACGCACGTGACTGTTGCTGAAGATGCGGGGTTGATCCTTGGTGTTTGCATTTGGATCATCACATACTCAACATGGCGTGGTGCGCGGGGTGTCTACATCTGCGACCTGTTTGTGCTTGGCCATGCACGGGGACGCAAAGTCGGTGAAAAACTATTGCGGGCGACATTGACAGCTGCGCAAAAACTGGGTGCATCGTTTGTGAAAATGGAAGTTGAAACCGTCAACACGCGGGCGCGGGATTTTTATGAACGTCTTGGCTTTACGCGCAAGATCGAAGACGCGTTTTTTGTTTTGGAACCAGAGGCGTTTTCCGCCTTGATCAAGGGAGTTTGACAATGAGCATCAAAACAGTCGGCCTGATTGGTGTCGGGCTCATGGGCCATGGCATCGGCAAAAATGTTGTGGAGAAAGGATTTGCGCTGAACGTGATGGCGCACCACAACCGGGAACCTGTTGAAGACCTGTTGAAGCGCGGTGCCATGGAGTTGGCAACGCCAGCTGAAATTGCCGCCGCGTCTGACCTCGTGATTTTATGTGTAACGGGCACACCGCAGGTGGAAGAAGCTGTTTACGGCGCGCAAGGCCTGCTCAAAGGCGCATCGCACGGTTTGATAATTGCTGATTGCTCAACAGCAGTGCCCGACTCCACCGTTAGGATTTCAGCTGATTGTGCCAAGGTCGGCGTCACGTTCGTTGATACGCCAATGACACGAACACCAAAGGAAGCTGAGGCAGGTAAACTTGGCCTCATGGTTGGTGGAGACGCTGATGTGCTTGAAAAAATCAGACCTGTGCTGAACACGTTTGCAGACCTGATCGTGCATTGCGGCGAAGTGGGTGCCGGGCACCGCGTGAAGTTGATCAACAATTTTCTCTCCCTCGGCCACGCCGCAATTGCGGCAGAGGCCATTACCGTGGCGATGAAGGCGGGGATCAATATGGAGTCGCTGCGCGATGTGATCATGGGTGGCGGTGGGGCATCGGTGATGTTTGGCCGTCTCATCAATGTGCCGCTGCACGACGACGACAGCCACGCCAAATTCGCCATCCGCAATGCGCGGAAAGACTTGCGCTATTACACCAACATGACGGAGATGATGCCGGTGGCTTCACCCATCGCAGAGACAATCCATCAGACATTCCTGCTGGCGGAAACCATGGGCTACGGCGAACGCTTTTTACCGAGGATGATCGACATGATGGCAGCGAATGCGGGGTTGACGCCGAAGGCCATCGCTTGAAGCCGAGAGACCTCTCCCCCGCTTCGCGGACCCTCTCCGAAGGGGAGAGGGACTCGTGGTGCGAGCGCCTGGAACAGTAAAATGGGAGGTCGCGGCAAGAGGTCCCTCTCCCCTTCGGAGAGGGTGCCTGAAAGGCGGGAGAGGTCTTTTGGCTTCGAGTGAAGTTTCATTTGCTTGCTTGACTCATGTCGTTCGGGCGTGACACCTCACGGGAAATCTTTGGAGTTTGAGACTCAATGAGCATTGCATTCGTATTTCCCGGGCAGGGCAGCCAGGTTGTTGGCATGGGAAAAGCGCTGGCTGACAACTTTGCTGCGGCACGGACGATTTTCGATGAGGTTGATGCGGCGCTGGGGCAGAAGCTTTCTGATTTGATGTGGCACGGTCCGGACAGTGAATTGTTGCTGACGGAAAATGCGCAGCCTGCCTTGATGGCGGTCAGCCTTGCGGCCATGCGTGTGCTGGAAGCGGAACATGGGATTTCAATTGCCTCACATGCCAAGTTTGTCGCGGGGCATTCGCTCGGTGAATATTCAGCATTGGCGGCTGCGGGCACGTTTGCGATTGCGGATGCGGCGCGGCTTTTGAAAATTCGGGGGAGGGCGATGCAGGCGGCGACACCTGTGGGCACTGGTGCCATGGCGGCGCTTTTGGGGCTGGATTTTAAAACCGCATGTTTGGTGGCTGATGAAGCGGCACAAGGCGATGTGTGCCAGGCGGCCAATGACAATTCGGATGGCCAGGTTGTTGTCTCTGGCCACAAGGCGGCAGTGGAGCGGGCGCTTGATATTGCAAAAGTCAAGGGGGCGAAGCGGGCGATTTTACTGCCGGTGTCTGCACCTTTTCATTGTGCGCTCATGCAACCAGCAGCGGAAGCCATGGCTGAAGCATTGGACAAGGCTGATATGAAAAATCCGATTGTGCCATTGATCGCCAATGTGGGGGCGGCGGCACTGACAGACGTTGCGGCCATTCGCCAGAGTTTGGTTGATCAGGTGACGGGCACGGTACGCTGGCGTGAATGTGTTGGCGTGATGTGGGATCACGGGGTTCAGGTTTTTGTTGAAGTTGGCGTGGGTAAGGTGTTGACAGGATTGGCAAAAAAGAATGCGCCGGAAGCCTTGGCGCTGGCGGCAGGGACGCCTGATGACATTGCCAATGTCGCTACACAGTTGAAGCAGGGATAACAGACATGTTTGATTTGACGGGTAAATCTGCGCTTGTGACAGGAGCAACGGGCGGAATTGGTGCTGCGGTAACGAGGGTGTTGCACGGCGCAGGGGCAACAGTTGCAATTTCAGGAACACGGGCGGCAGTGCTTGAGGAATTGAAAGCATCACTTGGTGGTGCCCGTGTGCATGTGGTGCCTTGCAATTTGGCTTCGGTTGAAGATGTCGAAAAATTGGTGCCCGCTGCGGAAGTGGCAATGGGCGGTCTGGATATTCTCATCAACAATGCGGGCATCACCCGCGACGGCCTTGCGATGCGGATGAAAGATGAGGACTGGCAGGCCGTGTTGGATGTGAACCTGACAGCTGCATTTCGGTTGTCCCGCGCGGCCATGAAGCTGATGATGAAAAAGCGCTGGGGGCGGATTGTGTCGATCACCTCTGTTGTAGGTGTCACCGGCAATCCTGGGCAGGCAAATTATGTGGCGTCAAAAGCTGCCATCATCGGCATGTCAAAATCCATGGCGCAGGAATTGGCCAGCCGCAACGTCACGGTGAACTGTGTCGCCCCGGGGTTCATTGCCTCGCCGATGACGGATGCTCTGAACGACAAGCAGAAGGAAGCGATCCTCGGCCGTATCCCGGCGGGCCGCATGGGCACGGGGGATGAGATTGCTGCGGCGGTGTTGTATCTGGCGTCACAGGAGGCGGCCTATGTGACGGGGCAGACGTTGCATGTGAATGGTGGGATGGCGATGGTTTGAGGGGGCCTTACTTTCCTCCCGTCACAAACGCCTTGATCTCCGCCATGAACACCTCACCAAACTGTTCCAGCTTGGCTTGTCCCACGCCGTGCATTTCCGCGAAGTCCCATTTCGTCAGCGGTTTTTTTGATGCCATGTCGATCAGGCTGCGGTCCGGGAAAATGACATAGGCGGCCACACCGCGTTGTTTGGCGAGGCGCAGGCGAAGGGCTTTCAGGCGTTGCAGCAATGCATCGTCGGCGGGTGAGCCGACGGGTGGCAAATTGGCGCGTCGTTCAGCTTTCTTTGCACCACGCACCAGATCTGGGCGATAGCGGAAAGCGGTTTCACCACCTTCAAGCCCACGCCCCTTGGGGGTGATGGAAAGGCCGCCAAAGCCTGCAACATCGATGGCCAAGATACCTGATCCCACAAGTTGGCGGATAAGACTTTGCCAATCACCGCGTGAACGGTTTTTGCCAAGGCCGAAGGCAATGCTTTCCTGATGTTTGAACTGCGCCACCTTCTCCGTCAGTTTGCCTGTCAGCACATCGACCACATGCACAGAACCAAAGCGTTCTCCCGTGGCACGGATAGCTGCGAGAATGTGTTTGGCCTCGATGGTGCCATCGACTTTCTCAACAGGTTCAGTGCAGACATCGCAGTTGCCGCAAGGGGAGCTGAATTCGCCGAAGTAGCCGAGCAAGGCTTGTCGCCTGCAATCGGACGCTTCGCAATAGGCGACCAAGGCATCAAGGCGTTTGTGTTCGCGGCGCTTGCGTTCGGGTTCGGCACCTTGCTCCTGGTCGATGAACATGCGGCGCATGCGAATGTCTTGCAGGCCGAACAACATGTGGGCTTCCGCCGGTTCGCCATCGCGGCCAGCGCGGCCAATCTCCTGGTAATAGGAGTCGAGGTTGGACGGCAGATCAGCGTGGATGACGAATCGCACGTCGGGCTTGTCGATGCCCATGCCAAAGGCGATGGTGGCGCAGATGATGACACCCTTTTCGGTCATGAACGTGTTTTGCGCGTCGTCTCGCTCACGCGGTGTGAGGCCTGCGTTGTAGGCGAAGGCCTTGAAGCCTTTTCTCTGCAACTCCTCTGCCCATTCCAGTGTCGACTTTCGTGAGAGCGAATAAATGATGCCGCTTTCGCCGCGCTGGTCTTCGAGGAAGGCCAAGACCTGCTTTGTGCTGTTGCTTTTCGGTTTGACAGTCAGACTGATGTTGGGGCGGTTGAAGCCCGCCACATAGGTTTTCGCCTTGCCGCCAAACAGCTTCCTTGCGATGTCTTGCCGGGTGACTTCATCTGCTGTTGCTGTGAATGCGCCGATGGGCACTTCGGGGAATGCGCTGCGCAGGTTTTGCAACAAATCATATTCGGGCCGGAACGATGCGCCCCATTGTGACATGCAATGGACTTCATCCACGGCGATCAACGAGATTGGCAACCGCTGCAGGGCGGCGATCATGCGCTCTGTCATCAGGCGTTCGGGCGAGAGATAAAGCAGGCGCACATCGCCCGCCGCCACGCGCTTCCAGATGTTGATATTCTCGTCCCGGTCGGCGGCGGAGTTGATGGTTTCGGCTGCAACGCCCGCAAGTTTCAAGGCCGCCACCTGGTCTTGCATCAGAGCAACAAGCGGTGACACCACAATCGCCAAGCCTTCGCGTGCAAGGGCAGGGACCTGAAAGCACAGGGATTTCCCGGCACCCGTCGGCATGACGGCAAGGATGTGCTGTCCGGCCATCAGTGTACTGACGATATCTTCCTGGCCGGGGCGGAAGCTGTCATAGCCGAAAACGGTTTTGAGAATGTGGTGCGGATCATCCGCCATCAGGCGGGCCTGATATCAGTTTGGGAGAAATCGTCGCCGACGTAGAGGAGGCGGAAGCCATTTGATTTTGCAAAGGCGTAGCTGAAGCAATCTGCGAGGTTGAGTTTGGCTTTGCTATTTCGGCCTTTGCCGTAAACTTGAAAAGCAGAAACCGCTGCCACTGCGATTGCATCAGTAAGTGGGAGCATCAAAATAGAGGACTCTTTCATCACCAAGTCAAAGCGCTCATTTGCTTCTTCTGGTGTGATGTTCAAACGCGACGACAACACCATGCACGTTTCCAACCTAACGTGAGTGCCAGTGCAAAGCTGGTTGCTATTTTCAATCGCATTGGCGATGTGGACATCGTCGCCTTGCCGCAGAAAATATGTGACGAAAGCGGAAGTTTCGACGAATATCACTCATGACCCCACATTTCGTCGATCTCTTCTTTGGTCATCATGTGGCCGCCCGGTTTGCTGATTCGATGCAAATCATCGACAATTTCCTTCAAACGCACTGCACGGGACTTCTTCTCTTTTTCACGCTCGGTCTCGTTTTCCAGTGCCTGCAACAACACATTGGTCATCGTCGTGTTGCGCTTTTTGGCAAGACTGCGGGTCAACTGTTCCACGCGGGGGCTGCGAATGCTCATGGGCATGATCTTGTTCCTCTGTGACCCAGTATATACAACTCAGAAAAATTGTAAATACATCATCGGACAACGGGTGGTTCAATTGGCAGCTCCAATTTTTTCCACGCCCCAAATCCGCCTGCCATGTGTGCCACGGGTTTCAGCCCCATATCCTGAGCTGTTTTTGCAGCCAGTGCTGAACGCCAGCCGCCAGCGCAGAAGAAGATGAATTGCTTGTCTTCTTGAAACACCGTCTTGGCATAGGGGCTTTCAGGGTCAATCCAGAATTCCAGCATGCCGCGCGGGCAATGGAATGCGCCTTCGATTTTGCCTTCGCGCTCCAACTCGCGTGGATCGCGCAGATCAATAAGCACCACGTCATCGCGCTTGCGCAGTTCGGCCACGGTTCCGGGTGTCAATGTTTCGACAGCGGCATTGGCTTCGTCGAGCAGGGCTTTGTAGCCTTTGATGATGGTGAGTGGCATTGCATTCTCCCTTTTTGGTTTCAGCCAATTTTTGCTTTGCGCCCAAACCACACACAAACACCAACGAGCAATGCAAACAAGATAGTCAACAAGCTGATTGATTCTCCATTGATCAAGGCAGCGGCGGCAATGGTGATGAAGGTTTGCAACAACTGCACTTGGCCAACACGGGCCACGCCGCCGATTGCAAGGCCCTTGTTCCAGAAAAAGAAGCCGATGAACTGGCTCATCAGTGCGAGATAAAAAAAGCTGGCCCATGCCGGCTTGCTGATGGCGTCAATATTTTGAGGCCAGAAAATTAGAGTGCCTGGTAGAGTCAGGGGAAGGGCAAGGACGAGCGCCCAGCAAATAACCTGCCAGCCCCCGAGAGTGCGCGACAGGTTGCCACCCGCTGCATAGCCCATGGCGGCGGCGATCAATGCGGCGAACAGGAAAAAGTCGCCGCGTTGCAGCGTCATGCCGCCATCGCGAAGCGCAAACAGAATGACGGTGGCTGAACCCGCCACACTCCAGAACCAAAATGCGGGAGACGGTCTTTCCTTTGCAAAAATCGTGCTCATCACAGTAGTGGCCAGCGGCAATGCACCCAGCACCACACCGCCATGGGCGACGGGTGCTGTTTGCATGGCAAAGGCCGACAACGAAGGAAAACCAAAGACGACGCCTGCTGCGACGATGGCCAACTGTTTCAATTGCGAAAGGTTTGGAAAGCTCTGTCGTGTTGCAATCAAGATGACAACCGCCGCAAACGCCGCGACAACCGTTCGTCCCAAACTGACAAACAGCGGATGCATTTCGACCACGGCAATCCGGGTGAAAGGCAGCGTGAGTGCAAAGACGGCAACACCCACAAACCCCAGAAGTAAACCGCGCGATTGATCCGTCATATGCCGTGATTTGATTTTTCAGGCACAAAACGCAAGCAAATCATTGTCCCGATTGTTTGGACTTCTCCACAATCCGGCCCCAGCTTTTCCCCCTTTTGACGGCCCGGTGAAGTATGCTAGATACGCGCAAGCTTGAGGGGGCACATGTGGCGCATCGTCCATGTCTCTTGGGCAAAGAGTGTAATTTTAAGGACATACACATGAGCGATATCGCTGAGCGCGTTAAGAAGATCGTTGTCGAACACCTGAGTGTGGACGGCGACAAGGTGAAGGGCGAAGCCAGCTTCATCGACGATTTGGGCGCTGACAGCCTTGACACCGTTGAGTTGGTCATGGCCTTCGAAGAAGAATTCGGAATCGAAATTCCCGATGATGCTGCAGAAACCATCCAGACGGTTGGCGATGCGGTGAAGTTCATCGAGAAGGCGCAAGCCTGAGTTCTTGCCCTGATTTTCCGCCGACGCCAGTGCGTCGGCTTCCAGTTTCACAGGCGCGGGGCGCAGGAATTTTCCTGGGGCTCCGCGTTTTTGTGTTCAATGCAGCTTGATCAAGAGGTTGAAAATGCGGCGTGTGGTTGTAACAGGCATGGGTATTGTGTCGCCATTGGGCACAGGGATTGAGCCGACATGGAAGAAAATGCTGGCGGGAGAAAGTGGTGCCGGGCCAATTACGCGGTTTGATGCGTCTGATCTTTCGGCGCGTGTTGCCTTCGAAGTCAAAGAAGGCGACGGCACCAACGGCACGTTGAAGCGCGACGACTGGATCGATTCGAAAGACCAACGCCGCTACGACGACTTCATTCAATTCGCGCTCATCGCGGCAAAGCAGGCCATGGCTGATTCCGGTCTCGAAATCAAAACCCCGGATGAACAGTATCGTTCCGGCGTTTTGGTGGGATCGGGAATCGGTGGCCTCACAGGTATTCAAGACACGACCTTGCTGTTGCAGGAAAAAGGGCCGCGGCGTGTTTCGCCGTTCTTCATTCCGGGATCGCTGATCAATCTTGCGTCCGGACTCATATCCATCAATTTTGGCCTTAAAGGTCCGAACCATGCTGTCGTCACCGCGTGTGCCACCGGCACACATGCCATTGGTGATGCGGCGCGGATCATTGCCGTTGATGATGCGGATGTGATGGTTGCGGGTGGTGCAGAATCAGCCATTTGCCGCATCGGCATTGCCGGGTTTATAGCCTGCAAGGCTTTGTCCTCCGGCTTCAACGACACACCGGAAAAAGCCTCGCGCCCCTATGACAAGGACCGCGATGGTTTCGTCATGGGTGAGGGCGCTGGCATTCTGGTGCTGGAAGAATATGAACACGCCAAGGCGCGAGGTGCCAGGATGTATGGTGAAGTCATTGGCTACGGCATGTCGGGTGATGCCTATCACATCACAGCACCGTCTGAAAATGGCGACGGTGCGTATCGTTGCATGCAGGCGGCCCTGAAGCGGGCAGACATTTCCGTTGGCGACATTGACTACATCAATGCCCACGGCACATCGACGCCACTGGGCGATGAGATTGAATTAAGGGCGGTTGAACGGCTGGTCGGCAACAATGCCGCAAAGCTTGCCATGTCGTCCACCAAATCATCGGTTGGCCATCTTTTGGGGGCTGCCGGGGCTGTGGAAGCGGTGTTCTCATTGCTCGCCATGCGCGACAATATTTGTCCGCCGACCCTCAACCTGGATAATCCATCGGTTGAGACGGCGATCGATCTCGTTCCAAAGACCGCAAAAAAGAAGGAGATCAACACAGTGTTGTCAAATTCTTTTGGTTTTGGTGGGACCAATGCATCGTTGATTTTCCGGCGGGTTGCGGCGTAAGGTTGCGGCACTCCGCGTCAGTCGGAGGGAGGCACCGGCTTTGAGCATGGAACAGGAAATTGAACGTGTGCCGGATCCGGTCCGGCCAAAGAAGCGACGCCCTGTGCTGACGCGTGTTATCGGCTCGCTTACCGGGTTAAGTTTGCTTGTCCTCATCTCAGTTGGAGCATTGCTCGGCTATGGCTGGACGCAATTTACGGCCTCTGGGCCGCTGGCCGCAAACAAAGTCATCAACATTCCTGAAGGTGCAACACGCACCCAGATATCCCGGCTTCTGCAGGACGAAGGCGTCATCACTGACGCACGGGTATTGAATGGGGCCAGTCTGGTGTTTTCCAGTTGGGGTGCGCGGCTGCGGCCTGGTGAATATGAATTCATTTCCGGCAGTTCAATGGCCAATGTCTTTGACAGCATTTCGAAGGGCCGGGTTCTCACTTATAAGCTGACTGTGCCGGAAGGCTGGACTTCGCAAATGGCCTTGGCGCGGATCAATGGCAATGAGGTTCTGACGGGTGATGCTGTTTCACTGGCTGGCATTGCCGAGGGCGCATTGGTAGCTGATACCATGGTGTTTCGCCGGGGCAAGACAAGGCAGGATATTGTTGACGACATGCGCGATGCGCAAAATCATCTGCTCGAAGACTTGTGGGCGCGCAAGCCTGCAGATTCCATTCTGAAGAGCAAAGACGAATTGCTGGTTCTGGCTTCGATTGTTGAGAAAGAGACGGGTCAGCCGGAAGAACGTGCTCAGGTCGCGGCTGTGTTCCTCAACCGCCTCAAAAAAGGCATGCGGCTGCAATCTGATCCCACAATCATCTATGGCATTATCGGGGGGGCAGGGAAACTGGACCGCCCACTGACGAAAGCTGATATTGCGACGGCCACGTTATACAACACCTATCAGATCGATGGATTGCCCCCTGGCCCCATTGCTTCGCCGGGGCGTGCGGCCCTTGAAGCGGTGATTTCGCCGGCGCAAAGCAATGCCTTATTCTTTGTGGCAGATGGCACAGGGGGCCATGCTTTCGCTGAAACCCTTGAACAACACAATGCCAATGTGCAGAAGTGGCGGGAGTTCCAGAAGAACGGCATCCTGCTTCCGGGCGAAGACACTGCGCCGCCTGCGGAAACAGCTGCTGTTGAACCCCTGGCAGCACCCACCGTCGAACAGCCTGCGCTGCCAGCGCCGGACGCGGCCGTTGCACCTGTGACACCTGCTGTTGATGACACTGCCGTTGTGGAAGCGGCAAAAACCCAGGAAAACCTGCAGCCTGTGCCTCTACCCGTTGAAGAACCGGCTGTTGCCACGACTGGAGCCCTGCCAAAACCAGCAACACCCCCGCCTTTACCTGTCGAGAAGAAGCCCAAACCCGTTGTTGAGGCAAAGGCTGAAACGCCTGCCGCGGTTGCTGCTGAATCACCCGCACTGGCGGAAACCGTAAAGTTTGAGCCGGGCAGCGTTGTGAAGATCAATGGCAAGGCGGTGCCGGTGCCCAAGCTCAAACCGAAGAAGCGGTGATGCCTGATCCTTTGCTGAAGAACGCCTTGCAAAGCATGACAGGTTTCGCGCGCGCCAGTGGACACTGGCAGGCCGATAGTTGGGCTTGGGAGATCAAGTCGGTCAATGGAAAGGCGTTGGATATGCGCTTCCGTTTGCCAACGGGTTGCGAAGGCCTGGAAGCCGTGGCCCGTTCCATCATTTCCAGCGGCATCAAACGGGGCAATGTCCAGGTCAATTTGACGCTGTCTTCCCAGACGCAGGATGCGCTTCCGCGTGTGAACCAGAAACTGTTGGATGAGTTGGTGTTGATTGCGGCGCGCTTGCGCTTGCAGCACGGTGGCGGTGCAGTTGAAGTTGAGCAACTCATGCAGGTCAGGGGTGTGCTGGAGTTTGCCGAAATGGCTCCGGATGAGACGCAACTGAAAGCGCGGGATGTCGTGCTGCTCAAGGGCTTGGAGCACACGGTGGAGGGCCTTGTTGCGTCGCGGTTGGCAGAGGGTGGAAAACTCAAATCAGTTTTGGATGACCAGTTGTCGCGCATTGGCAGCCTTGCCGTTGCCGCACGGGATTGTCCGGCACGCAGTCTCGATGCCCAGAAGAGCCGCTTGGCCGAAATGGTGGCGAAGCTGATGGAAGCCAGCACCAGCTTCGATGCGCAGCGCCTGCACCAGGAAGCCGTGTTGCTGCAAACCAAGGCGGACATCCAGGAAGAGCTGGACCGGTTGTTTGCCCATGTTGAAACGGCGCGGGCGCTTTTGGATTCGGGCGAATCTGTGGGGCGGAAACTCGATTTCCTGATGCAGGAGTTCAACCGCGAAGCCAATACGCTTTGCTCCAAATCACCGGATGCCGCGCTCACCACGATTGGACTTGACCTCAAAACCGTGATCGACCAGATGCGCGAGCAGGTTCAGAACATCGAATAACGCGACTCACGATCATTCACCATGGCAAACCCCGTTCCTTCGACCTTCAGCATTCCCCGCCGCGGACTGTTGTTTGTGATGTCCTCGCCATCGGGTGCGGGCAAAACCACACTTTCGCGCAAACTGCTGGAAGCAGACGTGGAGATTGCCATGTCGGTTTCTGTGACCACGCGCAAAGCCCGGCCTGGCGAAGTGGACGGAAAGGACTATTACTTTATCGGCAAGGATCGTTTCGAAGCGATGGTGGCCAAGGGTGAGCTGCTGGAATGGGCCAATGTGTTTGGCAATCTCTATGGCACACCGAGAAAGCCGGTGGAGCAGGCGCTGGAAAAGGGCCGGGATGTGTTGTTCGACATTGACTGGCAAGGCACGCAACAACTGGCGCAGGGCATGCGCGAAGACCTGGTGCGCGTGTTCATCCTGCCACCTACGCCAGACTCATTGCGTGTGCGGCTGATCAAAAGGGCGCAAGACTCGTCATCCGTCATCGCCAAACGCATGGCGGAAGCGGCACGGGAAATCAGCCATTGGCCGGAATATGACTATGTCGTGGTCAATGATGATGTCGACGCAGCGCATGATCAGGTGGTGGCGATTTTGACAGCGGAACGGCTGAAGCGCCGGAGGCAGTTGGGGCTGACGGAATTTGTCCGTGGGCTGACGAAAGAGTTGTGACTGCCCCAACATCTTGCAGATCCCAGTAAAATCAATTCAAATCGTCATCCCGGCTTTCGCCGGGATGACGGTCATTTGTTGTTGAATTGTTTTTGCGAATGGAAAAAATCGGCATTTTCAGCGCCAACCTTCCAAAAGCCTCCACTGATAATTCTTCCGCCCGGCCTTGCGGATCAATACCCAGTTCATGCAGCACCGCGTCTGGATTTTCAAAAACTGATTTCAAACTTGAACGCAGCATTTTACGGCGCTGGCCAAAAGCTGCGGCTGTGACGCGCTCCAGCGCTTTCACATCACAATCCACAAGTGGTGCGGCGCGTGGTTCCAACTGCACGATGCTGGACGTGACTTTCGGTGGTGGCGTGAAGGCGGAGCGGTTGACGTCGAACAACTTGCGCGCCCGCATGCGCCATTGGCAGATGATGGACAGCCTGCCGTAGTCATTGCTGCCTGGTGCTGCCGTGATGCGGGCTGCGACTTCTTTTTGAAACATCAAGGTCAGAGATGTGAAGGCCGGGGGCCATGCTGGCGCGGTGATCCAATTGAGCAGCAGAGGTGTCCCAATATTGTACGGCAAATTGGAAACGATTTTGAGTGGGCCTGTTGCGAGGGCAGAAACATCCTGTGTCAGGGCATCGGCCTCGATGACGGTCAACTTGCCGGGATAATGCGCAGCTATTTCCGCGAGGGCAGGCATGACGCGCGGATCGCGCTCAATGGCGATGACGTGGCCTGAACCTTCGGCAAGCAGTGCGCGTGTCAGGCCGCCAGGACCGGGGCCGACTTCGATGATGGTGTGGCCTTCAAGCGGGGCCGCACTGCGGGCGATTTTGCGGGTGAGGTTGAGATCAAAAAGGAAATTCTGGCCCAGCGATTTCTTCGCCATCAGGCCATGGGCTTCGATGACGTCGCGGAGTGGAGGGAGGCCGTCTTCGGCGAGGGTGTTGGTCATATCTTGCGTTCATTCTAACTTCCTCGCGCGAAGCGTGGGGAAGTGCCCCGAAGGGGCGATGGGGGGTGTCGGCACATTCGGTTTTAAAGAAGACTCGCGGATACACCCCCTCGGCGCTTCGCGCCACTCCCCCATCGCTAGCGCGATGAGGAAGTTGCCATGTTCGCGGCAAGGCGGATGGCAGCAATCAGGCTTTCCGCATTGGCTTTGCCGGTTCCCGCCAAAGCCAACGCTGTGCCGTGATCGGGGGAGGTGCGGATAATGGGCAGTCCCAATGTCACATTCACACCGCCGTGGAAATCCAGCGTCTTCACCGGGATCAGGGCCTGGTCGTGGTACATACAGAGGATGGCGTCATAGGTTTCGCGTTCCTCAGGGAAAAATGCTGTGTCGGCAGGAAGCGGTCCCTTGATGTTGATGCCGCGTGTGCGAAGTGCTTCAAGGGCCGGAATGATGATGTCGATTTCTTCGCGGCCCATGGCACCGTTTTCTCCGGCGTGGGGATTGAGGCCGGTGGCGGCGAGGCGGGGATGTGAAATGCCGAAATTCCTGCGCAGCGCGTGGTGGACAATTTCTGCCTGTTGCTCGATTGAGGATTGGGTGAGTTTCCGGGCCACGTCTTTCAAGGCGATGTGCACTGTGATGGGCACGGCGCGCAAGCCTTTGCCCACAAGCATCATCACATCATTGGCCGCGTGGCCGCGTTTTTTGCAAAGATGCGCCAGAAAATCCGTGTGACCTTGAAATTTGAAACCTGCCCCGTAGAGCGCTTCTTTCTGAATGGGGTTGGTCACCATGCCGGACGCTTCATGGGTGAGGCAGCGGTCAACCGCCTGGGTTATTGCGCCTGTCACCCAGTTTGACGTTTCGGAAGTGAAGCTTCCAGTTTTCGCTTCAGAGCCAATGTCGCTTTGCAGCACTGGCAGCGCATGCTCAAAAACGGCCGCCGCTTCTGACATGCTTTCTATGATTTGCGTGCGGCATGGCAATCCGGCGGCATTGGCCCGCGCTTCCATGAATGCCGCATCGCCAATCAAAGCGAAACAAAATGCTGGTTGATGGCGCAGCTCATACCAGGCCTTGGCGGTGATTTCGGGGCCAATGCCGCCGGGTTCACCCGGCGTCAAAATCAAGGGGGCCTTCACGTCACTCACTGGCCGTAGGCGGGATCGCGGAATTCGATCAGCAGGCCTTCGCGCCATTTGCCGGAAAAGCGCTTCTGCAGGGCAGCGCTCTGCTCCTGTTCCAACTGGCCTTCGATCTGTGCCGCTGTCGGGTATTGGATGTTGGTTGGCCGTTTGATGGCGGGCGGCGAGATTTTGCGGATGCCGCAGAGGGCAATGGCCTGTAAACCCGTGGGGCCGCGCACCGGGCCAATGGCTTTGCCGACACCACGGCCATCCAGCGCCTTTTTCAATGGTCCCGGAAGTTTGGCTGCGTCAGCTTCGATGGTTCTTCCGATATCAACATTGAAAATGCCGGACGCTGCTTTACGGGCGGAGCCGCAACCCTTGAACCGTGACAGGAACTGGCCCACTTCGATGGCACGGGTTTGCAGGATTTCATCGGTGACGCCACCATCGATTTTTTCGATTGGGAAATTGATTTCCTGGATCTCGTAAACTGTGAACGACTTGCGGCGGGGGTCTGCTTCAATTTTGCGGATCTGTGCATTGATCTTGCCGTCGATCTCGGCCTTGTAGGCGGCTACCCGGCGGTTCACTTCAGCTTTTGACACGGTGATGGTGGCACTTTTTTCACCGCGGGTGATGCGGGCAAAGGCCATTTGGGCTTCCAGATAAAGCCGGAGTGCTGAAACCGTGATGTCCTGCGCCTTCAGCTTGCCTTTCAAGCCCTTTGGGTCGGTCTTCAGGCCCTTGGCCACAGATTCAAGGCGTTGGTCAATTTCAGCGGGCTTGGCCTGCATGTTGCGCTTACGCGCTTCCTCGATTTCGGCCATGTCGTCGATCAGTTCATCGAGTGCCACCTTGCGGGCATTACCGCCAGGAGCGCGGCCCAGCAATTTCCACAGGCTGATGCGCATGTCGACATCATAGGCGGTGAGGGGCTTGTCGTTGATGGTGACGATGACTTCGTTGCCGCCGGCGGCATGGGGTGCTGTCATGGACAATGCCAGCGCGCCTGTCACAACCCCAATGGTGACGCACGTCGTAAAAGCATTCTTCACCTCAACTCGCGTCATGGCCCGCTTCAGGCGGGCCACCCATGGATGTTGAATAATGCGAAAATTGTTTGAGTTGTGTTTCATGATCCACCATCCATGGGTGGCCCACCTAAAGAGGGCCATGACGGCAGGGCGTTGAGTGCTGTGACATCATCAACGACATCAAAAGCCTGTCGATACCTTGGTTCCGCCCAAGGTTGCGAAATCGATCGAGAGCATGACGCGGTGGTCGGTGTTGCCAGTGTCTTGGTCATCGGTTCCGGTATAGGCCAGTTTGAAATTCATGCAGTCACAGTCAAATTCGATGCCGACGGTACGCGACACCAAATCACTGTTTTCGATGTCATAGCGCGCGCCGCCAAACAGATACCACCCCTCAGTCACCCCAAGGCGGGCATCGATCTCGGCCCACTGTTCGTCCACAGGGCGACCGTAGGCAGCTTCGGCATTGATATCGAGATAGCCTGCATTGAGCGTAAACCTGTCAAAAGTTAGGCTTAGCATTGCGGCTTGGCGGTTGATTTCCGAAAGGTCTTCTTCGGCGCGGATTTCATAGGACAGGCTGAGGCTGTCCCAAGGTTGGAAAAGGACAGCGCCAACGAGATCAGAACTTGAGCCTTCGAGGCCCGAACCATCAGCAAAGCTGTTCTCGCCGGCAAGGTGGAAAGACTCGCCCGCGCTGGCTTTGAACAGGCCGCCGTTGGTGCCCATGAACGAATAAGTGAGGCCTAGGTTGGCACGGACCCCGCCTTCGTAACGGTCAAAGCCCGTGAAGCGGTCGGCGAGGAAGAGGCTGGACTGGTCGAAGTTCAGCGTGATGGAATCTTCGTTGCCGATGCCACTGTCCTGCTTTTCATCTGTGGCGGCGATGAACTGAAAGACGGGCGAGAAAATGCCCTGGCCATGTTCATGCTCGCCAAAGAAAGGCAGGCGAAGGTCAAAGCCGGCAGAGGGGAGGAGGCGCGTTGATACTTCTTCATCGCGGAAACCCGTTGGCTCCGTTGCGTCCGGCAAATTGTTGGTGAGGTAGATGTCGCCGCGCAGGTTGGCGAAGGGTGTGAAAACCTGGCCGAGGCCACCAATGTATTCGTCTTTCCAGCTGAGTTCAGCGATGGCGCGGGATTGGCTGGAGCCGTGATTGACGTCGGTGAAAGGCGTGCTGGCCTCATCACGGAAGATGGAATAAGTGCGCCACGCAAAGCGCAACTGGCCTGCAAGAATGTCTTCATTCAAATAGTGTTCGCCTTGGGCATAGGGCAGGGCGGTGGGAAGGCTGTCTGCATCCACATCATTGCTGAGGGCTGCAAAGTTCAAGGCTTGCGCCGATATATAGTTGCGGCCCCAGAGGCCCCGCACATAAAATTCGTTCTGGGCAATTTCGGTGTCGTTGTAATTGTAGTCATCAAGGAAAGTGCGGTCGCTTGCCAACACACCATTCCAGCCCCAATCCCAATTGGCATTGAGGGCAAAGTCGCCTTTGCTTTCGACGGCACCACGCAGACGATCATCTTCGTCGCTTTTGTTCGGCGAGAGCTCATATACGCCGTAGCCACGGATGTTGTAGAGTCCGGCCGCCGTGCGTTGCCTGTATTCCACATCTGCGACCGGGCCTTGCCGCGTGGTCAACATGGGGCGGAAGGTCAAGTCCTTGTCGGGTGATATGGCCCAGAAATACGGCGTTGCGACGCCGACACCAAACACTTTCCCGACTTTGGCTGTGGGTGGGAGCCAGCCTGTGCGGCGTTTGACTGTCGGGTCTGCGTGTTCGAGATAGGGTAAACCTGCCACCGTGACACCACCGATCTTCAGACGCGGATTGACGTGGGTGAGGGTCTTGGCATTCTGGTCATGGGTGGTTTCGTCAGATACCAGCTCCCAGATGGGTTCACCGTTGCGGGTGTTGCAGTTTTTGCAAGCCGTGTAACGCGCGTCTTCGAACACCGTGATGCGGCCTTCCTTGCGGACGGCGTAGCGAGCCGAGATGGTGACGTTGTTGGTGAGCAACGCTTTCAAGTGGCGTGCGAAGCCTTCCTTGAAGCGGTTCTTCAATTGCAGGCTTTCTGCCTGCATCACATTGCCGTTCGGTTCCCGCAGTTCAACAGAGCCGTTGGCCGTGAATGCTCCGGTGTTCTGGTTGAAGGTCACGCGGCTGGCGTTGAGCGTGTAAGGGCCATAGGTGATGACGACTTTGCCCGTGGCAACAGCCAATTTGGTGGCGGGATCAAAGGTCAGTTTGGCCGCAGAAAAATCGGCCTCAGTGCCGGGTGCTGGTTCTTCGAGCACGGGCTTGATGAATGGCAATTCTTCGATGGCGTGTGCGATGTTGCCGAAGGTCAAAAGGCCAAGACATGAGACAGCGGCAAGCAAGCCGAAACCTGCTGGCTTCCGGCAAACTTTCCGCTCGTGGCTGGCTTTCGCTAACCCCACGCCCACCTTCATCACTTTCTGCACCCGGGGTGCGATCACGGATTGTTTCCGTTTGTTAACGACTTCATAACCTCTGGCAAGGCGTTCGCCAAGCCAAAAGCGCGGGCTTTTGCACCCGTGCCGTTGCGGCAATCGCTTGCAGCCAAGGGACCTCTCCCCCGCTTCGCGGACCCTCTCCGAAGGGGAGAGGGACTCGTGGTGCGATCACCCTGAATAGTAAAACGGGCGGTCGCTGCAAGAGGTTCCTCTCCTCTTCGGAGAGGGTCCGCGA
>JANPCE010000036.1:0-32348 GCA_031430795.1 Hyphomicrobiales bacterium
GGCGACGGGGGCGATCCTGCGCGATTACATCTGGCTGCCCTCCAACGACAACAGCAATGACACGCTGGCTGAGGACATTGTGGGTGCCAACGACAACACCCCCGCCGACCTCCCCCTCGCCGTCATCACCGACGTCAACACCGCAAGCCCACTGACATTGCACGTCCACGCCGACCACCTCGGCCGCCCTGTGCGCATGACCAACGCGGCAAAAGCCACCGTATGGCAAGCCACCTGGAAACCCTGGGGCGAGGCCCAGATCCTCACGGGAACCATCACAAACAACCTCCGCTTCCCCGGCCAGTTCTTCCAGATCGAAACCGGAAACGCCTACAACTGGCACCGCACCTATGACCCGGTGACAGGACGCTACACGCAACCAGACCCGCTCGGGTTTGTGGATGGGCCGAGTGTGTATGCTTATGCGAGAAGTTCGCCTTACATGCGAGTGGATCGCAATGGGAAAGAAACTTTTACAGCTGGTGGCAACGCTACTGTAGTAATCGGAGCAGGCTTTGGTGCTAACGGAGGTGTTTTGTTTAACCCCGGCATCCCAACCACTGGAGAGTGTTTTGACTTTGGCATTTACATGGGCGGATCTGTTGGTGTGGGTTTGGATGCAAGCGTGGGTGTTCAAGCAGGAGTGTCCCAGGGTCCTGCCAGCGGAGTTGATGGTCCCAGCATTGGCGCGTCAGCAGGTGCGGGATTTGTCTCTGTTGGGGGATCAGTTGGTCTCAATGGCGGTTCAGTTGCACCACACTATACAGCTGGCGCGGGCATTGGATTGACCCCCGTCTCAGGCAGTGTTTCTGGGGGATACACGGGTTCATTTACATATCAAAAAGTACGTCGTTGGTGGAATGGAGGAAAAGACTGTAGCTGCAAATAGAAAGTCTATTGAAAATGAAAATCTTCGTACTCACTTGGTTTATTCTCGGATTTTTGACGTTTCTGGTTTCGTCCGTTGTTGCTGTGATTTTTTTTCTAATGGCCACTTCACATGGAGACAGAGACAAGATTTCAAGTCACATGAGGTTTAATCCATTCAACGTGCTTTTCTATGAGAAATCGCTCGACAATGACGGAAAGAGATTCAGGCGGACGGGATTCCAGTTCATGGGAGTTGCGGCGCTTGCTTTGCTCAGCTTATTACCATTGTGGATTATTGTTGAATTTACATAATGTGAGTAAAAAAGGGGACGCTTGTGGACTGCACCCCGAAAGTGAGACACGGTTTAAATAGGGGACAGGGCGAAAGGGAAAAGAAAGTGGACGCTTCTGGACTGCACCCCGAAAGTGAGACACGGTTTAAATAGGGGACAGGGCGGGTTTTCATTTGGGGTTAGGTTGTTGTTGTTAGCTTGAAGTCGGTTTCGAATTCAAGCGGTTACGGTGACACTCCACTTAATTCGGGGATTTCGCTGATCACCAACTACACTGACGGAAAGGAGAAGGGGGACGCTTCCCTTTGATTGGAACATTGACACTCGCAATGCGCATCAAACCAGGTGAAAACTGGACCACAAAACTATCAGGCATTCCGCTCGAAGAAATCTCTCTCAGCTTTGAATGGCTCCCGCAGCGTGACAAGTTATGTATCATGCTACGGAAACCAGTGCCATTGGCCGTGTCGCAGCTATTTTAACGCGACCGAGTTGGGCCCGCCTTCGGCTCCGCTGTAGACCACGAGCAGCTTGGTCGGCCCATCGGCCACGTTGAAAGCCTGCATGTCGATGTCCTGGGCCTCCACAAAGGCTTGGCCGGATTTGTAGCGCATGGGTTCTTTTCCCTTGACGCGCACTTCGAGTTCCCCTTCCAGGACATAGACAAAGCTGGGGACCGGGTGCAGATGCAGTGCCGTTTGGCCTTTGGGCTCGAAGCTGACCAGTTCGGCCGTCACCTTGGCGGCACCCGTCGGATAAACGATGGGTGCGGCCACCATATTGGTGCCGCTGGCGAGCACCTCCTTTCGGCTCACGCCAGCGGCGGCCTTGTCGTCCGCGGCAATGGCAGTGAAGGAAGCCGTCAGACAGAAGGCTGTAGCCACGGCTAAAGTTGCTGTTAAGTTCATCTGGATCGTCCTTTCTAATTGCGCCAACTGTTGACGCGGCTTCGAGGTTTCAGGTGATGCTGATCTTCCGGCCCACTTGGCCATTGCTTTCCCAGAATGTGTGCTTTTTTGCGATCAAGGGATCGTCCATGGCCGGTTGAACGCGCCCCTGCTTGTCGATGGCGCGCGAAATGATGGTGTGTTCGCCTTTTGCCGCCTGCCAATCGTGATACCACAGCTTCCAGGCATGTTCGGCGCTATCGGTGTCGTCGATCTTGGTTTCAAGCCACGGGCCGTCATCAATCTTGACCTCGACTTTGGCGATCGGAGCGCCCCATGCAGCACCCATGATGCGGTGGCCTTTGTCGTTCTTGGTAACTCTTGCAGGAACGGATTTCAGCAATGACCGCCCAACTGAGGTTTCGGACCAAACGGTCTCGCCATTGTGCTCTTCCTCGCGGATCGTCACATAATTCCGTCCCATGAACAGGTTCTCGAAACGGTTGGAGCGGATTTCGATGCGCTCAAGCCATTTCACATTGGCGATGCCATACCAACCGGGTGCAATAAACCGCAGCGGGAAACCGTTGGCAGCGGGCAAATCAACCCCATTCATTTCGTAAACAAGGAGGTTCTCCGGTGCCATGGCATCGGCAAGCGACATCGAGCGGGCAAACTTCTGGTGCATTTTCACATCGTGAAACGCGTCTTTGAGTTCGACGTCGCCAACATCAGCACCCCAGAACACGACTTCGATGCCACCGTCTTCGACTTGGGCTTCAGCCAAGAGAGCGGCCAAGGGCGTTCCACCCCAACGCGCATTGCCGATGCCGCCATTGAAAAACGGCAAGCCGTTGTTGCCGGAGCATTCCATGGTGAAGGTCACGTCCTGTCTTTGCCGCGCCTTGAGATCGGCCAACGTCAATTCCATGGGCTTCTTCACCAAACCGCCGACTTCAAGTTTCCACTTGGAAGCGTCGATTTCCGGCAGATTGAAATGCGTGATCGCAAAGAACTTTTCATTGGGCGTGATCCATGAGTCGAGGTCTTCCCACAGGAGCTGCGATCTGTTGACGTGCGGGACCGGATTGGTCGCAGGTTGATCGAGCCACGCAACCACTGTTTCCCCGGGCCGGCCCGGAAACGCTTGGGCAAAACGTGATCGGAACACAGTGAGTGCGGCGATGGCGGCGCTTCCTGTGCTGATGACGTCGCGGCGATTGATGGCTTTCATGGCAGTATCCTCCGTTTCCATGGTTGTCTTGCACGGAGAATTCGCCAATAAAAAATCGCCCGCACCCCTCAAATGAGGGGTAAAGCTCAGTGGCGGGCGGCGAGCTTGATTTGGGATACGCGTGCCACGAGTTCGGCCTGGCGCCGTGATCCTGTCTTGGCGAAGATTGTTTTCAACTGGCCGCGCAGTGTCATGCGGGTAACGCCAAGCGTTGCAGCGATGGCGCTCAGGTCCTGGCCATCGCATAGTGCCGCAGCCAGGCGGGCTTCGGCCCGGGTGAGACCAAAGACCAAGCCGAGTACGGCAGCATCCGCCAACAGCGGATGAGTAATGTCGGATATGATGAGTACGGCGCGGTTGCCATCGAAAATCTCGGTTGACGCACCGCTCAACGGCAACGCTTCAATCAGCAGCCATGGCGCGCTGTCGCGCGCGATGATCACAGTGCCGGGCAGTGGCGCTCCCGTGGATTTGGCGTGTTCGAGACCCGCCAGGAAATGGTCAAGCCGCGCCAGGCTGGCGCTGGCGGCTGTCCAAAGCTTGCCATTGCGGATGCCGAATTCGCTGCAGAACAAGTTCTCGGCAAGGCGGTTATAGAGGCTCACCCGGCCTTGGCGGTCAATCAGCACAGCAGCGCACCCCGTGCGCTCAAGGGTCAGGATTTCGTATTGTGCGCTGCTTCGCGCTATCTTGTCGGAAATGCTGACAATGCGGGCCACCCTTTGGGCAATTTCGGCGATGGGTTCAAGGATATCCGGAGCAAATGGTTCGGTGCCGCGGAAAAACGGCATGCACCAGTGACGGCCATCCGCAGAAAATATCCCGCAAGCCCATTGCAATGTGCCGCTGGGCGCGGAGATCACTTGATGGAAGCGCGATTTCCTGATTTCATCGTCGCTGAAAAGCTGCGACTGGAGAACCGACTGGTAACCTCGGCGGACATAGGGGTCACCCCGCCGTTCATAAACCGGCATCACCCAATCCTGGTTCTGTTGAGAGAGTTCAAAGTGTTTAGCCATGCCATTGGAGAACACCACGCCAAACTGCCGGTCACAAACATCGTGTGGCAGGATCCCGCAGGCGGTTGCGCCAATCGAATAGGCCAGATCATCCAGTGCCGAGGCCCAGCGGCTTGGCGTGGCGATCGCGTCATAACACGATTCAAGTGCGCGTTCGGTGGCTTGCGAGAGCGCCATTGGAAACACCTCCGTGATTGGGTTCTATTACCACGCGCTTGTTCGCCGCGCCAGAAGGTCGAAGACATGACCAGGTTTGGCAAGTTCGAACCCATGCTGAAAGGATTGCGGCTGGCGGGGTTGCCGGAGTGAACCGCCTGGGTTGCTAAAACTCGCAACTCGCGTTTCGGGGCCCACTTAACGTCCTCACGCCGAACGCGTGGGGGAGTGGCGCGGAGCGCCGAGGGGGTGGGTCGGCTGGGACACCTTGCCAAGCCGACCCACTCCCTCCCCGCCTTCGGCGGGACTCCCTCACGCTTCGCGCAAGGGAGAAATACAGAGGTGCTTACGCTGCGCCAGAGATATAGGCTTTCAAATCTTCCGCCTCGTGCTCAATCGCCTCGATCCGGAATTTCACCACGTCGCCGATGGAAATCATGCCGGTGAGTTTGCCGTCTTTCACCACGGGCAAATGCCGGATGCGGTTTTCTGTCATCAGGGTCATCAGGTCCTGCTCACTGTCGGTTTCAGCGCAGGTTTTGACACCTTTGGTCATGATGGCGCTGACGGCTTGGCCGAGTATTCCCGCCCCCTCCTCCGCCAGGTGGCGCACCACGTCGCGTTCCGACACGATGCCCTGAATGCGGCCCAAATCATCGGTCACGACAATGGCACCAATGCGTTTTTGCGCAAGTGTCTTGATGACGGTCTCGACTGTTTCATGCGGGCGCACAGTGATGACGTTGCGCCCCTTGACGCCCAAAATGGTTGACACGGACATGGCCAGACTCCCTTCAGTTAAGCGAACAGGAGAAAGCTACACCCGAATCCGGGCGACGGGAAGGCTGCCAGGGTCGAGAAGGTAAAAAAGTCCGATGCCCGCCATAAAGCCTGCGAGATGGGCCTCCCAGGCGATGGTGTTTTCGCCGATGAATGCCGTCTGGGATAAAACCTGGCTGGCCCCGGTGAACAGCGTCATCACCAGGAACAGTGCGGTGAAGGCCAGCGCGTTGCGGTGGCGGATCAATGCGCTGAAACTCAGTACACGGAGCTTTGTGTGGTCGAGCATTTCGTTGCCGCGCATGCGGTAGTCTGGCCCGAAGAAAATCGGGATGGCCGCTGACAGTGTGGCCGAAACGGCGGCGGATGCGCCAACCACAACGGTGAATTTGCCCCAATAGGTGAACAGCATGGCGGCGGCACCCGCGATTGTTCCGAGCGTCAACAGCAACAGGTAACGCCAGGCGGACCAGCGGCGGGCAATCGGGGTTGAGAAAATCAAAAGCCACAGTAAATTTGATCCGAGGTGGAAGGCGTCCGCGTGCAGCAAGCCATAGGTCAAAAACGACCAGTATTGCGCGCCCTCGGGATAAGCCACCTCTTCCCCGCCAAAGCGCGAGGGAATGAAGGACAGCGCGTAAATCGACCAGGTCTGCCATTCCTGCCCCAACGCCCAAAGTGCCACATGAACAGCCGCGGGCACAGCCAATACAACCAGCACGATAGTGGGCACGTTGATTGCCGCTGGGGGTTTCGACGGCTCAGGTTTTGTGCCGCCAGGCTTTCGGAAGGCAACGACGTTGTCGGTCATGGTTTTTCGTTGTGGCTTTGCTGCTGGCACGGGTTCTGCACTGTCTAGCCCAAGACGTTCCCAATTGGGACAGGCAAAACGCAGAGGCCGATCACATGGTTATCCAAGACACCAGCACAGCACCGGAATCAGACACGCAAATCCTGCATCCCGGCAGTCGCAAGCTTTTCATCCACTGGGAATCGGCCCGGGCTGAACGGGCCTATCCGACGCGTGAAGATTTTGGGTTGACGCAAGTGCGCGAGCTGATGTCCGACATGGTCATCATTGAAAAGGATTATTTGCGCGGGACATTCAAATTCCGGCTGGCTGGAAGCCGGGTTTGCACACTTTTCGGGCGCAACATGACAAATGGCAATGTGCTTGAAGGATGGGACACCTTCGAAGCCGAAGTGATTTCGAAACATCTGGACCTGTCCTTGCGTGAGTTGCAGCCCATTCTGGTGCGCATGCGCTTTGTGACAGATACCCGCCAGCAAGTGGCGGCTGAACTCATCGCACTCCCCATCCAGGTGCGCGACTCCAACCGGGTACAACTGATTGGCGGACTGTTTCCCTTCCGTGAAGCCCATTCTCTTGGCCACAAGTCCATTTTGCGCCGCGAACTTGTATCAGCCCGGGCCATCTGGACCGAACATGGGCGCAATACGCGCCGGCCGCTTCCAAGCGTGCCGGACCGGGTCGAAAGGCCTCTCAACCGTTCCCTGCGCCTTGTCAGTGGCGGTCGCAGTTGAGGATTGCTGTCATTTGGCCCGCGTGTCCGATTGTCTCTCCCGCCTTAACCGCACCTTTACTTCCTGTTCACTAATATCCACGTTCTGGCTCGCGCCAGAGCGCCCTGGGGAGAACACGGGCTATTAAAGACTAGAGGTAACAAGGTGACTGCACTTGCTGTGAATACGGCGCTCGACCAAGAGTCGTGCGGCGCAACGGGCGGATTGGGTGGCATCGTCTTTGGCCGCTTTATGCTGCCAGACATGACCGAACACGCGTGCCAGGTCCTCGACATGACGACCACGGGTGCCACATTCATCACCAGCCAATCCGTGCCGCAAGGCCAGGCGATTGTGGCTTATCTTGAAGATTTGGGCCGGGTCGAACTGCTTTCAGGAGCACCCATCAACGGCGGCTTCAAGGTGACCTTCGCCTATACAGGTGCGCGGCTTGAGCGGTTGCAAACCCGCATCGACTATATCCACCAACGCGCCTCCGGCGCACCAGACAACCGCCGCCATGCGCGATTTGAACCCAAGGACAAGCACACCCACATGACGCTGCCCGATGGCCGCTCCTATGCGTGTGAGGTGATGGACATTTCGGTTTCAGGCTGTGCCATAAAGACAGAGGTCATGCCATCGCTCGGCACCTATCTCATGGTGGGCCGCATGAAGGGGCGCGTTGTGCGCTACCTTGAAACAGGCGTTGGCATTGAGTTCGTCAAGCAAATGGACAAGTCCAATTTGCAAACGCAAGTCGGCTAAAGTTCCACCACATCGACAACACCGTTGGTTGCTTTCAACGCACCGCGGATCTGTGGGGTGATGACAAAATTCTGGCCGAGGGAAATGTCTATCTCCCGGCCGGAGTCATTGATCAGCGTGACGAGCACGGGGGCCCGCCCGCCTTTGTGCAAACGCTTGGCAATTGAATCAACAGCAACGGCGTCGCGCACGAAAATCTGCACACCCTGCACAACCGCTTTCGCGGCAGCGTCCAAGGCTTCAACGCCCTGCAATCGGAGTTTCACTTCTTCGCCGTCAAGATCGGCTTCCACACGGATGAGAACGGATTTGCCTGGTTCCAACAAGTCTCGCGCGGCATTCAGCGTGTCGGCAAAGCAAACCGTTTCGAATTGGCCCGAGGCATCAGAAAACCCGACGAAAGCGAAGCGGTTGCCGGCCTTGGAACGGCGTTCCTGCTTTGCGGTGACTGTTCCCGCGAGGCGTGCCGCCGTGGCACCTTGCGTCTTCACCTTGTGGGCGAACGCGGCAAAGGACTCGACGTTCAACCGCGTGAGGAGTTTGCCGTATTCATCCAGCGGGTGGCCTGAAAGATAAAATCCGACGGCTTCAAATTCATGGGCCAGGCGGTCCATCGGCAGCCAATTGTCGCGCACCGGCAACATGATTTCGGGGGCTGAAGATTTTCCACTGCCAAACAAATCATTCTGGCCGGCGGCAACTTCGTTTGCATTGCGGCTCGACAGACCGATCAGCATGTCGATGGCGTCCAGCACCTGGGCGCGGTTGGCGTGCAGCACATCAAAGGCACCGGCTTTCACCATGCTTTCCATGGCACGGCGGCCCAATGCCTTCACATCGGCGCGCCTGGCAAAATCGGCGAGGGATTTAAAAGCCCCCTCCTCATCCCGCTTCGCCACCAATTGTGCGATGGCGGCACCTCCGACGTTTTTCAGAGCGGCCAACGAATAAATGATCGCACTTTCGCGCACATCAAACTCCATGTCGCTGGCATTGACTGATGGCGGAATGACCGTGACGCCAATGCGTTGCGCCTCGCGGCGGAACTGCATCAGCTTGTCGGTGTTGCCCATGTCGAGGGTCATGGACGCCGCCAAGAATTCAGCGGGATAGTTGGCCTTGAGATAGGCGGTTTGATAGACCACAATCGCATAGGGTGCTGCGTGGCCCTTGGGGAAACCGTATTCGGCAAATTTGGCGCAGGCGTCGAAGGCAGCAACTGCGGTCTCTTCTTCCACACCATTGGCAGCCGCACCCTTCATGAAGCGCACGCGCTGCGCATCCATTTCGCTTTTGATTTTTTTGCCCATGGCGCGGCGCAGTAAATCTGCTTCGGCCGGGGTGTAACCCGCCAACACGCGGGCCACCTGTTGCACATGTTCCTGGTAAGTGATGACGCCAAAAGTTTCACGCAGCACTGGTTCCAGCAGCGGATGCAGATATTCCACTTTTTCGCGTCCCAGCTTTCGCGCGCAATACGTCGGGATTTGCGCCATGGGGCCCGGGCGGTACAAGGCGATCAGGGCAATCAAGTCGTCGAGCTTGTCAGCTCTCGCACTGCGCGCCGCGTCGCGCATGCCGGCACTTTCCATCTGGAACACACCTACCGTGTCGCCAAGTGTGACCATCTCGAAGGTCTTGGTGTCATCCAGCGGGATTTTCTGTACATCAAACTCCGGAAATCGGCGGCGGATGAGTTTTTGCGCCTTGTCGATGACGGTGAGTGTTTTCAGGCCAAGGAAGTCGAACTTCACCAGCCCCGCTTTTTCAACAAGCTTCATGTTGAACTGGGTGACGGGAATGGACGCGCGCGAGTCACGGTAAAGCGGCACAAGTTCTGTCAACGGCCTGTCGCCGATCACAATGCCACCTGCGTGGGTCGACGCGTTGCGATAGAGCCCTTCGAGCTTCAACGCCACATCAAACAACGCTTTCACCGTTGGGTCGCGGTCGCGCTCTTCCTGCAATCGCGGCTCAGAATCGATTGCCTGTTTTAGAGTCAAAGGATTGGCGGGGTTCATCGGGATCATCTTTGACAGACGGTCCACCTGGCCATAGGGCAATTGCAACACGCGGCCCACGTCACGTGTCACCATGCGGGCCTGCAACTTACCGAAGGTGATGATCTGCGCCACGCGGTCCCCGCCATAGCGGCGCTGCACATAGGCGATGACTTCGTCGCGGCGTTCCTGGCAGAAGTCCACGTCGAAGTCAGGCATCGAGACGCGGTCTGGATTCAAGAAACGTTCGAACAACAAGCCGTAGCGCAGGGGGTCCACGAGATCAGTGATATTCAGCGAATATGCAACGAGTGAACTTGCTCCAGAGCCGCGGCCTGGCCCAACCGGAATGCTTTGCGACTTGGCCCATCTGATGAAATCCGCAACAATCAGGAAGTAACCGGGGTAATTCATCTTGTTGATAACGGAAACTTCAAACGCCAGGCGCTGGTCGTAATCCTCACGCGTCATGCCGGGTGCAAGGCCTGTGGCGGCGAGGCGGTTTTCGAGGCCTTCTTTTGCCTGTTTGAAGAGTTCTTCGCCTTCATCGCCATCGGCGAAACGCGGCAAAATGGGTTTTCTCCCTTTGACGATCATGGCGCAACGCCTTGCGACCTCTACCGTATTGGCGATGGCTTCCGGCACATCTGCAAAAAGGGCGGCCATTTCCTGTTGCGATTTGAAATAGTGATCGGGCGTCAACCTCCGGCGCTCTTCTGCAGAGACGACTTCACCTTCTGCAATGCAAATCAGCGCGTCATGGGACGCAAAATCATCGGGCTTGGCAAAATAGACTTCATTGGTGGCAACCAACGGAATGTCATGGGCATATGCAAGATCAATTAGACCATCTTCCGCAGCGCGTTCGGTTTCCAGTTCATGGCGTTGCAGTTCAATGTAAAAACGGCCTGCGAAATTTTGCTTGAGGCGCATGCATAAATCTTCAGCAACAGGCCCCTGCCCTTGCAGGATCGCCGCGTTGAGTGGTCCTGAAGGTCCGCCTGAAAGGCAAATCAATCCGTCGCTGTGGTCGGCCAACAAGTTCCAAGGGACATGCGGCACAGATGTTGCGTCCACATCGAGAAAGCTGCGGCTCGTCAACTTCATCAAGTTGCCGTAACCAGCTTCATCCTGAGCGAGCAGCACGAGGCTGTGGAGTGGGCGTTGGCCGCTTTGCTGCCTGTCTTTCTCATCTCTCGGCGGATCAAAATCCACCTTGATGGACATGCCGATGATGGGCTGAATGCCCTTGTCCTTCATCGCTTCCGAATATTCTAGCGCGCCAAACAAATTGCCGGTGTCAGTTATGGCAAGGGCGGGCATTGCATGCTGCTCCGCCAGCTTCGCCATCTGCTTGATGGTGATGGCACCTTCAGACAGGGAATAGGCGGAATGACAACGGAGATGGATGAAAGTTGGGGCGGGCATTCCGGAACCTTATCCCCTGCCTTCCAGCGAGGGGAAATTCTTTACACAAGTTGTCACCTGTTTTTTCGCACCACGCAAGGGAGACCTTCGGTGTTGTAGACCTTGCACAAGTCTTGCGCCGCAACCTGGGTCTTCGCACCCACCATGACGAAGGTCATTTTTCGGGTGCCGCGTGAGAGATTCTGCTTTTTGAGAATCATGGGCTCTGCGTTCTTCAGGGCTTGTGGAAAACGAAGCTTCAGACGTTTAAACATGGCCAGCGCCCGGCCCTCATCAAAACTCGCCGCCAACAAAACGCCCCAAGGCTGGAGTTTCACGCCCTTGACGACAGTTGAGCGCAACGTGACCTGCCGCGACGCCAACTGGATGCAGGATGAGTTGAAGTCGTCAGACTTGCTCAGTTTTGGAATGTCAAAATTTGCAGAAGGTGTTTTCCAATCTTCGGCGACGCGGCCCGTGATGAACGCAACATAGTTCCGGGTTTCAGTTGGCAACCCGCGCTTGCCGTTGAGCCAATCCTGAATGCGTTTTTCGCCAGCGTTATAAGCAGCGGCGGCAAGGCCGAGATTGCCGAACTCTTTTTTCAGGTCAGACAGGAAACTCGCAGAGGCGGGCACAGCGGCGAGAGGATCAAAGGGATCAGCGAGGTTACGGCGCTGTGCCGTGCCGGGCATGAACTGTGCGATGCCTTGTGCACCCTTGGGGCTGACGGCGCGGGGGTCGAAGAGGCTTTCTTTCCAGAGCAGGCGGGCAAAGAAATTGCGGTCCAGATTGTTGGAGGTGGATGCCGCAGCGACGGCGGCGCAGACAGATGTGGCGTAGGCTTTGAGATTGGGGGCTTTGACGGCTGCCGACGACGGCTGTGCCAGCAGCACAAATACTGCTGCCCCAATGTTAAACTTCTTCCAACGATCCATTTTGCAAAACCATGACGCGCGACATTTTTTGCGCGAGTTCAAAATTGTGGGTGGCAATCAACGCTCCGAGGCCTTCTTCCTGGATCAGACGCATGAATTCTTCGTGCACCAGCGCTGCTGTATCAGGATCAAGATTTCCTGTTGGCTCATCGCCCAGCAACAGCAGCGGACGGTTCGCAAGGGCGCGGGCAATGGCGACGCGCTGTTGTTCACCGCCAGACATCTCTGCGGGGCGGTGTGTGAGGCGATGAGAGAGTTTGAGGCGGCCCAGCAAATCCTTGGCGCGTGTTTCAGCTTCCGCCGTTGAAGCGCCGGCAATGAGTTGCGGCATCACGACATTTTCGAGGGCGGAGAATTCCGCGAGGAGATGATGGAATTGGTAGACGAAGCCAACGCCGATGCGGCGCACGCGGGTGCGGGCAAGGTCGTCCATTGTGGTGCATTCCTGCCCGGCGATGAAAACCTCGCCGGATGATGGCCGTTCAAGTAACCCGGCAATATGGAGGATCGATGACTTGCCAGAACCGGACTGTCCAACGAGTGCGACCACTTCCCCTGAGTTCACGTGAAGCGAGAGGTTTTCAAAAACCCGCAGCCGCGTATCGCCTTCACCGTAAAAGCGGGAGATGGACCGAATATCAAGTGCGGGATGCAGTTTCATTCGTAACGCAGCGCCTCAACCGGATCGAGTTTGGCAGCACGCCATGATGGATAGAGTGTTGCGAGAAACGACAAGAACAGTGTCATTGCAGAAATCAACAGCACTTGTGAGGGACTGACAATGGCGGGTAGTTGTGCAAGGTAATAGAGTTCTTCGTTGAAAGGATTGACGCCTGTGAGCCACTGGATGAACTGGCGGATGTTTTCAGCGTTGTACGCAATCAGCAAGCCCAGAAGCACGCCCGCAATTGTGCCGACCACGCCAATCGCAGCACCGGTAATGAAAAACACGCGCTGCATAGCACCTGCTGTTGCACCCATGGTGCGCAGAATTGCGATGTCGCGGGACTTGTCTTTCACCAGCATGATAAGACCCGAAATAATGTTCAGTGCCGCGACAAGCACCACCATGGTGACAACCATGAAAAGCACGTTGCGTTCCACCGTCAGCGCGGTGAAGAAGGCCTGGTTCCTGTCTTTCCAGGTCTGGATCAGAAAGTCTTCTGTCACGAGCCCTTTCATGGCAGGCACCATCTCGCTGATTGCGTCGGGGTCTTTCACCATCACATCAATGGCGGTCACGCCATTGCCCTGATTGAAGAAATCCTGTGCTTCCGGCATGGGCATGTAGAGAATATTTTCGTCATATTCCGCCATGCCCATCTTGAAGATGGCAACCACTGTGTAGTCGCGGTTGCGCGGTATCGTGCCCATGGGTGTTTCTTCGCCATTGGGAGAGATCAAAGTCATGGTATCGCCGAGGCCAACCTGGTGCCGCCACGCCATGCGCTCGCCGATGGCAACGCCCTCTGAAGTGTCGAAACCTTCCAGCGATGCCTTCTCATCTATGCCGTCTGGATTTTTGATGGCAGTGCGGAGCGCGTCGTTGTTGATGCTGGAGAGATTGGCGAGGTCCGCACCACTCATGCCGCGCACCAGAGCACCGGTTGCGGATTTGGCGGATGACACCATCACCTGACCTTCAATCATGGGATAGGCATTTTCGACCCCGGGAAGTGCTTTCAGTTTGGTGCGCAGTGCTTCGAAGTCGTTTATGGGTTCAAGTCTGTTATGATAAATCGTGGCATGGCCCGCGAAGCCCAGAACCTTGCTCAGCAGTTCCTGGTGAAAGCCATTGAAGATTGACATCACGACGATGAGTGTGGCGACACCCAGCATGATGCCGAGGAATGAGAACAGCGAGATGACAGAGATGAAGCCTTCCTTGCGGCGCGCGCGCAGATAGCGGAACGCCAGCTTCCATTCGAAGCCGGCGAAGGGGCGGGTGTCGGGAAGTGCTTCAGCCATCAGGAGGTCAACCGCTCCACAACCTTGTCCAACGACACATTCTCTCTCGCACCTGTCTTACGATTTTTCACTTCGGCGATGCCATCTTTCAAGCCGCGCGGGCCGATGATGACTTGCCAAGGCAAGCCGATCAAATCCATGGTTGCGAACTTCGCACCACCGGGTTGATTGCGGTCGTCGTAAAGCACGTCCTTGCCTTTTGCGGAGAGAGCTTTGTAAATTTTATCTGCTGCTGCGTCTGCTTCGGCATCACCCGCCTTGATGTTGATGAGGCCGATGTCGAAGGGGGAAACAGACTCTGGCCAAATGATGCCATCTTTGTCGTGGGACGCTTCGATGATGCCACCGACAAGGCGCGACACGCCGATGCCGTAGGAGCCGGATTGCAATGCGACCTGCTTGCCGTCAGCGCCTTGCACCACGCAGCCCAAGGGCTCTGAATATTTTGTGCCAAAGAAGAAGATGTGGCCGACTTCGATGCCGCGGCCTGTGATGCGGCGCTCGGCAGGGACACGGGCCTCATAGTCTGCCGCGTCATGCATTTCGCTGGTGGCGGCATATTTCGAGGTGAAGTCTGAAACCAGCGACGCAACAGCGTCAACATTGTCGTAGTCAATTTCGAAATTGGCCCAGTCCATGCCGTGAAAGGACTTGTCGAAGAAGACTTCGCTTTCCCCGGTTTGGGCGAGGATGAGGAATTCATGGGAGTCCGAGCCGCCAATGGGGCCTGTTTCGGCGCGCATGGGCACGGCTTGCAAGCCCATGCGGGCAAAGGTTTTGAGATAGCTCACGAACATCTTGTTGTAACTGTGCTGGCCGGCTTCACGTGTCACGTCGAAGCTGTACGCGTCCTTCATCAGAAATTCGCGGCCGCGCATGACGCCAAAACGCGGGCGGACCTCATCGCGGAATTTCCACTGGATGTGATACAGGTTGCGCGGCACGTCCTTGTAGCTTTGGATGCCGGAGCGGAAAATGTCTGTGATCTGTTCTTCGTTGGTGGGGCCAAACAGCATGTCGCGGTCGGCGCGGTCTTTCACGCGCAGCATTTCCTTGCCATAGGCATCGTAGCGGCCAGACTTTTTCCAGAGGTCGGCGGACTGGATCGTCGGCATCAGAACTTCGATGGCCCCTGCCCGATTCTGTTCCTCACGCACGATCTGCTCGATCTTCTTGAGCACACGGAAACCCATGGGCAGCCATGAATATGAGCCGGCCGCCTCCTGACGGATCATGCCGGCGCGCAGCATCAGACGGTGGGAAACGATTTCCGCTTCCTTGGGGTCATCGCGCAGGATGGGCATGAAATATTGCGACAGACGCATGAGAATCCTCAAATCACTCGAATTTGCGGCCCTTTTAAGGGATTGGCCTGTTAACACAAGTTGGCGCGGCAGGAATTTCCACTACAATCAAAACGTGTGTCAGTAAAACTTTTCCACCACTCCACAGTCGCGTCACATTTAACTTGGCAGAAGCACAAAAATGCGGCACCACTATCATCATAAGAACAAGACTGAAGATTCCAACAGGAGCCAGGTCTGGGGAGGATGACTGTACTCGCGCCTTGTAGGCTTGCGGCAATCATTTGAAAAAATAAACTGGGCGGATGCGAAAGCGTCCGCCCTTTTTAATTCAGGCTTTGAGTGCCGTGACTTCGATTTCGATTTTCATCAGATCATCGATCAACCCCGTTACCAACATGGTTGCCGCCGGGCGGATTTCGCCGAACCATTTTTTCAAGATCGGCTGGCAGGCTGCGAAATCTGAGGCATGCGGCAGCAGATAATGCACGCGCACCACATCTGCGATGGTGAAGCCTGCCTGCTTCAAGGCCGTGTCGATGTTTTTGAATGTTTGTTCGGTTTGGGCCGCAACGTCTTCCGAAATTGTCATGGTTAAATAGTCATACCCTGTTGTTCCCGCAACAAAACACCATGGGCCTTGCACCACCGCACGCGAATAGGCGTATTCATTTTCGAACCGCGAACCTGAGGAGATGAGCTTTCTCATTTCACTTTTCCGATTGAGATGCCGTCACTCATGATGGCGACTTGATGATGTGGTGTGGCCATTTTGATTTTTCCTTTTTGTAGCGCGTCCCAAACCAGGAAGTGGACGTCCGAGGTGAAATTGTTGGGGCCGTCGTCGATGCCACTGACCCAGAACTTCACGGCAAAATGCGCGCCATAATCTCCGAACCGCTTGAGTTCGCAACTGACTTTTTCAGGTTCTTGCAAAACGCTGGGATGTTTGGAGAGTGCGGCTTCGATGAGCGGCGGCACTTTGTGCAGATCTGTATCGTAAGTCACAACGAAGGGAACTTCATAGCGTTGGCGCGGGTCGGCCCTTGTCCAATTGATGAAACGGGTGGTGATGAAGCGTTCATTGGGCACCATGATTTCTTTGCCGTCGTAGGTCTCGAGAGTCGAAGAGCGCATATTCATCTCGCGCAGAATTCCGGCTTTGCCGTCTTCAAGCTCGATGTAGTCACCCAGTTTGGTTGAACGTTCCAACAACAGGATGATGCCGGAGATGAAGTTAGACGCGATCTGTTGCAGGCCGAAACCGAGGCCTACGCCAAGCGCGCCGCCGAAGACGGCGAGTGTTGTGAGGTCAAGGCCGAGGATGTTGAGAAGCAGCAAACCGACGACGGCGAAAACCAAGAGTTCCAGGGCTTTCGCCGCCAGTTCCCGCGTCTGGATGTCCACAGACTGGGCATCGCGGATGACTTTCTGACCCGCGTTCGACGACGTGCGGCCCAGCCAAAACAAGATGCCACCGAAAAGCGCGGCCTTGGACAGCGCCAACAGTGAGATGCGGATATTGCCAGCTGCGAAGGCAATGGAATCAAGCGCGCTTGTGAGTTGATCGAAATAGCCAAGCGCATAAATTGCGGCAATCGGCAGGCCAATCCAGCGGGCGGCGGAATTCAGAACAGGGTTGGCAATGAAACGCATGATGACGGCGTGCAGAAGGCGCATGAGTGCAAGACTCTGCGCGATGCGGATGAGCCAACTGGCCCCAAGGGCCTGATCCGCCACGCTGGCCGCAGCGGCCATCAGCCCCACGAAGAGTGCTGGCTCAACAAGGTTGCGGCAGGAGTACGCGAGGCGTTGGTAGCGAAGGAAGCGGCCGTCCTGCGGTTCTTCGCGCAACATTGGCACACGGGCGAGAATTTGTTTGGACGCAATCTTTGCAACCATCCACAGGGCAAAGACGGCGATGACTTGCGCGTAGAACTGCGGGCTGGCGAGCCAGCCTTTCAACAGGTCCAGCACTTCAAACGCACGGGTTTGCAGGCTTTCGAAGTTCACGTGTCAACACTCCAGAGATCACCCCAACGGGCTTTCTTGGCCCGTTTGTAGGCAGGCTTGTTGCGGCTGGCAATGGACTCTGTGTGCACACCCGAAGCGTCGCAGAGTTTGAGTTCAGCAGACACTTTGCCACTGCTTGCAGGTGCTATGATGCGTGCGCCGCTGGTGATGATGGCGGGGGTACGCGCGATGGCAAGATAGCTGAAGGCTTCATCCTCAAAAGGGACGGTGGCGGACTTGGCGTGCATGTGGGCGCGGCTGCGGGCAAGGCGGGTTTTAAAATGGCACCAATCGTTGTTTTCCATCGGACAGGCATTGGCGTGCGTACAGGGTGCGATGATGTGGCCACCTCCACGCAAGGCTTCACGGGCGGCTCGAATGCGAGCGAAACCATTTGGGGTTCCCGGCTCAATCAGGATCAACGCTCCGGTGGCCCGTTGCCAAAGGCCGCGCGCAATTGCGGCTGTCTCACGCTCCGGCATTTCGGCAAGAACATAGGATGCGATTACGAGGTCGGCTTTTTCATCAGGTAATTTCTGAATGGTCAGGTGCTGCACATGTGCGGCTTGCAACGGAGAGAGGCCGCTTTGAGCGTTCAATGATTTTGCCAATTCACAGAAGGCGGGCAAGGCTTCCACCTGGGCGATGCTTTGCAACCCCGGCCATTGCGCGAGAGCAGCCCATGTGGCCGTACCCGGCCCCGCCCCGCAATCCAACACGGATTGTGGCGCGAAGTCTGGCAGCAGATCTGCGACCTCTGCCATGACGCGCTGGTTCGCGGCATAAGTCGCGGGAAGGCGCGTGGCGAGATAAGCAAACAGACTGTCTGACGTCGACGCTTCACCCTTGCGGTATCTGGCTTGCAATTTTTCCGCCGCCGCACGCATGCCACCACCGCGTTTGGTGGCCAACCAAAGCGCAACAGCATCATCCAATTGGCCCGGATAAGTCACGCTTTCGTCAATTCTCCAGCATTGCCCGTGTGGCGCGGGGCGATTAAGGTTCCCACGATTCCATAGGCCGCACGGGCCAGAAAGCAAAGATCATGTTCAAATCGTTTTTCCCGAATCCGAGAGTGTTTTTCTGGTCGGCCGCGATATGGTCTCTGTTTTGCGTCCTCCTCTGGTTCTTTTTTGCAAGGAACTGGGGACAATTTATCGGGTTGGAAAATCCAGCGGCAGACGCGCCAGCGATCATTGGGCCAATTGTGTTTGTCTCAAAACCATTTCTCTGGTTTTACGTCTACTACGCCGCAATTGTGGGCATTTTTGCTGCGGCTTGGTGGAAGCTTTCACCCCATCCATGGTTTGCCTGGTCGGTTTTGGGGACTGCATTTATCGTTTTCTACACGTATTTCAGTGTCCAACTCAACGTGGCCATCAACGCATGGTACGGCCCGTTCTACGATTTGCTGAACGAAGCGCTGACCAAATCCAGGAAAGTGGAGATCAGCGAACTCTACGGTTCCCTGCTCACCTTTGCGGGATTGGCAACTGTCTTCGTTCTCGTGGTTTCGACGGTGCGCTTTTTTATTCGACATTACATCTTCCGCTGGCGCCGGGCGATGCATGAATATTACATGTCGCATTGGCAAAAGTTGCGTGGCGTCGAAGGTGCCTCACAGCGTGTACAGGAAGACGCCATGCAGTTTGCGCGGGGCATGGAAATTCAAGGAGTGTCGTTTGTAAGTGCGGTCATGACATTGATCGCATTCTTGCCTATCCTGTATGGCTATTCAGTTCACATCACGGAATTGCCACTCGTGGGGGCCATCCCGCAGGCACTGGTTTGGGCCTCCATCTTCTGGGCTGTTCTGGGCACGGTGTTCGTCTATTTCATCGGTATCAAATTGCCGGGACTTGAATTTAAAAACCAACGTGTGGAAGCCGCGTTGCGCAAGGAACTGGTTTACGGCGAAGACGCAGACCAGCGAGCTGATGAATTTACCGTCAAAGGCTTGTTCGAGGATTTGAAAGACAATTATTATCGGCTTTACAAAAACTACATCTATTTCGACCTTGGTCGAAACGTTTACGTCAACGCAGACACTGTTTATTCCCTGATCCTTCTGTTTCCCAGCATCGTGGCTGGAACAATGACATTGGGGCTCTTTCAACAAATCTCCAATGCGTTCGACAAAGTCCGGGAGTCTATTCAAGTCTTGTTCAGTGATTGGGATGACATCATCAAACTGATTTCAATCTACAAGCGTCTTCGAACATTTGAAGCCACATTATATGGCGAAGCACTTCCGCGCATTGAGGCCGAAGCTTCCGCTACGTGATCCTGTTCCCGTCGCCATTCATGAATGGCGTCGGGTCCTGTTACTAACCTGGGGAGCTGCCAAAGTGCATGGTGGGCGATGACGGACTCGAACCGCCGACATCTTCGGTGTAAACGAAGCGCTCTACCAACTGAGCTAATCGCCCTTCCAGTGGGGGAATAGCTGCAACGGGTGCGTTTCGCAACCTGGATTTGAAGGGACCTCTCCCGCCCTTCGGGCACCCTCTCCGAAGGGGAGAGGGACCTCGGTCGACCACCTCCCGTGTTACTGTTGAGGGCACTCGCACCACGAGTCCCTCCCCTCCGGGGAGGGTCCGGCGAAGCCGGGGGAGAGGTCCCTTCGCCGCCACAAAAATAACCCCACACGTTTTCTGAGGGCGTGCGGGGCTGGTATTTGGGAATTGTTTTTCTTCTGGCCGGACACGAGCATCGCAAATACGCAACGCGCAGCGGGTGCCTAGCTGTTGACAGCCTCCTTCAGCAGTTTTCCCGGTTTGAACCGTGCCCTGTTGGAGGCCGGCATTTTTATGACTTTGCCTGTCTTGGGGTTGCGCCCCTTGCCCGCTTCACGGCGGGTCACGGTGAAAACCCCGAAGCCCATGAGGCGCACATCGTCGCCGTCCATCAGTGCTTTGACGATGTTCTCAAAGGTTGCGTCCACCACTTCTTCGGCTTCGCCACGCGTGAGGCGCGTGTCGGTTGCCACTTTGGCAATGAGTTCGCTTTTGTTCATGACTGGCCTGTTGGTCTGCCTTGAATTTGAGTGCTACAACGGCTCAAATGTCTGCCGCGGCAACACCATGAATCGGATTGGACAAGATTCGCAAGTGAACTTTCGTGAGTTAAAGCGGCACTTTGTGACAAATCAGTAACAGGCTGTAAAATATGGATTTTCTCCCGGACATCACCACGCTCTTTGCTTACACTCTTGCGTCGTTGCTGCTTTGCATCACGCCTGGGCCCGACATGTCGCTCTGGCTGTCGCGCACCATCGGTGCTGGCCGGGCGGCGGGGCTTGCGGCAATGGTGGGAACGAATATCGGCTGTGTTGTTCACACACTGCTGGCGGCCTTTGGCGTATCAGCGTTGATTGCGGCATCGCAATCCGGGTTTCTGGTTTTGAAAATCGTTGGCGCGATTTATCTCCTGTGGCTGGCAGTGGATGCCGTCCGCAACGGATCGTCACTCACTTTGCGCGAAGGCCGGACGGCGCAGAGTTCGGTGTGGACCAATTTGTTGCTGGGCACGACGGTCAATCTCACCAACCCGAAAGTCGTGTTGTTTTTCATCACTTTCCTGCCGCAGTTTGTTTCAGCTGATGATCCGCATGTCACGGGGAAGCTGCTGTTTC
The DNA here is from genome assembly GCA_031430795.1 of Hyphomicrobiales bacterium. Taxonomy (GTDB): domain Bacteria; phylum Pseudomonadota; class Alphaproteobacteria; order Rhizobiales; family Aestuariivirgaceae; genus Aestuariivirga. The sequence continues at coordinate 20,796 of JANPCE010000036.1, forward strand.
TTGGATTTTATTTTGTGCTGATCAATTTGCCATTCTCGACTTTGTTCATCTTCATCGCAGAACAACTGGTGGGCTGGCTGAAAACCCGGCCTCGTTTTCTGCGTGGCATTGATTATACATTTGCAGGTGTGTTTGCGTTTTTCGCGGTGCGTATTGTGCTGACACAGGGGAAGTAAATGCAACTCATCGGGCAATATGACTCTCCCTTCACGCGCCGGGTTGCGATTGCCATGCGCTGTTACAAAATGGCATTTGAACACAACAAGTGGTCAGTGTTTGGCAATGCGGAAGAGCTGTCAAAGGTCAATCCGCTGATCCGGGTGCCAACACTTGTACTTGATGATGGGACGGCATTGATCGAGACGTCGGCGATCATTGATTATCTGGATTCATGTGTCGCGCCAGAGGCTCGGTTGACGCCGCAATCCCAGCCTGCGCGTTATCTGGACCAGCGCATTGTCAGCATGGCGAGTGGGGTTTCGGACATGGCTGTGCGGTTGTTCTATGAGGAAAGGCTGCACAAGCAGCCTTCGCGCGTGTTCGTTGCACGGATCACCAGGCAGCTTGAAGGTGCAATGCTGTGGCTTGAAAATGACCGTGCGCCGCGTTCAGGCGAAACCTGGTTTGGCGGTGGGATGACGATGGCCGATGTGGCGGTGACTTGCACTTTGCGGCACTTGGGCGAAGCGCATCCGCAGATTGGGGACTTGACGCGTTATCCCGCATTGAAGAAACATTGCGCCGGGTTTGAGGCGATGCCTGTGTTCAATGAGATTTCGCAGCCGTTTATTGCACCAGCTTGAAAGGCCCTCTCGGTCAGCCGCGTCGCGGCTGCCACCTCCCCCGCGAGCGGGGGAGGATGAAGGGTGTCAGTGTGTCACAGCGTTCTCGACTGTGCCTTTGTCTTTGGCGCGCGCTGCTGCTGCGGCTTCTTCGGCTTCCTCATCCCACTCGATTGAAATGGGTTGCCGCACCAGTGCGTGTTTCAGCACGTCATCGACATGAGCCACAGGGACGAGTTCCATCTCTGATTTTACGTTGTCAGGAATGTCCGCAAGGTCTTTCACGTTCTCCTGCGGAATCAGCACTTTCTTGATGCCGCCGCGCAGTGCGGCAAGGAGTTTTTCCTTCAAGCCGCCAATGGGCAGCACCCTGCCCCGCAACGTGATTTCGCCAGTCATGGCCACGTCGCGCTTCACAGGAATGCCTGTGAGAACGGAGACGATGGCGGTTGCCATGGCGATGCCTGCGGATGGGCCGTCTTTCGGCGTCGCACCTTCCGGTACATGGACGTGGATGTCGCGCTTGTCGAACACGGGTGGCTTGACGCCAATCAACGGTGCGCGGCTGCGCACGTATGATGAAGCGGCCGAGATCGACTCTTTCATCACGTCGCGAAGATTGCCTGTGACCGTCATTTTGCCTTTGCCGGGCATCACCAGCGCTTCGATGGTCAGAAGTTCACCACCGACTTCGGTCCATGCCAACCCGGTGACAACACCCACCTGGTCTTCACGCTCAACTTCGCCGTGCTTGAATTTTTGCACGCCAAGATACTCGTTCACGACGTCTGGTGTGACCTTGATCTTCTTGCCTTTCTTGGCCGTCATCAAATCCTTGACGGCCTTGCGGGCAAGCGTGTTGGCTTCGCGTTCCAGATTCCGCACACCCGCCTCGCGGGTGTAGTGGCGGATCATTTCCTTGATTGCGGCATCAGTGACTTCGAATTCCTTTTTGTCGAGGCCATGGTGTTCCATGGTTTTTGGGATCAAATGGCGCTTGGCGATTTCAGCCTTTTCATCCTCGGTGTATCCGGCGATGCGGATGATTTCCATACGGTCCAAAAGCGCTGGCGGAATGTTGAGCGTATTCGACGTGGTGACAAACATCACGTTCGAGAGATCATACTCGACCTCAAGATAGTGGTCCATGAACGTGCCGTTCTGTTCGGGATCAAGAACCTCGAGCAAGGCTGCTGATGGATCGCCGCGGAAATCCATGCCCATCTTGTCGATTTCGTCGAGCAGGAAAAGCGGATTGGATTTCTTGGCCTTTTTCATGGACTGGATGACTTTGCCGGGCATCGATCCGATGTAGGTGCGGCGGTGGCCACGGATTTCGGCTTCGTCCCTCACGCCACCCAGCGACATGCGGATGAATTCGCGCCCTGTGGCCTTGGCGATGGATTTTCCGAGTGAGGTTTTGCCAACACCTGGCGGGCCAACAAGGCAGAGGATGGGGCCACGCAATTTATTCGTGCGCGCCTGCACCGCGAGATACTCGACGATACGTTCCTTCACCTTCTCAAGTCCGAAGTGATCGGTGTCGAGTACGTTTTGCGCAAATTCAAGGTCGCCCTTGATCTTGCTCTTCTGTCCCCAGGGAATGTTGAGCAGCCAGTCAAGATAGTTGCGCACAACCGTGGCCTCTGCCGACATCGGCGACATCTGTCGCAGCTTCTTCAGTTCAGCCTCAGCGCGTTCACGCGCCTCTTTCGAGAACTTCGTGTCCTTGATTTTCTTGTCGAGTTCACCGAGTTCGTCCTTGGCTTCCTCACCATCACCGAGTTCCTTTTGAATGGCCTTCATCTGTTCATTCAAATAATACTCGCGCTGGGTCTTCTCCATCTGGCGCTTGACGCGGCTGCGGATGCGCTTTTCGACCTGGAGGACGGAGATTTCGCCTTCCATCAAGGCATAGGCTTTTTCCAAACGCTCATCGACAGTCGGCAACTCAAGCATCGTCTGCTTGTCGGCAATTTTCAGAACGAGGTGTGCCGCGATGGTATCCGCGAGCTTCGAAATGTCCGTGATGGCAGGAAGCCCGGCAAGAACTTCCTGGGGCACTTTCTTGTTGAGCTTCACATAACTTTCGAACTGGTTTGCGGTTGAGCGGGCCAGGCCTTCAGTTTCCTTGCCGTAGGTCTTGGGCGGTTGCATCAAAGAAACGCGGGCTTCAAAATATTCAGTGCGTGCGGTGAAATCCAGAACCTTGGCGCGGTCCACACCTTCAACGAGCACTTTCACGGTGCCGTCAGGCAGTTTCAACAATTGCATGACCTGGGCCACGGTGCCCACATCATAAATCGTGTCCATGCTCGGATCATCGTCGCCGGGATTGCGTTGGGCCACAAGAAGAATGCGTTTTTCTTCGCGCATGACTTCTTCGAGGGCGCGGATGGATTTCTCACGGCCCACAAAAAGCGGCACGATCATGTGCGGGAAAACAACGATGTCCCGCAAGGGCAGGACCGGAATGGTTTCTTCCGGACCCATTTGAACTTCTGTTGACGCAGGCTTTTTTGCCATTGTTATTTCCTTACTGCGGGAAAACCCGCTTCATTCACGCAAGCGATCATGCTGATCACGCCTGCCACCTGAGTTCGAGATGTGGCGATGGATTGCCGCCACTTCAAGCCCTGCCCCCGCAAGGCATTTCGTGTATTCAAGCAGAAACGGGTATCAATTTCGCTTCGGAATCGCGGTCAGAGTAAATCAGCAGCGGCTTGGCAGCGCCATCCACCACCTCTTTGGATATCACGACTTCTTCTACGCCATCCATGCCCGGGAGATCATACATGGTGTCCAGCAAAATGTTTTCCATGATGGAACGCAGACCACGGGCACCGGTCTTGCGCTCAATGGCGCGGCGGGCGATGGATTTCATGGCTTCGTCCGGAATGGTGAGCTTGACGCCTTCCATTTCAAACAGGCGCTGATACTGCTTCACGATGGCGTTCTTGGGTTCGGACAGGATCTGCACCAAGGCAGCTTCATCCAAATCTTCCAGCGTTGCCGTGACCGGCAACCGACCGACAAATTCCGGGATCAGGCCGAAGCGCAGCAAATCTTCCGGTTCCAACTCGCGCAAGACCGCACCCGTGCGGCGGTCATCGGGTGAACGCACGGTGGCGGCAAAGCCCATCCCCGTGCCCTTGGCGCGCTGGTTGATGATGCGTTCGAGGCCTGCAAATGCACCGCCACAAATGAAGAGGATGTTGGTGGTATCCACCTGCAGGAATTCCTGTTGCGGATGTTTGCGGCCCCCTTGCGGTGGCACGGACGCAACCGTGCCTTCCATGATTTTCAGCAAGGCCTGCTGCACACCTTCGCCCGACACGTCTCGGGTGATGGATGGATTGTCAGATTTGCGGCTGATCTTGTCGATTTCGTCGATATAGACGATGCCGCGCTGGGCGCGTTCAACATTGTAGTCTGATGCTTGCAGCAGTTTCAGAATGATGTTCTCAACGTCTTCGCCCACGTAACCCGCTTCAGTGAGGGTTGTGGCGTCAGCCATGGTGAACGGCACATCAAGAATGCGGGCGAGTGTTTGCGCCAAAAGCGTTTTGCCGGAGCCGGTTGGGCCCACCAGCATGATGTTGGATTTCGCCAACTCCACATCATTGCCCTTCTGGCCATGGTTGAGGCGCTTGTAGTGGTTGTGCACGGCGACGGCGAGCACGCGCTTGGCGTGGTCTTGGCCGATGACATAATCATCGAGCACTTTTCGGATTTCCTGGGGTGTTGGAACTCCATCCTTGGATTTCACGAGGGAAGACTTGTTCTCTTCACGGATGATATCCATGCATAGCTCGACGCATTCATCGCAGATGAACACAGTCGGGCCTGCAATGAGCTTCCTCACTTCATGTTGGCTTTTGCCGCAGAAGGAACAATACAGTGTGTTCTTGCTCTCGCCTGTCGAAGTCTTGCTCATGAATCGTATTCCTCAGTTCGACACCTGCCAAAGGGGCCATATCCGTTCAACTGCTGGCACTCACACAACACACCGGGACATGTTCGGCGCAGCAAATCACTATACCCCGCCAAACCGACTCAAATCCAGATTGCGCCTGCGAAAGTTAAGTATTTCTTGCCAGTGTGGCGTTCTGCCGCCACACTCACTCAAGACCATGATTTCAAACGCAAATTTCAAGCAACTATTTGCCGTCCGACGCGTCGGGGCGCTTGTCCTTGATTTCGTCGACGTGGCCCCAGGCTTTTGCTTCTTCGGCTGTCATGAAATTGTCACGTTCCAACGCGTCTTCCACTTCTTTAAAAGAACGCCCGGTGTGAAGCATGTAAAGCTCAGTCATGCGTTTTTTGATACGCTCGACATGGCGGGCGTGGATCATGATGTCTGTGACTTGGCCCGAATATCCGCCAGACGGCTGATGCACCATGATGGATGAATTCGGCAGCGCAAAGCGCAAGCCTTTGGCACCGGCGACAGCAAGCACCGAGCCCATCGATGCGGCCTGGCCCAACACGATTGTCGAAATCGGGCAGCGGATGAATTGCATGGTATCGTAAATCGAAAGGCCCGCTGTCACCACGCCGCCGGGTGAATTGATGTACATGGCGATTTCTTTCTTGGGGTTTTCTGCCTCAAGAAAAAGCAGCTGCATGTTGATCGAAGCAGCCATGTTGTCTTCAACCTGGCCCGTCACGAAAATAATGCGCTCGCGCAAAAGCCGCGACGGCAAATCATAGACACGCTCGCCACGGGCTTCCTGCTGGATGACGGAAGGCCAAAAGGTTGCGCGTGGTGAAAGTGGATCAAAAGAGGACATGGTATCTCCGTCCGTGAATCAGTGCAAATCAGTCACCATAGATAGGTGACCGGAGTCTGGTATGGAAGGGGGTGGCAACGGATTGACAGTTCTTGGCCTCTCAAGCATCAATGCGCCATGAGAATCCCGTGCTTGTTCTTCGCGCTGGCCGCCATGTCCAGTTTGGCTTTTGCCCAAAACATCAATGGCAAAGACCGCATCGTCCCCTACCCTGTCAAGGGCGACACGGCCGCGGAAATCTATGAAAGCATCAAGTTTGTATCGCCCCGCATCGCTCCGAATGCCACATTTGCCTTCACTGTTCCCTATGTCAAAACCGTCATGAAACAGACGAAGGGGAAAGCCGTTTGCAGCTATTCTTCCTTCAAAACCTCTTCCATTTTCCACATCACGCTTCCGCAATTGGCTTCAAAGCGCAAGCCTCCACCGCTGCTCAAGAAGCAATGGTTGTCATTTGTGGACTACCTGTTTCAGCATGAACAATGGCATCGCACCAACTGGCTGGGCTGTTTGCAGGAATATGACGACGGGGCGCTGGCACTGAAGGCAAAGACTTGCGAGGCATTGGACGAGAAGCGCGAAAAGTTGTTCACTTCGGTCAAGATGCGCTGTGTTCAGAAAGATGAAGACTTTGATTTCAACTTCCGCAAGGAGGTTTTCAAGCACCCTTTCATCAAGGCCGCCCTCAAGAAAAACTGAGCCGGCGGGCGGCGGCCAGGCTTTGCCGGAAGCGATTGGGCATTCGGTAAAACATTTGCCGCAACAAGGGTTCCATGTGTTCCGTCCAGGTGCGTGTGTAAAGCGCGCCGCGCAGCGACAGATTGACGACATAGCCTGACAGGGCGACGTGGGTGTCGGCGTAGTCGTCCTTGTAGCCTGTGGGATTGCCCATCAAATCAAATGTTTTTGCGCCCATGTCTGCGAGCGCATTGATGGTCATGGCTTTTTGCAGCTTGCCGGGCGAGAGTTTCCAGAGTGCTGAATCAAAACTCGACATGTAACAGTAGTAATGGCCACGCTGCAGAAAGCCGATTTCGGCGGCGATGAGTTTGGAAGCACCACGCAGGACCCAAAGAACGGGACCGGCACCAGCCTTGTCTGGCGACAGCGCAGCCAGGAAAGCGGCATGGTTGTTGCGCATGAGGCCGCTGCCCATTCTTCCAGTGGCCCGCAACCAGACTTTCTTCATCTCTACACAGTCGTCGACCAATTTCGCGTATTCGGGGTGGTTGGGATACATTGCCACAAAAGTCAGCGTGCCAAATTCCTTTTCGAACAGGCGAATGTGGCGGCGCAAACGCTTTTGAGCGTGGACGCTTCGGGTCGATTCGAAACTCTTGCTGCCGCCCAAACCTTGCAGGTTGAGCATGGATGCGGTGTTGGCAAGGCTCGCACTTGGGGTGGTGTGCGCAAGGATTCTGGCGAGGGGCGAATGGATCGGTACGTAGTTGAGTATGGTGGCGTCAGCGCCTGATTGTGTCAGCAAAGCTTTACGTAAAGCCTCCAACTCCAACGCTGTGAGTGTGCCTCCACGGGTAAGAATATTGGAATATTGCGTATGGGGCTGCCCCAGACTTTCAAGAATACGGGCCCCGAATGCGGCGCGCTTCTTCACCATTGGCAGGATCGCAATGGCCGAACCTTGCAGGGTGAGGGTCAAGATTTGAGGGATGTCTCCTGCGGTTGCCTGCATTGCCAGCCAGTTGCGGCACCAATCGAAACTTTGGAACCAGACGAGGTCGGCCGTTGATGCTTCATCGAGGGCGCGCCAGGACACGGCAAAAGCATCGACTTCGGCCAATGTCGTCAGCCAGCGGACCTCGACGGCAGACTGGTCAATCTGAAATGGTGTTTCTTTTGCGTACACTTTGCGGTCCTCTGGTGACTGAGGAGCAATTCAAGGGCCAGAATTAACGTCTTGCCGTTCTGTTTCGAAAGTCGCTTTGGCTTTGCTTAAGCAATAGTAAAGCCCGCAGCACAAGTGCCCCCGTCAGGGCCCAGGCAACACCGATTGCGTCATAGCGGGACACGGCCAACATGGCCGAGGCCAGAAGAACGGCCACACAGATGCCGTTGGTCCAGGACACGGACACCGCCCTGCCCGCCATCATCAGATATTCTTGCGCCTGGGTTGAGCCGGCACGGGCGATCTGGGACAGGGCCAGAACCAAGACCAAGGGTGTCGCGTTCGAGAATTCAGCTCCAAACACCCAAAGCAAGAGCGGGGATGCGAGCACTGTCAAGGCCACGGCAGCACTGCAGGCCACGATGGTGACAACTGTGGCGCGCCAGAAATTGCGTTGCAAGGCGGAGACATCGTCGTCGGCCAGGGCGAGGCTGAATTTGCGGGCTGCGACGTAGAAGAAGGCGTATTGCACCAGACTTGCGGGCATCAATACACGGCTGGCGACGAAGTAGATCGCGGCATCTGCCGGTGCTAGGAACACGCCGACGAGAACCACATCCGCATAACCCAACACATCATCGAGGCCTGACGCCAACAGCATGGGGAAGGATTGTTTGAGCCAGAAGCGGCGTAAAGTTGGCGTCGTCGGCTTTTCCAGGCTGCCACCCAGCCTGCGGTGCATGATCAGGCGCAGGAACAGGGTTGTTGCGACGATACCCAGCATCAACACGACGCAAACCACCATGCCCGTCAGTTCCACGCCGGCAAACCACAGCGCCGCACATGCAGACATCACCAGCAAAGGCCTTGCGATGTACACCGTGACGATACCGAGCGTGTACCAGCCCATGGCGCGCGCAACGCCACCGAGGAAAAAGTCCAATGCAAGGACGGGCAATGTGAGACACACGCCACCGATGACCTGAGACATGTCACGGCTGAGCGGCAAAAACGTAGAGAGGCCGAATACGAGAGCGCTGGCGGCAATGGCGACAACTGCCGTGGTGCGAAAGCCATGGGAGACAAAGTCTGCGACGACACGTGCCCGCATCCGCAGGGCATAGCGGGGAAGAACGCGCAGAGCCATTTCGGCCAATCCGAGCGAAGCAAAACTTCCGAGTGCCAGCGTCCAGACCCAGACCATGACGAAGAGGCCATACTCGGCGACGGGCATCAGCCGGGCCAACAATGCCTGCAATGCGAAACCCAGACCCGCACCAAATCCCCGGATCAGGAACGCGATGATGGCGTCAGACACCGAATTTCAGGTCGCGCTTGCCGATGGCGGTCAGGTTTTGCCGCAGACTGGCAGGTAGCCGATAGAAGCTGTGGCGCAGCCATGGGTAAAGCGATTGCGTCCAGACTTTGGTGTAAAGAGTGCCCCGGCTTGTCAGGTTGATGACATGGCCGGTCAGCGCTGTTGTTGTGTTGGAATAATCTTTTTTATAGTCTGTGGGATTGGCGAGCAAATCGTAAGATTTGGCACCCATGCCCGACAGCTGATTGATGACGTGGCACATCAGCAGCTTGCCAGGTGATGTCTTGCGCAAGGACCAATCAAATGCGCCCATGTAAGCGTAATAATGACCGCGCTGCAGAATGCCGATTTCAATGGCAATCGGTTTGCCGTTGGTTTTCATCACCCAGGCATAGGGTCCATCCCTGCCATCTGCGGCTTGCGCCATGGCGGCGAGAAAGCGGGCGTGGCCTTCATAGGCGAGGCTGGCGCCGACTTTTGCGGTTTGCTGCAACCATTCGGATTTCATGGCGATGCAGGTTTCGATCGTGCAGCGGTACTCGGCCATGCCGGGCCTGAGGACGTCGAAAGAGATACCGCCATCTGCTTCAAGCCGTCGCAGGCGACTGCGCATTTCCCGCTGCTTGTCCTTGCTCAATGTTGTTTCGAAGGGTTGGCCTTGCTCAAGGAGTGAAAAATTGAGTTGGGCCGAAGCGTTGGACATGGATTGGGCAGGTTGATTGTTGGCCAGGAGTTGCGCGAGGGCAGAGTTTTCCGGCACGTAGTTGAAAACGGCGGCATCCGCGCCCGCTTCTGTGGCCAAGGCTTCACGCATGACTTTGACTTCAAGCGCCGTGAGGTTTCCAGAACGCGTCAGAATGTTGGCGTATTGCGTGTGCGGCGCTCCCAGCATTTGCATCAGGCCGACGCCAAAGGTGACACGGGTTTGCATCATCGGCAAGATTGCGATGGCCTGGTTGTCGTGCAACAGCATGAGGACACGTGGAGTGATTTTGGCATTGCCATGGTTTTCAAGCCAGTGGCGGCACCATTCGAAGCTTTGGAAGCCGACGAATGCGGCGGTGGAGCGCGCGTCAAGGTCCCGCCAAAGCGTTGCGGCGGCATCCATGTCAGCCGTCGTGTTGAGCCAGCGCGGTTCGTAACTGCCCGTTGTGGCAGGTGCTTTTCCGATGTTGTCTTCGCTTTTCATTTTGACTCACCTTGCACAAGCCGGGCCAAATCTTGGGCCAAACAGCGCATGTGTAGGCTGAGGTTGTCAAAGAAGCGTTAGCTTTGACACAACAAGGCCGACGGCAACAACCGTCGGCCCAACTCACTCACGGGGTAATGTTGATTAAAGTGCGGCTTTGGCGCGGTCGATCTTGGCGCGGGGCGCCTTGCCGGCGACCAGTTCCTGGGCCTGGACGATCCATTCGTCACGCTCTGAACGGCCCTTGAGGCCAAGCTTCACGTCGATCTTGGCGAGGGCCTGCTTCGAGAGAAGCGCGATCTGCGACAGGCGGGTAATGCCTTCAGCTGAAAGTTGCGTGGCGATCTTCGGGCCAATGCCGTCGATCAGGGTCACGTCTTCGGTGGCGGGGGCCGTAACCTTGGCGACCTTGGCCACCTTGGAGGCAGTGGTGACGATCGAGTCATAGGCGTGCTGCCAATGGATTTCGTGGCGGCCATCAGGGCGGCCTTCGTCTTCCCAGAATTGGTGGGCGCGGGCCCGGATGAGGTCTTCGTGTTCGTGAACAAGGCGTGTCGTTTCAGTCATGATCTTCCCTTTCTGATGTGATCTTGAGGGGCGCATATCAGATTATTGTGCAATGCACAATTATATTGCAATGCACAAAATGCATGGCACATGTGCCGAGGTGATACAGGTGGCCTCACTCTTCAACATAGTGCTTCGCCGGCGGGCCCCGCATGAACCCCTTGGCGGTGTAGGGGCCAAAGGCTTTGTCGTAGCCACCCGCACGCCAGATTTTCTCCATCTGCTTTTGCTCCACCTTTCGCAGGCCGGAGATTTCCTTGATGTAGGTCATGTGCAAATCCAGCCCGGCACCCGTGGGCGGCATGGTGATGGCATCGATGTACTTTCCGGTTTCGGTTTTCGGCGTGCGGATTTTGCCTTCCCGAATGGTGAAATGTGTGCGTTGGCAAAACAGGCCCTTGTGGGCGGAGAGGCAGGCCTTGGCGCGGCGGCATTTGGGATCGGGGCAGCGGGGCAAAGGGTTCTCGCGGGGGAATTCATCGGCGGAAAAGCGTGACCAGGGATATTGCCGCCATTTGGGGGTGATTTTGGAATGGGGAAGTGTTGGGATTTGCATGGGGAACTCGTGGTGACTGGTGATTGTCTTCGTTGCCGTGATTACTGGAGGAGTGCGTCGGCTTGGCACTGAGTCCCGCAGACACACCCCCTTCCCCCTTCGGGGGCTTTCCCCCACGCCTTCGGCGCAGGGGAATTGGTGCGCCAATGGTACTCCATTGCGCTTCACAGAAAAAACAACAGTGGTGGTTTCCGTTTCACGGCGGGCGGAAAAAGTGGAGGAAGGGCCCGGTTGGGGCGTTCCGTCGATCAAAGCTTTGGGGAAAGAAAAGGTACGGTACGCCCTCATGTCCAGGCGTGGCGATTTTTTCCGCTGTCCAGTTCTTACAGTGTCCCAGATCGCACGGTGCCCGCCTTGAATAGAAAGGCATGTCTGTTGAACCGCTGGGAATGTTACGGCCTTCCGGCCACCGGGGTCGTAGTGTCCCGGGGTCTGGTTCAGCAGCCCAAGGGAACGGAGTTTGCGAAAATCCCGCTGCCAAGCGCCACAGACGGTTCGAGCT
>JANPCE010000037.1:0-6429 GCA_031430795.1 Hyphomicrobiales bacterium
CGAAGGGGAGAGGGACTCGTGGGTAGAGCGCCATGAACAGTAAAACGGGAGGTCGCTCAACGAGTCCCTCTCCTCTTCGGAGAGGGTCCGCGAAGCGGGGGAGAGGTCCCTTGGCTGCAAGCGATGACCCTCAAACCAACCCGGAACCGCCCAGCTTCGCTTCAAGTTCAGCAATCCGCTTTTCCAGACGCTCATTTTCGCTGCGGGCCTTTTCAGCCATGTCGCGCACCACGTCGAATTCCTCGCGTTTCACGATGTTCATGTTGTTGAGCACGCGCTCCACCTGGCTTTGCACCAGCGTATCCACTTCCTTGCGGACACCTTGAGCGGCCCCTGCGGCATTGGTCATCAATTTTGACAACTCGTCAAAGAAGCGGGAGGAATTTGGATTGGTGGTCATGGGTGGAGCCTTTCGAACAATGTGCGTGGCGGCAAAAGGACCTCATCCGGCGCTTCGCGCCACCTTCTCCAAGGAGAGGGACAATGATAAAACTGTCCCCTCTCCGTGGAGAGGGTGGATCGCGGCGAAGCCGCGAGACGGGTGAGGTCCCTTTGATGCCAAGCACTCACTGCTCAATTAGGTGCAGGTCCTCTGCTTTTCAAGGCGCTTTCCGGCACAGGCAGAATCCGGCTAATTGATAATCATGCAAATCGGCTCCATCAGCTTTCCCGGTATTGACCCCATCGCCTTTGCCATCGGGCCGTTTGAGTTCCGTTGGTATGCGCTGGCCTATGTGGTGGGTTTGCTGTTTGCCAGCTGGTATATGAAGCATCTGGTGGGCTGGCCCAAATTATGGGGGGCCTATGCGCCAACACTGACAGGCAAGCAGGTGGACGATCTTTTCATCTGGACCTTGGCTGGCGTCATCGGTGGCGGCAGGCTTGGCTATGTGCTGTTTTACAAGCCCCTGTATTATTTGCAGAGCCCGCTGGAGATTTTCGCCACATGGGATGGCGGCATGTCGTTCCATGGCGGCTTTCTCGGCGTTGTCATTGCCTGTCTGACCTGGGGGCGCAGGCAAGGTGTCACACTGGACCGCTTGCTGGATTTGGGCGCTGCGTCGGTTCCCGTGGGGTTGGGTCTGGGGCGCGTTGCCAATTTCATCAATGCGGAATTGTGGGGCAGACCCACCTATTTGCCGTGGGGCATTGTGTTTCCCGGCGAGGTGATGGCGCGCCATCCCAGTCAAATTTATGAGGCCATCCTTGAGGGCCTCATTTTGTTTGCGTTGGTGCGGGTGGGCACACACCGGTTTGGCATTCTGCAATATCCGGGGCGTGCTTCTGGCATTTTTGCGCTGGGTTATGGTGTGTCGCGCATCATTGTCGAATCCTTCCGGGAGCCTGACCAACATCTGGGATATTTCGCAGGCTTCATCACCATGGGCATGCTGCTTTCATTGCCGCTGGTGCTGGTGGGCATCTGGCTTTTGCTGCGGTCGCGCCGCCCGGCATGACGGTACTCAACAACATCATTCTGCAGATGATTGCAGAAAACGGACCGATGCCCATTGATCGTTACATGGCATTGGCCCTGACGCATCCACAACATGGTTACTACGTGACGCGGGATCCTTTCGGTGTTGATGGCGATTTCACCACCGCTCCTGAAATTTCCCAGGTGTTTGGCGAACTCATTGCCGTGTGGGTGGCGCAGGCCTGGCGGGCCATGGGGTCTCCACGTGATTTTGCACTGGTTGAACTCGGTCCCGGGCGCGGCACCTTGATGGCAGATGTATTGCGGGTACTAGGACAGGTGAAAGGCGCGCGCAAGGCGGCAGATGTGCATTTCATAGAAATGAGCCCCGCGTTGCGCCAGGCACAAGCCGAAAGGGTGCCGCAGGCCACGTGGCACGCTGGTCTGGCGTCGCTTCCCGGCAAACCCACACTTGTGATGGCCAATGAATTTTTCGACGCCCTCCCGATCCGGCAATTCATGCATGCAGACGGGCGCGCGAACGAAATCGTTGTTGGGCAGCGCGATGGTGCGTTGGCGCTGGCCCGGCTTCCGTCCCTGCAGAAATTGCCTGCGGGCGGGGGTGTTTGGGAGGACCATGCAATCCGCTCTGCTTTCGCCACAGCCCTCGGTGACCATCTCGCCAAAGCCAGCGGTTTTGCTTTGGTCATCGATTATGGCCATGGCCGCAGCGCTTATGGTGACACGCTGCAAGCCCTTTACCGCCACAAGCCGTGCCTGATCACAGAGCATGTCGGTGATGCCGACATCACCTCGCACGTGGATTTCGAGGCGTTGGCAAAAGGGCTGGCGCAAGGCGGCATGGCGCGGGCGGGCTGTATGACGCAGGGTGAATTTCTCAATGCCATGGGAATTGATCAACGCACGGCGATTTTGTTGAAGAATGCCGACAGCGCACAGGCCGCGCAGATTTCCTCCGCCAGCAAAAGACTTGTGGCAAATGGGGAGATGGGCCAATTGTTCAAAGTCATGGCGGCAGCCAGCAAGGGGTTGTCCTTGCCCTATCCATTTGGTGAAGCATGATCACACATGAAGCCCTTTTGAAGCCGGGAATATCCCACGGCTTTTTCACCCGTGGCGGCGGCCACTCCACAGGCATCTTCGCGTCACTCAACTGCGGACTTGGTTCAGGTGATGATCCTGACCTTGTAAAAATGAACCGCGACGTTGTGGCCCGCGCACTGGGTGTTGCCGAAGGACACGTGGTGACCGCACATCAGGTCCACAGTGCCGAAGTGATTGAAGTTACATCTGTATGGGCGGCGGAAGCGCGGCCCAAAGTGGATGGGATGGTGACGCGCACCAAAGGCATCGCCCTTGGTGTGCTGACAGCGGATTGTGGGCCGGTGTTGTTTGCCGATGCCGAAGCAGGTGTCATTGGGGCTTGCCATGCGGGATGGAAAGGGGCTCTCGCAGGTGTGACAGATGTGACGATTGCCGCGATGGAAAAACTGGGTGCGGTGCGTGAACACATCCATGCGGTGTTGGGGCCGACGATTGGTCATGCGTCCTATGAAGTCGGACCGGAGTTCCCAAATCCGTTTCTGGAACAGAATCAGGCATGCGAAAAATACTTCACGTCTTCGGTGAAGAATGGTCACTATTTGTTTGATTTACAGCGGTATTTGTTGGACGAACTGAAACGGTCCGGCGTCGCAAGCGCAAGCAATCTCGCACTTGATACGTACACGGATGAATCTCGTTTCTACAGTTACCGCCGCGCCACCCATCGGAGTGAAAAAGACTATGGCCGGTTGATTTCGGCGATTGCATTGGTGTGATGCGTCTTGCTGCAAGCTTCTTGTTGCTGCTCGCACTTGCCGGATGCGGCGGGCCTGTGTTGCCCTATTCCAAGGAGCAGCCGACGGATTCGCAAACCGTGCACCCGCCATGGGAAGCCCTGGTGCAGGCGGAGCCCGGCGCTGAAAACGATATCGATCTCGAAACCCTGAACGGACCGATGCTCAAGCCGTTGCAGGCTACGCTGCCGGAACCTCCAGCAGAAGAGGTTGAGACCACCTCTGACACATCAGAACCCGTTGCAGCACCAGACGTGAAAGCGAAGCCAAAAGACAAACCCAAAAAGCAGGATGTCACCATCAAAGCGGTTGCCGTTCCCGCAGTCACAGGCGCACCCGGCAAGGGCAATGCCGAACTTGCAACGGCAATGCGCGATGTTTTGAAACAGGCGGGGTGGCCGGTTCTGCTGTCCAAGCGGAAAGATGCATTGACGATTACCGGCAATGTTGTGCTGGCCACGGCCAACGGTGGCGTCCAGAAAATCAAACTCGTCTGGGTGGTTGCAACACCCGACGGCAAGGTGCTGGGCGACATCATCCAGGAAAACGAAGTGCCGGTGGGTTCCCTCGATGCGGGCTTCGGCGAAAACGCGGGTTTTGCCGTGGAGGCGGCGGCGGCCGGGATTTTCGAATTGATCCAGAAATTCCGCTGATTCACTTTAGCTGTGAACTTCGGCGGTTCGGCCCTTTGCACAGGCGGGTGCTGTTGATATACGCCCGTCACACTTGTGCAGTGCGGGACCCCTAGCAAATGATGAAGATCATCTCCGGCAACAGCAACCGTCCCCTGGCGGAGGCGATTTGCAGCTATCTCCATATGCCCATCGTCAAGGCCACGGTGAAGCGGTTCAACGACATGGAGATCTTTGTCGAGATCCATGAGAACGTGCGCGGACAGGACATGTTCATCATGCAGTCCACGTCGTTTCCGACCAATGACCATCTGATGGAGCTGCTGATCATTTCGGATGCGCTGCGCCGTGCTTCGGCCAAGCGCATCACCGCCGTCATTCCCTATTTCGGCTATGCCCGGCAGGACCGCAAACCGGGCCCACGCACACCGATCTCCGCCAAGCTGGTGGCGAACCTTATCACCCATGCCGGTGCAGACCGCGTGTTGACGATGGATTTGCACGCGGGCCAGATCCAGGGTTTCTTTGACATTCCCACCGACAATCTTTTCGCAGGCCCTGTGTTCGTGCGCGACATCAAGCAGCACAACGACGTGGCCAACACTGTTGTCGTCTCGCCTGATGTGGGCGGCGTGGTGCGGGCCCGCGCACTTGCAAAACGTCTCGACTGCCCCTTGGCCATCGTGGACAAAAGGCGGGAGCGGGCCGGCGATTCCGAAGTCATGAACATTATCGGTGAAGTGCGGGGCAAGAGTTGCATCCTCATTGATGATATCATCGATTCTGGCGGCACTTTGTGCAACGCCGCCGAAGCGCTGCTGGACCAGGGCGCCAAGGATGTGTCGGCCTACATCACCCATGGTGTACTGTCGGGCGGGGCTGTATCGCGCATCACGTCATCAAAGCTGAAGACACTGGTGATCACAGACTCGATCCAGCCCACAGAAGCCGTGCGCGTCGCCAAAAACATCAACGTCATCTCCATCGCCTCACTGATCGGCGAAGCCATCGGACGCACGTCACGCGAAGAGTCAGTGTCGAGCCTGTTTGAGTAAGGACGCTTGCTGCCAAGGGACCTCTCCCCCGCTTCGCGGACCCTCTCCGAAGGGGCTACGGGATTCACGGAAGTAATGTTTCAAGTGCGATTGTGTAGCCTGTGAGTTGTTGTGCGAGTGCATTCCAGCCTCTGGCCATGGTTTTGGTTCCTGGTGGCTTTCCGTAGCAATTCCATCCGCCGAGCCTTGCGGTGATCCATGAGAGGAAGGCGAGACTGTCCTCGGGATGGTGGTTTTTCTGGCGTGCCGTGGCACCTTCGAGCTTGCGCGAGATGGCGGCAAGGGCGGGCTTGAAGACGGGGTCGATGGCGTCTGAGATCGGGCGGTCGGAGCCATCGCGGGCATCGACCAACTGAATGATGCGAACAGCTGCGGCGAGCGCGAAGGCGGCCAGCAGCAGGATGCGGGCAGCCCCGTTGATCTGCGTGTCTGGCAAGCCAAGCCCGCTTTTGAGGGCGCGGAAGACCTCTTCGATGCGCCAGCGCAGGCGGTAGAGCCTGACGATCTCGTCGGCTGGCCGTTCAGCTGAGGACATCAGCCGCCAAAGCAGTGGCTTGGCACCGGGTGGCGGATTGTTCTCACGCGCCTCCACAATGGTCATGGCGATGGTGTCAGGCGCAGCGTCGGGACTGAGACCTGCAGGTCTTTTGAGGGTGACACGGCTGCTGCGTAAGCTGACCTCTGCGGTGCGGCCCTTGTCGCCGGGTCCGCGGGGTGCGACGAAGACGCTTGCCGTCGCAATCGGATGCATTGCCGCCGTCGCCTCAAACAAGGCTCCGCCATCTTCAAGTGTGCGGTTCTGGGCGGCCCGCACAATCAACTCCACACCTTCGGGCCTGTGGGCGAAGAGGTGGTAGATGTCGCTCTCCCGGTCAGACACCACGGTCAGGCGCGAGGCTGTGTCGAGCACTGTTCCGGCACGGCGCACGCCTTGCAGCCAGCGGCGGCTTTCCTTGGCATCAGGCGGCTGGTTCCGGTGATCAGGCGTGCGCTCCTCCGCGCGCGTCCACAGCTCAGCCCCCGCCAATCCCAGAACCGCGCCACTCGCGGCATCAATGGCCACCAGCGGATGCAGGAAAAAGCCGGCGCTCTCGCCATCACCACCCGGCCCCAGGCCGTACCGCGCCGCCTGCCTGTCCTTGAAGTTGATCTCACTGGTATCCTGCGCACAGACAATCTCGCGGCCCGAACAGGCTTCAGCCGTGCGCGCCGAAACCGTGTCAACCACCGCCGCCACACTGGCGTGGGGAGAGGCCAGCAAACGCTGCACAGCCATCTCGCCCGCACGGTCCTTGCCCAACGTCTTCAGAACCAGACTGCCGGTCGCAACAATCCGGTCCAGAAACCAATCCGCCCGACCCGAAACCCGGATATCACTGAAAACCGCCATCACTGCCTCCTCCTGAAAAAAGGCCAGTGAATCACATTCGCTCACAAAACAGAATCACTTCCGTGCATGCCGTAGC
>JANPCE010000038.1:0-4258 GCA_031430795.1 Hyphomicrobiales bacterium
GGAACCTGGTCTTGCGGAACACATCTTGGCCCGCAGCCCACGTGCTGCACTCCAGAGGCCGTATACATGACCGCTCCACCCCCACGCGCCGTCAAAGCGAGAAAAGCCCTTGTCAAGAAGAGGCCGTCCATACATGACGAAATTTGAGTGTGAAAGCGATTCCAGGAAAACCGGAACCGCTTTATGCCCTGCCATTCAAAAATGGATTGTTGATCCGCTCGTCGCCGATGCGGCTGGCTTCACCGTGGCCGGGCAGGAATTCCACGTCATCGCCGAGTGGCAGGATTTTTTCGCGGATTGAGCGCAACAGAGTTTCATGACTTCCGCCAGGCAAATCGGTTCGGCCGATGGATTGCCTGAACAGCACATCACCCATGAGCGCAAACTTGTTTGCGCGATTGAAAAACACCACTGACCCCGGTGAATGGCCGGGGGCGTGGATAACTTCAAACGTGAAGCCTGCCGCTTCAACAACATCGCCATCCCCAAGATAGCGGTCTGGCGTCACATTGCGGCAGCCGCGCATGCCAAAATCCAATCCGCGTGCTGCAAGATTGTCCATCAGGAACTGGTCGTCCTTGTGGGGTCCCACCACTTGAACGCCGATTTTCCCGCGCAGCTCGTCGGCACCCGCTGCGTGGTCGATATGGCCGTGCGTGAGCAGGATCATCTCAATCTTCAGTTCCAGCCTCCCGATTGCCGCAACGATCCGGTCCACGTCATGACCAGGGTCGACGACAATCCCGCGTTTGGTTTCTGCGTCAAAAACCAGCGAGCAGTTCTGTTGAAAGGGCGACACGGGAATGATGGCAACACTGAGCTTTGGCATGGGCAAAGCGCATAGCCGCGCCGCAACCCGTGCGCAACTGCTGACATTGCTTTGCCTTCGGCACACCTGTATTCCCCCGCAATGTCCCCAACTGCGCAACAAAAAGCTTTGATGATTGCGGCATTTGCCACCGTTGGCATTTGCGACATCGCCTTTGGGTTGACCTTGCAGCTCCAGCCGCTGCTGCTTGAAAGGCAGGGCGTGCCGGCCTGGCTGATTGGCACCATTGCGTCGGCCGCTGCGGTTGCAACCGTTGTCGCCGGGCCGTTCATACCGGCAGCCGTCAAGCGCTACGGTTCAAAAAACTGTGTGTTTGCAGCGATGTTTGCGATCATTTTCTGCCTCATCACCATGCCTTTGCTGCAACCGCTCTATTGGTGGTTTCCACTGCGCTTCCTGTTGGGTGTCGCAATCGCCTCGCTGTTTGCCGTCAGCGAGACCTGGGTGACAGTCGCGACAACGGACGCAAACCGTGGCCGCATCATGGGGCTTTATACGTCCATGTTGTCCCTGACCTTTGCCGCTGGCCCGATGATGCTGCCCTTCACTGGTATTGACGGCTTGACGCCTTGGTTGATCTGCGCGGCTTGCGTTGCCTTGGGCTTTATACCGCTGCAATCGGTCAAGCCGCAGGATGAAGTGCACCAGGAAGATGGCGGAAGCTTTTGGGCTGTGTGCGGCAGGGCACCATTGCTTTTCATGTGTGTTTTGACCGCCACCACATTCGACAACGTCTACCTCTCATTCTTCACGATTTATGCCACACGCGGCGGCGTTCCGTTGAACGAAGCCAGCTGGATTCTGGGTGTTGGCATCGCGGCCGGCGCACTCTTCTTCTATCCGATGGGTGTGCTTGCGGACCGCTGGTCCAAACCGGGGGTCATGGTCGTGTCTGTCATTGTGACGATTGCCAGCGCAATGCTGATTTCCCCTGCATTGAACACGCCATTCATTTGGCCCCTGGTGATGATTTTCACAACAGCGGCTTTTGGTGTCTATGTGGTCGCTCTCGCCACCGTCGGCGATATCTTCAAGGGTCATGACATTGTGTCCGCGTCGGCATGCATCGCGGCAATGTGGGGACTCGGGGGACTGATCGGTCCGCCCTTGACGGGAATCCTGATTGACCACTTCGGCATCAATGTCTTGCCGTGGGTTTTGGCCGGGATTTATGTGGTGCTGTTGGCGGCACTGTTGCTGAATGCCGGGCGTGTTGTTCGTGTCGGCCACTTGCGTGGCGCGCCCCGGCATGAAAAGACTGCCCCATGACAGCCGCCACTGAACTTCTCACCATCCGCGATTTTCTCCGCTTTGCCGTCAGCAGCTTTACGGCTGCCAGGCTCGTGCACGGCCATGGGGCATCAACCGCCTTGGACGAAGCCGCTTTCATGATCCTGGAAACACTGAATCTGCCGGTGGACGACATCAATCCCTGGCTTGATGCGCGGCTTTTGAAAGACGAGCGGGCGGCATTGTCTTCGCTGTTTTCAACGCGCATCAAGTCGCGCAGGCCCGCAGCTTATCTTCTGAAGAAAACCTACATGCACGGGGTGTCCTTCTATGTGGACGACCGGGTGATTGTGCCGCGCTCCTATATCGGTGAATTGCTCATTCAAGGCCTGCCTGATGTGCAACATGAAAACATCCACAGCATTCTCGATCTCTGCACCGGTTCAGGCTGCCTCGCCGTTCTCGCCAGCAACCATTTTCCCGACGCTCGGATTGACGCCACGGACCTGTCGAAGGACGCGCTTGCAGTCGCCAGCATCAACATCAAGAACCACGATCTCGCCACAGAAATCACGCTGCACCGGGGCGATCTTTTCGATCCCGTCGCGGGCCGGAAATATGATCTGATCCTCGCCAACCCTCCCTATGTGGCCAAGGATGAAATCAAGGCGTTCCCGCCTGAATACAAGAAAGAGCCAGTCATGGCGCATCTCGGCGGCATTGACGGCCTTGATTTGGTGCGAAAGATTTTGCGTGATGCACCGCTGCATTTGAATGCAGGTGGAGCGCTGGTTTGCGAAATCGGTACCGGACGTGACATCATCGCAGAAGAGTTCCCGGGGCTTGACCTGTTTTGGTTCGACACTGAAAATTCCAGCGGCGAAGTCTTCATGTGGCGGAAACCTGCGACCTAGAGCAGTTCCGTTTTAGTTAGCATAATCTCAAATTCCGTCATCCTCCGCTTCATGCGGAGGACCCATGGGTGGTCCGCATGAAGCGGACCATGACGATTTTTTGGTAAATGAGTGTTCAAGCTAACCCCGAACCGCTCTAACCCAACCCGGACACCCTTTTGAAATTCTCCCACATCACTTTCGTCACACGCGCCATTTCTGGCATCAGCGGATAGGCTTCAGCGCGAACGCGATCATAGGCACCCTGCCCCAGTTCTTCTTCCATGGCGGTGATGTACTTTGGCAGTGAGGCCCAACCTTCAATGGTTTGCGGCGTGAATTCGCAGTGGAACTGCGTAGAGACAGCGTGGGCGTCAATGGCAAGCGCTTGCACCGCTGTCGTTGCCGATTGCGCCAGCACGCGGCCGCTTTGCGGGACGCGTTTGACTTCGGCATGGTGCCATTGCATGGCTTTGAAATCTGCAGGCAGGCCTTGCAGCATTGGGTCAGACAGGCCATCCGGAGTCAGCGACACATCAAACACACCAACTTCGCCAACAGCAGCGGGCGCCACTTCACCACCCAATGCTGTCGCCAGCAGCTGATGGCCGAGGCAAATGCCCCAGTAGGGCTTGGCCCTTTCCCAGACCCATTCGCGTATCGCTTCTCTTTCGGCTTTCAGAAATGCGTGTTCGTCGTCCTGCCAGGTGTTCTGGGCACCGCCCAGCACGAACATCAGGTCATAATGCCTGAGCGGCGGAATCTCTTCACCCTCGAACAGCCGCACGGCATGTGGGAGGATGCCGGCCTCGGCAAACCAGTCGGCAAAACGGCCGGGATGATCGTGGTTCATGTGTTGCAGGACGAGCGCGCGCTTGGACATGTCACAGCAATTGCAGGTTTGTCGCCTGCTGCCCCCTTCCCCGTGGATCGTCGTTGGCTTCGAATGACAACATCATGCCCTCCTCCAGAAACGGCACCCCTGCCCGCTGCACAGTTGAGGCATGCACGAATATGTCCTTGCCGCCAGCGTCTGGCGTGATGAACCCGAAGCCCTTGTCGCGGTTGAAGAATTTAACGGTGCCTGTGTGGCGCATGACGTGGCCTAACATGTCGCCCGCAGCTTGCCAACCGGCGGCGTCAAGAAGCTAAGGGACCTCTCCCCGGCTTCGGCGGTACCACACCCAAAGGGGGAGGGGCCAGGGGTGTGTTGACCCAGGAAAATAAAAAAGGGGGGGGGCCCCAAATGTTCCACTACCCCTCGGGGGGGGGTCCGCGGAGCCGGGGGGGTAGGGCATATTGTGCA
>JANPCE010000039.1:0-3488 GCA_031430795.1 Hyphomicrobiales bacterium
CCCCCTTTGACCGCGGCTGGGGGCCCGCCCCCGGGGCCCCCCCCCCCGGGGCAGGCTCGGGCTACGCCGGGGGAGAGGTCCCTTTGGCGGCACAGGAAAGATTGAATGAACTACATCTCCACCCGGGGCACCGCCCCCGAACTTGATTTCGAGGGTGCCATGCTGGCGGGCCTTGCGCGTGACGGCGGGCTTTATGTGCCGGCCAGCATCCCCGTCTTCTCCGTCACGGAACTCAAAGCCCTGCAAGGCAAGCCCTTCACTGACGTGGCAATTGAAGTTGCAAGCCGATTTGTTGACGGCGCAATTCCAGATGACATTCTGCGTCACATGGTTTGGGACGCTTATAGTACGTTTTTTCACACTGCAGTCACTCCACTGAAGCAACTCGACTCAAACCACTACCTGCTTGAACTTTTCCATGGACCGACAATTGCGTTCAAGGATGTGGCGATGCAGCTATTGGTGCGCTTGATGGATTGGTCATTGGCCAAACGCAATGAAAGAATAGTCATTGTGGTTGCAACGTCCGGAGACACTGGAGGTGCCGCTGTCGAGGCATTTCGACATAGCGCCCAGGCCAGCCTGTTTGTTCTCCACCCGCACGGCAGGGTTTCCGATGTTCAACGAAAGCAAATGACAACTGTCCTTAACAAGGACATCCACAACATCGCCATCGAAGGCAGCTTCGACGATTGCCAAGCCATCGTAAAGGAACTCTTCAACGACCACGCCTTCCGCGATGGCGTGAAACTCGCAGGTGTGAACTCCATCAACTGGGCCCGCGTCATGGCGCAGATTTCGTACTACATTTTTGCGGGCCTCTCCCTTGGCGCACCTGACCGTGCCGTCAGCTTCACAGTCCCCACTGGAAATTTCGGCAATATCTATGCCGGCCTGATGGCAAAGCGCATGGGGCTGCCGATCAGGCAGCTCATCATCGCCACAAATGCCAACGACATTCTGGACCGCACCCTGAAATCCGGACGCTACGAAGTGAAGGGCGTCGCCCCTTCCACCAGCCCATCCATGGACATCCAGGTCTCCAGCAATTTCGAGCGCCTGGTTTTCCTCGCCACCAACCGGGATGCCGAAGCCGTGACCCGCGCCATGGCCGGCCTCAAACAGTCAGGCAGCTTCCCGCTTGCGACCGAAGCGCTCCAATCCATCAGAGCCGAATTCACCTCCGGTGCCGCCACCAACGCCGAAGCCGACGCCATCATGCGTCAGACTCTGGCGGACACCGGCGAATTGCTCGATCCCCATACCGCCGTCGGTGTTCACGTGGCGCGGCAACACCTTGGGGTTGAACCCATGGTGACGCTGGCCACCGCCCACCCCGCCAAATTCCCGGACGCCGTTGAAAACGCCACAGGATTGAGGCCCGGTTTACCCCAAAGGCTGAAACACTTGCTCGCATTGCCAGAAAGTTTCACAGTGCTCCCCAACAGTGCCGCTGCCGTGAAGGACATGATCCTGAAAGCGGAAGAGCGCTGACGGGAGTTGTAATGACAGTCGAAACCACGCGTCTCACCAACGGCCTCACCGTTGTCACCCATCATATGCCCCACATGGAAACGGTGGCCCTCGGCATTTGGGTGAAGGCAGGTGCGCGTGATGAATTGCCTGAGGAAAACGGCATCGCGCATTTTCTCGAACACATGGCATTCAAAGGCACCAAGCGCCGCTCAGCCCAGGCCATCGCCGAAGAGATCGAAAACGTCGGCGGCGAAATCAATGCCGCCACCGGCATGGAAACCACGACCTACTATGCGCGTGTGCTGAAGAACGATTGGAAGCTCGCCCTCGATATTCTTGCAGACATTTTCACCGAGTCCGTTCTCGACGAAGATGAAATGACGCGTGAGCGCGATGTGATCCTGCAGGAAATCGCGGCATCAAAAGACGCGCCTGACGATCTGGTTTTCGATTTGGCCCAAGCCGCAAGCTATGGTGATCATCCCCTCGGCCGTTCCATTCTCGGGCCTGCATCACTGATTGAAACCATGAGCCGGGACCAGATGGTGGCATGGCGTCACCGCAACTACTGGGCGTCGCGCATTGTGGTGTGTGCCGCAGGCCATATTGATCATGATGCCTTGACGCGGGAAGCCGAAAAACGTCTGGGTCACATTGAACAGGGGCAGGGCCCGCAGCGCCAGTCGCCAACCTTCTTTTCCGCTTCACAGACAGAATCCAAACCCCTGGACCAAACCCACATCGTCATTGGCTTCCCAGCCCCCAATTACCGCGACCCACGCATCTATCAGCTGCAGGTGTTGTCGAGTGTACTGGGCGGCGGCATGTCTTCGCGCCTGTTCCAGGAAGTGCGGGAAAAGCGCGGCCTCTGTTACAGCGTCTTCGCCTATGGCACGTCGTACGAAGACGTCGGCCAACTCGGCGTTTATGCCGCAACGTCTCCGGAACACACCGGGGAACTCATTGAAGTGTCCGCCAATGTCATGCTCTCCATGACCAAAGACGTGACAGCAAAAGAAGTGGACCGCGCCAAGGCCCAGCTCAAGACCAGTCTCGTCATGAACCTCGAAAGCGCCACATCACGCGCCGACCAGATTGCCCGCCAATATCTGGCCTTTGGTGAAGTGCCGGAAGTCGCAACCTTGGTCAGCCGCATCGAAGGCGTGTCCGAAGCAAGCGTGCGTGACCTCGCCGAAAATATCTTCACCTCGCACAATCCCTCGCTCAGCGCAGTGGGGCAATTGTCGAGCCTCGCCAACTACGCGGAAATCGCCGCCCGCTTCTCCGGCCAGAAGTAAAACCCATGTCCATGGGCTGGCTCTCCCGCCTGTCCGGCGCCAAGGCCCGCGAAGTTGAGGGCAAGGGCATTCTGCTCCGCGTGCCCCGTCCGGAAGACTTTCAGCACTGGCGGGAATTGCGCGCGGAAAGCGAAGTGTTTCTCAAACCCTGGGAACCAAAATGGGCAGAAGACGAATTGTCGAAAACAGCTTATCGCCTGCGCCTGCGCGCCCAGCGCCGCGCCATCGATGACGGGACAGCCCAACCCTTTTTCATTTTCACACCTGATGGCAAATCCCTTTTGGGCGGCATCAACATCACCCACATCCGCCGTGGCGTCGCGCAATCCGGCACCCTCGGCTATTGGATCGGCCAACCCCATGCCGGCAAAGGCCACATGACTGCAGCGTTGGCCACATTGCAAATCCACGCCCGAAACACGCTGAAGCTGCACCGCCTCGAAGCCGCCTGTTTACCCCGCAATGCGCCCTCCATGCGCTTGCTTGAAAGAGCCGGGTTCGACCGCGAAGGATTGGCAAGGTCTTACCTGAGGATCAATGGTGTTTGGGAGGATCATGTGCTGTGGGGGAGGGTGCTGCAATGATGCCAAAAGGGCCATCGCCCGAAGCCAAGGGACCTCTTGTATCTGGACAGTTGGGTTGCAATCGTTGCAGTTTGAAACCTGCGCGGGGGCTGGTTGCAACCAGCCCCCGCGCGCGGCGATGTCGCCCGGG
>JANPCE010000040.1:0-36838 GCA_031430795.1 Hyphomicrobiales bacterium
AATGAGTTGCGATAAAAGTGCAGAAAAATCACTTTTTTTGAGGATAGACGAAGAGCGAACATCCATTTTCCTGCGTTGTCTAAGATATTGAATAACAATCGTTTTTCAACCCCGAATCACTTGTGTGAATGCCGTAGCCCCGAAGGGGAGGGACTCGTGGTGCGGGCACCCTGAACAGTCAAACGGGAGGTCGTTGCAAGAGGTCCCTCTCCCCTTCGGAGAGGGTGCCCGAAGGGCGGGAGAGGTCCCTTGGCTGCAAGCGGTTGCCCTGATCGCCTACACATGTCATCTCACGACATACAAAAAAGCAATCTTCATCATCATTGGCCGTCTGAAAAATACTTATCTCACAGGTGAACCCAACGCCGATTAAACGCCTTGATTTGACTGATGCCGAAGAAGCCGCTTTCATTGAAGATTTCGAAGGCAATCCAAACCCAATCGTCAGTGAAATCACGCCCAAACGCAGGCGGGAGATTGCGGCCATGGCGCGCGCCACAACCAATGACGAACGTTTCAAGGTGTCGTTGCGCATACCAAAAGGTGACTTGGTCCGACTGAAATCACGGGCCTTGCAAGAGGGAATTCCCTACCAAACCCTGATCAACTCCATCATTCACAAGTATGTTTCGGGTTGACGTAACGGTATGATCATGCCCGCCGAAACCCCCGGTTAACCACCCGCTGCTCAGCTGTCAGTCCAAGCTAAAGCCATCTCAAGTCCTGCCGCCAGACGGTCGCGGACACTTGCGTCCCGATATGGCTCGCACGAGATTCCCAGTTCCCAATCGGGGTTCCGGCCCTGCTGTTTCAATAGGGCCAACATCGCCCTTGCTTCCACAGCTTTCCCAAGGTGAGCGTAGCAGGCCAGCGCATACATGTTGTCCCAGGCGAAATCAGTCTGGTGTTCAACGCCTGCCAGGGTTTCTTCATACCGACCCTCGGCGAAGGCAATCACGCCCTTGAATTCCGCGAACCACGGCGGCGGAAGCGGTTCGAGCCGGAAGGCCTGCGCCATCAATTCCTCGGCTTCTCCGATACTGCCATCATAGGCCAAAGCCAACGCCCGGTTGACCTGCATGGCGGGATCACTTGGGTTCAGTGCCATGCCCTTTGCGCTGCTCAGCAATGCCGCTTCCCGGTTGCCGACGCAAAGCAAAGCCCAAGTCTCGATTGCATGGCAGTGCGCGTTCAGGGGATCGAGGGCTGTGGCCTCGACCGCGAGGGCCGCACCCTTAATCGCGTATTCCTCACTAAATTTTTGAAGCCATTCGTCGCAGTGCGTTACAGCCAGCCAGGCCATCGCTTCAGCATTTGAAGGATCATGTAACAAGGCCTGTTCAAAACTGTGACGGGCCTCAATGTTGCTCTCAATCGTCAGTTTTCTGAATTGCCAATAGCCCCTGAGCGTATGATCGTAGCTCGAAAAATTGGCGGTTGTCCGGCGGGTAATTTGCACATTCATCTCGATTTCGAGTTGCCGCGCAATCGTTGTGGCAACCAGTTCGCTGATTTCGTCCTGAAGCGCGAAAATGTCCGAAATTGACCGATCATAGCGTTCGGCCCATATGGCCGCACCAGTTTCGGCGCTGGACAGGCGCAAGGCGATGCGAACGCGCTCGCTTGCGCGCCTGATGGTTCCAGTGACGACAAAGTCGGCTTTGAGCCTGTCACGGATCGCCGTGAAATCGGGCGACGTGCCACGAAACGCCAAGGCGGAGTTCTGGCCAATCACCGCGAATTTGCGAAAACGCAACAGATGGTCGGTGATGTCGCCGGTGATGCCGTCGCCAAAATATTGCTGTTCGGGATCGCCGCTCAGGTTCTCGAAGGGCAAGACCACGATCACCGGCTTTCGGTCGGCAGGCTGCGGTGCAGTCTCCAACGCAGCGGTATTGGCCGCAACAGGCGCCGGCCCCGCATACTTGTAGCCGCGCCCGTGGACTGTGACGATCATGTTGGGATCAAGCGCTTTCCTGAGTGCCGAGACATGCACCTGGAGGGTATTCTCCTCCACCACAACACCCGGCCATACGGCAGCGAAGATCATGTCCTTGCTGACCACGTCGCCCGCGTGATCGAGCAGCACGCACAACAAATCAAAGGCACGTGCCGAAAGTTCCACCGGACCATCCGGCCCCTCGACGCTTCGGTCCCGCCGCCGCAGCCGATATGGTCCGAATGCGTTATCCATCACCCAGCACTCCCGGTCAGCGCCATCTTGAGTGCCGCCTTGAGGCCCTGCCGCAGCCGTTCGCGGATGGCCGCATCCCTGTAGGGCTCGCGCGAGATTCCCAGTTCCCAATCAGGGTTCCGGCCCTCTGCCGCAAATCTGTCCAGCACGGCGCGGGCTTTTGCCGTTTCGCCCATATGGCCATAGCAGGCCAGGGCATACATCATGTCCCAGGCCACATCGGCAGCCGGCTCGACACCCGCAAGGGTCTCTTCGTAACGACCCGCCGCAAAGGCCACCGCTCCGGAAAACTCGCCGAACCACAAGGGCGGAATGGGCTCGAGGCGGTGCGCCTGGCGTATCAGTTCATCAGCCTCCGGCACCCGGCTGTCATAGCCCAATGAAAGCGCCCGGTTGACCAGCATGGCAGGATCGCCGGGATTGAGTAGCACCCCGCGCTCGCTCACCCGCAACGCAGCGCCAAGGTCGCCAACACAGAGTAACGCCCAGGTGTGGATCGCATGGATGGTGGCGTGGGCCGGATCAAGTGCCATGGCTCTGGTGCTCAACTCCAGCCCCTCGGCGGCATCTTCGCCCGAGAACTCCAGCGCCCAGCGTTCGCAGTACGTGCAGCCCAGCCACCCCACGGCCTGGGCGTTCTGCGGGTCAAGGGCGACGGCGCGCTCGAAACAGGCGCGGGCCGCCATGTTGTCCGCCCGTTTCAGTTTCTTGAAATGCCAATAGCCCTGCAGCATGTGCTCATGGCTGGAAAGACTGGCCGGCGGGCGCGTGGTGTTGCGCACGTTGATCTGCACTTCAAGGTAACGCGCCACGGCGGCGGCCACCAACTCGCTGATTTCGTCCTGCAGCCCGAACAGGTCGGTGATCGGCCGGTCATAGCGTTCGGCCCAGATGGCCTCGCCCGTCGCTGCTGACGAAAGCCTGACAGCAATGCGGATGCGATCACCCGCCCGGCGAAGGCTGCCGGTCACCACGAACTCGACCTTGAGGCGCTCGCGGATGGCCTCGAAATCCGGAACCGCACCACGAAATGCCGCAGCCGAATGCTGGCCGATCACTGACAACACGCGAAAGCGGGTGAGGCGGTCGGTGATGTCGCCGGTGATGCCATCGCTGAAGTACTGCTGCTCGGGATCGGCGCTGAGATTCTCGAAGGGCAGCACGACAATCGCCGGCTTGCG
The DNA here is from genome assembly GCA_031430795.1 of Hyphomicrobiales bacterium. Lineage (GTDB taxonomy): Bacteria > Pseudomonadota > Alphaproteobacteria > Rhizobiales > Aestuariivirgaceae > Aestuariivirga. The sequence continues at coordinate 3,376 of JANPCE010000040.1, forward strand.
GTCGAGTTGCCCGGCAATCGGCGCCGCTGCAACGGCGACCTGCTCCACCGGCGCGGGCCCCGCATACTTGTAGCCCCTTCCATGCACCGTCACGATCATGCCGGGATCAAGCGCTTTCCTGAGTGCCGAGACATGCACCTGGAGGGTGTTTTCCTCCACCACCACACCCGGCCAGACGGCGGCGAAGATCATGTCCTTGCTGACGACCTCACCCGGCGTTTCCAGAAGTACAGCAAGAATGTCAAAGGACCGCGCCGACAGTTCGATGTTGCCATCGGGTCCTGTCACTGTCCGCTTCTGTCGCCGCAGCCGATAGGGGCCGAACGCTACATCCATTCCCGTCACTCCAGCCCCCGTTCCTGCTGATAACAAATACCGGACCTGAAAGCCAATTTCAGTTTCTTTCAGAACTCTTCAGGCTTACCCCAAGGACTTTCAGGTGCATCGGACGCATTCTGCAAGCATCAACAGGAGGACACCATGACCGACATCATCACCCACGCTCCATTCGCCAACCGCGCCACCCGCAGCGTCCGCATTCCACGCCTCAGCCTGCCGCTTTTGGCCATCATCCCGTCTTTCAAAAGCATTGAAACAATGGTCGGGCTCTTCGCTTTGGCCTATGTGGCACCGTTTTCCGTCAGCATGCAAAACCAGCAGTCGGCACCCGATCCAGAACTCGAAGGGCGTGACCCCCGTTGGTAGGTGCCGGGGGCCCACCCATCAACGATAGGTTAACCAACCGCCGCTAGCGTCGTTTTTCAGGCTCAAAAACATGCGTAACCCATGCGGCAGAAATTGATAAAGCGTCCTTTTTTCAACATCTTGAATTCAGTTCTTGCGACAGTTTTTTTGCTGGCCGCGCCTGCTGTATTACCCGCTTTGGCCAAACCCGTGGTCAAATCCTTTGTCATTTCAGCCAACAGCAACCGCAGCCGCTTCACAGCGGAACTTACGGACAGCGTTGGTTATTCCGCCACCATTCTGCCAGACCCATATCGTGTTGTGATCGAAGTGCCCGGCACCGGCTTTGAACTGCCAGCCGGGGCAGGGCGCAAGGTTGAAGGGCTGATCAGCAACGTGCGCTATGGCAAAAGTGCCAAGGGTGTTCCGCAGATCATTCTCGACACCACAGGCCCCGTGCTGATCGAGCAATCCGAGGCCCATCCCCGCAAGGGCAAGCAACTGGCGCAGATCGTGATTGATCTCGTGGAAACAACGCCGGAAGTGTTTCAAGCCGCCTATGCCATCGACAATGCCCAACCCTTGCCACCAAAAGCGGAAGGCTCGCCGGAAGTCACCGCTAGCCTGCCGATAATCATGCCCAAAAAGGCAATCACCAAGCTTGCCCACAAACCCGGTGGCAAGCTGGTGGTGGTCATCGACCCTGGCCATGGCGGCATTGATGGTGGGGCTTCAAGCCCGCGCAAGGTGATCGAAAAAGACGTGGTGCTGGCTTTTGCGCTGGAATTGGGACGGGCGCTGAAATCAAACCCGCGTTTTGATGTGCGCATGACCCGCGATACCGACACGTTTGTCTCACTTAAAAACCGGGTGAAATTTGCGCGGGAACAAGGGGCGTCACTATTTATCGCCATTCATGCGGATACGGTGCGCGGGCAAACTGCGCGCGGCACCACGCTCTACACACTGTCAGATACCGCGTCGGACGCTGAATCCGCTGCCTTGGCCCTCAAGGAAAACAAGGTCGACATCATCGCTGGCCTTGATGTCGGTGCACAAAATGAGCAGGTCGCCGATATCCTGATTGACCTCGTGCAACGGGAATCGAAAAACCACGCTTTACTGTTTTCGCGCAAAGCACTTGAACACCTCAAGGGTGTCACGACCATGACGGGAAAGCCCTTGCGCTCTGCCGGCTTCATGGTTCTGAAAGCGCCGGATGTGCCGTCAGTGTTGATTGAACTCGGCTACCTCTCCAGCATCGACGACGAAAAACACCTGACCTCGCCCGTCTGGCGCAAAAAAACCGCGGATGCCCTCGCCATAGCCGTGGAGCGGCATTTCCAGGACACGGTTGCCGCGGCAACGCCATAATTCGCGCCTAGCTCAAATACATTGGAATCGTGTGGGTGGGAGGGTAACATCCCGAACACACGCTGGGGTGGCGCAACGCCCCGAATTGGGTTGGCTCTATGCTTCGCGTTATTGGATGGCTGTTCACGGGAATGTTCATGGTGGTGGTGGGCCTGTCGGCCGCCGCCCTCTACGTCATTTATGACGTCAGCCAGGATTTGCCGGACTACAAGCAACTCGCGGCGTATGAACCCCCCGTTATGACGCGCATGCATGCGGCTGACGGATCGCTTCTGGCGGAATATGCCGAACAGCGCCGCTTGTTCGTGCCCATCGAATCTGTGCCGAAAAAGCTGGTCGAGGCCTACCTCGCGGCGGAAGACAAAACATTTTACCAACACTCCGGCCTCGACTGGCGCGGCATTGCGGCGGCGGGTGTGCGCTATGCGCAGATCAAGTTGATGGGGCAGAACGGCCAAATCGTCGGTGCGTCCACCATCACGCAACAGGTTGCAAAAAACTTTCTGTTCTCCAACGAGCAAACACTGACCCGCAAACTGCGCGAAGCCTTGATTGTGCAGCGCATCGAAGCGTCGTTCTCGAAAGACCAGATCCTCGAACTTTATCTCAACGAAATTTTCCTTGGCATGGGCTCTTACGGCATTGCCGCCGCCGCCCTGAATTATTTTGGCAAGTCGCTGGACGAACTCACTGTTGAAGAGATGGCCTATCTCGCGGCACTCCCCAAAGGCCCGAACAACTACCATCCCTTCAAACACACCAAACGCGCCATAGAGCGGCGCAATTGGGTGTTGGGCCAAATGCAGGAAAACGGCTTCATCACGGCCGATGAATTGAAAGTGGCGCAGGCGACAGGTCTCAACGTCACACCGCGCCCCTTTGGTGCAAAGCTCTTCGCCGCCGAAGGTTTTGCCGAAGAAGTGCGCCGTGACCTCGTCGGCCTTTACGGCAAGGAAGCCTTGGGCAAGGGCGGCTATTCGGTCCGCACCACCATCGAACCCAAGCTGCAAATTTTCGCGCGCCAAGCCTTGGCTCGGGGCCTCATCGAATTTGACCGCAAGCGTGGTTATCGCGGTGCGTTCAAAAAAATCGAAGACATGCAAGGCGGCGATTGGGCCAAGCACTTGATTGGCATGAAAGTCGCCGATGATGTGAAGCCCTGGCGTCTTGCCATCGTGACCGAGGTCACGGAAACGCAGGCTGCTATTGGCCTGCAACCGTCCAACAAGCCGGATGGTTCGCAAGGTGATGAGCGCGAAACCGGCTATGTTCCACTTGAATTGTTGAGCTGGGCACAGGAATATGTTGACGGCACAAAGCTCGGGGAGTCCGTCACCACGGTCGATCAGGTTTTGGCCGTGGGCGACATCATCTATGTCGCACCCTCAGCCGACCCTGAAAAATTCCATCTCGTCCAGGTGCCGGATATCGAAGGTGGACTTGTCGCCATGGACCCGCACACAGGCCGCGTGCTTGCCATGGTCGGCGGCTTCTCTTATTCCGGCTCGCAGTTCAACCGCGCCACGCAGGCGCTGCGTCAGCCCGGCTCATCCTTCAAGCCCATCGTCTACGCCGCCGCCCTCGACAATGGCTACACGCCATCATCCGTTGTCATGGATGCGCCGGTCGAGTTCAAACTTTCAAACGGCAAGATCTGGCGGCCCAAAAACTACACCGACAAATTCTATGGCCCCTCAACACTGCGGCGTGGCATTGAACAGTCACGCAACGCCATGACGGTACGCCTTGCCGATGACCTTGGCATGACCAAGGTGGCGGACCTGGCGCAGCGCCTTGGAATCTATGATAAAATGCCACGCCATCTTGCCAACTCATTGGGCTCTGCCGAAACCACGCTGCTGCGCATGACCACCGCTTACAGCATCATCGCCAATGGCGGCAAAAAGATTGAAGCCACGGTGATTGACCGCATTCAAGACCGTCGTGGCAAAACCATTTACCGCCACGACAAGCGCGATTGCGCGACGTGTTCCGCCGACGCCTACCAGGACGGCATGGTTGAACCGGAATTCGCCGACGTGCGCGAACAGGTGATGAGCCCCTACACCGCCTATCAAATCACCTCCATGTTGGAAGGTGTTGTAGAGCGCGGCACGGGCAAGAAAATGCTGGTGCTGAACAAGCCCGTCGCTGGCAAGACCGGCACATCAAACGACGAACGTGACGCGTGGTTCATCGGCTACACGCCGGACCTCGCCGTCGGCGTTTACATCGGCTACGACAATCCAAAACCCATGGGTAAAAAACGCACGGGCGGCGAACTTGCCGCCCCCGTCGTTGCCGATTTCATGAAGCTGGCGCTGAAAGACAAAGCCGCCATTCCCTTCCGGGTGCCACGCGCCATTGAGTTGATCCCGATCAACGCCGCCAATGGCAAACGCTCCATCTTCGGTGAAGAGGGCGTGATCCTCGAAGCCTTCAAGCCCGGAGACGAGCCGCCGGAGAACACGCGCATCGTCGGCCAGCAGGCCAATGCGGGTGCAAAGGCCAAGCAAGGTGATGGCTTCGTCCTCGTGCCCGCCAAGCCAAGGAAACCCAAACCCGCAAACGATGCCCCGTTGACGAAAGTCATCGACGGGCTTTATTGAGCGGCGAACACAATTCTCAAATCACAGGATTACCATGCGCGCCGAAACCACCAAGCTCATCGCCGAGATCGAGCAGTCCCTGGGACTGCTCAGGAGGCATCTTTGACTGGGATCAATCCCTCCGCGACCTCGCTGAACTGAACGCCAAGGCCGAAGACCCAAGCCTCTGGAATGATCCCCAGAAGGCGCAGGAGGTCATGCGCAAACGCCAGGACCTCGACACCCGCATCGGCCGCATCCGCCGCATTGACCAGGCCATTGCTGACAACAGCGAACTCATCGACATGGGTGACGCCGAAGGCGACGCTGACATCGTCAAAGAAGCCGAGAAAGGCATCGCTGCACTTTCCAAGGAAGTGGCCGAAGCCGAACTCGACGCACTGCTCTCAGGCGAAGCCGACAGCAACGACGCCTATCTCCAGATCAACGCCGGTGCAGGCGGCACCGAAAGCCAGGACTGGGCTTCCATGCTCATGCGCATGTATGTGCGCTGGGCCAATTTCAACAAGTTCAAGGTGGAAGTGCTGGACCAGCATGACGGCGAAGAAGCCGGCATCAAATCTGCAACGCTGCAAATCAAGGGCCACAACGCCTACGGCAAACTCAAAACCGAAAGCGGTGTACACCGCCTGGTGCGCATCTCCCCTTACGATTCAAACGCGCGCCGCCACACGTCATTCTGTTCGGCCTGGGCCTATCCCGTCATTGACGACAACATCGAAATTGAAATCGTCGAAAGCGATTTGAAGATCGACACCTACCGCGCATCCGGTGCCGGCGGCCAGCACGTCAACACCACGGACTCAGCCATCCGCATCACCCACATCCCCACCAACATCATCGTGGCCTGCCAGGCCGAGCGCAGCCAGCACAAGAACCGCGCCACCGCCATGAAGATGCTGAAAGCCCGGCTTTACGAACTCGAACTGCAAAAGAAGCAGGAAAAAGTCGACGCCGCCAACGCCCAAAAAACCGACATCGGCTGGGGCCACCAAATCCGAAGCTACGTTCTCCAACCCTACCAGCTGATCAAAGACCTCCGCACCGGACACACCAGCACAGACCCCGACAAAGTGCTGAACGGCGAAATCGACGACTTCATCCAAAGCTCCCTCGCCCACCGCATCTTCGGCAAGGGCGATGCGCTGGTGGAGGACATCGAGTAGCACTATTTCTCCCCGCCCTCACAGGGCGGGGTGGACCCGCGCAGCGGGGACGGGGCGGGTGGCGGCCACACTTACAGTCACCCGAACCCGCAGCGCACGAGATGGCAGAATTCAATTCTATTTCAAAATCGCGTCCGCAAACGGATTGTCGATCACCATCAACCAACGCCCGTCAGCTTGCTTGCGCAGGACCACAGTTGAAAATCCTGTTTGCTCAATCGGCGATCCATCAGGCGCACTGGCCGCCATTTTCCAGGTGAAGGAATGCAAGGCAAGATCATCAGCCTGGATTACATCCTGGCCCGTCACCGTAACCTTCGGGTTGATCGCCAAAAACTGCCGGAAAGCTGCGCGCAACGCCGACGTTCCCGCAACCGCCATGCCGGGTTGGGCCACCATCACAGCATTCGGTTCAAAGGTGGCCAGTGCCGCTTCGATATCACCAGCGGATACGGCCGCATTATTGGCATCAACGATGGATTGAATTTGCGCGTGTTCCATGGCAGTGTTTCCTTGCGTATCAGCGTGGGTTAAAGTGGAGCTAAGCAGCAAGCCTGCGAGGCAGATCAGACTGTGGATCGAGTTTTGTCTCATGCGGGTTCCGCCGGTTACAAAAGAACCCTAACGCCACTCACTGTCATTATGCGTCAGCAGTCTCCAACTCCCTCACGCGGAACGCGTGGGGGAGTTGGGAGACCTTTCTCCATTGTCGCGAAGCGATGAGGGAGTGGCACGCAGTGCCGAGGGAGTGTGTCGGCTTGGACAGCTCCAGCCCCAACACCAGCGCCAATGTTAACTTCCTAGTCGACCGTGTGTTGCGTTGACATTTCCATAGTAAAACCACTATATTGTCCAAGTGATCAAAACCTGCTATTTTGTTGGTTCTGCGAAACGCAGCCTTTCGGCAATGCCGCAGGATGTGAAGTCGTCATTCGGACTGGCGTTGTTTCAAGCGCAGGTCGGCGGTGAAGCGGAGAACGTCAAGGCACTCAAGGGGTTCGGCGGTCGAGGCGTGTTGGAGGTTGTCGAAAACCATGATGGCGACACCTACCGCGCCATCTACACCGTTCGTTTTACCACAGGCATTTATGTGTTGCACGCCTTTCAGAAGAAATCCAAATCCGGCGTTGGGACGCCGAAACAAGAACTTGATCTCGTTGCATCCCGGCTCAGGGATGCTGAGCTTCTTCACCTCCATCATCTCAAGGGAGACAATTGACATGGCCAAGCTGCCGAAATTCGAGAAGTCATCCGGCAATGTATTCGCGGACTTGGGCTTGCCCAATGCAGGTGAATTGCTGTTGAAAGCCCAGATCGTTACAGAGATTGCGCGGCTCATGAAGATGAAGAAGTTGACGCAAGCCAAAGCTGCATCGCTGTGCGGCATTGCCCAGCCTGACCTGTCAAACCTGCTGCGCGGCAAATTCAAGGGCTTCTCCATTGAACGCTTGATGACCGTGCTCACAAGTTTTGGCCGAGATGTGGAAGTGGTCGTACGCCCCGCCGCGCGGGCGCGAAAAACGGGTGGCATCAAGTTCAGACGCGAAGCGGCGTAGGTGGCAACAGATCAGGGAAGCGTTCCCTATTCGCCGAGGATATCAAAAAGCCTTTCTCTCTTGTCGCGGAACGCGATGAGGGAGTGGCACGCAGTGCCGAGGGAGTGTGTCAGCCTGGACAGGTGCCTCGTTGATCTACTCCCTCCCCCTTCGGGGATTCCCTCATCGTTGCGCGACAAGGAAGTAAAAGGGAAGCGTCCCCTATTTTTTCCTATTTTTTCAGTACGCGCTGCCAGATCTCACCTCAGCTCCTCCCTGATACGGAGGGGGAAAGTGAATTTAATGCACTGTCACCGATAGCCGATACCGGGAGTGTCACCGAAATACTTTCTCCCTTGCGGCGAAGCCGTGAGGGAGTGGCACACAGTGCCGAGGGAGTGTGTCGGCTTGGACAGGTGCCCCGCCGAAACACTCCCTCGGCCCGCTGGGCCACTCCCTCATCGCGTTCCGCGACAAGGGAGAAAAAGTGAAGCATCTCTTTTGCACATCTCGTCAATAAAATTACGGTGTAGGCAGCACAGGTCGGCAAAAGATTTGAATTCCAGTCAAATCACCTACCCCACCTCCTTTTGTAGCACCCCACGTCCTTAGTCCCGAAACGTATTGGCCAGATTGACACTCGACCTTGGAATATTTCGTATGAATTAGGTCAAGTCTCTCGGAAGTATTCACGCCTGAAGTCTGCGAAGCAATGCTAGTGCTCGAAGTGCCGATGCTGGCAAATTTATTGTTCAAATGAGTAATCTCGGCACTTGTGGCACCACCCAAAATTCTTATCAGACCTCCGCTGGTCACTGAGTTCCAGAGCAATGCTAACACTGCCAATGTCACAGCTGAAACAACTCCAACCACAACTTTTTCCCGGATAGATTTTTTGGTCCATGTGACTGTCCTTTTTACAATTCTAGCTGCGATTTTTTGAATATTCCAAACCCCTCTTCGAAATCCGAAGAGGGGTTCATTTCTCCCTCACATCGTAAACTGATAACTCACAGGCTCCCAATGATAATGCCGTCCACCCGTATCTGACCTCGACACAAAACCCACCGCAGGGAACGGCATGTGGTAGCCGATCATGGCGATCTTGTCGGTGGCGAGCATGTCGAGCACGCGGTTTCTGGTGGCGACGGCCGCTTCCTTGTCCATGTCAAACAGCACGTGCCAGTTCGGTTTTTGCATGGACAGGATGTGGTGGTTGCAGATGTCGCCGGTGATCATCGCCTGTTTGCCTTCACTTTCGATGCGATAGGACACATGGCCCGGTGTGTGGCCGAAGGTTTCGACAGCGGTGATACCGGTGGCGGCAGCGCCTTCACCCTTCACGAAGGTGGACTTCGCCAACAGTGGTGACACCTTGGCTTTGGTGAGCGCGTAGAAATCCTTGGTGCCGCCTGCGTCTTGCGCCGCGTTGGTCCAGAAGTTGTTTTCGGCTTCACCGAACACGTAGCGCGCGTTGGGGAAGACGGGTTTGTCGCCGTCCATCAGCCCGCCCATATGGTCGGGGTGGTAGTGGGTGAGGCAGACGACGTCGATCTGGTCGAGGCTGTAGCCGGCGGCGGCAAGCGACGCCGTCATGGTGCCACGGCCCGGATTGCCCGTGCCCCAGCCGGTGTCGAACAGCACCAATTCGTTGCCCGTGTTCACGATCACGGGCGTGAAGCTGATGGTGTGTTTGTCCGTCGGCAGGCCGTGAAACGCCGCCGTCTTTTGAACGCGTTCAGGTTTTTGGTTTTCGCCAAACACCGTCCAGGGCTGGTCGAGTGTGACCTGGCCGTCGCGGATGGCGGTCACTTCAAAACCGCCGATCTTATAGCGGTGGACGTTGGCAGGTGCGATGCCGAGCATGGGTGCCTTGGCGAAGGCAGAAGCGGGTAAAGCGGCCGTTGCGGCCAGGGCGGCAGTGGATGTGATCAGGTGACGACGTGAAATCATGGTGTGTTCCCCACGGAAGTTGTTTTGGATGGCCGCATCTGAAAACAAGCTGATTACAATTAGGCACAACGTGCAAGTGAAAATTGCACCGCGATGCAAAAGAAAACGGAATATTGCGAACATCAGGTTCTCCCATGAAAAAACCCGCCTTGCGGGGCGGGTTGGTCAAAATGAAATGGGCCGGTGAAATTTCCGGCCCATGTGTGGATTGTCTCAAAAACTACCTGATCCACAGCGCGGTGTCAACAGTTATTTTCCTGTTTATGAAAAAATCGTGTAAGTGATTGAAATCACTTGTCTGATGCGACGATGCGCAAGCCCTTGGCGGCGGATTTCAGTTCGGAGGTTCCGGGATTCTGCGCAGCCGGGGCCTGTTGGCGGGCCGGATTCCGGCGGATGGCGCCGTCGACAAAGGCGCCGGGCTCGATGCTGATCTGCTCGTTGAAGACATCGCCTTCGATGTGCGCTCCTGCATAGACAAACACCGAGCCGCCCTGGATGGGGCCCGTCACGCGGCCCCTGATGTGGATCACATCGGCGTGGATATTGCCAAAAACCGTCCCATGCCTGTCGATCACACAGACTGCGGCGCGCACTTGCCCGCGCACCTGGCCATCAATGTGCATTTCGCCCTCGCAGCTGATCTGGCCTTCGAAAAAGCAGTTGCGACCGATAAACGACGGATCGACTGCGGGCGGACGCGGTGCCGCCGGTGGTTGTCTCTTTTTGTTGCGCCCGAACAGCATCATGTACCGCAATGAACAAGGGTTGAACGCCAACCAAGTTCCTTCGCCCCCTCGAATTACGCGTCCCGCAAGCCATGCACCCCGAAACAGTGGCGGAACTTAGACGCGCCAGTCAGCCCTGTCACGCGGGATTTGAGGCTGCCTTGCTTTGGCCAAGCTTTGCTGGCCTTTGGCACTGACAAACTGTGGATAAAACCGCTAAAATCAAAATGACGCCAATTATGATTCCGCCACAATCGGGGAGCGAGCAGGGACGGTGACGCGCAGAGCCTTCAGGATTACGCTGCTGAGCCTCCTTTGGGTGCTTGGTATACTAGTGGTTGCCTTGGCCGCTGGTTACTGGCGGCTGTCGCAAGGGCCGGTGTCGCTGGCCTTCTTGGGATCATCGATCGAGCAGGCGATCAACAGCCAACTCGGCGGGCTTCGCATCAAGCTGGGTGACGCTGAAATCGAACTTGACCCTGAAACCCGGACGCCCAGTGTCAGGACGCGCAACATCGTGCTTTACGGGCCTGATGGCGATGTGCTGGCCAGTGCCCCAAAAGCCGGTGTGACGCTGGACAAGGCGCGGCTGCTGCGCGGTGTTGTGTCCGTGATCTCGCTCGAGTTGATCGGCCCGAAGGTCAGTGCACGGAGGAATTTGGATGGTTCGGTGTCACTTGGCATTGAAGCCGTTGCCGCAAACCCGGAGCAGGAAATTTTTGTGGATGAATTGGAACTGACAAATCCCGATGCTGCAGAAGCGCCGCCCGTGCCGGAAAAAACAGCACCGCCGTTGTCCGGCAGCAAACTTCTGGCGCTGCTCGACCAAGGTGGCGAAGAAGGTGCCTTGTCAAAATTGGAAGAAGTCCGCATCAGCCGCGGTGCCTTGAAGTTTTTTGATGAGGCCAATGATGCCACGTGGATTGCACCGCAAGCCGACCTTGCTTTCAAGCGCGTGGGATCAGGCTTTGTGTTGGCGGCCAAGGCCAGCGTGAACAGCGGTGGTGAACCGTGGAAACTCGAAGCGTCTGCCACCTATCGGCGCTCGCAGCGCAATTACACCGCCAATGTTGCAATCGAAAACCTGGTGTTGGCCAGTGTGGCCGACAATGTTTTTGCGCTCTCGCAGTTCGCGCGGGTATCACTGCCGTTTTCAGGTCACATGGAAATCGAGATTGCCGAGAGTGGCGTAATCACCAAGGCCGGCGGCGAGCTGTTTGCAGGCAAGGGCCAAGTCGGCCTTCCAGACTATCTGGCGAAATCCATCGAGGTGGCTGAAGCCTCCATGCGCATTGCTTACAACGGCGAAAACGCGCCGTTGGAAATCACCGAGTCTTCCATCCTCCTCGAAGGCCTGCGCGCCGATGTCCGCGGCACCTTCACGCCAAAGCGTGCGGAAGATGGAAGACTCACGGCCATTGCCTTCAAGCTCAAGTCCGACAACGCCCGTGTCAACCCTGTCGGTGAAGGTGATGACCTGTTCGTGGACAAGGTGGAGTTTGCGGGCGAAGCGTCAATGGAGCAGCAGCGCCTCGACATCAGTGATCTGGTTGTGCTGTCGTCAAATACGGGTGTGCGGCTTCGGGGCATCATCACGGGCGGTGAAAAATCTCCCGGCATAAATGTTGCTGGGCGCATGCGTGATGTTTCTGCGGGGTTGCTGAAAAAACTCTGGCCACCGGTGTTGACACCGAAGACGCGGGCCTGGATCACCGACAATGTGCAGAAGGGCCGCATCACCGATGGCACTTTCCAAGTCAATTTTCCGCCCAACGTTTTGGCAAACGCGCAAGCCAACAAGCAGTTGCCGTCAAACGTGGTGGATTTGCAATTCAACATGGCCGGTGTGCAGAGCACCTATTTCAAGGGCCTTCCGGTTTTGCAACAGGCCAGCGGCAATGCCCGTTTGAAGGATGACGTCTTCACGCTCACCATCGACACCGGATTCGTTGCAAACGAATCCGGTGCCAAGGTGCAAGTGGACAAAGGCACGTTCTCCACAACGCGGCTGTTGTCGGGTGCAGCCCCCGGCACGTTTTCCTTTGATGTCTCCGGTGGTGTTCCGGCACTTCTCGAATTCGCATCGCATCCCGATCTGAAATTGGCGACAGGTGAAATGGACAAGCTGCCTAAAATTGGCGGCAGGGGCGAAGTCAACATCGGCCTGAAATTCCCGCTGGTCAAAGGTGTGCCGCGTTCGGAAGTCAAAATTACAACAGACGTGAAATTGATCGACACTGAACTCAAGTCAGTCATGCAAGGTGTGGATTTGACAGGCGGTGATTTCACTGTTGCGGTGAAACCTGAGTCCATCAGCGTGGCTGGTCCGGCCAAACTGAATGGTGTGCCAGCACAGATTTTCTGGGAGAAGCCGCGCAAGGGCGGTGTGTTGCGGGCAGAGGTTGAAACCATCGTTGACGCAAAGCTGCGCGCCAAATTTGGCATCAAGCTTGAGGAATATCTTTCAGGTGATATTCCGGTCAAGGCAGTCATTCTGGGTGAAGGTGCTGACCGCACCATTGACATAGAAGCCGATCTTTCCGATGTGCCGATGAAGGTTGCGGCGGCCGGATGGTCAAGGCTTGCCGTGAAAGGGACACGTGCCACTTTCCGGATTGTTGATGAGGGCAATGGCAATCGCACCGTCCAGGATTTGAAACTGGATGGCAAGGGCCTGCGGCTGCGCGGGCAAGTCAAACTCAAGCCCGGCGGTTTCCGCGTGATCGACATGGATGAAATCCGGTTGAGCGAGGATGACGTGTTTTCGGCAAGGCTCGAACCCTCCGACGATGGCATGTCTCTCACATTGTCTGGCAACACCTTTGATGCGCGGCCCTACATCAAGAACCTGATTTCGCCCGCCAAGTCCGACGGGCAGGGCGCCGGCAACGGTTCATCGAAGGGAGCCAAGTTCATCGTCAACGCCCGTATGAAGGCGGTGACAGCGCATCGCGGCGAGACGCTTCGCAATGTGAAGGGAACGTTCGTCACGCGTGGCAACCAGATCACAACCGCTTCCATAGAGGGTGAGTTTGAAAGTGGTTTGCCACTCACCATTCGCGTGTCGCCGACGGATGGTGGACGGGAAATGCGGATCTTCACGAGCGATGGCGGGGCCGCCATCCGCGCCTCGAACTTCTATTCAAAAATCGCTGGTGGAGAGATGGAGTTCTATGCGCTGATGTCGAATGCGCCGGGATCGCCCATCCGCAACGGATTGCTTTCGCTGAAGCGCTTTTCCGTGCGCAATGAAGCGGCGCTGGCGGAACTCGACGATCGTGGCCGGCCCAAAAAATCCGGCCCCCGAGTTGATGGCGTGACATTCAAGAAGCTTGAACTTCCATTCACCACTGACGGGGAATTTGTGCGGCTGTGCAAGGTAAGTTTGCGCGGACCGGAAATTGGCTTCACCGCCAATGGCCTGATCCGCAAGAAGGATGGCGCCATCGACATCACGGGCGCCTATTTTCCACTGCATGGCCTGAACCGGGCGCTCAGTGAAATTCCATTGCTTGGCGACATTTTTACAGGCGGAAAAGGCGAAGGTGTGTTGGGGTTGACCTATGCCATGGGCGGATCAATCGCCAAACCCAAATACCAGATCAATCCATTGTCGTTCATTGCGCCGGGCGTTTTCCGCAAACTGTTTGAATATGAGCAGAATGCCTGCCGGGGCAGTGCCAAACGGGCGAGTGCCGGGAATTAGTTTTATCTCCCTCACGCCTTCGGCGCAAGGGAGATGTTTTGGCTAACCCGCTCTCACCAGCACATGCTTCTTCTTTCCCATCGACAGTTTTATTGATCCGTCTACGGACAAATCATCAACAGCCAGTTCTCTCTTTTCATCCGTCACAGCTTCGTCATTCACGCGAATGCCGCCACCTTGAATCGCCCGTTTGGCTTCACCATTGGAATTGGCGAAGCCGGCGGCGACACAAGCCGCAAGAATACCGCAGGGCAATTCAAGCGCAATCGTTGGCAGACCTGTCGCAGACGCACCTTCTTCAAAAGTCTTGCGCGCAGTATCAGCTGCATCTTCCGCAATGGCCTTTCCATGCAGCAAGGTTGTTGCCGCATTCGCCAATGCTTTCTTCGCTTCGTTGATCTCCGATCCTTGCAAAGCTTCGAGCTTTGCGATCTCATCCAGTGGAAGCGTTGTGAACAGCTTGAGGAAGCGGCCCACATCTGCATCTTCAGTGTTGCGCCAGAACTGCCAGTACTCATAGGGGCTGCGCATGTCGGCGTTGAGCCAGACAGCACCCGACGCGGACTTCCCCATCTTGGCACCCGATGACAACGTGATCAGCGGAGTCGTCAACGCGTAAAGTTGTCCTGTGCCCATGCGGCGGCCGAGGTCCATGCCGGTGATGATGTTGCCCCATTGATCGGAGCCCCCCATCTGCAGGTTGGTGCCATAGCGGCGCGCCAACTCCACAAAGTCGTAGCCTTGCAGGATCATGTAGTTGAATTCGATGAAGGAGAGTTCCTGGTCGCGCTCAAGGCGCAGCTTCACCGAATCCATCGCCATCATGCGGTTGACGGAGAAGTGCTTGCCGATGTCACGGAGCATGTCGATGTAGTTGAGCCTGGTCAGCCATTCAGCATTGTCGACCATCATGGCGTCGGACTTTCCCGAACCGAAGTTCAAGAACCTGGAGAAAACAGATTGTATCCCGCGCTTGTTGTTTTCAATGTCTTCCAGCGTAAGAATCTTGCGACTCTCGTCCTTGCCCGTCGGATCGCCCACGCGGGTGGTGCCGCCGCCCATGAGGACGATGGGTTTGTTGCCGGATTGTTGCAGCCAGTGCAGCATCATGATCTGGACCAAGGACCCCACATGAAGGGAAGGTGCGGTGCAATCGAATCCGATATAAGCAATGACATCCTGCTTCGCGGCAAGGGCGTCCAATCCCGTGAGATCAGAGCACTGGTGGATGAAACCCCTGGAGGTGAGGATGTTGAGGAAATCGGAATTGAGCTTGGTCATGATGATCCGCTCATAATGAACGGGGCATGGCGTGTCAAAACTCTATCGGGCACTGGGATTGATGAGCGGCACGTCATTGGACGGGATCGATGTTGCACTGATTGAAACGGACGGCGTCATGCGGGTTGAGCGCGGGTCGTGGTTGACGGTTCCATACAGTGAGGAGCAACGCGCACTGTTGCAGCAGGCGCTGGCGGAATCGGTGCGTGTGAAAGTCCGGGATGATCGCTCAGGCATTCTGTATAAGACTGAGAACCTGTTGACGGGATGGCATGGGGACGCGGTGCAGGCGGCGCTTAAAGTCTTTGACGTGAAGGCTTCTCAAATTGATCTCGTGGGATTTCACGGTCAAACTGTCATTCACCGGCCAGAGCGCAAGTTGACGGTGCAACTGGGTGACGGCATTTCGTTGGCGCAGTCCATCGGCATCTCAGTCGTCTATGACATGCGCGCCTCGGACGTTGCGGCAGGCGGGCAGGGTGCGCCGCTGGTTCCGGTCTATCACGCTGCGCTGGCTTCGATGATCTCGGAAAGACCGTTGGCTTTCGTCAACATTGGAGGTGTGGCCAATGTGACGTGGGTTGGTGATGATGGCGGGTTGGTGGCATTTGATACGGGGCCAGGAAACGCGCTGCTTGATGATTGGATGAAGAGGCATACTGGCACGGCGCGCGATGAGGGTGGGGCAGTTGCCTTGTCTGGGAAAGTCGATGAGGCATCAGTCGCACAATTTCTCGGTGATGGATACTTTGAACAGGCTGCGCCAAAGTCTCTTGACCGCAACAGCTTTGCAAACATTTCACTTCAAGGGTTGTCGTTGCAGGATGGTGCAGCCACACTCGTTGCCGTGACAGCGCGCAGCATCGCACTAGCGAGCAGGCAAATGCCACGTGAGCCAAAGGCATGGGTGATCTGCGGTGGCGGTCGTCACAACCGGGCGATCATGAAGGCGCTGTCCGATCTGCTGCCGAATCTCGCGTCGGCGGATGACCATGGGTTCAACGGAGACTCCATGGAAGCGGAGGCGTGGGCCTATCTGGCCGTGCGTTGCCTGAAAGGACTGCCCATCAGTTTTCCTGGCACGACGGGTGTGCCACAACCCATGTCCGGTGGCGTCATCGTCATGCCAAGTTGAGGCCGAGTCTTTTCAGCAACCGACCATCAATGATAATGAGCGCCAAGCCAATGACGGCTGCACCGATGAACTCATGGGTATCAAGCCGTTCGCCCAGGAAAATGTAGCCCAATGCAATTGCCGAAATGGGAATCACCATGGTGACCAGAGACACAAAGGCCGGACCTGCGCGCTGGATGATGCGGAAGAAAAGCAGATAGGCGCAAGAGGTTGAAAGGGCCGCGAGCAAGACCAGTGCCAACCATGTTTGACTGCTGGCTGATGCGTAATGCGAAGGTTCGGCGAAGAGACCAACAATTGTAGCCATGATCAATGCAGAGATTGTCAGTTGGCATGTTGCTGTTGTCAACGGAGGAATGCCCATGAGACGTTTTTTCGACCAGGGCGATGAGACGCCGTAGCAGACTGACGCAAAGACAACAGCGAGAATGCCAAGCATTTGTGGCCCAAGGTTTTGGAAGTCTGCACCCTGCAAAACAATCACACCGATGATGCCGACGATGATGCCAATGATTTTACGCATCGTCATCGGTTCCATGCCAAAGAGGGCGAGCGATGCAACAGCAAACATGGGTGTGGTTGCGTTGATGACAGACGCAAGGCCGCTCTCGATATATTGCTGGCCCCATGCAATCGCAGTGAATGGCAAGACGTTGTTCATCACGGACATGCCGCCGCAGGATATCCACGTTCTGGCATCGCGCGGGAGCGGGCCCTGGAAAAGCAAGTGAAAAGGAATGAGAATCGCAGCGGCCATGGCAACGCGGGCCAACACAATGAGCAGTGGCGGCAGTTCCTTGATGGCGATGCCGACGAAAAGGAAGGAGCCTCCCCAGATCAGCGAGAGTAAAAGCAGCAAAGCCCAGCTTTGTGCGTCAGCGGCCGGTGCGTTTGAGTGTTGCAAGTTGAATCTCCTTCAAAGAGCAATAGGAGACGAAGCAGGTCTGAGCCACCCGAAAAGCAGATGGCTGCCCCGCTTAAACGGCGGGCATTTCCGCTGGTTTGATCTCAACACTTTCGCCGCAACCGCAAGCGGAGATTTGGTTGGGGTTGTTGAAGACGAAGCCGGATTTCAGAACGCTGGTCTGATAATCCATCTGCGTGCCGAGCAGGAACATCAAGGCCTTGGCTTCGATCAGGACTTTCGCACCCTGGACCTCAACCACTTCATCGAAGGGCTTTTGCTCTTTCGCCCATTCCATGGTGTATTCCATGCCGGCACAGCCGCCGTTTTTGACGCCGACGCGAAGGCCAACACCTTCGTCCTTGGCCATGAGTTCGCGGACACGGGCGGCAGCCGCGTCCGTCATCGACAGGATTTGTGGTCGGGGGCGGGGTGTTGGTGTCATTCGAATGGAACCTTGCCTCTGGCATAGAAACCAGTGAAGCGAACATTGGCTCCGCCACAATTGCCGGAGTCTTCCGCCATAAGATAGTTGCGGCTGAGCACTTTCACAAGGATGGCGCAGTCATAAGCGTCCTTGGCGGCTTCGGACCAGGGTTTGTAGCTTTCGTCGTTCATCTGGGTGAAACCGACCTGGCCGTTTTCAAGGGGACCTTCGCCATCCACGCTGCCTTCATGCAGTGCACCGTTTCGCGCGTTTTCCTCGCTCATGGCCCAATAGGCTTCGCCTGAGACGTGAATCCAGCCCGGTTGTTTCCCCTTGCTGAGGGTCAGGTTTTGCCACTTGGTGCTGTTCCAGTCGCCCAGCCAATCCTCTAGTTTCGGCGCCGTCACATCGTGTAGTGTCAGGACATCTGATTTCAACCAGCCGGAGGTGAAATCGCCTTTGCGGGAAACAAATGCCGCGCAGACGAAAGCGCCTTCAGTCTCAAACACCAGCAGCTCATCGCCTTTCAGCACATAGGCCGTGGTGGGTTTTTCGTCGGCGCCGTGGAAGAACGCCTTGGCAGGGTTGACTGTGGCAAGCCGCAGATTCTCGATGCCCGCATAGCCCGGCCACGTGCCATAGCATTCTTCACGCGCCTGTGCCGTTGCGGCAGAAGCCACAATTGCGCCCGCGATGATCAGTGTACGGATCACCACATGTTGAGCGCCATGCGCGCTTCCTCAGACATGCGGGAATGGTCCCATGGCGGATCGAAGGTGATGGTGGTTTTGGCGGATTGGACGCCGGGGACTGAGGAGACGGCGTTGTCAACCCAACCCGGCATGTCTCCGGCCACGGGGCAGCCGGGGGCGGTCAGCGTCATTTCAATGGCGACGTTGCGGTCGTCGTCGATATCGACTTTGTAGATGAGGCCAAGTTCATAGATATCGACGGGGATTTCAGGGTCGTAAACGGTTTTCACCGCAGCCACGATGTCGTCGGTGAGGCGCGCCAGTTCTTCCGCTGGAATGGCGGAGGGGTTGGGAGCATTGTCGGCGGTGGTTTCGGTCATCCGAATATCCTCTGCGCTGCAATTAAAGCATCCGCCAGTTTATCCACCTCTTCATGGGTGTTGTACATGGCAAATGAGGCGCGGCACGTGGCTGTGACGCCGAAGCGTTGCAGCAGCGGCTGCGTGCAATGCGTGCCCGCGCGGACGGCAACACCTTGGCGATCAATCACCGTGGCCACGTCATGGGCATGGGCACCTTCCATGGTGAAGGAGATGATGGGGCCCTTGTGCTTTGCCCTCCCGAAGATGCGGAGGGAATTGATGCGTGACAGGCGCTCCATGGCGTGGTCATGCAATGCCAACTCATGGGTGGCGATGGCGTCGAGGCCGATCCCTTGCATGTAGTCCAATGCCGCGCCGAGGCCGATGGCTTCGACGATGGCGGGGGTGCCCGCTTCGAAGCGGTGGGGCGGATCATTATAGGTCACGCCTTCCATGGTGACTTCGGAAATCATTTCTCCGCCGCCTTCGTAAGGCGGCATTTTTTTGAGGAGATCTGCCTTGCCGTAGAGAACGCCGATGCCGGTGGGGCCATAGGTTTTGTGGCCGGTGAAGACGAGGAAGTCAGCATCGAGGTCTTGCACGTCAACATTGCCATGCACCGCACTCTGGCTGGCATCAACCAGAACAGGAATGCCGCGATCATGAGCAAGGCGGATGATTTCTTTGATCGGTGTCGCTGTGCCGAGCGCGTTTGACATCATGGTGATGGCGACAATTTTCGTCCGTGGGCTGAGCAGTTTTTCATACTCATCAATGAGGAAATTGCCGTCATCATCGATGGGTGCCCATTTGATCACTGCGCCACGCCGCTCACGGTGGTAGTGCCACGGCACGATGTTGGAGTGGTGCTCAAGGATCGAGAGCACAATCTCATCACCTTCCTTGATGGCCATATTGCCAAAGCTTTGCGCGACCAAGTTGATGGCACCTGTGGCATTGCGGGTGAAAATGATTTGATCTTTCGACGGCGCGTTGATGAAACGGCGCACGGACTCGCGCGCGTCCTCGAAAGCCTGTGTCGCCGCGTTGGACAGGAAATGCAGACCGCGATGCACATTGGCATATTCCGCCGCCATGCTGTTCATCATCGCGTCGAGAACAGCTTTAGGCTTTTGCGCAGATGAGGCGTTGTCAAGGTAAACCAGCGGCTTGCCATAAACCTCGCGGGCGAGGATGGGGAAGTCAGATCGGATTTTGGTGATGTCGTAGGTCAATTCATCCTCTCATGCACCAGCGCAATCAAGGCTTTGCGCACGGTTTCATTTTCAACAGTTTCAACGGCCTCATCCACAAATGCTTCCACCAGCATGGCGCGGGCTTGCGCTTCCGGGATGCCGCGTGATTGGAGATAGAACAGGTGATCCCCGTTCAGGTCTCCACAGGTTGTACCATGTCCACACACGACATCATCGGCATAGATTTCAAGTTCGGGTTTGGCGTCGAATTCGGCGGTGTCGGACAACAGCAATGCGTGGGAGGATTGTTTGCCGTCGGTTTTCTGCGCGTCTTTGCGCACGATGACTTTGCCCTGGAAGATGCCACGGGACTGGCCGTTCATCACGCATTTGAAAAGTTCACGCGATGTGCAGTGGGGCACTGCGTGATCAACAATGAGACGGGTGTCGACGTGTTGTTTTCCGCTGAGCAGATAAGACCCTGCCAAGTGGGCGTTCGCGTATTCGCCGTTGAAAATCACGTTGCCGTTTTGGCGCGAGAGTGTGGCACCGGAAGTGAACGTGAAATCATTGAAGATGGCGCGGGCGTCCAGTGACACGATGATGTGGGAGAGGTGTTGCGCCCTGGCGCACTCGGTTTCCACTTTTACGCGGTCGAGCTTGCCACCCTTGTCAATGTCTATGGTTGTCACGGGGTTGTGCAAGTATTCGCCGTCGCCCACGAACGTTTCGATCACAGTGGCTGCGGAGTCTGCGGCGACAGTGATGTGCAGGCGGCTGGCGATGGCGGCGCCATCGCCCGATGACACGTGCAGGACTTCAACAGGCGTGTCGATGTTGCCAGAGAAAGACAGCGACACGGCTTTGGCGTTGAGCTTGCCATTGAGTGTCAGTAACGCATCTTCAATCGTGATGACAGGAGCGGAGTTCGCAATTTTCAGGCCGGTGAGTTTGGAGCGCTTGGCGTCATAAACGCCGTTGACGATCACAACACGTTCCGCCGCCACTTTCGCAAGCGGAGCGGATTTGACCAACGCGTCAACCGCCTTGGCCGTTGGCGCTTCAACTGCGATGTAGACGCGTTCGACCAGTCGTTTGAGGTCTGTCCACTTCCAGTCCTCATCGCGGCGCGAAGGGAGTTTTACGCCCAACGCTTCTTCTGCAGCCGTGTTGGCAACAACCATGTTCATGCAGCTTTACCAACGATATCGGCATAGCCATGGGCTTCGAGTTCAAGCGCCAATTCCTTGCCACCGGTCTTGATTATGGCACCGTCGGAGAGGACGTGCACTTTGTCGGGCACGATGTATTCGAGTAGGCGCTGATAATGGGTGATGACGATCATGGCGCGGTCTGGTGAGCGCAGTGCATTCACACCATCGGCCACCACGCGCAGTGCATCGATGTCGAGACCGGAGTCGGTTTCATCGAGTACGCAGAGCGATGGTTCAAGCACCGCCATCTGCAGGATTTCCGCACGCTTCTTTTCGCCGCCGGAGAAGCCGACATTGACGGGCCGCTTCAGCATGTCTTGGTTGACGTTGAGCGCCGCCGCCTTGGCCTTCACCAGTTTCATGAATTCCGGAATCGCATATTCCTTTTCGCCACGTGCCTTGCGTTGGGCGTTGGCGGCAACTTTCAGGAATTGCATGGTGGCCACACCCGGAATTTCGATGGGGTATTGGAAGGCGAGGAACACGCCCTTGGCGGCGCGTTGATCCGGCGACATGTCGAGAAGGTCTTCACCCTTGTAGGTGACAGAACCATCTGTGACCTCATAACCTGCGCGGCCTGACAGCACATAGGACAGCGTGGATTTGCCAGACCCATTCGGCCCCATGATGGCATGCACTTCACCGGCCTTCACCGTAAGGGTGAGTCCTTTGAGAATTTCACGTTGTTCGTCAGCAAGGCGGACGTGGAGATTTTTGATTTCGAGCATTTCAATTCTTTCTCATTGGTTGAAAACTGCAACAGCAGTTTTAGGGAGAGATACTTCGCTGTTGTGAAGTTTCATCCTTTTCGGTTCTCGTGCCACCACCGGACTGAAACCCCATCCAATCCAATTGAAGTTGTGGTGTGCTTTTGTCTGCTCATCGTATCAGCTCCACCTGCACTTGCACTTGCAGCTCTTTCCAGATCCGGTCAGCTGTAACCACCACAGCGTTCAACTTTTGCCCAAGTGCGAGGCAGGCGCGGTCTCCCAGCGAGAGACCAGCATCCTTCGTCAAAGTTCGAAGTTCAGACGCCATCACAGCATCAGCATCTGTAAAAGCCTCGATTTGCAAACGCATTTTGCTGAATGCCACCAGCGCATCATGCGGACGCATTCCTCGATCTATCAGCTTGGTCCGCACTTCCTCAAAATTGACTGCTGAGATAACCCGTTGCGACGACGTCAGTGCCTTGACGAATTCCGCCCCGGGCTCATTCAAAATGACGGCAAGCACCGCCGAACTATCAAGCACGGCCACACTCATTGGGTTTTCTCATTCGCTACATCCATGGCGGCGGCTTCCCGCGCCAATCTATCGAACCGCACGTCCACCCGCCTCGCTTCCTCGCGTCTCTCCAGCAGAAATTCATCCACGACAGACCCGCCATCCTGCTTGACAGACGCGGCCAGTGCTTGAGCACGGCGGAGCGCGCTCTCTTCGGTCATCACTTCGAGACAGTCATTAGCATAGCAGATATGCACAACACTGCCCGGCACCATTCCAGTTGCAACCATCAGCTTTTCGGGCAACTTCACTGTTCCATCAGGCCCAACTTCTGCCCACGCAAAATTCCAATCCCATGGCACCGGAGCCGAAGACTTTACCGGAGGCATCATTTTGGTCTCAAGTGCTGGCATTTCCTCAGCCAAGCCGCCATTCTGCAATCCCGCATCAACAAGCACATTTCTCGCGTGCTGATACCTGATCCCCAAATGCCGCGCTATGTCAGCCGTCGGCACCCCCTTGCGACCAAGGGTGCGGATTTTTTCGGACTTGGTGCTCAGCCCTTTTGTGATCTCTTCGAAATTCATGATTCTTCTCTCCTTCGGAGAGTTATATAACTATCAAACAACAACCTGTCAAGAAAAAAGTAACTACCTATCAACCTACACTGCCCTCAAGGCTGATACCTATCAATTTCTGTGTCTCCGCCATGAATTCCATTGGCAGTTGTTGCAGCACGTCGCGCACGAAGCCGTTGACTATGAGGGCAACTGACTCCTCCTGCGACAGCCCACGGGACTGACAATAGAACATCTGGTCGTCGGAGATTTTTGAGGTTGTGGCCTCGTGTTCGAATTGCGCGGTGCTGGTTTTGCTCTCGATGTAGGGCACGGTGTGGGCGCCGCATTTGTCGCCGATCAGCAGGGAGTCACATTGCGTGAAGTTTCTTGCGTTCAGCGCCTTCCTATGTGCTGACACCAGCCCGCGATAGGTATTGTCGCTTCTGCCCGCTGCGATGCCCTTGGAGACGATGCGGCTGGAGGTGTTTTTGCCCAAATGAATCATCTTGGTGCCGCTGTCCACCTGCTGGCGGCCGTTGGAGATGGCGATGGAATAAAATTCGCCGCGAGATTCATCGCCGCGCAGAATGCAGGATGGATATTTCCAGGTGATGGCGGAACCGGTTTCCACTTGCGTCCAGGAAATCTTGGCGCGTTTGCCCCGGCAGTCACCGCGCTTGGTGACGAAGTTATAAACACCACCTTTGCCCTCGGCATCGCCGGGATACCAGTTCTGCACCGTGGAGTATTTGATTTCGGCATCATCCAGTGCGATCAATTCCACGACTGCGGCATGCAGTTGGCTTTCGTCACGCGTCGGTGCGGTGCAGCCTTCGAGGTAGCTCACGTATGAGCCTTTGTCGGCGATGATCAATGTGCGTTCGAACTGGCCGGTGTTTTTGGCGTTCATGCGGAAATATGTTGACAGCTCCATCGGGCAGCGGACACCGGGTGGAACGTAAACGAAGGAGCCGTCGGAAAAGACAGCTGAGTTGAGGCCTGCGTAAAAGTTGTCTGACTGCGGGACGACGGAGCCGAGATATTGGCGCACAAGTTCCGGGTGTTCTTTCAACGCTTCCGAAATGGAGCAAAAAATCACGCCGTGCTTTTTCAATTCGTCTTTGAAGGTGGTGACGACGGAGACGGAGTCGAACACAGCATCAACGGCGATGCGGGTTTCGGGGATTACATTTCCTTCATCATCAAGACGCGGGCCTACGTCCTTCTTTACGCCAGCGAGAATTTCCTGTTCCTTCAGCGGAATGCCGAGCTTGGCATAAGTTTCCAGAAGTTTGGGATCGACTTCATCCAATGACTTGGGTGAGGGTGTGGATTTGGGGGCCGCGTAATAATGCAGATCCTGAAAATCAATTTTAGGAAAGCTGACCTTGGCCCATGTTGGCTCTGTCATGTGCAGCCAGACGCGGTAAGCCTCAAGCCGCCAATCCAGCATCCATTGCGGCTCGTTCTTTTTGGCCGAGATATAGCGGACGATATCTTCGTTCAGGCCCTTGGGCGCGTATTCGCTTTCGATGTCTGTCTCGAAGCCATATTTGTATTTATCGACATCAATGCCGCGCACCAATTCGATTGTTTCTTCGTCTGCCATTATGCTGCACGGCGTGTTAACGCCTTTTCCTTCAATTCATTCCAAACAGTGAGGAAGCGGATCACGTCTGCCTCTGATGTGTTCCACCCCAACGATACGCGGATGGCCGCGCTTGAGATTTCGGCTGCGACACCCATGGCGCTGAGCACGTGTGAGCGCGCGACCTTGCCGGATGAGCAGGCGGAGCCTGATGACACGGCGATGCCAGCGAGATCGAAATTCATCAAAAGTGTTTCGGCTTTCATGCCGGGATAGGCGAAGCACGTTGTGTTGGACAGGCGTTCGCGGCGGTCACTGAAAACAATGCAATCGGCAAGGCCGTCTTGCAACGTGTCAGTAAGTTCAAAGGTTTCGACAAGCGGCAATTGCGCCAGCGCGCCGAAGCCTGCAATGGCCGTGATGTTTTCTGTGCCGGCACGGCGGCGCAATTCCTGGCCGCCACCGACAAGCAATGGTTCGACAACCAAACCATCCCGCACGATCAATGCTCCGATGCCTTTTGGGCCACCGGCCTTGTGGGCGGCGATGGTGAGCATGTCGCAACCGAGCAGACCGAAGTTGACGCGCAGCTTGCCAAAGGCCTGCACAGCATCAATATGCAGCAGCGCACCCTTGGCGCGGGTTACTGCGGCGATGGCCTGCATATCCTGCGTGACACCGGTTTCATTGTTGGCGAGCATGACCGATACAAGATTGTTGGGACCGATGATCATCTTATCGAGCACCGCCGTACTGACACGCCCCTGATCATCGACGGGAATGATCTCAACAGTTTTTCCTGTCGCTTTGGCGGCGTCGAGCACGCAAGGGTGTTCAATGGCTGAAACCAGAATGCGTTCGGCCGCCACACCGCGCAACGCCATTGTGTTGGCTTCGGTGCCGCCGCCTGTAAACGCGATCATCTGCGGCAGGCAGCCAACTGCAAACGCGATCTTCTCGCGGGCATCGTCCATGAGTTTGCGTGCGCTGCGGCCTTCATGGTGAATGGAGGAGGGGTTGCCACCCACGTCCATGGCCGCAACCATCGCCGCCTTCACGTCAGGGCGAAGCGGGCTTGTGGCGTTATGGTCGAGGTAGGTTCTCATGCCACGCTCCGGGCCGGTGAGCGGTCTTTGGTTTGCTTGATCGAAGCGGCAAGTGCCAGATTGCGGTTTTGCACCACGTCTTCGAGCGTGACTGACTCAAGGAAATACATCATCTGGCGTCCGAGTGAGGCCCAGAGGTCGTGGGCGCAGCATTTCTCGCCACGCACACAGCCTTCAACCGCATCACCTTCGCAACGGGTAACGCGCAGCGGTTCGTCAACGGCCAGGATGATTTCTGACAATGCGATGTCTGCCGGGGATTTGGCCAGCATGTAGCCGCCGCCGGGACCACGGGTGGAGTTGACCAATCCAGCGCGGCGGAGCTTGCCGAAAAGCTGTTCCAGATACTCCTGGCTGATGTCCTGCCTTTCGGCAATTTCGTTGAGCGATACGGGCAAGCCGGTGGCGTTCTGACCGATATCGATCATCGCCATCACGGCATAACGCCCTTTGGTGCTCATTTTCATCGGCCAAAACCCTGTAAGTGTTGACGAAAGGCTTGCTTTTTGCCCCCCGCCCCGTGCTAAAGCCGCAAGCCTGTACTGGCTTGGCCTCAACCGTCCCAATTTGGAATTATTCTAAACTGAGAGATAGGAAACCCGAGCGCCCGAGTCAATTAAATCTTCAGTCCCACAGGGCTGAACCCACAAGGAAGATCATGCCAGAAGTTATCTTTAACGGCCCGGCAGGGCGCATCGAAGGGCGCTATCACCAGGCCAAGGCCACGGGTGCCCCGGTTGCCATTCTGCTGCACCCCCACCCAACATTTGGTGGCACGATGAATAATCCCATCGTCCACTCACTTTACGGCATGTTCCAGACGCGCGGTTTTTCCGTGATGCGCTTTAATTTCCGTGGCGTCGGGCGAAGCCAGGGCATGTTTGACAATGGCGCTGGCGAACTTTCGGACGCCGCGTCAGCGCTGGATTGGTTGCAGGCCTACAACAGGGAATCGAAAATCTGCTGGATCGCCGGTGTTTCTTTCGGCGCATGGATTTCCATGCAACTGCTGATGCGGAGGCCGGAAATTTCCGGGTTCATTTCCATCGCACCTCTGGCCAAGCATTATGATTTTTCGTTTCTGGCACCATGCCCGGCATCGGGCCTGTTTGTGAATGGCGACAAGGACACGGTGACGTCGCCCGAAGCCGTGCACACGCTGGTATCAAAACTCAAGACCCAAAAAGGCATCACCATCGAGCACAAGGTGATTCCCAACGCCAACCACTTTTTCCAGGACAAGATCGAAGACCTGACAAAGTTGTGCGCGGATTATCTGGACAAGCGGCTGACGCGGGAGACTTGACGGGCGCGGGACTTGACCTTGGTCCCTGTTATTCCAAAAGCTGCCGCGTTTGGCCTGTCTCTCCCCTCCACAACGTCGTCTTCCTCCGCTTCATGCGGAGACCCATCGGATTGTAACCTGAACCAAGCGGTTTCAGAATTTCCGCAATGGCGCCTTGGTTGGGGGGCCCAGAAACAAGATTCCCAAGGTCTCGTGTCCGCGACGGCTGACGCGCACGGGGCGTATTGTGCGTTCGGTGACCATCAACAGACGGAACGTGTCGGGCACTGTCAGAGGGTGTTGGGTGGCAATCTTTGCGCCGGTTGCTGAAATATCACGAACTGCACAATCCAACACCGACCAGTCGTCCAAGACAATTTTGGCCGATTTCAGCACTCTAAATCGCTGTTTTTCGCGTTCCAAGTCGTTCCCGCCAATCCCCCCGGATTTCAAACCAGGTTAACCCGGTTTGATTCATTTTCAAACGGTTCAGTTGGCTCTTAAACTGGCCCCCATAAGCGTACCGCCAAACTCATGCCCGGCTGGACTTCTGCAAAAACGCGGGCATGTTGTCGGCGTGGAAGCCTTTGTGGTCAGGGCCGTCATCATGTGATGGCCGTTCGCGGCGAGGTGGACGCGGAGAGTCAAACTGTGGTTTGACCTGTTGCGGTGTTGGCTGGGCAGCAGGGGCTGGCTGAACACTCTGCTTGGCCGGCGGCTTTGAATTCTCTTCACGCTTGATTGCGGCTGGGCTTCGGCTGCGGCCTCTCGGTTCACGGCGCGGGCGTTCTTCGGTGGGTTTTGCTTCAGAAACAACGATGCCGGGATCAAACCACTCGATGTCCCGCTTAATCAGCGCACCAATGGCCTTGAAGTGCTTGTCGTCGGCCTTCGTCACCAGCATGTAGGCGTGGCCCTGGCGGCCGGCGCGGCCTGTGCGGCCAATGCGGTGGACGTAATCTTCGGCGTGGATCGGCACATCGAAATTGAAGATGTGGCTGACTTCGGGAATATCGAGGCCGCGTGCGGCCACGTCTGACGCAATCAGGATTGTGACTTCCTGGGCGCGGAAGGCGGCAAGCATTTTCATGCGGGCCGATTGGTCCATGTCACCGTGCAATGCACCTGCGTTGAAGCCGTGGCGTTGCAAGGATTTTTCCAGAAGTGCCACGGTGGTCTTTCGGTTGGCGAAGACAATGGCGTTCTGGATTTCACTTTGCGAACGCATGACAGCGCGCAACGCATCGCGTTTGCCTTTGGGATCAGACGGTGACTTCACCACAAATTGCTGGATGGTTGAAACGGTGGAAGACACCGCAGCGGTTTCCACTTGCACTGGATTGTGCAGGAACTGTGCCGTCAGGCGTTGGATTTCTGCCGGCATGGTGGCGGAGAAGAACAAGGTCTGGCGGGTGAAGGGCAAAAGTTTGCAGATGCGCTCAATGTCAGGGATGAAGCCCATGTCCAACATACGGTCTGCTTCGTCGATGACCAGGAGTTCGATGCCGTTGAGCAACAGCTTGCCGCGTTCGAAATGGTCGAGCAGGCGGCCCGGTGTGGCAATGACGACATCGGCACCGCGATCAATTTTGAGCGCCTGCGGTTCGAAGGCAACACCACCAATCAAAGTGGCGACTGAGAGTTGATGCTTGCGCCCCAGCGAGTCGAATGCTTCCTGAACCTGCATCGCAAGTTCGCGTGTCGGCTCCAGAATCAGGGTGCGCGGCATACGGGCGCGGGCGCGGCCTTTTTCGAGAAGAGTCAGCATCGGCAGCACAAAGGCCGCAGTTTTGCCAGAGCCTGTCTGGGCAAGGCCCAACACATCGCGTCGTTGCAGCGCGTGGGGGATAGCTTCAGCCTGGATGGCGGTGGGCGTGGTGAAGCCAATTTCGGCAAGGGCTTCGAGAACCTTGGGGCTCAAACCGAGCTCGTTGAAACTCATGAGAGTTGCGAAAATACCTATCTGGCGAGAAGGTGAAAATGTGCGCTGGGGCAGGCTCGCCACGCCCGGGGGCACTCAGTTAGCCAGCGGGTAGGCGGTATTGCTGTCAAAGTCAAATGCTACGGGGGTTTGAAAAAGAGCAATCGTTTGTGGCCAAGGGACCTCTCCCCCGGCTTTGCCGGACCCTCCCCGGAAGGGAGGGACTCGTGGTGAGAGCACCCTGATGTGTAAAAAGAGAGGTCGCGGCAAGAGGTCCCTCTCCCCTTTGGAGAGGGTCCGGTGAAGCCGGGGGAGAGGTCCTTTGGCCACAGGTGATTGCCCTGGGGGGTTGAACTGCTTTGCGTTGACGATAACCTGCTCCCGCCCGATTCTGGGCAATAACCGGGGTAAATATGAAAAAACTTGCAGCAGAATTTTTTGGAACTTTCTGGCTTGTGCTGGGCGGATGCGGCAGTGCCGTTTTGGCAGCCGCATTTCCTGACGTGGGCATTGGCCTTGTTGGCGTGTCGCTGGCGTTTGGTCTGACAGTACTGACGATGGCCTATGCCGTCGGCCACATTTCCGGCGGACATTTCAATCCCGCCGTTTCTGTGGGGCTTGCGGCGGCGGGACGCTTTTCCTGGAGTGAACTGCCGAAGTATGTTGTCGCGCAGTGTGCTGGCGGCGTTCTTGGCGCGCTGGTGCTTTACCTGATCGCAACGGGCAAGGCTGATGTCACAAGCGTTGGCGGGTTTGCGTCAAATGGCTATGGCGAACACTCGCCTGGTAAATTCAACATGTTTGCGGCGTTGCTGACGGAAGTTGTGATGACGGCGGGTTTTCTGATTGTGATTCTCGGAGCCACCCACAAGAACGCCAGCGCCGGCTTTGCGCCGATTGCGATTGGTTTGGCCCTCACGCTGATCCATCTGGTATCGATTCCTGTCACCAACACGTCTGTCAATCCGGCGCGCTCACTTGGCGTGGCGTTGTTTGCAGATAGCTGGGCCTTGCAGCAGCTTTGGCTGTTCATTGTGGCACCCGTTGTCGGTGCGGTGATTGGTGCGGTGATCCACAAGGCACTGCTCAGCGAAGACTGATCAACGCAGTTTAATTTTCTGAAAGGTGCGAGATTGCGCTTGCAGTCTCGCACTTTTCGTTTTTAGAATGATTCTAAATCGCAAATGGAGAATCCGATGAACAAGATGGACACCACAGCCGCCGGCAAATGCCCGGTCATGCACAGCCCTGCCAACCACGCTGTGCGTTCAATGCGCGATTGGTGGCCGAACCAGTTGAACCTGAAAATGTTGCATCAGTATTCATCGCTGACAGATCCGATGGGGAAGGGATTTGATTATGCGAAGGCGTTCAAGTCCCTCGATTATAAAGGACTGAAAAAAGACCTCCGCAAGCTGATGACAGATTCGCAAGGCTGGTGGCCGGCGGACTTTGGACATTATGGTCCACTGTTCGTGCGCATGGCGTGGCATGCGGCAGGCACCTATCGCACGGGCGATGGTCGGGGTGGTGCCGGTTACGGGCAACAGCGTTTTGCACCATTGAACAGCTGGCCCGACAACGGCAACCTTGACAAGGCCCGCCGTCTGCTCTGGCCGATCAAGCAAAAATACGGCAACGCCATCTCCTGGGCAGACCTGATGGTGCTCACAGGCAACGTGGCGCTGGAGTCCATGGGCTTCAAGACGGCAGGATTTGCGGGTGGACGCGCAGACGTGTGGGAACCGGAAGAGGGTGTCTATTGGGGTGCCGAAACCGAATGGCTGGGTGACAAGCGTTACAGCGGTGACCGCGAGTTGCAGAACCCGTTGGCTGCCGTTCAGATGGGTTTGATTTATGTGAACCCGCAAGGTCCCAACGGCAATCCTGACCCCATCGCTTCGGCGCGCGACATCCGCGAAACGTTTGCCCGCATGGCAATGGATGATGAAGAAACCGTGGCCCTCATTGCAGGCGGCCACACGTTTGGCAAAACTCATGGTGCAGGTGATGCAAATCTTGTGGGCGTGGAGCCTGAGGGAGGCGCACTCGAAGACCAGGGCTTTGGATGGCTCAGCAAACATGGCAGCGGCAAGGGTGGTGATGCTATCACGTCCGGCCTCGAGGTGACGTGGACGACGACGCCCACGAAGTGGAGCAACAATTATTTTGAAAACCTGTTCGCGTTTGAATGGGAATTGACGAAAAGCCCCGCTGGCGCGCACCAATGGAAACCGAAAAACAATGGTGGTGCCGGAACAGTGCCGGACGCCCATGATCCAGCCAAGCGCCACCAACCGATGATGCTGACGACTGACATTGCCTTGCGCATGGACCCGGCTTACGAAAAAATCTCGCGCCGCTTCCTCGAGAATCCAAAGCAGTTGGCTGACGCATTTGCGCGCGCCTGGTTTAAACTCACCCACCGCGATATGGGACCAAAGGCACGTTACCTGGGGCCGGAAGTGCCGATGGGTGATTTGATCTGGCAAGATCCTCTGCCCGCGCAAAAAGGCAAGGTGATCGGCAAAAAGGAAATCGCCGCGCTGAAAAACAAGATCGCAAAGTCGGGCCTTTCAGTCGCTGAACTGGTGCAAACAGCTTGGGCTTCAGCCTCCACATTCCGGGGATCAGACAAGCGGGGTGGTGCCAATGGTGCGCGCATCCGTCTGGCCCCACAGAAAAACTGGGAGGCCAACAATCCGAAGCAATTGGCGAAAGTGCTGGCAAAGTATGAGGCCATGCAGGCCGCTTTCAAAAGCAAGGTTTCACTCGCTGATCTGATCGTGCTGGGCGGTGTCGTTGGCATCGAACAAGCTGCAAAGGCTGGCGGGCACAAAGTGAAAGTGCCTTTCACGCCGGGTCGTGTGGATGCGACGCCTGAGCAAACTGATGCGGAATCCTTTGCCGTGCTTGAACCGGTGGCCGATGGTTTCCGCAACTACCTGAAGACTGACTATTCCATTTCAGCGGAGGAGCTGTTGGTGGACAAGGCGCAGTTGTTGGGACTGACGGCACCGGAGTCGACGGCCCTTGTCGGCGGCATGCGCGTCATTGGTGGAAATCACGATAGCTCGAGGCATGGTGTGTTCACCAAACGCGCGGGCAAACTCAGCAATGACTTCTTCAAGAACCTGCTCAGCATGGACACGGAATGGAAATCCACCTCCCATGCCGAGTCGCACTTCGAAGGCCGTGACCGCAAGTCCGGTGCCGTGAAGTGGACAGCGTCACGGGTAGACCTGGTGTTTGGTTCAAACGCGCAACTGCGCGCAATCGCAGAAGTATATGCGCAGGATGACAATGCAAGGAAGTTCGCGGAAGATTTTGCGGCGGCCTGGACCAAGGTGATGAACGCTGACAGGTTTTGATTTCCGTCAGTCGCGTTGACCCAAGAGTTGATTTTGGGTTACCGCGCTACTGGCGTAATCTGGCGATATTGATGCGAGAGGTCTATGACAATGACGCCACCTGCCCGGAATCCACATCGTTGACATCCGAGTCCACGCACATGGGTGATTGAATCCATATGCCTCATTTTGGAACCGGCGGCTGAAGATGCCGCACAAAGACCCCGCTTGGCACGCCACCAGCGGGGTCAATTCGTTGTTGGCGCGCGTGAATTGCTGGTCTACAGTCTGATTCATGGGGATTATGGTGGCGTTACATCCGGTGGAAACACCGCAGCTGGTTTTGCGTGAGTTGGTCAAATCCGACTCGGCGCAACTGTCGGCTTTTGTGACGCAGCCCAAGTATCAAAAACACATCACGCACCGCCTGAAAGACGAAACCATGGTGGTGGAATTTGTTGCCCGCCAAATGGCGGCACAACGTGACGGCCGCAGGCAGGTTTACCATCTTGCAGCAGAAGAGCGTTTTTCGACTGATGTCGTTGGCGACGGCTTCATAATCCGTCACGGTGACGGCACACATGAACTGGGCTGGGGCGTGCACCCGGCCATGTGGTCTTTGGGGCTTGGTACGGAAATTGGGCAGGCGTTGGTGGGCCTCGCGTTCGAACGGCTGCGCGCCAAATCTGTGTGGTGTAAAGTGATGGCTGACAACAAGGCATCGGCACGGCTGGCACGCCGCATCGGGCTTCGCACGCTCGAAACCATAGCCGCCTATCCCTTGGGGCAGGGCCGCACGACGCAAGTGACGATGTTTGGCATGAAGGCCCAAGAATACTTCGAAATGCCCTATTAGCGCTGTTTCGCCGCCATATTCCCCGTTGAATGTTCAATCTGGTTTTTGACAGGAGGCCAGTCATGCGTAGTCTTGTTCTGGTGGGTGTGTTTTTGCTGGGTTCGGTGTCATCCGGCTTTGCTGATGTGGCGGCCTATTGCGATGCCTATGCGATAGACTTCGCGAACCTTTCGGAAAAAGATGATGTGCAGTGGCAGGCGCGGCGTGAAGATGCCTTGGCGGCGTGTTTGCGGCAATACCGTGATGCGCCAGCCGTGGTGAAGACCAAACGCAGCAAGCCTGCGAAGCCAATCGTCAAGGAATTGCCAGCTGAACAGAAGCGCCCCGAAATCAAAGAAGGTTCGCCGGAGTGGTATGAATACTGTGCTCGAAAATACACGTCGTTTGACCGCAAGACCGGCAGCTACTTGTCAAAGACGGGGATTGAACGAAAGTGTCTGGTGACAGCGGATTTTGAGTGAAGAGCTGTTGGGGCATCGCTCGAAGCCCAGAGACCTCTCCCCCGGCTTCGCCGGACCCTCTCCGAAGGGGAGAGGGACCTCTTGCAACGACCTCCTGTTTTACTGTTCAGGGTGCCCGCACCACGAGTCCCTCTCCCCTTCGG
>JANPCE010000041.1:0-14640 GCA_031430795.1 Hyphomicrobiales bacterium
CTGAATAGTAAAACGGGAGGTCGCTGCAAGAGGTCCCTCTCCCCTTCGGAGAGGGTACGGCGAAGCCGGGGGAGAGGTCCCTTCGGGACCCCAAGCAAAAACCAAAACTGCCACCGATCTGATTGGCAATCGGACAACGGCACCGGGGGCTGGTTCGTCATCACAGGATCCAAGATCGGTGGCAGCTGATCGTGTCCAAGCCCTGTTGGGTCCGGACACACATAAAAGTTGCAGTTTTTCGTTGCGGAGTCAAATAAAATGTTGCTATAATGTGGTATTGTGCTTGATTTTGTGATTATATTGCCGCATTGATGTGGTTCAAAGTTTCAAATCTCACATAACCACATGAATAACCACAAAACCAAGCGCCGCACCGAAGAAATCCTCACTGTTCTGCGTGAAGCGGAACGGGCTGATATTGCGGAACTTGCGGAACGCTTGAATGTCTCGCGCGAAACCATCCGCCGGGATGCGCGGGCCCTCGAAGAGCTGGGCACCATTGTCAAAACCCATGGTACACTCAGTTTACCCCATCATCTGGGCGAGGCGAGTTTCGAGCGCCGCATGCGCGAAAACGCCGAAGCCAAAATCGCCATCGCCCGCACAGCGGCAGACCTCGTGCATGATGGCGACAGCATGATCATTGACACGGGCACGACAACAACCTTCTTTGCCCGCGAACTGCGCAAGCGGCGCAACCTCACGGTTGTCACCAATTCAACCGAAATTGCGCGGCTGCTGGTGACGGTGAAAGGCAACCGTGTGTTTCTGGCCGGTGGTGAAATGTCGGCTGACGATGGCGCGGCCTATGGGCCGACAACGGCGGAGTATGTTTCGCGCTTCAATCCCAAATACGCTTTCATCTCGATTTCGGCCATTGATGCCGTGCACGGGCCCACCGATGCCAGTTTACCCGAGGCTGATTTTGGCCGCGTCGCTTTCAACACTGCCAACATCGGCATTATCCTGTGCGATTCCAGCAAATTCGGAATGACTTCGTTGGTGAAAGTCTGCCCGTTGGAGCAGGTGGACATCATCATCACCGAAAAAGCACCAGACGCCCCCCTCACCAATCTTCTCGCCAATAATCAAGTGCGGCTGCTGGTCTGTGACACGTGAAGCGGGGCGTCGCGCGCGTTGAATGGACCTCTCCCGCCCTTCGGGCACCCTCTCCGAAGGGGAGAGGGACCTGTGGTGCGACCTTCCTGAACAAAAAAAGGGGAGGTCGTTGCAAGAGGTCCCTCTCCCCTTCGGAGAGGGTACGGCGAAGCCGGGGGAGAGGTCCCTTGGCTGCAAGTGATGGCCCTGTATGCGTCACGTGAAGATCGTGATGTCATCCACCAGAGCCGCCACACTGAAGCCCGCCGTCACCTTGATGTCGATGATGTCGCCACCGCCGAAGTTCAGGGTGTAGAAAGTGCCCGCCGTGTTCATCTTGCCAAAGGTGTCGAGCACCTGTTGCGCCGTTGTCACGGACGCGTGGGTGTCCTGGAACATCGCCGCATCCAGCACGATGGTGTCGACGCCAATGGCAAAGTCGGTGATCTGGTCGCGTCCAAAGCCGTTGCCGACGAAGCGGAAGCTGTCAGCGTCGGCACCACCCGTCAGGCGGTCGTTGCCGGAGCCGCCATCAAGCGTGTCCGTGCCGTTGCCGCCGATCATGTTGTCCTTGCCAATGCCGCCATTCAGCGTGTCGTCGCCGTCAATGCCGAACAAGCGGTCATCGCCGTCATCACCATGAATCGTGTCATTGCCCTGCTGCCCTTGCAGGTCATCATTGCCGAGATCACCATGCATTGTGTCATTGCCTGAACCACCGAACAGCTTGTCGGCATCATCGCCACCGTTCAGGTTGTCATTGCCAGACGCACCAGTCAATCTGTCCAGCCCGGTGCCGCCATTCATGGTGTCATTGCCGACCTGCCCATTCAGCGTGTCATCGCCTGCGTCACCATTCAGCGTGTCATGGCCGGTCCAGCCGTTGAGCGTGTCGCCATCAGCACCGCCATTCAGTGTGTCAGAACCGGAGCCACCAAACAGCGTGTCGATGCCTGCGTCACCCGAAATCGTGTCATCGCCCGTGAACCCAAAGAATATGTCGTTGTTGCCGGTGCCTGCAATGATATCCGTTCCAGATGTGGATTGCGCTATGCTGGCATAGTCCAACAACGTAAACGTGCCGCTCGTGGCAGCAACGTAGGACGAACCGTAACTGCCAGCTTGACCTTGAGTCGCACCCGGCGACCCGCCTGTTGCAGACAGTCCGGTTATGCCGGCATCGCCCGTCACGTTGGCATAGTCAGTGAAGCCGGCAAAGGCATTGCCACCATTGCCGGCAGTTTCAATGCCAGCCTCACCAATGCCACCAGTCGCTGTGAGGTTGCTGAACAGCACATTGTCGACAATCGAAGTGGATCCGTTTTGGTTTATGATTCCGGCAAAGGCATTTCCGCCAGCATTTCCATACATGACGTATGTGCTGCCGCCCGCCCCGCCGACAGCAGTCATGTTTTCAAGCACAGTTTCACGCAATGTCAGGGTTCCATAATTCTGGATTCCTGCTTTGGCAAATTGACCTGTCTGATTTTCGGCTGCCTGTCCGGTGATTACACTGTCGGTGATAACCAACGTGCCGCGGTTGACGAGGCCTGCGTGGCTGCTGATTGTGCCTGTGTCGGCATTGCGCAATACAAGGCTTTTGAGATTGACAGTCGTTCCAACCGACGTATCCACAAGGATGCTGGTGGCCGCATTGGCCTCGGCGCGTTCAATGGTGATGTCCGCGTCACCATCGCCATCAATGTCGCCGTTGACAGAGACGGCGCCTGTGGTGATGGTGAGAGCGCCAGATGTCAGGTCAATGACCTGGCCAGCAAGGCTGCTGTTGAAGTTGATGGTATCAGCCCCCACGCCATTGGCCTCAGCATCCGCCAAGGCCTGCCGCAGGGAACCTGCGCCGCTGTCATTGATGTTCGTAACCGTAAAATTTGCCATGTCGTCCTCACCGTCGTGTTGACTCATTGCCCCGGAACGACAATGTTATGCGTGTGGCAAGCAGGTTTGGCAAGGCATGATCTCCGTGGCCAAGGGACCTCTCCCCCGGCTTCGCCGTACCCTCTCCGAAGGGGAGAGGGACCTCTTGCAACGACCTCCCATTTTACTGTTCAGGGCGCCCGCACCACGAGTCCCTCTCCCCTCCGGAGAGGGTGCCCGAAAGGCGGGAGAGGTCCCTTGGCTCCAAGCCCTCAACCAAAGTCAATTTGCGGCACCCACAGGGACGTGGTTTAAGTCAGGTTGGAAACGTCGGACCCAAAAACAATGTTCAAGAAAATCCTGATCGCCAATCGTGGCGAAATCGCCTGTCGTGTGATCAAGACCGCCCGCAGGATGGGGATCAAGACAGTGGCGGTATTCTCAGACGCTGACACGCGCTCCCTGCATGTCGAGATGGCGGATGAAGCGGTTCACATTGGTGCAGCGGCTGCGGTGGAGTCGTATTTGGTGATCGGAAAAATCATCGACGCCTGCCAGCGGACCGGGGCAGATGCGGTGCATCCGGGCTATGGGTTTCTGTCTGAACGGGCGGCGTTTCCACGGGCCTTGGCGCAAGCCGGCATCAGCTTCATCGGCCCCAACCCCCAAGCGATTGACGCCATGGGCGACAAGATTGAATCGAAAAAGGCGGCAGCCGCAGCGGGCGTTTCAACTGTTCCCGGTTATATGGGCATCATCGAAACCGTCGATGAAGCGGTGAAGATTGCGGCAGGTATCGGTTATCCCGTCATGATCAAGGCTTCGGCAGGCGGCGGTGGCAAAGGCATGCGCATTGCCCATTCTGACACCGAGTGCCGCGAAGGTTTTGCGCTGGCGAAGGCAGAAGCCAAGGCTTCATTCGGCGACGACCGGCTGTTTCTCGAAAAGTTCATCACCAACCCGCGCCATATTGAAATCCAGGTACTGGGCGACAAGCATGGCAATGTGATTCATCTGGGTGAACGCGAATGCTCAATCCAGCGCCGCAATCAAAAAGTCATTGAGGAAGCACCGTCGCCTTTGCTCAACGATACAACACGCAAAGCAATGGGCGGACAAGCCGTGGCGCTGGCCAAAGCCGTGAATTACGACAGTGCGGGAACAGTGGAATTTGTGGTGGCGCAAGACCAGAGTTTCTATTTCCTGGAAATGAATACACGACTGCAGGTGGAACATCCGGTGACGGAGTTGGTGACGGGCGTTGATCTTGTCGAACACATGATCAGGGTGGCGGCTGGTGAAAAACTGTCCATCACGCAAGACGACCTGACGTTGTACGGCTGGGCCATTGAATCCCGCATCTATGCTGAAGACCCGTTCCGCAGCTTCCTGCCATCCACAGGCCGGCTCATCCAATATCGTCCGCCCACGGAGCAATCAACAAGAGGTGTTACGGTGCGCAATGACACGGGCGTTTATGAGGGCGGCGAAATTTCCATGTGGTATGATCCCATGATCGCCAAACTCTGTACCCACGCGCCAACGCGGGCCGAGGCCATAGCTGCGATGGCAACAGCACTCGACAGTTTTGTGGTGACGGGAATCCAGCACAATATTCCCTTCGTCTCCGCCATCATGGGACACGCGCGGTGGAAAGCGGGTTTACTGTCCACCGGCTTCATTGCTGAAGAGTATCCGGCAGGTTTCACAGGGGCGACGCTGACGGAAAACCTCGCTCAAAAGCTGGCCCGGGCAGCAACCCTTCTTGATCACATTGAAAACAGCCGCAAACGCGCCATCAGCGGGCAAATGAATGGCCGAGCGGTAAATTTTGAAACCACTCGCCACGTCAAGCTGGGCCAGTTTTGGGTAACGGTAGAGGTGGATGATGAGATCAAAGCGGCCGCCACCGTTTGCAATTGGTCGCCCGGTGGCCCGTTGCTGCAACTTGCGGATTGCGTTGTGCAAGTGCGGCCAATTTTGAACGGTTACTGCCTGACGTGGCGCGGGCTGTCTGTCGATGCTCATGTTTACACAGCGCGTGAAGCAGAGCTTGCGCGGCTGATGCCGGAAAAAAAGCTCGCGGACACCTCGAAAAAATTGCTGTGTCCCATGCCGGGCTTGGTGGTGTCATTGGCCGTGAAAGTGGGACAATCCGTGAAGGCGGGCGATACGCTGGCCATTGTCGAAGCCATGAAAATGCAAAACGTGCTGCGCGCCGAACGCGACGTCACCATTCAAAAAATAAACGCCAAGGCCGGAGACAGCCTTGGCGTTGATGCGGTGATCATGGAGTTTGGCTGATCAGCCCAGAAGCCCTTCGGCCTTGAGTGCGGCTTGAACGGCGGGGCGGGCACCGACGCGGTCCATGTAAGTGGAGATGTTCTTGAACTTCTTCACGTCATAGCCCACCCATTGCCCCCAATTGAGGATGGTGAAGGCATAGGCGTCGGCAACGCCAAAGCTCTTTCCGGTGATGAACTTGTTTTTACCGAGCACACCGTCGAGCCAGCCAAGGCGCACATCCAGTCGGTCGGTGATGATCTTGCGGCCTTCGGCTGGCATCGCCTTGTTGAACAGTCCGCCGAAGCCCTTGTGTAGTTCTGACGCCACGAAGTTGAGGGTTTCCATGGCGCGGTAGCGGTTCATGGTGCCGGCCTTTGGCAACATTTTGGTGGCTTTGGCCTTGTCCGCGAGGAACTGCACAATGGTTGCCACTTCCGTCAGCACTTCGCCCTTGGCGTTGATTTCAAGTGTTGGCACGTAGCTTTTGCCGTTGATCTTGTTGAAGTCCTTGCCGCCCTCGGTTTTCTTGGTGCCAAGGTCAACCTTCACCAGATCGAATTTTTTGCCGAGTTCACGAAGGACAATGTGGGGTGCCAGCGAACAGGCACCGGGTGCATAATAAAGTTTCATGGGGTTCTCCTAACAGGGAATCTATATTGCGATTTATTATGTAGCCCAGAAAGCTACATTTTTTCAAGCGGTGCAAAAATCGCGTTGAAATGGCGGAGCAGGGCGTGGTCCAGTTCATCCATCGTCGTCTTCAGTCCCAAAGCCGCAAAGCTGGTCACCCCGTGGATGGAAACACCGCACGGTACAATGCCATCAAAATCTGAGAGTTCAGGTGAGAGATTAATGGCAAGACCATGAAAGGAAACACCTTTCCGAACCCGAATGCCAATGGCTGCCAGCTTGTCCTCGCCTTTCGCATGCCGCACCCAAACCCCAACCCGGTCTTCGCGCACTTCGCCGTGAATGCCGAAATCAGCGAGAACGGCGATGATCACCCGTTCCAACCCGGCAACAAAGGCGCGCACGTCTTGCCCGCGCTTGCGCAAATCCAGCATGACGTAGACCACACGCTGCCCCGGACCGTGATAAGTATATTGCCCACCACGCCCGGTTTGAAAGACCGGAAAGCGGTCTGGCGCAATCAGGTCCTCTGGCTTTGCGGATGTGCCAGCTGTGTAAAGTTGTGGATGCTCAACCAGCCACAACAGCTCACGGGCTTGGCCCGAAGCAATTGTCCCAGCCTCGCTTTCCATGCGGGCCACGGCGGCAACATAGGGCGTCAAACCCAATGCTTTTTCCATCCGCACGGGATCAGAAACATAGACACTGCGGTCGAGTGAAGCGCGGTCAGCCATGAAAAGCCATTGCCACTCTTCCCCCCGGCCCTGCAAGTGGCCTATGCAGGGGCATGGTTTCACTTGCGCTACTGGCGATTCTCGTTTTGCTGCTTGGTCCGCTGCTGGCCATCATTGCCCTGGTCAAAACCTCAAACCTCGAAGCCGCCATCCGCAGCTTCAAAGCTGAATTGGCCTTGCGCGATACAGCGCCGATTGTGAAGGCGGCGGCACATGTTGCGCCACAACCTGTGCTCAAAGAAGCAAAAGTCAAAGCTGCCGAACCGGAAGAACCAGAAGCGCCATTGCCGGAACGGGTCTTGGAAAAAACGGCGGAACCGGAACCGTTGCGGCCAAGCCCACAACCTCAAACAAGCCCACAACCGCAAAAACGCGACGTTGAGAATGCGCTGGCTTCGCGCTGGTTCGTTTGGGCCGGTGGCATTGCCGTGGCACTTGGCGGATTGCTCTTCATCAAATACGCCCACGATGCAGGCCTCATTCCACCCGTTGCCCGCGTCATCGTCGGTCTCATCGCTGCCGCAGCATTGGCTTACGCGGGCGAATGGGCGCGCAAACGTGACGTGGCGCTGGCCAATGGCTACATCCCCGCCGCACTTTCAGCCGCAGGCATCGTCATTGCGTTTGGCATTCTGTATGCCGCTTACGCACTTTACGATATTCTCTCGCCAGCCGCATGCTTCCCGCTGTTGGTGGCCGTGGGCTTGGGCGCTTTGTGGCTGTCGCGCCGCCAAGGCCCGCTGATCGCGGCTTTGGGCCTTCTCGGTGCATTCACCGCCCCCATGCTGGTGCCATCCGAAAGCCCTAGCGTCATCGGTTTCTTCGCCTATCTCACCGTCGTCCTTTGTGCATCGCTGTATGAATTGCGCGACAGGCCGTGGTGGTGGCTGGGCTTTGCCGCGATTGGCGGTGCAACGGTATGGAGCATATTGTGGATCAACGGTTTCGGCCTCAATCCGCTTTGGCCCATTGGCATTTTTGCTCTTCTCACCGGCACCGCCGCAACATTTTTGCCGCGTGGCAAAGCCATTCTGGCCGCAGAGATGGGCTCGCTCGCCGATCCCAACACCATGCACCCCGCCATGGCCGTTGCGGTTGCAGGCATTGCAGCAGGAGCGGTGCAATTGGCCATCCTGCTGCTGCGGTCTGAACATGCAGGATTGGCGATTGTATTCTTCGCCATCGGCATGGCCGCGATCACCGCATTCGGTTGGTGGCGGGGTGGCATGGTGGCTGCACCATTGCTGGCTGCACTTGGCACATGGGTGACACTGATGGCCTGGCCCGACGTGGGCTTCCATGAATGGGCATTTGACGAACGCGGCTTCTGGGTGACAGTGCCCGGCCTCACCGAACCACCCCGCTTCCGCAACGCCATGCTGGTGGCACTCGTGGCCTTCACCACCTCCGGACTTGCCGGGCTGTTTTACAAATCCGAAAAACGCCCTTGGGCGGCCCTTGCTGTGGGCAGCGCCGTGCTGTTCCTGTTCGGCGCATGGGCGCGGGCAGATTTCACGTTGTCCACGGTCACTTGGGCGGTGCTTGCCGCTGTGTTGGCAGCGCTCCTCGCGGGCACCGCAGATCGCGTCAAGGCAATCGAAACCCGCGGCACGGAAATACTCGTGGGCGGTGCTGCAATCCTGTTGCTGTTCATGCTCGACCGCGTGCTGGATGGCGTGGCCCTGACCATTGCCATCGCTGCCTTGGCATCTGCCTTCGCCCTCGCCACCCGGCGCGTGCCGTTGCAAGCTGTTGCCGCCATCGCCGCCGCTCTTGCCAGCTTTGCAGCACTTCGCCTCTTCGTGGGCCGCGAATTCTGGGGCGAGCCAACAGGCGTGCCACTTGGCGCACATTGGGTGCTCTACGGTTATGGCGTTCCCGCCGCCCTGTTTTGGTGGGTGTCGCGGCAATTGAGAGATGAACGCTTCGCCCGTCACAGCATGGCTTTCGAAGGCTTGGCCCTCGGTCTTGGCATTTCGCTTGTGTCACTTGAACTCCGCGTCCTGATTGGGGGCGGCATCACCAAGGACGGTTTCGGACTTTTGGAACTCGCCGCCCATGCCTTGGCGTGGCTGGGTGCGGCCTACGGCCTTGCCTATCGCCAACAGGTGTTCTCGTCCTTCATTTCTTTGATGGGTGCCCGCGTCCTGCTTGCCGCATCCTGTGTCGCATTCCTTGCGGCGCTGACGGTGCGCAACCCTGTCATCACCGGGGATGCGCTCGAAGGCAACACTGTCATCAACACGCTCTGGCTCGCCTATCTCGCGCCAGTGCCGCTCCTCGCCTTGATGGCCAGAAAGCTGGATGGCTTGGGCCTCGCCAAATTCCGTAATGGCTTTGGCGTTTTCGCGCTCACCTTGCTCATCACTTTCGTCACGTTGCAAGTGAAGCGCTGGTTCCAGGACGCCAGCCTCGACATCGTCTTCCTCAGCCAGGCCGAAAGCTACACCACGTCGCTGGCCTGGGTCGTCACCGGCATACTGATTTTCATTGCTGGCCTCAAACTCGACCGCCAGAACATCCGCTACGGCGGCCTCGCCATTCTCGTGCTCGCCGTGCTCAAGGTCTTCGCCTGGGACTTGTTCGAACTCGGCGGCCTCTGGCGCATCGCCTCCATCATGGGCCTTGGGCTGTGCCTGATTGGTGTGGGCTGGCTGTACACACGCTTTGTGCAGAAGCCGAAAACAACCGCTGAACCACACGCGCCCCTCACAAGCCTGTGAAACCTGTTGATTTCACATTTGGGGCAGGGCGTGGCACATCAGCGTCACGGCCTTCAATTGAAGCCCCTGCAAACCAAGGAGAACACCCATGAACACCACCCGCCGCATTTTCAACGCCGCCATGCTTGCCGCTGCTGTCACATCAGCCGTCGCCACCGTGTCCGCCACCACCGCTTCCGCTGCTGCCAAGGAAAAATGCTTTGGCGTGTCCGTGGCTGGCGGCAATGACTGCGCCGCTGGTGCAGGCACCTCATGTGCAGGCACCTCGACCATTGATTTCCAGGG
Source organism: Hyphomicrobiales bacterium (assembly GCA_031430795.1). Classification (GTDB taxonomy): domain Bacteria; phylum Pseudomonadota; class Alphaproteobacteria; order Rhizobiales; family Aestuariivirgaceae; genus Aestuariivirga. The sequence continues at coordinate 9,632 of JANPCE010000041.1, forward strand.
CAATTCCTGGAAATACGTCGACAAGGGCACCTGCCTCGCCATGGAACTGCCGGAAGGCCGCAAAGGCGCTCTCGAAGCCCTGACCCGCGATCTGCCGGCATAATCCAAACCACCAACACCGAACCAGTGGGCGGGCTTGACCCCGCCCACGATTGTTTTGAGCCGCGGGGAAGGGACCTCTCCCCCGGCTTCGCCGTACCCTCTCCGAAGGGGAGAGGGACTCGTGGTGCGACCTCCCTGGACAGTGAAAGGGGAGGTGGTTGACAGAGGTCCCTCTCCCCTTCGGAGAGGGTGCCCGAAGGGCGGGAGAGGTCCCTGCGCCACACGCGAAATTATTTCCCGTCACCACAGACGGATTCCCCCCATCCCATCCGTCTTATCTCCATGCAAACCCCAACTCCTCTCACCTACGCCCGCGCCAAACGCCTGCGCCGGGAGATGACGCGTGCGGAGCGGGTGTTGTGGTTTCAACTTCGGGCGAAGCGGTTGGAGAAATACAAGTTTTATCGCCAGATGCCAGTCGGTCCCTACATCGTGGATTTTGTGAACAGGCGGCATGGCTTGATCATCGAGGTGGATGGCGCGACCCATGGGGATGACCACGAGATGGATTATGATGCGCGGCGCACGGCCTATTTGGAGCGGCAGGGGTTTCGGGTGCTGCGTGTCACCAACATGGATGTGTATGAAACGATGGATGTGGTGGTGGAGAGAATTTTGCAAGCATTGCGCGAGGCTTAGGGACCTCTCCCGCCCTTCGGGCACCCTCTCCGAAGGGGAGAGGGACTCGTGGTGCGGCCTCCCTGAACAGTAAAAGGGGAGGTGGTTGACAGAGGTCCCTCTCCCCTTCGGAGAGGGTGCCCGAAGGGCGGGAGAGGTCCCTGCGCCACACGCGAAAATATTTCCCGTCACCACAGACGGATTCCCCCCACCCCATCCGTCTTACATCCATGCAAACCCCAACCCCCATCACTTTTGCCCGCGCCAAACGCCTGCGCAAGGACATGACACGCGCCGAACGCGTCCTCTGGTTCCAGCTCCGCGCCAAACGCCTCGAGAAGCACAAATTCTACCGCCAGATGCCAGTCGGCCCCTACATCGTGGATTTTGTCAACAAGCGTCACCAGCTGATCATTGAAGTGGATGGGGCGACCCATGGGGATGACCATGAGATGGATTATGATGCGCGGCGCACGGCGTACTTAGAGCAGTTGGGGTTTCGGGTGCTGCGGGTCACCAACTTGGAGGTTTATGAGACGATGGATGTGGTGGTGGAGAGAATTTTGCAAGCATTGCGCGAGGCTTAGGGACCTCTCCCGCCCTTCGGGCACCCTCTCCGAAGGGGAGGGGGACTTGTGGTGCGGCCTCCCTGAACCGTGAAAGGGGAGGTGGTTGACAGAGGTCCCTCTCCCCTTCGGAGAGGGTGCCCGAAGGGCGGGAGAGGTCCCTTGACCACGCTCCGCTGCCCGCTTAACTTCCACAGTATGGCGGGGGTCAATTGGAACGGACGGAGCGAACCCTCATGGCACAGATCATTGTAACATCCACGGCTGACGACGATGGTGTGGGCACCACGCTGCGGGAGGCGATTGCGGAGGCTGAGGCCAATGGGCTGGGGGCTGACGAGATAGTGTTTGATGCGCTGCTGGCAGGACAAACCATCCATTTGACGCAAGGCGCGCTCTTCATCGCGCAAGGCGCTGTCTCCATCAACGGCGACACCAATGGCGATGGCAATCCGGATATCACCATTTCAGGTGATGCCACCAACAATGGCAAATCAGCCGATGACTCCGGCATTTTCAGCATTGCCAATGGAGCCACCGCCTCCCTCGCCTCGCTGCACTTGAGCGGCGGTTATGGCCGTGGGCCAGATGGCAACGGGTCAAATGCCTTTGGCGCAAATGCCTTCGGCGCGGTTTACAATGCTGGCACATTGTCCATCACCGACAGCATCATCTCCGGCAATTATGCCCGGGGCGGCAACGGCTATTCGCCAATTAATTTTTACGAAAATGGCGGGCGCGGCGGCGATGCGGCGGCGGGCATTTTCAATGTCGGAAACCTCACCGTCACCGAAACCGCCTTTGAAAACAACAAATCCTACGCTGGCGGCGGCGGCACGGGTGCGGCTGAGAATTCTCAGTCAGACAACTACTACGGCGGCAGTGGCGGCAATGCCGGGTCCATCATCAACAGCGGCACGGCGGACTTCTCCCATGTCGGTTTCCTGTCATTTTCCTATGCAGCGGCGGGCAGCGGCGGCACGGGCGGTGCCCAAAACACCGGTTATACCGGCGGCGACGGCGGCAATGGCGGCAGTGCGGCGGTTGGCATTGTCAACACCGGAACCTCGACGGGTGAAGCCGGCTACCGGGCCGGCAATGTCATCGCATTTGAAGGCCTCTATGGCTTGGGCGGCACCGGCACTCCGAATGGCAATAACGGGCTCAGTGGCTCCTCTGCCATCACCCTCAACTACCTGGGCGGCACTGTCACCGCGTTCACCAATCTGGGATCAGCACCCTTCGCTAACGTCACCAGCGGCAATGACACCATAACGGGAACTGCCTTTGGCGACCTGATCATCACCCTCACGGGCAATGACATTGTCAACGCAGGGAATGGGGGAGACACGGTTTATGGTGGCGCAGGAAATGACCAGCTCTTCGGTGGCATGGGCGACGACACGCTGTTTGGCGGCAGCGGCGATGATTTCATCAACGGCCAGACGGAAGACGACACGGTGGAAGGCGGCCTCGGCAATGACATCCTGGAAGGCGGCTCCAACACCGCCACTGGCGACACCTTGAGCTTTGCCAATTTCATCGCCGTCTCCGGCACGCTCGGCATCACTGTCAGCCTCAACATAACCGCGCAACAAAACACAGGTGCAGGCCTCGACACCATCACCGGCTTCGAAAACGTCACCGGCTCGGCTTTTGATGATACGATTGCCGGGACTTATGGGAACGCCGTCAACAACATCCTCAACGGCATGGGCGGCAATGACACACTTGTGATGATTGACGGTTATTTCTCCGCTGACCATTTCAACGGCGGGGCCAACGTGGATACGTTGCTGGCGGATAAAAATTGGGTTTCCGATCTCATCTTCAACATGAGTCTCGGCACCACCAAGGTTTTCGCAGACACCCTCAACACCTTCGAGCAAATCGAAAACATCACCGTCGGCGGCTACGCCCAGGTCATCGGCGATGGGTTCAACAACGTCATCACCGTGACCCAGACCCATGGTGCCAATACCAACACCCTCAGCGGCGGCGGCGGCGATGACACCATTGAAGGCGGCGGCGGTGCCGACATCCTGAACGGCGATGGCAACGACCTGTTCGGCGATACCGTCAGCTACCGGAATGCAGCGCTGGGTGTGACCGTCAACCTCGCCCTCGTCACGCAAGTGGGTGGCGGCGACGAAAACGGCGATACCCTCGCAGGCTTCGAAAACGCCATGGGCTCCGCCCATGTGGACACGCTCACCGGCAATGGCGGCAATAACGTGTTGATCGGCTTGGGCGGTGGCGACACGCTGAATGGTGGGGCGGGGCTGGGAGACACGGCGGATTATTCGGAGTCCAACGCCGCTGTCCTCATCGGCCTCAACACCGGCGGCACAGTGTCCGGCGGCCACGCCACGGGGGATACGCTGATCAGCATCGAGAACCTGACGGGGTCTGCCTTTGGCGACACGCTGATCGGCAGTTCCGGGCAGAATGTTCTGTCCGGCGGCGATGGCATTGATACTCTCAATGGCTCCAACAACAATGACCAGCTGTTTGGCGGCAATGGCAATGACCTTTTGGCGGGCAGCGAAGGGGCTGACGTGATCAATGGTGGTGCCAATGATGCGGCGGGCGACACCGCAACCTATGCCAACCACGGCGGCCTCACGGGGGTGACGGTCAATCTTTTGGCAGGCACAGCCACAGGCAACGGCCATGGCACGGGTGACACGCTTGTCAATATTGAGAACATCATTGGTTCCGCCCAGAACGATACGATTACAGGTGATGGCAACAACAATGTGCTGACGGCGGGGAATGGTTTGGACACGCTCATCGGTGGTGGTGGCGATGACACACTGAACGGCCAGAACGGCGATGACACCATCATCGGTGGGGCAGGCGCTGACGCCAACAATGGCGGCGGCGGTGCGCGTGACAGAATCGACTATTCCGCATCGGCGGATGCTGTGTCTGTTGACCTCAGGCCCGGATTCTCAGGCAGTGGCGGCGATTCCGATGGCGACACCTGGACTGGCATCGAGGACGTGACGGGCTCGGCCTTCGGCGACCAGATCGTCGGAAGCACGGCGGCCAATATTTTACTCGGCGGGTTGGGGGATGACACCCTGTTCAGCAGTGCCGGAGCCGACGTGATGAATGGCGGCGGTGGCACCAACGACTTTGCCGACTATGGCTTGTCGAACGGGGCCGTGAACATCAACCTGCTGGTGCCCGCAGCCTCCGGCGGCCACGCGACAGGCGACACATTGTTCGGAATCGAAAACCTCACCGGCTCGAATTTCGGCGACACGCTGACCGGCAACAACCTCATCAACCGCATCTTCGGTGGTGGCGGTGACGACACACTCAGCGGCAATGGCAACGGCGACACCCTGATCGGCGGCACCGGCAACGACACCATGAACGGCGGTACGGGGGCTGACATCTTCGCGTATTTCGAATCCTTATTCGGCGATGACGTGATCAACGGCTGGCAGAACGGGGCGGACAAGCTGGATTTCACGGTTTTCGGTTGGTCAGCGGGTGATTTCACCATCACCGCATCTGGCCTTGATGCACTGCTGACCTCCAACTCCGACCCCACCGAAACCATCCGCATCACCGGCATGGCCGGGCAGATCGACGGGTTGGATTTTGTGTTAGGCGGGCCTTAAGCCCAGGGACCTCTCCCGCCCTTTGGGGACCCTCTGCGAAGGGGTGAGGGACTCGGGGGGCGGGCTCCCTGAACAGTGAAACGTGCGG
>JANPCE010000042.1:0-40884 GCA_031430795.1 Hyphomicrobiales bacterium
GAAGGCGCGGTAGGGACCTCTCCCCCGGCTTCGCCGGACCCTCTCCGAAGGGGAGAGGGACCTCTTGCAGCGACCTCCCGTTTTACTTTTCAGGGTGCTGGCACCACAAGTCCCTCTCCTCTTGGAGAGGGTACGGCGAAGCCGGGGGAGAGGTCCTTTGGCTGCACGCGATTGCCTGAAGTCGGAAATAGAGCCCCCGATTCCATTGCAACTGGAACCGCGCTAAAGTTTCATGTCCGGCAAAAAATACTGACTGAACGCGTCCATGCCGCCCAAGTTTACAAACACATAAACCAGTGCAAACACTGCACAGGCAACCAGCGTTGTGATTTTGGCCTTCCACACAAGCCCATGCGCAACAGGTGCGCCTGCGTCATTGCCACCAACAACAGTCTCGCCGGTTTCGCTCGCGTTGCGGACTCGCAACGGCAGAACAGCAAACAACACGGTCCACCAAATGATGAAGTAGATCGCCAGGGCGCTGGTCCATTTCATGCTTGCTCAAGCTCCACCAATGTGCCGTTGAAATCCTTTGGGTGCAAAAACAGCACGGGCTTGCCATGAGCGCCAATCCTTGGCTCGCCATCACCTAACACGCGCGCACCTTGGGTTTTCAAATGATCCCGGGTTTTCAGAATGTCATCCACTTCATAGCAGATGTGATGCATGCCACCTGCAACATTCCTGGCGAGAAAAGCGGCAATGGGTGATGCGGTTCCCAGCGGTTCCAGCAATTCGATTTTGGTGTTGGGCAAAGTGATGAAGACAACCGTCACGCCATGTTCGGGAAGGGGCTGCGGAGCAGAGACGTCCGCGCCCAACATGTCCCGATAAATTTCCGCTGCAGCGGCCAAATCCGGCACCGCAATGGCCACATGGTTCAGTCTTCCGATCATGCCTCAACCTTAACCCGTTGAGCGAGGCGGTTCACCAAAAAGCCGCGCGCTGGCGGCAGCGCCATTTGTCGCGGGGCCATGACGTGGCGATCAAGAAAATATCCGGTCAGCGTGAGTCCGTCTGCAACATCATCTTCTTCCGCTCCGGTTTCTCCCAACAGAAAAGCCGGAAGCGGCAGCAATTTGTTGCAATAGGGCAAGCCCGCTTCACGACTGACGGCCTTGCCACTTTTCGGTGAAACATAAGTGAGGTCATGCCCTTGCCCCGTGGCCGCACAAGCCGAAATATCCAGGCCGAATCCCAGCTCATCCAGAAGCCCCATTTCCCAGCGCACATAAAGTGCGGGCCACACATCATCGTGGTCCAGCGCGTCCAGCACAATGCGCGAGGCATCGTAAAGTTTCCGGTGCGGCTCGCGCTCCGGCAGAACTTGCGCCAATGACGTCAACGCGGAGAGCCCAGCCAAACGCAATGCATTTTCCATGATGAAACCGGCGCGGAATGTTGTGGCCTCCACCATCAACATGCCAAGATGTTCTTCCAATCTTGCGCGCCAGACCAGTTCAATGGAATTTCCGGATTGCAGGATCGGCCGCATCCGCCGCGAGCGCCCGCCTTTCACAAGTCCCAGAACCCGCCCGTGTTCAGCCGTGAACACTTCAACAATCGAAGATGTTTCGCCGTGGCTGCGAACCGAAAGAACAATGCCTTCGTCGCGCCATTCCATTCGCTATGTGAGTCCCATCATTCGCAGCCGCTCAGGGTCTTGCGACCAGTTCTCGCGCACTTTCACAAACAGGAACAAGTGGACCTTGCGCTCGAATTGTTGTTCCATATCTTCCCGGGAAAGTTGGCCGAGAGTCTTGATGGTCTTGCCACCCTTGCCCAAAACAATGGCCTTCTGCCCATCGCGCTCCACGAAAATCGTCTGCGTGATTTTGACTGATCCGTCGCGCTTTTCTTCCCAACTGTCGGTTTCAACTGTTGAGGAATAAGGCAGCTCTTCGTGCAGCCGCTCATAGATTTTTTCCCGTGTTGTCTCTGATGCCAGAAACCGCATGTTCACATCCGCCGATTGATCGCCGGGGTAATGCCAAGGGCCAAGCGGCATCATCTCCACAATCTTTTTTCGAAGCGCCTGCACACCGGAACCCGTGAGTGCGCTCACCATGTATGTCGACGTGAATGGCAACAATTGATTGAGTTTTTCCGACAGCGGCAACAGGTCTTCTGGTCGCACCAAATCAGTCTTGTTCAAAACCAGCATGGCTTTGGCTTTGATTTTGTTGAGCTTGCCGATGATGGCTTCAGCTTGTTCATCAAGTCCGCGCCGCGCATCAACCAGCAGCAAAATGGCATCCGCCTCCGAAGCACCCGACCAGGCACTTTCGACCATTGCCTCATCCAGCTTGCGCTTGGGCGCAAATATGCCGGGCGTGTCTACCAACACGGCTTGGGTGTTGTCTTCAACCAGAATGGCGCGGATGCGGGCGCGTGTTGTTTGCACCTTATGCGAAACAATGGAAATTTTCACCCCCACCAACTGGTTCACCAGCGTGGACTTCCCCGCATTGGTGGCCCCGATGATGGCCGCAAAACCAAACTTCGTATCAACCGTCATCTCAATCCTTTTGCAGCGATAAACGACTTGGCCGCTTCCATTTCGGCAGCTTGCTTCGAAAGCCCAGAACCCTGCGCTTCACCATGCCGTGCAACAGACACCTTGACAGAAAACTGCGGCCTGTGTTCCGGTCCTGACCGCCCCAGCACAGCGTAGATCGGCAAATCCTTGCCCTTCGACAAGGCCCACTCTTGAACAAAGGTTTTGGCATCCTTCATTGTCATGTCGGGATGCAAAAGAGCCTGCTTCCATTTTTCAAGAATGAAAACCTGTGCAGGCTCAAACCCGCCATCGAGATAAATCGCACCGATGATTGCTTCGATCACGTCACCCAGAACTGAGCGCACATGTTGAACACCCGCTTTCCGTTCCACCACGCCTACAGCAAGCCGTTCACCCACTCCCAGCGTTTCTGCAATGTCCGCGCAAACTTCGCCACGCACCAATGTACTCAGACGCGCCGAAAGTTTGCCTTCGGCCTCTGTATCATGTTGCTTGAACAATGTTTCAGCGATGACGAGGCTCAACACGCGGTCGCCCAGAAACTCCAGCCGCTCATAGGTGGTGCGGCCCTTGCCGCCCGGCACACTGCCATGGGTCAAGGCTTGCGAAAGCAGAGCGGCATCCTTGAACCCATATCCAAGCCACGCCAGCCCGTCGTCATGTGTTTGCGATTTGCGGTGCGGCACGGCGCTCAAAGGAAATTGAAGAACCGCGTCCAGCGGATCAAAAACGGCCATTCCCAAACACGCCACAAAGATGCGTCAGCAGAAATCGAGAAGAACAAGATATCTGCACGGCCCATGTAATTTTCGACGGGCACAAACCCCACACCATCCTGGAACCGCGAATCCTGCGAATTGTCGCGGTTGTCGCCCATCATGAAATAGTGGTTGGCTGGCACAATGTAGACGTCCGTCGTGTCGGGGAAATTGTCGGAAGAAGAATAGTCTAGAACCTTGTACTCAACACCATTCGGAAGGGTTTCAACAAACTGCGCAACGGGCCTGCCACCAAAGCCAGAATCATTGTCCACATAATCTTCGATGCGTTGCTTTTTCACCGCAACACCATTGATGTGCAGAATGCCTTCTTTCATCTGGATCTGGTCACCGGGAAGACCGATCACGCGTTTGATGTAATCAATGTCAGTATTGGTTGGCAGTTTGAAAACCGCCACATCCCCACGCTCCGGCGTGTCAGCCAGGATTTTGCGGCCTGGATAATCAATCGGGCAGCATTTGAACCACGGTTCTGAACCGAAAAACCCGCCCACGCTGAAGTTGAACGAATACTTCGAATAACCGTAGGAAAGCTTTGAAACAAATAGATAATCACCAACTTTCAAAGTCGGATACATGGACGGTGACGGAATGTTGTAAGGTTGGAAAAAAAATGTCCTGACAACAAATGCGATCAGCAAGGCCTGGACGATGACCTTGAAGGTCTCCCACAGGCCTTCATCCTTCTTCTTGCCGACAGCGCGCTGTGCGGCCATGGCGTGGTCGTTTTTGCTCATTACATCCAAATTCCGCCAAAAGCGGAAAATCCCTTTTAAATCTCAATGACTATATAGCGGTGCTGGCTCGCACCCGCAATCAAGCCGGGTCCGCATAGCCCAATTGTTGCTTCATGGCCACAGTCTGTGGCGTTCAGATGGCTTCAATGATGACGAAAGCCTGGGCATAGGGATATTCATCGGTCATCGTGAGATGGACGACAGCTTCTTTGCCCTTCGGAGTCAGTTTATTCAGTCGCAACAGCGCGCCTTCTGTCAGTTTCATGGTGGGGGCACCTGAAGGCAAATTCACCACTCCCATGTCCCGCCAATAAACCCCTTGTGAAAGTCCTGTGCCCAAGGCTTTCGAACAGGCCTCTTTCGCGGCAAAACGCTTGGCATAAGACGCTGCCCTTTGCGCCCGCTGATCGGATTTTTTCCGCTCAACATCAGTGAACACCCGGGCGATAAAACGCGAACCATGCTTTTCCAGCGTCTTTTCAATCCGCCGGATGTCGATGATGTCGTTGCCGATGCCAATAATCATTTCCTGAGAGTCCGGCTCCCGGGCTTCATGGCGGGAATGGCAGCGAGTTCTGCGGGCAATTGCTCCGCCGCATAAGTCGGCACCAAAAGCTGAGTCAACGCGAATAACGGCACTCCCACATCCGCCCTGCCGCCAGACCTGTCGATCAAACAAGCCGCCGCCACCACATTGCCACCAAGTGCTTCAATGCCTGCAATGCATTCGCGCGAAGACAGTCCCGTGGTGACGATATCCTCGACCATCACAACGCGTGCACCATCGGCAATATCAAAACCACGACGCAGCTCCAGTTTGCCTTCAACCCGTTCAAAGAATATCGAAGGCACTGCAAGTTGCCGCGCCATTTCGAAGCCGACAACAACGCCGCCCATGGCGGGAGAGGCGACCAGATCAACCCCGCCAATGCCACCTTCCCTCAATTTCACGGCCAACGCCTTGCACAAACGTTCAGCCCGCTGCGGGTCCATCAGCACCCGGGCACATTGAAGGTAACGCGGTGAATGCAAACCTGAGGACAAAACAAAATGTCCCTCCAGCAAAGCCCCCGCCGCCCGGAATTCGTTCAGCACCTCGTCATGTGTCATGTCTTATCCTGTGGCCCGCGCAACTGACGTCACACTGCTCTTGGCCTTGATCGCGGCCATGATGTCATTGAGATGCCGGATATCAAAGACCTCGATCAACACGTCAAGCCCGAAACTGTCGCCCACACCTTCCAGCTTGTTGAGATGCAACTCGTCAATGTTGCCGCCATTCTCGCCGATGGATTGTGTCACCTGCGCCAAGGCCCCAACCTCATTCAACAAGGTCATTGCAATGCGCGCCGGAAAACGTTGCCCGTCTTCGGCAGGTCCCCAGGCCAAATCAACCCAGCGGTCTGGCTGATTGTCAAACTGCTCAAGCTCCTTGGCAAAGATCGGATAGATGCGAATGCCCTCACCCGGAACAACAATGCCGACAATCCTCTCGCCCGGCACCGCACCTGTTTTCAAGTGATAATGCAAAGCACTGCCCGATTGCGCGCCCCGCACCGGGATGGCGTCAGCGCCTGCGGTTTTGGAAGACTTGGCGGATGAAAGTTTTCGTTTCGCCGCCTTGATGTCTCCCTCATCAACAGCAACGCCCATGGCTTTCAGCACATCAGGTGCGGAAAGCTCGCCACGGCCAACAGCCGCCAACGCATCATCAACATTCTTGTGCCCCAACCTCGGAACAGCTTTTGCCATTGCCTTGGCATTGAATTCCAACTTGTGCCGCGACAAAAGCCCGCTCACCATGTCGCGTCCCAGCCCGGTGAATTGCTTGCGCACCGCCGCACGTGTGGCACGGCGGATGGCGGCCTTGGCCTTGCCGGTCACCACAATGGCCTCCCATGCCGGCGGTGGCGATTGTGCATCGGAACGCATGATCGACACTTCATCGCCATTCGCAAGCTGCGTCACCAACGGCGATTGCCTCCCGTTGATCTTGCAGCCGATGCATGAATCACCCACCGAAGTATGCACCGCATAGGCAAAATCAATCGGCGTGGCACCCCGTGGCAGTGCAATGAGCTGGCCTTTCGGCGTGAAACAAAACACCTGGTCCTGAAATAACTCTAGCCGCGTATGCTCCAAAAATTCCTTGGGGCTGTCGCCTTCCTGCAAGACTTCCATCAAGTGCCGGAGCCAGCGATAGGCATTGGATTCAGCCGCCCCCTCGCGCATGCCCTGCTCATCCATCTGCGCGCTGGAAGATTCCTTGTACAGCGCATGTGCCGCGACGCCGCGCTCTGAAATTTCATGCATGATGCGGGTGCGGATTTGCATTTCCACGCGCATGTGGTGTGGGCCAATGATCGTGGTGTGAAGCGAGCGGTAGTCATTCTGTTTGGGATTGGAGATGTAATCCTTGAATTTATCCGGCACCACATGCCAGCGCTGGTGCACAAACCCCAGCACCCGGTAGCAATCTTCCATCTTGTCGACGATCACGCGGAAGGCAAAAATGTCAGAGAGCTGGTTCAACGCAAGGTGCTTGCGCTCCATCTTCCGCCAAATCGAATAGGGCCGCTTTTCGCGCCCCACCACTTCAGCCTGAATGCCCTTGGCCTTGAACAATTCCTCCAGCGACGTTTCAATTTCGGAAAGCACATCGCCGCTTTCCTCATGCAGTCTTTGCAAACGCGCGCGGATGGTGACGGACGCCTCCGGATTGATGATTTCGAATGCAATGTCTTCCAGCTCTTCCCGGATCAGCTGCATGCCCATGCGGCCCGCCAGGGGCGCATAGATGTCCATGGTTTCTTCTGCTATTCGTGCGCGCTTCTCGGGCTTCACATGTTGCAGTGTGCGCATGTTGTGCAAACGGTCCGCCAGCTTCACCAGCAAAACCCGCACATCTTTCGACATGGCCAAAAGCAGCTTGCGCAAGTTCTCAGCCTGCGTGGCTTCCCGCGTGACGCGGTCCAGTTGTTTGATCTTGGTCAGTCCGTCGACAAGATCGGCAATTTCCTGGCCAAACTTTTCAACAATTTCAGCATGGGTGGCCGCGGTGTCTTCCACCGTGTCATGCAACAGGGCAGCGACAATCGTCGCATCATCCAGCCGCATGTCTGCCAGAATCGCAGCAACCTCCAACGGATGGTTGAAATAGGCTTCCCCAGATGCCCGGGTCTGGCTGCCATGGGCCTTCATGGCATAGACATAGGCGCGGTTGAGGAGGTCCTCATCCGCATCCTTGTCATAGGCGGTCACCCGCTCCACCAGTTCGTATTGCCGCATCATGGTTGTGACAGCTTACGCAAAAAAATGCCGGGGTTAAGCCCCGGCATGAAACATTTCTTGGATACTGGTGAAATCAATAGCCGTTGCGCTGGCTGCCAGGGCTTTCAGCCGGTGGCATGCCTTCGAGTCCGCGCAGAAGTTCTTCTTCCGTCATCTGCTCCATCGGCTGATCGTCAGCATCATTGACGACAGACATGTCACCAGATTGGGAAATCAGAGGCACTTCCCCCTCCTCCGGCTCATCAACTTCAACATGCTTTTGCATGGCGTGGATATATTCTTCACGCAAATCATCCTTGTTGATGGTCTCCGCCGCAATTTCGCGTAAAGCCACGACAGGGTCCTTGTCACGGTCACGGTCAACGGTCAGCGGTGCACCTTGTGAAACAAGGCGGGCCCGGTGGGCGGCAAGCAAAACCAGCTCAAAGCGGTTCGGCAATTTGTCGATGCAGTCTTCGATGGTGACGCGCGCCATGAAGCACATACTCCTGATAATGGTTGGGATTGAGCGGGCTTCTAGCTAGATATGGAGGCGAAAGCAAGGAATGAACCACAATGGCTGAAAAGGCACCAAATCGTATTCCCTGGCCCCCCTTGATTTATGTCGGCGCGGCGGTCCTCGGCTTGCTGTTGCACAAGTGGTGGCCGGTTTTATCCCTCGCAGCCGGTTATTTCCGACACATCGGAGCAGCCTTGTTGACAGTCGGAATTTTTCTGGACGTTTTCACGATGTTGCAATTCCGTCGCCATCACACGACCATTTTGCCACACAAAGCGGCCAGCCACTTGATTACCTCAGGTCCCTTTGCCCACACGCGCAATCCGATTTACCTGGCAAACACCATGCTGCTGGCGGGTATCGGTTTGGCTTTTGATGTGCCTTGGGTGATAATTTTGGCATTGCCCGCCGCCCTCCTCACCCAAAAACTCGCCATCGAGCGTGAGGAACGCCACCTCGCCGAAAAATTCGGCGAGGCGTGGACGTCCTACGCGGCCAAAGTGCCGCGATGGTTGTTCAGGCTTTAAGAAGTCAGCACAACAACCCGTAAAGGGTTGGTGCGGCCGAAAGGACTCGAACCTTCACGAGTTTCCCCGTTACCACCTCAAGGTAGTGCGTCTACCAATTCCGCCACGGCCGCATTTCGCTGATTTTCAAAAGCAAGCGAGGCATTATCAGGCAAATCCTGCACATGCAACCCCTGACGACGTTGCACCCATGGTTGCTCAAAGCTTAGCGCGTCAGCTTCAATTCAGCGCAAATTTATCGCAATTTTGAATCGAATTGAATCGTCATTCTGAACGTCATTTCAATGGCTTAGGCGCATATTGGGCACACACAATAACACGCTGAGGGGCGTCCAATGAAACCGAAGTCCGCTGTGGGGGCGGCCATTTTACTGTTCCTGCTCCCAATTGAAAGTTCATCTGCTGCCAGCAATGCTGCCGCTGCTTCGTTTGAGATGGCTGGCATTGCTGCCCAGGAATTCGGCGACACGTTGCCGCCTGTTGGATACGTCAAATTCTGCCACGCCAATGCTTCGGAGTGCGCACCCTATTCTTTCGCAGAACGCTTTTCAGCGGAAGCCATTGCCATGACACCGGACCGTTGGAATGACGTCTACCGCATCAACGCCAGCGTCAACCGCAAGATAAAACCCGTGACCGATCAGGAACTCTATGGCGAGCCTGAACGTTGGACCTACCCGGTGACAGCCGGAGACTGTGAAGATTATTTACTGATGAAGAAGCGCCAACTTGAAAAGCAGGGTTTCCCTGCCAAGGCGCTCCGCATCACCGTTGTGCTGCAGGAACATGGCGAAGGCCATGCTGTGCTGACGCTCAAAACCACCGAAGGCGACTTCGTACTCGACAACCGCCGCGCAGACATTCTGCTGTGGAGTGACACAAACTACACCTTCCTCAAGCGCCAATCGGCGCAAGACCCGAAACGTTGGGTTGCCCTTTTGAGGGCACCAACTCTGGGACTTGAGAAACCAACAGCGGCAAAATCGCCGTGACGACATTCTGAGTTAGGCCCGGCCGGCGTCCCCCCATCCCCCAACCGCCGGGCTTCTAGGAGCCGACACCACCCCACCTGGTGTCGGCTCCACTTTTATTTTGGGGATTGAGTCGCAAGTCCCGCAGCAAACCGCTTCCAGTTCTTCACATAGCTGAGAGCGGAGAGTTTCAGCTTTTCGGCTGTCGCGCCATCAATCTCCCTGATCACTTTACCAGGCGCACCGACCACCAATGAATTGTCAGGTATGGTTTTTCCTTCGCCAACAAACGCACCTGCACCAATCAGACAATTCTTTCCAATCCGCGCATGGTTCAGCACAATGGCCCCCATGCCAACCAGGGAGTTGTCGCCAATTGCACAACCGTGCAGAATTGCCTTGTGGCCAATGGTGCAATCTCTGCCGATCGTCAGCGGCGCGCCAATGTCTGTATGCAACACACAACCGTCCTGCACATTGCTGCCTTCACCGATGCTGATCCACTCATTGTCACCGCGCAGCACCGCACCAAACCAGACGCTGGCATCTTTTAACAGCCGCACACGCCCCATCACATCCGCCGACGGCGCGATCCAGTGTTCGCCAACAGCGGGCAGTTCAGGCCAAACACCATCCAGTGAATAAAGCGGCAAACCGTACCCTCACTTGAAACCAAACACCTGCGTCAGAATAAACACACCTTGCAAAAAACTCCAGCCCACCGCCAAAGCCATCAATGGAACACCCAACATCGGTTCGGCCACCAGCCACCACAATGCTTTTTCAGCAATGGTACTTGGCGCGGCAAACACAACGGAAAGCGCCCGAAGTGGAGTAAGCAAAGTAGGTTCAGCATCCAGAAGCAAACCCAGTTGCGGCTCTTCCTCAAACACCAACGTCCAAAGACTGCCCAGAAGACCAGCCGAAACTAAACCAACTGCAATTGCAAACAACACAAGCATCGCACTCATGACCCACTCCCCACACACAAACCTGTGCCAATACAGCACATCAGATTCACGACGTGTTTAGATGTGCAAGTTTTGGGCTGAATGGCAAGAGGCAATTCCAGAGATCACTTGAAGCCAAGGGACCTCTCCGCAGGCTTCGCCGGACCCTCCCCGGAGGCGAGGGACTCGTGGAGCGAGCGCGCTGAATAGTAAAAGTGGAGGTCCCACCACGAGTCCCTCTCCCCTTCGGAGAGGGTCCGCGAAGCGGGGGAGAGGTCCCTTGGCTGCAAGCGATGCCCTGCTGCTTTGGCAACACAAAAGATGTGTGCACAAGATTGGAATGAAGCGGGCCACCTCCCAAAAACGAAAACGGCTCCGGAGGCATTGCCATCCGGAGCCGAAACAAGAGCGGAAAGCTCTTGAAGAGGAAGTTACTTCTTCTTCTTCTTGGCAGCAGCCTTCTTCTTGGCAGGTGCCTTCTTCTTTGCAGCTTTCTTCGCAGCCATGTTCTATCTCCTAGAGATTATGTTGTTATGCCCCACAACGCAGGCTCTACACTCGTGATCAACACGATGATCGACATAACTTCATGTCTGCCATGTGCTTAACACTAGTGACTTTCTGAACCCGTTTGTGTGATTCGGCAATATGCCGACTACATCTTGTGTATCGTTCCGGTTTGCCTAACAAGCAGTTAAAATCCGTCAATCGCAATTTCATCCGTAGGCGGATGAAATGACATTGCCCGACCAAAGCCGGAATTTGCGTTGCCAATCGGGCTTGCTCCGTAGACTGACGAAACTGTTTTCTGTGGTTGCGTCGCATCCAGTAGCTGTGGCCACACAGCTTCAGCCAAAACGTTGTCCACAATTTTTTTTCACGTTTTTGTTTTTGAACCGCAACTCAACGGCTCGGCTGAAGCCAGTGATGGCGAAAAACCTGGCGGAGCAACGTTATTCCAGATCAAAATCCAGGATGGCCATCGAGAAATTGTAGGAGAGTTCGCCGTCTTCTTCATCGCGGAAGATCACACCGAGAAAATCTTCGCCGATATAAACTTCGCCAGAGTCTTTTTTCTGTGGCCGGGCTTTGACGGCCATGCCGGGATTGTTGAATGTCTTGCGGAAATAAGCGGTGAGCTTTGCAAGTTCGTCAGGCTTCATGGTCGGCACTCCTCATTTTGAAAAGCCACTAGCCCTATTCAGAAACGCCTGCAACCGGATCAACCAACTGTTCCATCAGGTGATCCATGGCGCGTGATGGTTCTTCACAGCCGGCAGTGCCGACAATCCTTGCCGGCACACCGGCAACCGTTGTGTTCGGAGGCACGTCATGCAGCACCACACTGCATGCCGCGATCCGCGAGCAATGGCCAATCTCGATATTGCCGAGAACCTTGGCCCCTGCCCCGATCAAAACCCCGCGACGCACTTTCGGATGGCGGTCACCGGATTCCTTGCCGGTTCCACCCAGCGTGACCCCTTGCATGATCGACACATTATCTTCGATGACCGCCGTTTCGCCAATGACAATGTCATGGCCATGGTCAATCATGATGCCGCGGCCAATCTGCGCCGCCGGATGAATGTCGAGACTGGAAATCATGGATGAACGGCTTTGCAGATAATAGGCAAAATCCTTGCGCCCCATCTGCCACATGCGGTGCGCCATGCGGTGGGTTTGCAGGGCTTGATAACCCTTGAAATAAAGCAGCGGGTCAATGTAGCGGTGGCAAGCCGGATCACGGTCAAACGTCGCCACCATGTCAGCCCGCGCCGCGTGGCCAATGTCTGGCTCCGCGTCAAGCGCGTCCTGAAACGCCTTCACCACAGTATCCGCACTGAGATCAGCATTGCCAAGGCGTAAGGCCAGCCGGTGTATCAACGCTGCTTCAAAACTGTCATGGCCAAGAATCGATGAATAAATGAAACCGCCGAGCGATGGCTCAGCCCGGGTGATCGCATCTGCCTCATCGCGCACACGCGTCCACACGGCATCAATCCGCTCAACCGGTTTCACATTGGCAACTTCACGCACCATGACAGTCTCCTTCAAGTCGATGATCCTAGAGCGGATCCGGGTTGGTTTGCACAATCACACATTTCCGTCCTCCTCCGCTTCATGCGGAGGTCCCATGGGTGGTCCGCATGAAGCGGACCATGACGAATTTGTTTGGCAATGATGGTTCAAACAAACTTGGAACCGCTTTAGCATAATCCATATGATGTGGGTAGCAGCCCGGCCGAACACAAGCGGCATGGTAAACGGCTCAGCCCGAAAAGAATGCCAAGACTTCTCGCTTGTAAGTTAAGTCACCAACTGCATTCATGTGATTGCGGCCTGCCAAAACAACGCCTTTCGCGCCGGGAATAGCGTCAACCAAGGGCTGAACCTCCCCGGCAACATCATCCTTGTCCCCCGCCACCACCAAAACCGGACACACAATGCGCGCCAAGGCTTCTTCCCGGATTTTCACGCGCGAAGACCGCATGCAGGCTGCCAAAGCTTTGAGATCGCTCTTTGTCTGTTGCGCAAACATCCGAAAGGACCGCCCACCCGGATCAACCACCGCGTCGAGGCTTTCGGCCTCCATTGCATCTGCGATGGCTTCCGCACCGCCCACTCCTGTCACCATGCGCGACGCCAATCCGGCAAACACGGCTTTTCCCACAAGATCGGGCCGCTGCATGGTCAAAAACGCTGCGATGCGGGCTCCCATCGAATAACCCATCACAAAAGCCGACGCTGCTCCCAGAAATTCAATCAGCCGCGCCGCGTCATCTGCCATGATCGAAGCAGAATAGCGTTCGGGGTCATACAGTTTTTCGCTTTCGCCATGACCCCGGTTGTCAATGGCAACAACACGGTATCCCGCCTCCAGCAAAAGCTTCACCCACCCCGTCGCCTGCCAGTTCACGCGGGCGTTGGAGGCGAAACCATGAATCAGAAGAACAGGCACACCCATGCCCTCATCTGAGTAGGCGATCTCCACACCGGCTGAATTGAATTTTTGCATGTTGAAAGACATATGCTATCCGCTGGTGCAGTGGCAAGCATGAGAGGACGACACCATGGCATCCGGCGCAACCCCCCATTTCCAAAACTCCATGGGCCTTCCCGCCATTGATATAGGGGCCAAAGAATTCATGTGCATTGGTGCAATGCCTCCCTTCGACCACCCCCACGTGTTTCTGGACATGGGCACAGCACCTGAAATCATCTGCCCCTATTGCTCCACGCTCTACCGTCACAAATCAAACCTGGCGGCAGGTGCAAGCCTCCCCGTAGAAGCTGCCTGGCACGACGCCGCATGACCACGAAGGTCACGATCCGGCCCTACGCTGATTCAGACCTCGAAGACGTCATACTGGTTGTGCAGGATCTGCAAATTGTAGAGCGCGCTTTTCATGACCGCTTGCGTGACCCGGCTGACATCAATGCGAACTATGTTCATGCCGTCCGCAAAGAAGCAGAAGAATGTGGTGGCGGATTGATTGTCGCTGAACTTGCAGGAGTTGTTGTTGGCTACTGCACATTGCTCACCCGGTGTGACAGCAGAAAAGATCACGAAGAAATCTATTATGAATACGCTCATGTCGGAGATCTGGGCGTGCGGGCCGGCAATCGTGGACAAAACATTGGCGCGCAACTGATTGCGGAATGCGAAAAACAGGCACGCGCCGCCGGAATCAAATGGCTCCGGCTTAGCGTCCTCGCCGACAATGCAAGGGCCCGCAAATTCTACAGCGTACAAGGCTTTGACGAACGGCTGATCCGTCTTGAGAAAACACTTTGAAGGCTCAGGACATTTCAATCGCCGAAGCCCGAAGATTGGCGCTTGCGGCACAAGGGTTTTTGAATACACCCAAACCTCACACATCCCAATGGCCCGCCATCAAATCCACACTCGACCGCATCCATCTCCTGCAGATCGACAGCGTCAACGTCCTCACCCGTTCCCATTACCTCCCCCTCTTCGCCCGTCTCGGCCATTACGACACATCAACACTCGATGCACGTACGCTCGCTTCAACCGACCGCCATTGCTTCGAATGCTGGGCCCACGAAGCCAGCTTGGTTCCGATGCCACTGCACCCTCTCATGCGCTGGCGCATGCACCGCGCGCAAAAAGGCGACGGCATCTACAAGGCCATGGACAATTTTGGCCGTGAAGAAAAAACCTTCCTCCGTTCGACCCTGAAGCACATCCAAAAAAATGGCCCCATCCGCGCCAATGAAGTGCCCGGCACCAATAAATCCGCCGGCGGCTGGTGGGGCTGGAGCAAAGGCAAACTCGCGCTCGAAACCCTGTTCGACCAAGGCCACATCACCGCCCATGCACGCGAACGTTTTGAGCGCATTTACGACCTGACGGAACGTGTCATTCCAAATCATATTCTGAACCTGCCAACTCCAAATGAGACGACAGCATTCCGTATGCTTGTCAGTTTGTCTGCGCAAGCCCTCGGCGTTGCGACAGAGCTGGATTTACGT
Organism: Hyphomicrobiales bacterium; assembly: GCA_031430795.1. Classification (GTDB taxonomy): domain Bacteria; phylum Pseudomonadota; class Alphaproteobacteria; order Rhizobiales; family Aestuariivirgaceae; genus Aestuariivirga. Next base: position 14,770 of record JANPCE010000042.1, read on the forward strand.
GACTATTTTCGATTGCCAATAGCCGATGCACGACAGGCAATTGCCGAAGAAGTTGAGAATGGATCGCTGGAACCTGTGCAAGTCGAGGGTTGGAAACAGCAGGCCTACATGCAACGTGGCACCGACATTCCGAAATCGGCGGGCGGCAACGCTTTGCTCTCCCCCTTCGATCCCATCGTCTGGAACCGCGACCGCGCTGAACGCCTGTTCAACTTTCACTATCGCATCGAACTCTACACGCCACAGGAAAAGCGCAAATTCGGCTACTACGTCCTGCCCTTCCTGCAGGGAGAAGCACTGACGGGCCGCCTCTGCTTGAAAGCCGACCGTGAAAACGCCACGCTGCTTGTGAATGAAGCCCACCTCGAAACGGACTGCGATGCCGCAGAAACAGCCGCAGCCATGGCCCCTGAAATCCAGCGCATGGCCCATTGGCTGGGGTTGAAGTCTGTCAACGCTGGCCGTCGCGGAAAACTGGCACCCTTGCTCCGCAAAGCACTGATAGCGGGTTCCGGGTTGGTTTGAACCATCATTGATCAAGAAAATGCGTCAGGGCCATCGCTTGCGCTCAAATGAAGTTGCGGTAGCGCGTCACAAAACGGTCGAGCGAGCCAACCAATGCATTACACTCGGCATCACCAAGCACGAGCGACAATGCCATGAAGCCACGCTCTGCCAGATAAATCCCATCTTCCAGCAAATGGAAATAAATCAACCGCTTCAGCCGCATGTCTGCCTTCGCCGCCGCCTCGGCATCGGCAATTTCGCCACCCAGGGGATGCAATGTCAGCAATGACCCCACGCCCGTCACCTGCATCCGCGCCTGTCGCTGCATGAACATCTCGTTCAGTCGCAGCTTCAATGCCTCTCCACGCGCGTTCAAAGCCACGCAGGCCTCCGGTGTGAACACCTCGGTCAGTCCCGCATGCCCTGCTGTCATCGTCAGCGTGTTGTTGTTGAAGGTGCCGGCATGCGGCAGTGCATTTGGCCGCGACGGATCAAACAAATCCATGATCTCGGCCCGCCCGCCAAACGCACCGAAGCTCATGCCGCCGCCAACATACTTGCCAAGCGTCTTCATGTCGGGCTGAATACCCGTCGCTGCCGCCAGTCCTCCTGCATGCAGACGTGACGTCATCACTTCATCAAAAATCAAAACAATGCCGCGCTTGGAACATTCCTCCCGCAACATTTGCAAAAAAGGCAACGTCGCGGGAATACATCCACCGCCGCCCAACATGGGTTCCAGAATCACGGCTGCAATCCGGTCTGCATGTTCCGCTATCAGCGCCCGTGTTTCCTCCACTGCATTGTAATGTCCCAGCACACATTCAAACGGCGCATTGACTGGCGACGCCCCATGGCTGAAATACAATGTGCCACCATGGTAACCCCCATGCATGGGCATGATCGCGGGCCGCCCCGTGAAACACCGCGCCGCCGCAAGCGCCATCATGTTGGCCTCTGTGCCCGAATTGGTGAAGCGCAATCGTTCCAGCGCAAACCGTTTGCCCACCGTTTCCGCAAAATCAATCTCCCGCACATGCTGTGCACCCATGTTCAGCCCGGAGGCCGCAGCTTCGGCAACAGCCTGCAAAATGCGCGGATGCGAATGGCCGTAAATCCCTGCCGAATATTCACCAACAAAGTCAATGTAGCTGTGCCCGTCGACATCGGTCAGCCGACATCCCCCGGCTTTTTCAACGCGGATCGGAAATGGTTTGGAGAACAGCACCGTCCGGGTATTCCCGCCCGGCATCACGGCAGCCGCCCGTCGTTGCAATGCGGCGGTTTTGGGCCTGCGGCTGACGTAAGTCGCAACAGCCTGTTCCAATGCATCGTCCAGTGTCAATGTGTCTTCTGCGTTTGCCATGTGCAACCCCATTTGCTCCATATTAACACCACAAATAGCGGTGATATACCATGCCATCTCTACAGGCTAAGGTATTCCCATGAAACGCCCGGTTCTCTTGCTTCTTTCTGTTCTGATTGCACCAGCAGCATGGGCTGCAGAAGGCAGCATCACAGCTAATTATGATGTTGAAGTCAAAGGCGTCAGAGTCATGAAACTGCGCTATGCCGCACAACTCCGGGGCGTTGCCTACACCGCCAAACTGGCTGCAAAAACCACTGGTATGGCCAAATGGTTTTCCGAATACAAAATTGAGTATTCATCAGAGGGTGTGGTCTCAAAAGGCAGATATCTGCCCTCCACTTTCACACGCGAGCGCAAAAAGAACGGCAAGAAATCGGGCACAGGTGTTCCGTGGAAAAACGGCGTGCCTCAAATCAGCGCCGACGACGTTGATGGCGCAGCTCACGTGCAAAAATCCGTGGCCAATGGTGCAACCGATCCCATGGCTTTGCTGCTGAACCTTGGGCTTGGCCAATTGGAAAACCCTTGCGTGGGCCGACACGTCGTCTTTGATGGGCGTGACGTGATGGACACGGCTTTGTCCGGCAAACCGTCGGGCGATGGAACTGTAACATGCCGCATGAGCGCCAAAACCATCGCAGGCCGCAGCTATGAAAAAGCCGGTGACAAATCCAGTTTAGTTGATGTCTACACCGTGTCTTTCCGCCAGGTCGACGCCCCCTTTCTGGGCCGTTCCATCTACATGCCGTGGCAAATCACCGGTCAGGCTTCGGGCCAGGCTTTCATTGCGACAGTAGGGGACATCGAAGTCAAAGGCGCTGCCAGCAATTAGATCGGTTTTGGGTTGGTTTGCAAAATCTCAAATTTCCGTCATCCCTAGCTTCATGCGGAGGACACATGGGTAGACCGCATGAAGCAGGCTATGGCGTAATTTTTTTCAGTTAGAGCGTCAGGCGATCAAGTGGGATCAAATCCCATATTTCTCCATCGGCGGCCTAGAGCCGCCGAACCAGACTGCAGGTGGTTCTGGGTAGGCGGGTCAAGCCCGCCGATGGAGGACAAAAGGAAAATCGTGAATAAAGTTGAGCGCCCGATGCTCTAGTGATAGCTCAAACCAAGCCGGAACCGCTCCCGAGCGACCTCAACAAAACCGAAACTGCTCGGAGTCAGATTAAAATTTGAACCGCACGCCTGTGCTGATAAATGTTGACCCGCTGACCACATCACTGAACAGCCCGAACACACCCGAGCGATGATGATAGCGCAGCAGGAATTCGATGTTCTTGTGCTCAGGATGGGAAAATGTGATTTCCGGTGCCATGAAATGCAAAAGCTTGCTGTTCTTGTCGCCCGAATCCCTGCCCCGCTCAAAGTCAGAAAAATCTGTCAGGTAGCTGACGCCCGTGTTGACCGCGATGGTGGTGTAAACCACGTCATTCCAGAAAAACCCGTCATAACGCAGGTAAAGCCCAGTCCAGGCTTCCCCCAGGCTTTCATCACCAAAGCGAGCGGAAACGCCAACTTCACCTTCAACCGTGAAATCATCAAGAAACGTGCCTCCACCAAACACGTCGCCAATGCTTCCGAATCGGTAAGAATAGGCTCCAGCCACCAGGCCAATGTCTTCCATTTCATTTGTCCACGGCGTGAACATGCTTTCAGTGAAATTGGTGTCGGTAGCCTTGCCAACGTAGAAAGCAATGCCATGGTCGCCGCTGCGTGTTTCGTCTGCCAAGGCGATTGTTGGCAAAGTCAGCCCAAGCAATCCAACCAACAATCGCAAAACCTTCATGTCAACCTTGCTCAAAAATATATCCGGTTACATAAGAGAATACAGGCTCACCCCCGCGCCGCCAAGGCCAAAATTGCAAAGGCGGGGCAATCGCTTGGAGCCAAGGGACCTCTTCCCCGCTATGACCCTGACTGCAAAGGCTGGTGCGGGCGGAGGGACTCGAACCCTCACGGGGTTTCCCCCAACGGATTTTAAGTCCGTTGCGTCTACCATTCCGCCACGCCCACACCGCGCGCAGCTTCTAGGCTCCAAAGCTGCAACTTGACAAGCCACATGCCTTGGGGCGAACTGCTCCCCACTGCCAAATACGGCCATTGGGAAAATGATTTCTTATTTCACATCCGGCAACGAACTGCTTGGTCACTTTGCCTACTTGATGTTGGCCATGTCCTACATCTTGACGAACATATTTTGGTTGCGGGTCACCGCCGTCATCAGCATGTTTTTTGAGATTGGGTATTTCTACTATTCCGGCGGGGATTTGATGACCGGCATCGCCTGGACCTTACTTTTCATCGCAATCAACGCATATCACCTGACCAGGCTCATCAAGGACCGGATGAGTTTGCGCCTGCCTGAAAAAGATGCCCCCTTGCTGCGTGAAGCCCTGTCCGGCCTGGATGATGCGCAAATCAATCGCTTACTCAAAGCCGCAGTATGGAAAGATTTTGCACCGGGAGAGAAACTCACCAAACAGGACGCGCCAGTGGATGCGTTGTATTTCCTGTTGTCTGGACGGGCCAATGTCGAAATCAACAACGAACAAGTCGCCTTCCTCGAAAAAGGCTCCTTCATCGGTGAAATCGCCTATCTCACCGGCAACCCGGCCACAGCCACGGTGGTGATCGAAGAACAAAGCCGCGCACTGGCTTTCTCACGGATGAGGATGGCCAAGGTGACGGCGGGTGACGACCAGATCAACAGCATCATTTATCAACTCCTGGGCCGCGACCTGGCCATGAAGATGCGCCGCACCAATACACGGCGTGTGCTGTTGGATGAGCCTACGGCAATTTGAACGAAAACCACGCCAGCAGCAAATACGTCATGTGGTGCAGCGCCTGATCCGTAGTGAATGACCACCAAAATGGCCCTTCATTCTCCATCCACCCCATCCGGTGAACAATGTTTTCTTTGCTGAAATCCACGTGGTAGTGAACGATAGCATCGACGGTGGCAATCTGAAACGCCCACACCGGGTTCAAGCCGAAGCCGAGTGCCACCACCAACGTGCCGCCGCCATGAATGCCGGCATGGGCCAGTCCCAAAGGCCTCAGGTAATGGCGCTTGGCCTTGACCATGGACAAGGTCTGCAAAGGCCCGTCGCAAATCACATGCTTGATTTGCAGAAGGGCCACAAACAGCAGAACCATGGTCAGTGTCGTCGTCATCTCAAACCTAATTTTATCGCTTGAACGGGCGCAAGGCAAACAAAGATCACTTCTCCGGGGCAATTCCGTTGACGCACCCCATTTTCGGCACAATGCTGGCGGAATGAAACTGACATCCAAAATCGCTCCTTTGGCCATCGCCCTTCTTGCCATTCTGGGTTTACTGCTGTTGCGGGGCGCGGATCCCGCCTATCTGCAAGCCCAACGCGCGGCGGGGTTCGACACTTTGCAGCGCCTATGGCCCCGAACACTTGATTCGCCCCAACCCGTGCGCATTGTCGACATTGACGAACGTTCATTGCGTGAGCTTGGACAATGGCCGTGGTCCCGCGACCGCCTCGCCGCCCTGACCATTGCTTTGAAGGAACTTGGGGCAGCGGCGATTGCTTTTGATATTGTCTTTCCAGAATCAGACAGGCTTTCGCCGCGCAGGCTGGCAGAAAACCCGGCCTACGCCTTACTCGCTGAAAAACTGGCCGCATTGCCAGACACAGATGAAACTTTTGCCACTGCCATTGCATCAGCACCCACGGTTTTGGCATTTGCAAAAGGTTCGGGCCGTGCAGCATCAACGCTTCCCGTGAAATCCGGCATTGCGCAAACCGGCCAATCGACATCGGCTGCAGCACCGCAGCTTACTGCCATCACCGGAAATATCCTTGCCCTTGAGGCCGCCGCCACAGGGCTTGGCATCATGAACATTGATCTCGCCAGCGAACAAGGCGTCGCCCGCGCGATCCCGCTTTTATGGAGTGATGGTGAAAGGCTGTTTCCGGCACTCGCCGTCGAGGCTTTGCGGGTGGCGCAAGGCGCTGATGCGCTGGTGGTCCACGGCAACGCCGACGAAGCCAATGTCATTGAGGCCGTAAGCATCGGCGCACTGGAAATTCCAGTTTCAGAACGTGGTCTGTTCCAGCTGCATTATCGCCCCAATGACCCGGCGATGTATGTGTCTGCCGCCGACATTCTGACACCCACCCTGCATGAACAGTTGCGCCCATCCATCGACGGCCACATCGTGCTGGTGGGCACATCTGCGGTGGGCCTGCTGGACGTACGCGCGACTCCTCTGGGGGACACCGTGCCAGGCGTTTCCATTCACGCCCAGGCGATTGAGCAAATGTTGTCTGGCCGATTCCTGGCCCGGCCTGAGGCAGTCGTCGGAGCAGAAATCCTCCTGGGGCTGTCACTCGCACTTCTCACGGCGGCATTTGCCACCTTTGCCCGCCCTGCAAAGGCTTTGGTAGTTGCCGCCCTTTCCGGCCTGGCCATCATCGTTTCAACAGGCCTCGCCTTCAACCGCGCCGGCTTGCTTGTTGACGCGGGCTTTCCCTTGATGCTGTTGCTCGGAAGTTTCATCTCCAGTTTTGCTTGGCGCTTGTTTGTCACAGATCGGCAGGGTCGCCTGATGCGCGGTGTCTTCGGCCACTATGTTGCGCCTTCAGTACTGGATGAAATTGAGCGCCATCCTGAAAACCTGAAATTGGGCGGCGAAGTGCGGGACATTACGGTGTTGTTTCTCGACATCGCCAACTTCACGCCTTTGAGTGAAAAACTCAAACCCGATGAGCTTGTGAGTGTCGTCAACGGCTTGTGGGATCACTGTTCAAAATCAATCCTTGCTGAAAACGGCACCATCGACAAATTCATCGGCGATGCCATCATGGCCTTCTGGAACGCGCCCTTGGCGTGTGAAAGCCATCAACTCCGCGCCTGCAACGCCGCACTCGCAATCCGTGAAGCTGTCAACACATACAACCATGAGCCTGCACTGCGCGCGAAACTGGAAGCCATACAAGCCTGGCCCTTGGCTATCCGCATCGGCATAGCATCTGGCCCGGCTTGCGTCGGCAACATGGGGTCGACAGATCGCTTTGACTATTCAGTCATCGGCGAAACAGTCAACACCGCAGCCCGCGCAGAAGCGGCTTGCAAGCAAGTAGGACATGACATTGTTGTTGCGGGGTCAATCACAACTGAAACCGCGAAGCTGGCGGTGTTGCACGCGGGCCATCTCAATTTGAAGGGACGCAGCACACGCCAACCTATCACAGCCATTATCGGCAACGTGGAAATGGCCACATCGGCAACTTTCAAATCACTGCAAGATGATTTGGCGTTCCTTTCCAAACCCTCGCGCAAAATCTCGATCCGCACGCAGCTCCTCGGCGAATTGGCATTGCACCACCCCGCCGCCGCCCGTTTCCTCAAAGCCTTGCCTGGGCGGAGCGCGGATTACAAAACTTAGAGCGGTTCAGAGTGTGTTTGCACTATCCCGGATTCCCGTCATCCTCCGCTTCATGCGGAGGACCCATGGGTGGTCCGCATGAAGCGGACCATGACGAACTTTTTTGGTTTGTTGTGGTTCAAACCAACCCATAACCGCTCTAACCTGTCGCCCGCTCACCAATGGGAGCGGCAAACTGCAAGTCCATGTCCCACGGTAAATAAATCCATGTGTCCTGGCTGACTTCTGTGACAAACGTATCCACCAGTGGCCGCCCCGACGGTTTGGCATAGACCGTCGCAAAATGCGCCTTGGGCAACATTTCGCGCACCACCTTTGCTGTGGCCCCGGTATCCACCAGGTCGTCCACAATTAAAACGCCCGCCCCCATGTCCTTGGACGTAAACACCTCAGACACCGGTTTAAGGACCTGGATTGCGCCCTGTTTTTCATAGTCATAGGATGCTACCGAAACCGTCTCGATGATGCGAATGCCAAGTTCACGCGCCACAATCGCGGCGGGAACCAGGCCGCCCCGCGTCACAGCCACAACCGTTTGAAACGGCCCCGCAGATGAAAGCCGCCACGCAAGTGCGCGGGCATCGCGGTGAAACTGATCCCATGAAACCGGAAAACTCTTCTGCCACTTCTCGTCCATGTCGTGCTCCCGCTGCCAATTCAGCCTTTTACCGCCAAACTGGCATCAAGTAGCAAGGTTTGCTTCACTATTTTCCACATAGTATGGCGTTTTCCCTCTTTGCCAGCAGCAAAAGCATGATCATCGACATTTTCAAGGCCCTCGAAACCGCCAATGTAGAGGCTTTGCTTCTGGTCATGCCAGAATCAAAGGTCGCCAATGTGACTTCTGCCTGCCTCAACCGATGGAATACGCGCAAAGAAGACATACTCGGCACGGCCCTCATGAAATTCGGCGCCGGCGTACTGTCAGCCCGCAGCCTCAACGTGGGAAAACCTGACGACGAACAGCAAATCGAGGTCGTCTATACGCCGGCATTGGCTGCCGTCGTGCGCGGCATATTTTCTGTCCAGAAACTCCAGGTGGACGGCCAAACCTACCTCCTGTTCCTCTCACGTCAGGTCAACGCCGCGCAGGTCGAAGGCCTGAACGAGAGCGAACGCAGATTAAATCTTGCATTGCGGTCTGGTGGTTACGCGATGTGGCAACATGACTTCTTTGCGGGCAAGACCTATAATTCACCCGAAATGTTTGAGCTCTTTGAAGTCAAGGACCAGGTTGATGGCCTCGACTTCTATTCCATGCACGAGCGCATCCACCCTGAAGACGCAGACAAGACCCTAGATTCAATGATCCGGAAGTCAAAAGCCGGAACTGACGTCTTCCAGACTCGTTACCGCATAAAAATGCCAGCGGGCAAATATGCCTGGATTGAAAGTGCTGCATGTGTGGTTCGCAATCCTGGCACCGGACAGCCTGTGAAGTGCGTTGGCCTTTGCCGCAACATCGATTCGCAAATGGTGTCGCTGGAGCGCCTGCGTTCGTCCGAGCGCAACTTCAAGCGCACCCAGGCTGCGGCACGACTCGGCAGTTTCTCGCTGCGTGTTGAATCAAATGTCTCCCGCATGTCATCTGAAATGGCCTTCCTGATCGGAAAAGCCGATGACATGGTGCACCCGACACTGAAAACTTTCATCGAGATGATCGACAACGGTGACCGCGAGCGCTTCTGCGAAGCATTGGAACTCGCAAAGCTTGGCCAGCCCGTGAAGAACCTCGAGATCGCCGTGCGCCTGCCGTCAAGTGAACTCACCCATTTCGAAGTCACCATGGAAGCCGACCGCAATTCGCGCGGCGATGTCGAGGCCGTGTTCGGCTGCTGCCAGTCCGTGACGGAGCGCAAGGCATTGGAACGCAAATATCACCAGGCCCAAAAAATGGAAGCCGTGGGCCAACTCACGGGCGGCATCGCCCATGACTTCAACAACCTTCTCATGGTCGTCATGGGCAACCTGCAATTGGTTGAACAACTCATCAAGCACGACGAGCGCGCGACGAAACGCATTCGCGCTGCCATGGAAGCATCGGAAAAGGGCTCTGACCTGACCCGCCGCATGCTGGCTTTCTCGCGCCAACAGACATTGCAAAACAAGGAACTCACGGTCAACGATCTGGTCTTCGCCATGGAGGACATGTTGACCCAGGCCCTGACCGCCATTGTCACACTCAAGATCATGCCAGGTGCAGACGTCTGGGGTGTCAAGGCTGACAAGACCATGCTGGAAACAGCCATCCTCAATCTCGCCATCAACGCCCGCGACGCCATGCAGCCCAAGGGCGGCGAACTGATTGTCGAAACCAACAACCGCACACTGTCGCAAGAATATTGCAAGGACCACGAAGACGTGTTGCCCGGCGACTACGTTGAAATCGCGGTCACCGACACAGGCTCTGGCATAGCGCCTGAAAACATCGAAAAAGTTTTCCAGCCCTTTTTCACCACCAAGGGCCCGGAAAAAGGCTCAGGCCTTGGCCTGTCAATGATCTACGGTTTCGTCAAGCAATCCGGTGGCCATATCAAAATCTATTCCGAGGTTGGCCACGGCACAACGGTGAAACTCTATCTGCCGCGCCTCAAGGAACAGTCCAAGCCCAGCCAAGACCTGCAAGACAAGATCAAAAGCGAAATCGGCGCCCTTGTGCAGGAAGCACAAAAGACCATCGAGCCCCCCATGGTGGCCTTCCCAAAGAAAAAGCCATTGATCCTGGTTGTTGAAGACAATGACAGTGTCCGCGAGGTCGCTGCCGCCATGATCGAGGACATGGGCTACGACGTGATCACGGCTTGCAATGGCCCCGAAGGCCTGAAGACCATCGAAGAACGCAGGGATATTTCACTCGTTTTGTCAGACGTCATCATGGCGGGCGGCATGAATGGCCCCGAACTCGCCTCCAAGGCCATGAAAGTCCGCCCCAAACTCAAAATCCTCTTCATGTCCGGCTACGCCCCAGGCTCCGTCCGCCTGATGCAGGATTTACCCGATTCAATCGAGCTGGTGAACAAGCCTTTCACAAGGAATGATCTGACAGAGAAGGTGAAGCGGGCGTTGGCGGCGTAGAATGGTGGTTCTGAGCACCACGATTGTCCCACAAAAATCGTCATCCCGGCGAAAGCCGGGATCTGCCGCACAAGGGTCCCGGCTTTCGCCGGGATGACGTAAATATGAAATTATTGAATTTTCCAAAACCCAAAAAAGTTGTGAGCAAATTGCAGGCTTGATGCGGGCCATGACAACTTTTTTGGTCAATGATGGTTCAAACGAACCCGGAACTTCTCTAGCCCTCACTCCACCCCCGCGCCCTGCCTGCTTTCAACAGTGCTTCAACTGCGACCTTCACATCTTCAACCGCAGCGAGAAGCAAAACTTCATCCCGTCCCCGCAACACCAGATTGGTCGCAAATCCCTGCGGTGTTTCAAATGGGTACGAACCTACCGACAAAGCTGAATAGCGTTCCTGCACCTCTTTCAACCCCTTGGCGATCTCTCCCTCTCCGCCATCAAACCGAATGGTGCGCGACATGACTGGCGCACCCCGTGACAATTCAGGCGCGATCGCATCCATCATCGCGTTCATTACTTTGGGCACGCCCGCCATCACAAACACATTCTCGATCCGAAACCCCGGTGCCTTGGAAACCGCATTGTGGATCAGCGTTCCACCATGGGGAACCCGCGCCATGCGCATCCGCGCTTCATTTGCTTCGCGTCCCAACTCCGCAAAATACTTCAACAGTATTTCGCGCGCCTCAGGATGATGTGAAATGCCAACACCAAACGCCTTGGCCATCGCATCCGCCGTGATATCATCATGCGTCGGGCCAATGCCGCCTGTGGTGAACACATAGGTGTAGCGCACCCTGAGCGCATTCACCGCAGCAACAATATCATCTTCAATGTCAGCAACCACCCGCGCCTCCATCAGGTCAATGCCCATGGCGGTGAGATAGTCGGCGATGAAACCAAGGTTCTTGTCCTTGGTGCGGCCGGAGAGAACTTCGTTGCCGATCAGCAGAACGGCGGCGGTGGGGGCACTTGTGAATTCCATGATGAAAACATTACGTGAAAAACCCGGGATCGGATACACCCAGACCATGAATCTTCCGCAACTTTATAGAGGCACACTGATCAAGCGCTACAAGCGCTTTCTCGCAGAAGTGCGACTTGCGTCTGGAGATACCATAACCGCCGCCTGCCCCAACACCGGCACCATGCTCGGGCTGACGACACCTGGCATCACAGTCCATCTTTCCAGAAGCGAAAGCCCCACCCGCAAATATCCCCACACCTGGGAAATGGCAGAGCGCCAGGACATCGGGCTGATCGGCATCAACACCGCACGACCGAATGCGATCGTGGAAGCCGCCATCACCGCTGGCAAGGTACCGGGACTCGAAGGTTACACACGCCTGCGGCGTGAAGTGAAATACGGCATCAACAGCCGTATTGATTTATTGCTTGAGGGCGCAGGCCTGCCAAACTGTTACGTGGAAGTCAAAAACGTTACACTTTACCGCACACCCGGCCACGCTGAATTTCCCGATTGCCGGACAGATCGCGGTGCCAAGCACCTTGTCGAAATGTCCGAAATGGTCCGCCAGGGCCACCGTGCCCTCATGGTCTATTGCATCCAGGGCGGAGACGCCAAACGCTTCAGCCTCACCCCAGACCTCGACCCGACATACGCCAAGGCCTATGCGCTTGCCCACGTCCAAGGGGTTGAAGCCATCGCCCTGACCTGCCATGTAAGTCTGAAATCTATTCAGGTGACTGGTTCGCTTCCGGTTGAGGACCCTTGATGAATACAACTGAAGCCGACAGCAAGAACGTTCGCGTTCGCCTGCACAAACCAGAACACTTTGAGCTGATGCGCCGGGCAGGCCAACTCACGGCAGCCTGCCTCGACGAACTTGTTCTCATGGCTCAACCGGGCGTCACAACGGCAGCTCTCGACAAACGCTGCACCGAATTCGCCCGCGACCATCGCGCCATCCCGGCAACCGTCAACTACCGTGGCTACAAGCACGCCATTTGCACCTCCATCAACCACGTGGTGTGCCACGGCATGCCCAATGACAAACCTTTGTTGGAAGGCGACACCGTCAACATCGACGCGGCACTGATTTTGGACGGCTGGCACGGCGACAGCAGCCGCATGGCCAATATTGGAACCATCAACCGCAAAGCCGAACGCCTCGTCGAAGTCACCTATGAATGCCTGATGCGCGGCATTGCAGCCGTGAAACCCGGTGGCTATCTGGGTGACGTCGGCCACGCCATCCAGTCCTATGCCGAAGCCGAACGCTGTTCTGTTGTCCGTGATTTCTGTGGCCATGGCCTTGGCGAAGTCTTCCACGATCATCCCAACGTGCTGCACTATGGCCGCATCGGCGAAGGCGTTTTGCTCAAACCCGGCATGTTTTTCACCATCGAACCCATGATCAACCTGGGCAAAGCCCATGTGAAAGTATTGTCCGATGGCTGGACGGCGGTGACGCGTGATCGCTCGCTCTCTGCCCAGTTCGAACACACGGTCGCCGTCACCGAAACCGGATGCGAAGTCTTCACCTTTTCGCCTGCGGGCCTGCACTGCCCGCCCTATCGCAGCTGACCATGGCAAAAGATCCGGCGAAAGGCTTCGACGACGCTTCCGCCTTCACCTATCTCGGCCACCGTGAGCGGCTGCGGGATCGCTTCAATGCGGGCGGCCCGGACGCCATGCCGGATTATGAACTTCTGGAAATGGTGCTCTTCCGCGCCGTAAAACGCGGCGATACAAAACCCATCGCCAAAGCTTTGCTCGCCCGCTTCGGCACGTTCGCCGAAGTCATCAGTGCTTCACCGCAGCTTCTGGAAGAAGTGAAAGGTGTCGGCCCTGCCATTGTCACCGAGTTGAAGCTCATCCGCGCCGCTGCCCTTCGCCTCTCAAAGGGCGAAATTGCCCAGCGCCCGGTGCTTGCAAGCTGGAACGCCATCATCGACTATTGCCACGCCGCCATGGCCTTCGAGACACGCGAACATTTTCGCATCATCTTCCTCGACAAGAAGAACCAGCTGATTGCCGACGAGGTGCAGCAGGAAGGCACTGTGGATCACACGCCTGTCTACACCCGCGAAGTCATCAAGCGCGCGCTCGAACTTTCATCCTCCGCCATCATCCTCGTCCACAACCACCCCTCAGGTGATCCAACTCCGTCATTGGCGGATATCGACATGACCAAGAAAATCATCCAGGCCGGCGACAAACTCGGCATTCTCATCCACGACCACATCATCATTGGCCGCAAGGGGCACGTGAGTTTCAGGGCCATGCAGTTGATTTGAGCCGGGCGAGCGCTTCCGGCGTGTCCGCATCCATCAATACACTTTCATCGGCTTCGATTTCCGTGGCATCATTCCTCATCGCACCGATCAAAGAACGTGCCCCCTTGTCACCAACCAAAGACGTCAGCCGGGAGAAATGCTCCGTCCCCCAAAGCACCGGATTGCCAAGTTGGCCTTGATGCATGGGCACAACAATCGAACGGTGCTCAACCGGATTGAATGCGGCGATCAACCTGTTGATCACATCCGCTTTCACGCGTGGCATGTCGCCAAGACACACAACGATGGCGTCCGCCTGCATTGCCGCCGCAACACCAATGCGCAGCGACGTGGACAAACCATCCGCATACTGAGGATTATGGACCACCTGCACATCAAGGTCCTGCAAAGCAGCAATGACTTTTTCCGGTTCATGCCCAGTTACAACAACCACGTGATCAACAGCCGAAGTAAGGACATTCTCAACCGTCACCCGCAACATCGGCGTGCCGCCAAAATCCGCCAGCATCTTGTTGCTCCCCATGCGCGAAGACTTCCCCGCCGCCAGCACCACGCCAACAACACGCGGCGCTGACTGTGGTTTGCTTTCGCGTGGAGACGGGCGGGTTGGAATTTCCGCCAGCAAACCACCAACACCCATGTCCATGAGGTCATCCGGTAAAACCGCGATCCCCGCACATATCCGCTCAAGCACCCAGTCAAATCCATTGCGCTTCGGCGACCGTGCGCAGGACGGAATGCCGATCACCGGCACACGGCCAATTGCACCCAGCATCAAAAGATTGCCCGGATCGACCGGCATGCCAAGATGTTGAACCACACCGCCCGCTTCCACCAAACCCGCCGGGATCACATCGCCCCGGTCCACAATCGCCGAAGCGCCAAACACCAGAATGAGATCAGCGTCAGTGGCCGTTGCAATGCTTGCGGCAATGTCCTTTTGCCAGTGCGCCACAACCTGCACGGAGGCCAATTGCAAACCCAGCGCAGTCAGCCGATCCCGGGTGGCAGTCTCAGACTTCGCAATGATGGACGCCTTTGTTTGTGGCAACCACGTCGTGATGAGATGGACAGACTTCTTTTGAAACTGTCGGAGACGCAGCAGCGGTTCATCGCCAACAATCGCCAATGCCCGCTCTAGAACATCACGCGGTGTTGCAAAGGGAATGACTTTGACCGTCGCCAACATTTGCTTTGGCGAAACCACATCATGTGGCGGCAACGTTGCAATCGTCAGGCTTTCATGCAGATGGTTGATGGCCATCACCCGCTCGCGGTCAACCACCATCATGCCGTGCCCGGTCGCATGAACATTGGCGCGGCCCGTGAAAGCCTCCTGCGCCCGTGTGCCTTGTCCCGCAATGGCCCAAGCCACACGCCGTGCGGCTTCATCTTCTTGAACATCGTCGGCCTCAAGCCGCGCCACGGTCACTTCGCGCCTGCCGCCCGCCTGCAATTGCGTGATGTCTTCAGCGGACAGCACGCGCCCCTTCTTGAGGGTTCCAGCTTCAAGCCTCACGCCATGGGCTAGAATCGCGCCCAATGCCTTTTCAACAGGAACAGCGCCAAACTTCATCTTAACCCAAACGCAGCTTTTGCGTCATCTCCGCCATGATGGAAATCGCGATTTCAGCAGCACCGACAGCACCGATGTTCAATCCGGTGGGACCATGAATGCGCGCAATCATTTCATCGCTGTGGCCAAGCGCCTTCAAGCGCTCAACACGCGCCGCCTGCGTTTTCTTTGATCCCAAGGCACCAATGTAAAAAACATCAGACTCCAAAGCGAGATCCAGTGCCCGATCATCAATCTTCGGATCATGCGTCAGAGCCAATAGAGCCGTCCGTGCATCAAGCCCAAGTCCGGGCAAAATCTCATCTGGCCATTCCGCGTGCAAGGACACATCCGGAAAACGCGCACCTGTGGCGAAAGCCCCACGCGGATCAATCACCGTCACGTCATAACCCGCAGCCTCTGCCATCGGGATCACACCTTGGGCGATTAAAACAGCACCGATGATAACCAAGCGGAGTTTCGGATTATGGATCGAAATGAAAACTTCGCCATCAGATGTTTGCTCAACACCGGATTTGTCAAACCGGAAAGCCTTGTCGAGAACGGCGTCGTTCCCCACGTCTTCACGCCGCACCATGCGCTGTGCGCCTGAGTCGAGGTTGGTGATGACAGCAACAGCCCGCCGTTCTTTCTGAGCAGTTGCAAGCGATGTCAAAAGATCAGCACGCATCGACACACCCCTCCGCCCCTTCGGGGCACCTCCCCACCGCTACGCGGCAAGGAGGTTGCGCAACTTCCTCACGCGCAGCGTGGGGGAGTACGGCGAAGCCGGGAGGGGGTGTTTCCACAAATTCGCCTCTCACAATACGCCCTCCACCAAAACCCGAATCTTTCCGCCACACGCCAATCCAACTTTCCAGGCTGTCTCATCCGCCACACCAAAACTCAAAACCGTGTGGCCGCCAGAAGCAATCACGTCTAACGCCTCGGTGATCACAGCTCCTTCAACACATCCGCCGGAAACGGCGCCTTCAAAATTGCCATCCGCATCGACCACAAGCTGCGATCCAACAGGCTGCGGTGCTGATCCCCAGGTTTCAATCACAGTGGCAAGTGCAATTCTGCGCCCCTCACCAAGCCATGTCTGCGCCGTGTCTAGAACTGTCATGGTTTATTCCTTCGCAGCCTTCACCCACTTCTGTGGATCGTGTTTGCCTGATGTAGGTGCAGCAAGTGTTTCCGCCAAGTCTTTCAGTGATTCAAGTGAATGTACGGGCCTGAACTCATCCACATACGGCATCATCGCACGAATGCCGCCCGCCCGCGCCTGAAAACCATCGAAGCGCAACAGCGGATTGAGCCAGACGATGCGTTTGGCTGAAAGTCGCAGGCGCTTCATTTCCTTTTCAAGCTGGCCGGCATCTTCCCGGTCCAGACCATCCGTCATCAACAGCACGTGCGCCCCTTGCGTCAAAACCCGCCGCGCCCATTTGAAATTGAATTCATGCAATGTAGTGCCAATGCGGGTGCCGCCGGACCAGTCTTTCACTGCACCCGAAACTTTCGTCATCGCTTCATCCACATCCCGCCGCTTCAACTCCCGTGTGATGTTTGTGAGACGCGTACCGAACAGAAAAACCGAAACCCGTGAACGGTCATTCGAAAGGGTGTGCAGAAAATGCAGAAACATGCGGGAATAGTTTGAGCATGAACCGGAAATATCCGCGAGCACCACAAGCGGCGGTTCGCGCCATCTTCTCGTTTTGCGCGCCAGCGAAATGGGTTGCCCCCCCGAACGCAAGGACTTCCGCAAGGTCCGTCGCATGTCAATGCGCTTGCCTTGGGATGACGCCATGAAGCGCCGCGTTGGCACTTCGATCCGGTGCACATGCAACCGTCGCAAAGCCTGCCGGGCCTCAGTCTGCTCGGACACATTCATCTGCTCAAAGTCTTTGGTGCGGAACGTTTCATCCGCAGATGCAGACAGCGTGGCATCAATCTCCAACTCGTCCTTCTTGCCCTCGGCCTTGCTCTGCACGTCCTGCTTGTCGAACATGGCTTCAGCCAGGCGGCGAAACCCGGGGTCCCGCTTCTTGTCATTCGCCTTGCGGGCAATCTGTGTGTACATCAGCTGCATCAGCTGCTCGAGCATTTTGGGCTTTTTCCAGAACACATGAAACGCCTGGTCAAACAATTCGCGGTGCTCGCGCCGCTTCACAAAAATCGAATGCAGCGTCCAGTAAAAATCCTCACGCCTGGTGAGCGGCCCTGCCAATGCCGCATCCAGCGCGTCCAGCACCAGCCCCGGCCCCACAGGAATTCCAGCCTCCCGCAACACCCGGCCAAAATGCATAATGTTCTCGGCAAGATGGCCGGAGAGTTTACGGTTGGAATTGGCGGGTTCAGGGAACTGCATCAAACACTTTCAATCCCGCCTCAACGTCCGCAATTCTTCTTTCACCTGATTCAGAATCCGCTTCGCCTCAGACCCTTCCATCCGCGAAATGTCGTCCTGATACTTCAGCAACACACCCAGTGTGTCGTTCACGGTCTGTGGATCAAGCGTCACACAGTCCAACTCATGCAAAGCCGTGACCCAATCCAAAGTTTCCGCAACACCGGGAGATTTGTAAAGATCACCGCCACGCAATGCTTGCACAAAGCCGACAACTTCACGCGCCAGATCATCCCCTGCCTTGGGGCGCTTTGCTCTGATAATCGCAACTTCCCGCGCCGCATCAGGATAACCAACCCAATGATAAAGACAGCGCCGTTTCAGCGCATCATGCACTTCGCGCGTCCGGTTTGACGTGATGATGACAATGGGAGGTTCTTTGGCTTTCACAGTGCCGATTTCAGGAATTGTGATCTGGAAATCTGAAAGCACTTCCAGCAAGAACGCTTCAAAGGCTTCATCCGTGCGGTCCAATTCGTCGATCAAAAGAATGGGCGCAGCGCCCTCCTCCGCCTCCAGCGCCTGTAACAATGGCCGCTTGATCAAAAACTTTTCAGCAAACACATCGCTGCCAAGTTTGCTGCGATCCAGTTCACCCGCAGCTTCCGCCATGCGGATCTCAATCATCTGCGCGGCATAGTTCCATTCATAGACTGCTGAAGAAACATCGAGGCCCTCATAACATTGAAGACGGATCAGCTTGCGGCCCAAGGATTCCGAAAGAACCTTCGCGATCTCGGTTTTGCCAACCCCTGCTTCGCCTTCCAGGAAAAGCGGTCTCCCCATCTTGAGGGCAAGGAACACAACAGTCGCCAGATCGCGCCCCGCAACATAGCCAGAAGATTTGAGCAGTTCGAGTGTGGCGTCGATGGACGCAGGCAGCCTCATGTTTGCCCGCGCTTTCCGGTGGGCTCAAAACTGATCTTGAGTTTGGTGCCGGTTGCAGATGCAAACTTGGTTAAGGTTCTCGTAGAAGGGTGGCCTTTGCCTGTTTCGAGACGGGCGATCACGGACTGAGTTGTCTTCATCTTGCGGGCGAGTTGTGCCTGCGTAAGCCCCGAACGCGTGCGCGCCAGATAGAGTGCCTCCATCAAGTTGAACTCCTCTTCCAGCGCTTCATAAGCCTTCCGAAAAGCCGGACGCTTCAACCATTCCTTCTCAAGATCAACAAGTCTCGTCATATCATCAACCTTCTTGCTCTTTCCCACGCGATATCAATTTCAGATCTTGGCGTCTTCTGTGTTTTCTTGATGAAGGCCCGAAGAAGCACCAATCGCTTGCCAGTCATCGTAAAATAAATCGTCCGGCCAATTCTGTTGCGACCTGACAGACGAAGCTCCCAAAGCCCGCGTTCCAAAGGGCGAGCCAAAGGCATACGCAAGAAGTCGGGCCCGTAAAGTTCAACCTTTTCACGAGCCCTCCGCAACTTTGCAAGCATGTCATCATCAAAAGATGCAAGCTCTTCGTCGACTTCAGGTCCAAATGTCTCGACTATCCAACTCATATCGCAAATTCGCTATATCAAAACCCTGTCCAAATTTCAAGAAAAAACCCGCAGGCAACATGCCTGCGGGTGACGTCAGTGAAAATCATCTGCTTAAGCCACCGAAGCAACCGCCCGCTTCGCCAATGTCGAAATCAGGCTGGCGCGGTATTCTGCGGTGCCGTGCATGTCAGACATCAGGCCCTTTGCTGGAACTTTGATGCCGGCAAGCGAATCTGCGCTGAACGCTTTATTCAATGCGGTTTCCATGTCCGTTGCGCGGAAAACCTTGCTTGCTGCACCTGTTACAGCCACACGGGTTTTGCCGTCCTTGCCTTGACTCACGAACACACCCGTCAACGCATAACGCGACGCCGGGTTCGGGAACTTCTGGTGGGCGGCTTTCTTCGGGATCGGGAAGTGCACAGCAGTGATGATCTCACCTTTCTTCAGGGCAGTTGCAAACATGCCCGTGAAGAATTTGTCTGCCGGAATTTTCCGGGCACTGGTTTCAATCACGGCACCAAGGCCCAGGCATGCCGACGGATAATCCGCAGCCGGATCATTGTTGGCAACAGAGCCGCCAATGGTGCCCTTGTAGCGCACATGCACACCACCGATCTTGCCCGCCATTTCAGCGAGGGCTGGAATGGCTTTCTTGACGGCGGCTGAAGACGCCACGTCCATATGCGGTGTGCCACCGCCAATGACGACATGCGTTTTCGTGACCTTCACACCTGAGAGACCCTTGACCGCTCCGAGGTCAATGACATCCTTCGGTGCGCGAAGGCCCTGTTTCATGGTGGGAAGCAACGTGTGCCCGCCACCGAGATATGCGCCGTCTTTGCTTTTTTTGGCCATGGCCACAGCGGCTTTGACTGTTGCGGGGCGATGATAGTTGAAGTTTTCCATTTTGGTATCTCCCCGCCCTTACTCGGCTGCTTTTTTCATGGGTTGCATGGCTTGCCACACGGTGAGTGGTGTTGCCGGCATCGCAATATCACGGACACCAAGGGCATCCGTGATGGCGTTGATGACAGCAGGCGGTGCGCCAATGGCACCAGCTTCGCCACAGCCCTTGATCCCCATCGGGTTCGTCGGGCACGGCGTGCAGGTGAAGCCAAGCTTGAAGTTGTTGATCAGCGGCATGTTGCGGGCGCGTGGCATGTTGTAATCCATGTAAGAGCCCGTCAGCAGCTGGCCGGAGTCTTCGTCATACACCGCACCTTCCAGCAATGCCTGCCCGATGCCTTGGGCGATACCGCCCTGCACCTGGCCTTCAACAATCATCGGGTTGATGAGGTTGCCGAAGTCGTCAACGCAAGTATAGGCCGCGATTTCCGTGAAGCCTGTATCAGCGTCAATTTCGACTTCGCAGATATGGACCCCTGCCGGGAACACGAAGTTCGCGGGGTCATGGAAAGCGCTTTCCTTCAAACCTGGCTCAAGGTCACCCGTCTTGTGGGCAACGTATGAAGCGAGTGCCACTTCGTAGAACGCCATCTTCTTGTCAGTGCCCTTCACGGTGAAAGTGCCGTCCTTGAACTCGATGTCATCCACCGAAGATTCCATGACAGCCGCGGCGACTTTGCGCGCCTTGGCTTCGATTTTGTCCAAGGCTTTGGAAATGGCATGCATGCCGACAGCGCCGGAGCGTGATCCGTATGTTCCCATGCCCATCTGCACTTTGTCGGTGTCGCCGTGGACGATGGAGACGTTGTTGATGTCCACACCGAGTTTTTCCACAACCAGCTGGGCAAAGGTGGTTTCATGGCCCTGGCCGTGGCTGTGCGAGCCTGTGAGCACTTCGATGGTGCCAACGGCGTTCACACGGACTTCTGCCGATTCCCAAAGCCCAACGCCTGCCCCCAGCGAGCCGACAGCAGCAGAAGGTGCAATGCCGCAGGCTTCGATATAGGCGGAGAAACCAATACCACGGAGCTTGCCACGTTTTGCAGCTTCGGTTTTACGGGCCTTGAAGCCTTTGTAGTCGTGCATTTCCAGCGCCTTGTCGAGCGAGGCGGCATAGTCCCCGGTATCGTAGCAAAAGATGACAGGCGTTTGATGCGGAAACTGGGTGATGAAATTTTTCCGGCGGAATTCCGCAGGATCCATCTTCAATTCACGCGCCGCTGTTTCAACGATGCGCTCCACCACATAGGTGGCCTCCGGGCGGCCTGCACCGCGGTAGGCGTCAACCGGTGCGGTGTTGGTATAAACCGCGTCGACCTCCGCATAGATGTTTGGGATGTTGTATTGGCCCGACAGCAGCGTGGCGTAGAGATAGGTTGGAACTGCTGCTGAGAAGGTGGAGAGATAGGCACCCATCGCTGCAATGGTGTGAACGCGAAGCCCAGTGATCTTGCCCGACGCATCCATTGCCAGTTCGGCTTTTGTCACATGGTCGCGGCCATGGGCATCAGTCTGGAAGCTTTCCGTCCGCTCCGCCGTCCACTTGATCGGGCGGCCGCCAATGAACTTCGAAGCCCAGACGCAGGCCACTTCTTCGCCATAGATGAAAATCTTCGAGCCGAAGCCGCCGCCCACATCAGGGGCGATGACGCGGAGCTTGTGCTCCGGTGCAAGTCCGTGAAATGCAGAGATGACCAGCCGCGCCACGTGCGGGTTCTGGCTGGTGGTGTAAAGCGTGTAGTTGCCCGTTCCCGTATCAAAAGAACCAATCGCCGCGCGCGGCTCCATGGCGTTTGGCACAAGGCGGTTGTTGATGAGGTTGAGCTTGGTGACATGGGCCGCGTTCTTGAACGCCGCAGCCGTTGCCGCTTCATCACCGATTGACCAGTTATAGACGCGGTTGTCGTTTGCAACGTCATGCACCTGCGCCTTGGTCTTCATCGCCTTGGCCGCATCAACATTGTGCGCCAGCACATCGTAAACCACTTTCACTTCGGCCGCAGCGGCTTTCGCCTGCGCCTTGGTTTCAGCGACGACGAGGGCAACCTGATCACCCACAAAGCGCACTTTGCCCTGCGCCAGCACCGGATGCGGGCCCGCCTTCATCGGTGAGCCGTCCTTGGAATGGATCGTCCAGCCGCAGATCAAGCCGCCGAGCTTGTCGTTCGCCACATCTTCACCCGTGAAAATGCCGACGACGCCGGGCATCTTTTTCGCCTTGGCGGTGTTGATGGACTTGATCGTGGCATGGGCATGCGGTGAACGCAAAAACACGCCGATGGTCTGGTCCTTCAAATTGATATCATCAGTATACTGACCTTTTCCGGTGATGAACCGCTGGTCTTCCTTGCGCTTGACGGATGCGCCGACGCCTGTTGCTGACATGTGTGTCTTCCCTTCAATTACATATTGCCTGCGCCGGTTTGCACGGCCTTGACGATGTTGTGATAGCCGGTGCAGCGGCAGATATTGCCCGACAGCTCGCGGCGGATGGTTTCCTCGGAAACAGCTTTGCCATTGCGTTTCACAATGTCGACCGAGGCCATGATCATGCCCGGTGTGCAGAAGCCGCATTGCAATCCATGTTCCTCATGGAAAGCCTGCTGCATCGGATGTAAAGCACCGGCGGCGCCAAGTCCTTCGATGGTGGTGACTGCCACACCATTGTTCTGAACGGCAAGTGTTGTGCAAGACTTGACGGCCTTGCCGTTGATGTGGACAACGCAGGCCCCGCACTGGCTGGTGTCACAGCCGACGTGGGTTCCCGTAAGTCCGAGCGTGTCGCGGATAAAATCAACAAGCAACGTGCGCGCCTCAACTTCGCCACTCACCTTCTTGCCGTTCATAGTCATGGATACTGATGGCATCGTTTCCTCCTGAATGCCCGTGCTGTGGCCGCCCGCACGATTGTTTTTTGTTGTATCGACGCTGGCCTCTGGTACGGACTTGATCACCGCAACGTGAAACCGTCAAGCGGTACATTTGTCGTATGTCCGGTTGGTCAGGTGAAATCTGCCAGTCGGCAACAACCGTAGTAAAAAGGCACTTCAACGAGGGGAAAGAGATCATGGTCACGATGTTCCACCGCTGCATTTTGGCGTTGTCAGTTTTTTTATTCTTGGCTGCTCCCGCCCGCGCCGACGTGGAGAGCGAAGTCCGCGCCGTCATCGAATCGCAGCTGAACGCCTTTGCCGCCGACCAGGGCGACGTGGCCTACGCGCAAGCCGCACCTGTTGTAAAGCAGGCGTTCCCAACCGCAGAACACTTCATGGCGATGGTCAAAGGCGGCTATCGACCAGTTTACCGCAACACCTCCCGCGACTTCCAGAAAATGGAGACCGACGGCCTCGGCCGCCCCGCCATGCGGGTGCTGCTGACAGCCGAAGACGGCAAACGCTACGAAGCCTTCTACGCCATGGAAAAACAGGGAGACGGCAGCTGGAAAATCGCCGGCTGCGTGATCTTGCCCTTGGCGGCGCAGGAAGTCTGAGCGATTTCAAGGGTATAGGATTTTTTAGCAAAAAGTGAAATAACCCCTTGACACCGCGCTGTGAAACGGGGTAAACAGTGAACAATCCACAAGTGGGCCGAAAGTTCCGGCCCATCGACGTTTCAACCCACCCGCCCCTCGCAAGGCGGGTTTTTCTTTGGAGATATGGAAGTTATGCACATTCGGTTTCACTCATAAATTGAAGTGAATTGACTCAGTCAACTTTTTGAAGAAGATATAGAACAATCAACATCCGTCATGGAGTCGGGCATGAAAAGAGTTCTGCTGGTTTTGATCCTGCTGATTTGCGGCACCGTCATCGACTCGAAGCGCGCAGAAGCAGGTTTTTGGCATCACACCCACTGCGGGGTCACAGGCATTAAATATCGCTCCGCTCAGGACGCCATCATTGACGCACTGAACTGCCATAACGTTCCGGCAAGTTGCATTTCTTACGAAAGGGGAGCGTGCCGACAAGTGCTGGCACCTTGCAGTTTTTCCTATCGATTTAATGGTACCTTTTACACTGGTGAATGTGCAGAAAAGCCCGCAGGGATCTCGGTTAGTCTTAACTGTATCGATGTGACTGAAATTCGGATTCCGAACACCGCTGGCGGCCCTGCCACATGCGTACCCCGAGTCAGGCCCAAGGTCCCGCCTGCCGATCCTGTTGGTTGCGCGGGAAACCCTGTGCTGGTGAACATCGGCAACAAGGAACAGAGTTTTATCGACTGGACGTCAGGTGGGGCTTTCCCTTTACGGTTCCAACGCCACTATTCGGCGGATTACGCTCCCGTCGCGGCGCCACGCGGAACGATGTTTGGCGCTGGCTGGCGAAGCAATTTCGACGCAGGCGCAAATTACGTCTTTGGTGGCAGTTCAACTTTGCCCGTCACACCTGCAAACGACTATCTCATCCACATCGCATTGCCAGACCACCATGAGTATCACTTCAAATTCAGCGCAGGAACTTGGAAGCCAGTTGTGCCTGTGGCGAGCGGTGCGTACAACGAGTTTCGATCAGATGTGCGTTACAGCCTCACTGTCGGCGCAAGCACAATCGAGTTGCTCAGTGCAGACGACGTTACCTATGTGTTTAACTCAATCGGCAAACTAACGGAAATCCGTCTGCCCTCAGGTCTCACGCAAAAAATGGAATACAACGGCAGCGCTCTCATCCGCGTCAGCGACAGTCTTGGACGGTGGCTGGAGTTTGACTACGTGCTTGCATCCGTATCGCGACCGTTGTTGCAGCAAGTCAGGGCCTATGATGGAAAGGTCATGAAATTCAATCATGTTGGCGTTGAACCACCGTCAAATGGCGACATTGGATCGGTTGACCAGCTGCTGCAATCCGTTGTCTTTCCCGATGGCACGCCAGCGACGGACGCCGACAATCCCAAGCAAATCTATGACTATGCGGCTATCGGCATTGATCCATTGATCGGTGATTATGCCATTCCAAACCTTTACCCCTTGTCAAGCATCACCGATGAAAATGGTGTCCTTTATGCCCAGTGGGAATACAACTCCAAGGGACAAGCCATCAGCAGCACCCATGCTGGCGGGCAAGAAAGGTTCACATTTGTTTATGATCAAGCGAACCTCACCACGAAGGTGACCAACCCATTGGGCAAAGAGACCATATACAGTTATGGCACCACGCCTGGAAATCGTTGGAAGCTGACCAGCGTCAACGGCGTGGCTTCCACCAATTGTGCCCCGTCCAACAGCACAATGGCCTTTGACACCAATGGCTTCCGAAATCAGATCACGGATGCCGAAGGTCGGGTGACCAGCCAGGTCAACGACGGACTGGGACGTCCAACATCGGTCACGCGCGGCGCTGAAACAGCACTCGCCGTGACAACAACCCATGCATGGCACCCAACACGACCTCTTCCCACACAAACTGCGGTGCCCGGCCTCACCACCACCAGAACCTTCAATGCCGATGGCCAAATCAGTGCGATGACATTGACGGATACGACGACAACCGTTGTGCCGTATTCCACTAACGGCCAGGCGCGGACCACAGCCTACGGCTACACGGCATTTGCCGCACAAGCCGCGCCATCTGCATTGCCACCCGCGTCTGTCAATCTGCTGGCCAGCGTCAATGGGCCTTTGGCGGGAACCGGAGACACGGTGTCTTATGCCTATTCTGCCAACGGCAATCTTGCTTCCGTCACCAATGAAGTTGGCCATGTGACGCAAATTCTTGCGCGCACGGCAAATCGCCTCCCAGCCACGATCCGCGATCCCAACGGCGTCGACACACTGCTGGCTTACAACGCCCGCGACTGGTTGACGTTTGTCACTGTCAACCCGGGGACGGGACAGGCCGTGACTGCATTGGAATATGATGCCGTCGGGCAAGTCACCAAAATCACGGCACCAGATGGTGCTTTTCTCACCTACACATATGATGATGCGCGGCGATTGGTTCTGGTCACCAACAATCTCGGAGAGAAAATCGAATACGGCTACAATGCCAACAGCGACAGGACGTCGGAGACGGTCAAGTCATCGGCCAATACAATCGTCAAGCAAATGACCATGACCTATGACGAGTTGGGCCGGATGTTGAAATCCATTGGCGCAGCAACACAG
>JANPCE010000043.1:0-39742 GCA_031430795.1 Hyphomicrobiales bacterium
GCCCTTCGGGCACCCTCCCCGGAGGGGAGGGACTTGTGAAACGGGCGCCCTGAACAGTGAGAGTCGAGATGTTACCACGAGTCCCTCCCCCCCCCCCCCGGGGAGGGTGCCCGAAGGGCGGGAGAGGTCCCGTGGCTGCAAGCGACTGCCTTGGGAAGAAGTTTCAGCAATTGCTTGCGACCCCGCGCTTACCTATACTCTCCCCCGTGACCACAAAACTCAAACTCAATCCCAGGATGGACCGCGAAGTGAAAAAGGGCATCGCCTGGGCGGTGCATGCTTTTACGGCTTCGGGGATTGTCGCGGGGTTTCTGGCGCTGGTTGCGGTGTTGAAAAACGACATCCAGGAAGCCTTCATGTGGCTGGGTGTTGCGTTGTTTGTGGATGGCATTGACGGTTCACTTGCAAGGCGTGCCCGGGTTTCAGAATACACACCGAATTTTGATGGGGCATCGCTTGATCTGGTGATCGACTATTTCACCTATGTGGCCGTGCCCGCACTGATGATCTACTGGTTCAACATGGTATCGGTGCCTTTTCTGTTTGATGGACAGACGTGGAGCCTGATCGCGGCTGCACTCGTCATGGCAGTGTCGCTCTATACATTCGCCAATGTTGGCATGAAGAGTTTTGATTATTACTTCGTCGGTTTTCCCGCACTCTGGAATGTGGTGGTGCTGTATTTCTATCTGTTCAATTCGGGCTGGATGGTGAATGGCATCACGGTTGCCGTGTTGGCGGTGCTGACATTTATGCCCGTGAAATTTGTGCACCCCTTGCGCGTCACCCACTGGCGCAATGTGACGATCCCGATGACAATTCTGTGGGCGGCGATGACGCTGGCCCTGATCATCAACAAGTATCCGGACAGCCTGGCTTACAAGATCGAGCTTGCCGCATTTGCGGTGGCATCAGTTTATTTCGCGTGGCTGTCGATCTGGCGGACATTCATTCTGGGGGATGAGGGTGACGATGAAGATGTGGCGGACAGCACAGGCTGAAATTTGAAACCGATCCATAGAATAGCCGAACTTGAAATCGATCCGGACCAACTTGCGGCCTATAAAGTGATGCTGGCAGAGGAAATCGAAGCGTCGCTGCGGCTGGAGCCGGGGGTGCTTTTTCTGATGGCGGTGGCTTTGAAGGACAGGCCCAATGCGGTCCGGGTTTTTGAAGGCTACGCCAGTCAGGCCGCCTATGAGGCGCACCTCCAAACCCCACATTTCCTGAAATACAAAACCGGGACGCAAAGCATGGTGCAGAGCCTGACCTTGCGCGAAGCAGACCCGATCATGATGCGCGGCCATTTGGCTTGACGGGGCGGGGTGCATCACCCTATACGCGCCACACCCACGGTATGGCGGGGTAGCTCAGTTGGTTAGAGCACGGGAATCATAATCCTGGGGTCGGGGGTTCGAGTCCCTCTCCCGCTACCAGTGGAAACCCTTCAGGGTGGAAATGTCGAAACAGAAAATCATCATTGTCGGCGGCGGCATCATCGGTGCGGCCTATGCTTTTGAGTTTGCACGGCGTGGTGTTGCGGTGACACTGTTGGATAGTGCCAGCGACGTGGGCGGTGTGGCGACACCAAATTCCTGGGCCTGGATCAATGCAAGCTGGGGCAATGCCGATCCTTATTTTCACTTGCGCGTTGCATCGATGGCGATGTGGCGTGAACTGGACAAGGCAGTGCCTGGCCTTGTCGTGCAGTGGCATGGCGGGCTGCTGTGGGATTTGCCTGGGTCGGAATTGCGGGCCTTTGTGGCGGAGCGGCAAAGACAGGGTTATGACATCAAGCTGGTCGATGCGGATGCGGCCCGTCACATTGAACCGCAATTGGCAGATGTTCCTGTGGTGGCTGCTCATGCGCCCGGTGAGGCCGCGGTCGAACCCGTGCATGCCGTGGAACAGCTGTTGAAAGCCGCGCAAAGCCATGGTGCCAATGTGCTTTCGGGTGTCAGGGTGAAGCGACTGCATGGGGACGGCGGACGCATTTCAGGTGTTGTGGTTGATGAAGGCCTGTTGGAAGCCGACGATGTGGTTTTGGCTGCGGGTGCTGCGAGTTCTGCGTTGCTTGAACCATTGGGACATGCATTGCCGGTTGACGAAATTGAGGGATTGCTGGTGCGTTCAGAGCCTGCACCCGAATTGTTGCGCGGGCTGGTGATGGCACCGGAACTGCATGTGCGGCAGAGGGCTGATGGCGCGCTGATTGCCGGCAGCGATTTTGGTGGTGCTGACCCGGGGGCAGACGCGGCAGACACTGCACGGACCTTGTTTGCGAAAGTGCAAGCAATGCTGCGCGGTGGAGAGAAACTGCGGTTTGGCGGTTTCAGCATCGGTTATCGGCCCACACCGCACGATGGGGTTTCCATAATCGGGCGCATGGCGGGGCTGGGCGGGCTTTATGTCACGGTCACCCATTCAGGCATCACGCTTGCGCCTGCGCTGTCTGCATATGGGGCCGACGAAATCCTGACAGGACAGCGGCATCCGCTGCTCTTGCCGTTTGGCGCGGATCGCTTCAAAACTCCTGCATGATGCGGCCCCTTTCAGAATTGAAGACGTCAGACCTGCGCGGCATCAGGGCGGTGCTGACAGATATTGACGACACCTTGACCACCCATGGCCGCTTGCCTGCGCTGGCTTACGACGCACTCGAAAAATTGTCGGATGCAGGCATTTCCGTGGTGCCAGTCACAGGCCGCCCCGGTGGTTGGTGCGACATGATTGCGCGCTTTTGGCCTGTTTCGGGCGTCATCGGCGAGAATGGTGCGCTGTATTTCCGCTACCTCGCTGAACAGAAAAAAATGCTGCGTGTCTATGCGCAAAGCCCATTGGAACGGCAGGCCAATGCAGGGCGCTTGATGGCGCTGGCACACGGGATCATGCGGGAATTTCCGGGCACGGCCCTGGCGTCGGACCAAGCTTACCGCGAGATTGATGTGGCGATTGATTTTTGTGAAGACGTGCCACCGCTGCCCCTTGCTGTGGCGCAGGATATCGCTTCACGGTTTCATGCTGCTGGTTGTGAAGCGAAAGTCAGTTCCATCCATGTGAACGCCTGGTTTGGCGCGCACGACAAGTTGACGATGGCGAAGCGGTTTTTGGCAGAAGAATTGGGGCTGGCTGAAACTGAATGGAAAAACAGCGTGGCTTATTGCGGGGATTCGCCCAATGATGCGCCAATGTTTGGATTTTTTCCGCTCAGCATTGCAGTCGCAAACGTGAAGCCATACGTAGAATTGATGACGCATTTGCCAAGCTTTGTGACAGAAGAAGCAGGTGGTGCCGGGTTTGCGGCGTTTGCAGACCGCGTTTTGAAAGTCCACAAATCATGACACAACCAATGACCGTCATCCCGGCGAAAGCCGGGACCTGCTGCAAAAAGGTCCCGGCTTTCGCCGGGATGACGGTGCGTCGTTGAGTTTTGAGTCACTGGGTTTTGATCAGATTTGGCAGGTACTCTGGGGCAAACCAGGCATTGTTCTGGCCACCCTTGCATTTCTCTTTGCACTGGAACGGCTGTTTCCGGTTGCGACGTGGAATGGCGGGATCGTCCGTGTACTGAAAAATCTTGGCCTTGCCGCTTTTAATCTGCTGGCTTCGCCGTTCATTGTAATTCCAATTACAGTTTATGCGGCATCGCATGCGCCGGCTTGGCGTCCGGATTTTCTCAGCGGTTGGACGGGTCTTGCCTGTGACCTGCTCATCCTCGACCTCTGGATCTACTGGTGGCACCGCGTCAATCATAAAATTCCGTTGCTGTGGCGCTTTCACGAGGTTCACCACCTGGATGAAATGCTCGACACCACATCGGCCCTCCGGTTTCATTTTGGTGAGGTGATCTTGTCTGCGCTGGTGCGCGCACTTGTGGTGTTTGTGCTGGCGGTGCCTCTCACATCAGTGTTGGTGTTTGAAGTGATGGTTGTCCTGGCGGCGTTGTTTCATCATTCCAACCTGCGCCTCCCGCCAGCGTTTGAGCGGGCGCTTTCCCTCATCATCGTGACACCCTCGATCCACTGGGTTCACCACCACGCGTTGCGCAGTGACACAGACTCGAGTTACGCCACCGTTCTCTCTGTGTGGGATCGCCTCTTCGCAAGCCGCAGCAGAACTGTTCGCACGCCCGACCTCAAAATGGGTGTGGAAGGCCGCCGCGAGCGCGGTTTCCTGGGGCTGGTGTTGCGGCCTTTGGACAGGCCTTAGCCACGGCCTGAGAATCAGCGCAATTTGGCCTGCAAAATGCAGCTTTCCCAACCCACAGCTGGTGTCTTGAATACTGTTCCATATTGGCACAGATTTTTTGGCTCATCGGCTTGAAGGATAAATCAAAGCGCATGGGATTGGACAGCGAAGCCTATGACGACGCCATGCGCCGGGCACGGCTTGCCGCCGCCGCGCATCTGGACGCGCTTGCCGTTGTGCAGGATGCGAAGTCATTGCGGCTTGATTATCTGCGTTCGCTGTTGTTGAAACAACTGCCTGAAGACAGCGCTATGCGCACTTCCATGTTGCTGCGTTTGCCGCCCGAAGACGAAGCGCGGTTGTTGTTGGACATGCGCAATTCCGTTGTCATGAGCAGTGATGGCCGCAGTTACCAACTGCAGGAAGACCAGAAAAATGGGCGGGAACTGGTGATGGAAAGCTTGTCCGCAGATGACGTTGTGCAGGAAATTCTGCGGCGCCATGCCTTGGCCAGCGTTGAAAGCGCACGCACTCCTGCCACTGCCATTGCCAAAGAATCAAGTGGCGTCAAAACCGCCGATGGCTGGGCCCAGGCCTTCACCCTCTTCATGACGGGAGCGGTTTTCGGGGCCACGGCCTTGGCCGCAATCGCTATCTATCTGAAAAAGCTGAATTTATAGATTTCTGTCCACTGTTACAAATTGAAACACCAATTGATTTCCGGCCCCCCACTCCGGTTGGTAGGACAACGGCGGACGGTCTGTTGAAACTGATTTGGAAACCTGGGCTTGGCACTTCACGACGCAATAGGACAGACGCAAGCCGTTTCGGCCACCGCAGGCCATAACCGTGAATTGCCGCAACGCCTGGCTGGCTTCTCGACGCTGACTGAAGCGCTGGATTATGCGGCGCAAGGCCAGACCGGGTTCAACTTTTTCGGCAATCGCGGTGCTCTGGCACAATCATTGTCATACGCCGATCTCCGCCACCGCGCGATTTCAACCGCACGCAAACTGTTGTCTATCGGCCTCAAGCGCGGGGACCGTGTTGCCGTGGTTGCGGAAACAGGCGCTGATTTCATGTCGGTGTTTTTCGGCTGCCAATATGCAGGGCTCGTTCCTGCTCCCGTTCCCTACAGCATGTATATCGGCGGCAAGGATGCTTACATTTCCAAGGTCGCTGGCATGTTCCGTGCGGCGGATGCAGCGGCAGTCATTACGTCGGAAGATTTGAAAGGCCATATTTCTGGCGGTGCGGAGTTGGCGGGAATCAAGACCGTGCTCACCCATGCCGAGCTTCAATCCCAGCCAGAAGTGATGACACGGCTGCAAGGTTTCAGGGCTGACGAGATTGCCTATGTGCAGTATTCATCCGGGTCCACGTCTGCGCCCAAAGGCGTGGTGATTTCGCAAAAATCCATCATGGCCAATGCCGATGGGCTGGTGCGCCATGGGCTTCGGGCGCGACCGGATGACCGGGCGTTTTCGTGGCTGCCGCTTTATCATGACATGGGTCTGGTTGGGTTCTGCCTGGCGCCGATGTGCGCGCAGGTGACGGTGGATTATCTGCCGACAACAGCATTTGCGCGGCGTCCAACCTTATGGCTGAAATTGATGAGTGAGTTGGGGACCACCATTTCGTCATCGCCTACATTTGGATATGAATTGGCAACGAAGCGCATTCAGGGCGAAGCCATTTCGCTCGATCTTTCGAAGTGGCGCGCCGCCGGCATTGGAGGCGACATGGTGCGTGCGGATGTTCTTTCGCGCTTTGCCGAGACATTTGCGGTCGCGGGCTTCAGTGCCAAGGCTTATCTGCCGAGTTATGGCATGGCAGAATCCACATTGGCGATTTCGGTGAGCGATCCCGATGCGCCGATCAAGATTGATACGGTTGATCTGGCCATCTTGAAAGAAGGCCGCCGTGCCGTGCCTGCGCGCAAGGGCAGTGTGCTGGTGCGCAGTTTCGTGGCTTGCGGCAAACCCATTCCCCATCACAGTGTTGAAGTGCGCGATGAGCAGGGCAAAGCCTTGGGCGAGCGCATGGTGGGGCGTTTTTACGTCAAAGGCCCCAGCCTGATGACGGAATATTTCAACGCGCCCGAAGCCACGGAGCAGGTGATCGGCAAGGACGGTTTCCTTGACACCGGCGACATGGGCTACATGATGGGTGGCGAAATCGTCATTACGGGCCGCGTCAAAGATCTTATTCTTCACAACGGCCGCAACATCTGGCCGCAGGACATTGAATGGGCGGCGGAAGCCATTCAGCCATTGCGCTCCGGCGAAGTGGCGGCCTTTGCGGTTGAAGGTTCTGACGGCGATGATGAAGTTGTCGTGCTGGTGGAATGCAAATTGGCAGAACCCGTACAGCAGGAAGACTTGCGCCGCGCCGTGCATATGGCTGTGCACCAGGTGGCGGGCGTGGATTGCGCCATCGTGCTGGTGGCACCGCGGAGTTTGCCGTTCACATCGTCAGGCAAACTTTCCCGCGCAGGTGCAAGAGACCGCTATGTGAGCGGCGAGATTTCCGAAATCGGTCGATTGACTTCGTAACGAATGGCATCACATCTCTCTAAGCACGTCATGATGCGTGTGGCTTTAACTGGTGCAAGCGGTTTTGTTGGTGGTGCGGTTCTGCCGCGCTTACTTGCGGCTGGACACAACGTTCGGCTTCTCATGCGTGCGCCTTCGGATTCACCAAAGCCTGAAAGAGTCACAATCGTGCGCGGCGATCTGCTGTCACGCGATGCTTTGTTTGAATTGGTGACAGGTGTTGATTGCGTTGTCCATGTGGCAGGCCTCGTAGGTGCGCGCAGTAAAAAGCAGTTCATTCAAGTCAATGCCATGGGCACAGCAGCACTTGCGGATGCGGCGATTTCTGCCGGTGTTAAAAGATTTGTACACGTCTCTTCATTGGCGGCGCGGCGTCCTGAAATCTCTGCCTATGCCGCAAGCAAGCGGGCCGCCGAAGAAGAACTCAATCTGTTGCGGCATAACATCAGTACACTGATCATTCGTCCAGCCGCTGTTTATGGCCCGGGCGACAAGGCGACCTTGCCGTTGTTGCGCGCACTCATGGCCCGCGTGGCCTTGCTTCCGGGATGGCGCGGATCGCGGTTTTCGATGATCCATGTGGATGATCTCGCCTCGGTGATTGCGGAGGCTGTTGACAATCCCCTCACGGGACTGCGCGAGGTTGATGATCTCTCCGGCGGACATGACTGGGCTGAGCTCACGCGTATCGCCAAGGTGCATTTCGGGCGTCCCGGTGTGTGCGTGCACATTCCCTATGGTATCGCGCTGGCAGCAGGGGCCGCCGCTTCCGCCCTCGGATTTTTTACCCGCCAGGGCCTGGTTTTTGGTATGGGCAAGGTCAAGGAAATGTATGAACCGAGTTGGCTGGTGGAAGGTGAAAACTGGCCACGCGGCAATCCCGTACCACTGCTCGACGGTTTGCCGCAGACCATCCGTTGGTACCAGCAAAACGGGCAATTGCCTGAAACCAGAGTGTTGCCGTGTTAGTTGGCAAAATCCCAAAGTTCCGTCTTCCTCCGCTTCATGCGGAGGACCCATGGGTGGCCCGCCTGAAGCGGGCCATGACGGAATTTTTTTGATCAATCCCGGAACCGCTTTAAGAGACACCATGACTGACACGACTTCCATTCTCAACGAGATATGCACATTGCTCACGCCTTACAACGCGGAGAAAAAACCGTTGAGCATCAACACAGACATTCCGGCGGAACTCAACATCGACTCCGTTGGTGTTCTGGATTTCATCATGGATGTCGAAGACAAGTTCGATATTGAAATTCCAATGAATGTCGTATCGGAAACCCACACCATCGGCGATCTTGTGAAAGTCGTCGAGGCACGGATCAAGAAAGTGTCGCCATGATTGACCTCCTCGACAAGCACAAACCGATCACCGAACGTTTCGAACGCATGATGACCATCGGTGCCAATGCCATGGGCCCGGTGAACGACCGGATCATTTCGCCCACTCGCGCTGTCATCAACGGCAAGGAAAAAATCCTTGCGGGCACCAACAACTACATGGGCATGACGTTCGATGAGTCCTGCATTGCGGCGGGTCAAAAGGCGCTTGCCGAGCTTGGCACAGGCACCACAGGTTCCCGGGTGGCCAACGGTAACTACGCGTCGCATCAGGCGCTGGAAGCTGAGCTTGCACAATTCCTCAACCGCAAGCACTGCATCGTTTTCACTACGGGATATCAAGCCAATCTCGGCATGATCTCTGGCCTTGCAGGCCCACGCGACACCGTGTTTCTCGACAGTGATTCGCACTCTTCGATTTATGATGGCTGCACGCTTTCAGGCGCAAAACTCGTGCGCTTCCGCCATAATGATGCGGCAGACCTCGACAAGCGCATGTCACGTTCGGAAGACGAGGGCGGTGGGCGCCTGGTGGTGTTGGAAGGCATTTATTCGATGTTGGGCGACCGCGCTCCACTCAAAGACTTTGTCGCGCTGAAGGAAAAGCACAAGTTCCAACTCCTCGTCGACGAGGCCCATTCCTTCGGCGTGCTCGGCCCCAATGGCCGTGGCCTTGCGGATGAAGCCGGCATTCATGACGAAGCTGATTTCATCGTTGGCACCTTCTCCAAGAGTGTGGGTTCGATCGGCGGCTTTGGCGCGGGCGACCACCCGTTCTTCGAAACCCTGCGCTATGCCATGCGGCCCTATTTGTTCACCGCGTCCTCATCACCATCCACCATCGCCACATCATTGCAGGCCATCAAGGTGCTGGCCGCAGAGCCGGAACGGCGCGACCGCATCCGCGCCAACTCATCCCGGCTGTTTGATGGTTTCAAGGCGTTGGGGTTCGAATTGGGCTGTGAAGAGGTGAGTCCGGTTGTGGCCGTGAAATGCAAGGACGAGATTTCTACAATCCAGATGTGGAACCAGATTCTTGATGCCGGCGTCTACGTCAACATCGCCCTGCCGCCCGGCACACCGAACAGGCTGTGTTTGCTCAGGTGTTCTGTTTCGGCGGCACACAGTTTTGATGACATTGATAAGATCATTGAGGTGTTTGGGCGGGTGGTGAAGGGCTGATGGTTACTTCACTGCACCCTTCCGCAGCAACATCGGCAGCAACATCACGCCAGCGATCAACGGATGCCTGCGTTGAAAATCAGTCAGCTTTATCTCCACACCCGAATGCCGCTGGATTTTCCACGCCAAATAATCCGGACCGCCTTGAAACGTGAATGATGCTTTGATGAGGCGGAGGACCGTCAAGGTCTTTCCTGCAAAGCGCCGCCATGGCCAATGGGCTGTCATGGGTTTCACGCCGGCATTCAACCGGGCGGCATCTTTAAAATGAGCCGTGTTGGCAGAAACGATTTCCACGCTGCGGCCCGCCGACTCCGGCCGAAATTCCGTGCGATAGGTTTCAGCAAACAGGTTTGCCCATTGCTGCGCAACAGGTGCGGAGGGGGCCAAGGCTTTTGCATGGGCGTACGCCGTGGCTGTTGCGGCGGCAAGTGCCGCGCCAACAGCTTCACCACCGCTTGACCAAACCACAGTTGTGGGCTGGCAAAAACGTGCCCAGACATAGGGATTGGAAGTTGCTGCGCCGCAGCGTTCGGCAAACTGATGCAGCGGCATCACGGCGTACTTGGCGCGAAAGGTTTTGCCGCCGACCGCTGTTTCCAGATACCGCACATTGGGTGGAACCAACCGACATCCCAAACGTGCGAGCGCATTGTCACTGACGCCAGAAAAATCTTCGGTCAAAACATACAGGTCAACAAGCGTGTTTTCCGGAGACGCTTCCCGCAATGCCGAGCCATAGGCCAAAACAACACGCGTGCCGTGATGTTGCTCACGCGCCGTTGTTGCCAATGCTGTGATGGCAGGGTGCATCATGAAACGATATATTCGAAGCGGGGTCCGAGGCCAATGCGCAGCGGTGCATCAGCAGGTGCGCCATGAAATTCGCCATCAATGACAAAAGATGTGGGGCAGGTGACTTCACATGCCGTGACGGCGCGGCTCACCGCGCCGGGTGGCGTCCCCCTGTTTTCGCCACCATAGAGACTTGGCACCAGCCACCGCACCACACTTGGAACGGGGTAAGGCATTGTGGTGACGCGCAACGGATTTGTGTTGCCACCCCAAAATGGCTTTGAACCGAAAACGAGCTTTTCGAGCGTCGTTGCCAACATCAACAGGTTGTCGCCGTCGCACAATGTCTCACCTGTGGCTTGCACGGTGATCCGGTAGGGCTTGTCGAACCTGTTGGGGTCATTCGGATTGGAGGCGGAAAAAACAGTTTTGCCGATCACGCCGGCCAAGGTCGCAATGGTTGCGAAAGTTCCGTGCACGCCCTTGTCGTTGAACATCACTTGGCAATACTTTGCGGCCTCGGCAACAGCACCTGTTCCAAAAAACATGCCGTGTTGTGGTTTGCCATGGGCCGGGTTTTCAACGCGCACCGTGTGACGGACTTTGATTTTACCCACCGTCATGTTGCAAATGAAATCAGCTTGGTCCCCGATTTTCCGCCTGCTGAACCCAAGATCAGCTGCTGTCATGTTGGTGGTGCCGTGGGGCAGAAGGCAGAGTTTGGGCAAGCGCGCGAATGCGTTGGATTCTGCTATCCATGTCTGAATGGCTTGCACTGTGCCATCGCCCGAACTTATGAAAAGCGTGTCCACGCCTGCACCAGCAAAGCGCTGCAATGTGGGAAACAACATGTCGAAAGACTCAAGCACAAGCAGATGATCAGAGGCAAAGTTTTTGGCCCTCAAGGAGTCTGCCAACTGCATGCCTTTGCCAGTGCCGCGTCCCGACCTCGGATTGATGATGATGGCCGACGTCACGGCTTGGCCATCCAGCTGGACAGTGCCCCGGTTTTTCCCCTTGCCACAGAGGCTTGCGCTAATTGGATCACGTGCAACACGAAGCAGATTCCGGTCCATGCCGACACGGCAATCAAGCCCCAGTCCGGGCGTTGGATGATCATGCACAGGGTCAGCAAAATCAGGTTGGGATTGCGCCGTGCGGTGACTTGGCGGAACAGCGTGTCAACTTTGCGCCAGACATGAATTTCAAGTCCCAGCCATTTGATGGCGATGCCTTCGACGGCGCGTTGCAGCACATAGCCGGCGATAATGATTCCGATGACCCACCAAAAAAATCCGGCGCTCCACCGGATACCCCACGCGCCAAGGCCCAGCCCCCACGCATAATACCAGAACGGCGGATGCACGAGGTCAATGCCGTGGTCAAATACATCGCCCCACTTCGAAGAGCTAAGCGTTGTGCGCGCAAGTTTGCCATCGACCGTATCGAGAAACGTCATGGCCCAGGCGGCGGTGAGGCCCCACACATAGTCACCGCGCCAAAACAGAAAGAAGGCGAGAAGAGTGAGCACGGCTGCAACACTGGTCACCATATTCGGCGTGATGCCGCGCGGTGCCAGCCAACGTGTGACGTGAAAGGCAGGCACGGGCCAAAGATGTTTGGTGATGATGTCTGTGGCACCTTTGTAAGTGCCCATGAACATGCGGCGCTCCACCTCTTGCTGATTGTCCTTTGTCAGAAGAAAAGCATAGGGTGTTTCGCGCTTGCGCAGTTTTTGCCAATAGTTTGCACCAAGTTCAGACGGCGCACACTGAAGCAGTGTTGGCGCGAAGAGCGGCCTTCCCGCTTCCCATGCTTTCAACAGTATACCAGCATCGCTCCCACGCAAGTTTGCGGCAATGGCGGTTCTGCCGTCAGACTTTTCCGTGGTGAGCACCATGTTGGGGCGCTGGATCATCACATCTATGAGTGGCTGGTCAATCACCGCATCGGCGCGCACCAGAATGACCGGGCCCTTGTGCGATGTGGCTTGCCCTGAATTGACCGTGTCACCCAGACCGGCACGGGCGAACTGCCGCAGCAGGCGTTCTTTGCCAGTGAGGCCGAAACAGGTGAAACTGTCATCTCCAAAAATGCAAAGCACAGGTTTGAAGTCTGCCAGTTTCGCTGGCGTGGAGTCGCTGAACAGCAGTGGCTTTGCCGCAACGGCGGGTTTTGCGGCCTTCCTTTTTTTCAATTTGGTCTTTGCGGTCAATGCTTCGTTTCTCCCACACAGACCGTCATCCCGGCGAAGGCCGGGACACGGCTTGGCCACAAGCAATGGCCTTGCTGCATGTGGCTACACAAATTCTGAAAATCACGGGTTCCCATCACACGTACTCAGTCTTGCTCAACATGTAGACTGCGACAGATGCAAACAGCAACACCGGGAACCAGGCCGCAAACCAGGGCCAGATGAAACCCATTTCGCCCATCGACAGTGAAATGCCATCGAGCACAAAGAAGGCGAAGCCAAGGCCAATGCCTGCCGCGAAAAGATAGCCCAATCCACCGCCCCGTCGGAATCGCGTGGCCAGCGGCACGCAGAGCGCCACCATGACAAGTGAAATGGCGAAAGGTGTGATGCGCTTATGCCACCAGGTTTCATAGACGTGGGCGGGCCGGATGCCGAAACCGTTGTTGGAAATGAAGTATGACAGTTCACCCATCGACATTTCCTCGGGGTCGCCGGAGCGGTATCCCGCTTCCGCCGGGCGGGCTTCCCCCGAATAGACCAATCCCATCTGACGCACCGGCACCTTGCCATCGGTGCCGTAGCTCACGACATTCTGCAAGCGCCAGCCATCGTCATGCAGGCTGGCGGAGGCCGCGAAAATCTGTTCGATCAGCAGGCCCTGTTCATCCCGCCTGAAGATCACGACATCCTCAAGTCGTTTCGAGTCAGCACTCGCCGCTGCGGCACGCACGATATCGTTGCCGGAGCGCAGCCAGATCGGATCGCGTTCGCCGATCTTCAATTTCTTTTCGCCATAGTCGGCGATGCCCCAGCTGCGCAAGATCGGCGCCGCCGCCGGCATGGCCTTGTCCAGCAAGGCAAAGTGCAAAAGTCCTGTCAACAACGCCAGCGGCAGAAACATGCCAACAAATTGCAGCGGCGAAACGCCCAATGCCCAAATGGCCGTGATTTCATTGCGGTAGCTCAGCTCAGTAATGGTGAGCAGCAAGGCCAGCAGCAAACTCATGGGCAGGAAAGTGGCGAGCGTTGCGGGGGCGCGGGCGGCGAAATATTTGAAGATGATGGTGTTGTTGTTTTCCAGCGCCAGAATCTCGTTGGCATAGGACACGGTCTCCAACGTGAGAATGAAGAGTGTCAGGCCAAATAAAATAGCGAGAAAGCGGACGGCAATCATCCAGCTGATCATGCGGGCAAGTCGACTGATCATGATTGTGCCGCACCACGCTTGCGCCAGAGGCGGCGGAGCATGCCGGAGATTTTTTCGTGCAGCCCCGTTACAAAATCATCCATGCCCGCACCTGCAATTCTGAAACTGGCGATATAAAATCGCCAAAGAGCGAAAACCGTGAGCAGGCCCATCGGCAACCAGAGCGACAGCCATGGCGAACTCCCGCCATTCTTGGAAATGACTGCACCCTGTTCGATGATTTCGTGGAAGGCGACGAGCAGCAGCATGGCGGCCGCCATGCGGTAGGCGCGGGGGCTTCTGGCGCGGCCCACCGCAAAGGGAATGGCGAGGAACGGCAGCACAAACATGGCGAGGATGTTGATCATACGGCGATGAAATTCCGCCCGCATGGATTCAGTCGTTGTGCCCTTCGGTGGGGTCGCCATCTGCCGGTAAATTTCAAACAACGTCATTTCCCGCTCGTCATCGCCGCGGGGGCGGAACAGGTCTTTGGAAATTTTGCCAAGCGGTGTTTCAGAAACCTTGAACGTGGCAAAATTCGGTGCGGGGAGTTCACCCGTGGTTTGCAACGTTGGCCAACGGTCCACCCCCAGCCGGCGGCCATCTTCCAGGCGCAGCACCGGACGCGTCTGTCCTTCCACGGGCACCAACATGCCTTGCGAGGCCGTATAGGTTTCAGCGCCGCCTGGCCCGTTATAGTCAAAAATGAAGATGCGCTCGAAACGGCGGTCTCCCCGTTTCAGCTTGTCCAGAATGAAGGTGCGGGACCCCGCTTGCATGAACACGCCTTCTTCCGCGAGATAAAACGCATCGATGTTGCCGAGATCAAAAATCACTGAGCGGTAGGCATAGCGCGTGTAGGGTTGCAGCCAGCCAAAAATCACCATGGCCGCAAGGCTGAAAACAAAAGCGAGAAGCAGTGCGGGCCGCGCCATCTGGTGCAGGCCAACACCTGCCGCATGCATGGCGTCTATCTCGTTTTCCTTGGACAGTTTGTTGAAGCCGAAGAGCAGACCCAGAAACAAAGCGGCCGGCACCGCAGTGCCAAGATAGTGCGGCACCAGATAGGCGAGGAGTTCAAACACCATGCCAAATGAATTCTGCTTGCCCAAGGTCACATCCAGCAGCCGCACCAATCGTTCCGCCAACAGCATGAGCAGGCCAATGCCGAGGGCCGCTGAAAGCGGTGACGCGATCTTGCGCAGAATGTAGCGGTCGAGCGTGCTAAGCATGTGCAAAAGCCGCTTTCAATTGGTGCAAGAGCTTCGTTCCAACGTCATCCGGCACCGCATTCACTGTCTTGAGATCGGGCAACGCCGGCCAGCCGGGGTCGACAAAAGTCACAGCTTCGAAGTCCTGCGCCACATCATAGCGCGGCAGCACGTGGGTGTGGACATGTGGGTCCACCATCATCAGCGTCAGGAAATTGATCTTGCTGTAGGGGCGGAATTTTTGCAGTGCGCGTTCAACAAGGCCGAGCGTGGTGCCGTGTTCGGCACGTGCTTCTGCATTCAACTCCGCATGGCACGTGGCATCTGAAAGCGTGCACAACACCAATGCGCCCAGCGTTGCCTGTTGTGGCCGCAGCAGCACGGCCCAGTGCCTGCCCTTCCACACGCAGGATTCCGGAAACCCAAATTTTTGCAGTGTCGCATTCATTGGCGGTGAGTTTCGCGGATCAGGCAGGCGAAAGCAAGGCAGGGGCCGTTGCTGTCACTTCGCCCGTGTCCGGCGACCACGTGTGGCGGCACAGCTCGATTTGCCACGCCCCCGTCACCCGGCGAATGCGGAATTCATTCCACCCCGCCGCCTCATGGCCCGCAACCGGCCGCATCGAAGCAGAGGGTGCGCCAATCACATGGGCCGTGCCGACGGCGGTGTTCAGCTTGTTGTGCATGAAATGGTGGTTGTGGCCGTGGAGAACCAGTTCACATCCATGTCGTTTCAAAACCTCCGTCAGTGCCGCTGCATCAACAAGGGCTTTGCGCGGTTTGGCCAAATCCGGAAGCGGCGGATGGTGGATCATGACAATGCGGCAAAAGCCCTGTTGTCCCAAGCGCTCCAAATGGTGGCCGAGGTTGCGGCGTTGGTGTTCACCCAGTTCTCCCGCCGCCCGGTGCAGACGTTGTGGACTGCCAGAGTTGAGTCCGATCAAGGCGATGTTGCGGCGCAGATGCACGTAGGGAAACGGCGGCGCGTCTTTCATCCACGGCGCAAGATGTGCAAGGCTTTCCGCGTGCGGCACGTCAACATAACATTCATGATTGCCCGGCACCAGCGACACCGTGCTGGTGTTTCCCAGCGCTTCAAGCCAACGGGCGGCCCGGGGAAATTCGTGGCCCGCCGCGATGTTCACAAGGTCACCGGTGCAGGCGATGTGGTCAGGCTTTGCGGCGGTCATGCTGGCACGGATGGCATCAGCGATTTCGGGCCGGTGAAGCTTGCGGCGGTTGAGTGACCACGACAAGCTGCCCACCAGCCGCTTCAACTTGAAGTGCGTGAATGCATCTGCAAGCCCGAGCGGCCCGAGGTGCACATCAGAAAAATGGGCGAGGGTGAAATGCACGCTGTGAGACCTTGGGGACTGCCGTTGACTTCCCGTGAATCGGGTGCGATTGAGCGCCTTCCATAGCCCCACAAGACTGACGGAAACAAGCATCGTGCGCGTGATCATTCTGGCCGCCGGACAAGGAAAGCGGCTTTTGCCGTTGACAGCGGACGTGCCGAAGGCGCTGCTGGATATTGGCGGCAAGACATTGCTGGAACGCCAGATCGAAGCCTTTGCCGCAAACGGCATCACGGATTTTGTTGTGGTGACGGGTTATGCCTCAGCCCGCGTGGAGCGCGAAGCGCTGGCTCTGGCTGAACGCCTGGGCGTTGACATCAGCTTTGTCTACAATCCCTTTTATGCCGTCGCCGACAATCTTGCGAGTTGTTGGATGGCGCGCCACATGATGGACTGCGATTTCATCCAGGTGAATGGCGACAACGTGTTTCGTGGCGACCTGGTGCGGCGCTTGCTCGAAGCGCCGTCCGTTCCTGTTGCTGTCGCCATCAACCGCAAGGAATCCTTCGATGCAGATGACATGAAGGTGATGCTCGATGGCGATAGACTGACCGAAATCGGCAAGACGCTTCCCGTCGATGCCGTTGATGGTGAAGCCGTTGGCTTTTATGTGTTCCGCGGCATCGGTGCCGCCGCCTACGTGGCGCAGCTTGAACAAGACATGCGCGATGCCGCAGCGTTGAAAAAATGGTTCCCGTCCGCCATCGGTGAGCTGGCCAAACAAACACCAGTGCGCACCATCTCCATC
Source organism: Hyphomicrobiales bacterium (assembly GCA_031430795.1). Lineage (GTDB taxonomy): Bacteria > Pseudomonadota > Alphaproteobacteria > Rhizobiales > Aestuariivirgaceae > Aestuariivirga. The sequence continues at coordinate 16,765 of JANPCE010000043.1, forward strand.
ACGGGCGTGAAGTGGTGCGAAGTGGATTTCCCGGCGGATTTACAGGCCGCACGGCAGTTGGTGGCGGGGTGGGGTTGAGGGCCCATCGCATGTCGCCAAAGGACCTCTCCCCCGGCTTCGCCGTACCCTCTCCGAAGGGGAGAGGGACCGCTTGCAGTGACCTCCCGTTTTACTGTTCAGGGCGCTCCAACCACGAGTCCCTCCCCTCTGGGGAGGGTACGGCGAAGCCGGGGGAGTGGTCCCGTGGCTACGAGCGTTTGCCCCGCCCCAACAATATCCTTTCCGCCAATTCCAAATCCGATGGCTTGTCCACGTCAATCGCCGCTTCCGCGAATGGCATAAAAATCGGGGCCGCCTTGATCCCCAATTTTTCCGAAATCATCCGAAAAGCCACGTCCGGCGTCAACCATCCACAAAGATAATACACCAGCGGCTTAACGCCGAAATGAGACACCAGTTTCCACGGACGTTTGCGATCCCGCTCAATCGTTTCCCACAATTCAACCAGCTTGAGGCCTTCGGCATTCATGACCGCAAAGAGATTGCAGCCAGACACCCGGGTACCGCCCAAATTGAAATAGGTGCGTTTGGTTTCCGGGTAGGCCGCGTTGATGACGTCAGATGTTGCAAGTGCCGCGAGCACATCGGCACCCGATTTTTCAGACTGCTCCAACACGTATTCCACCATCTCACGCGTCAGCAGCGCATGGTCGCCCGTTGTGACGAGAAACGGGAAACGGCCAACATCCGCAATGGCCGCGTGTGCGGAAGCCGGCGCCGAATTTTTCGGCGCAAGAATTTTGATTCTGTGCAACGCGGCACCCACAGCACCACGTGCGGCTTCGGCATTGTCGATTGACACACCAAATGGTTCTGCAAGGCCCGCCTCAACCAGTGCCTCCACCACCCGCCGCAACATCGCAACACCGGCGACTGGCAGGGCGCACTTGTGCACAACGCCTGTCGCCTTCGCCATGGGATCATCCGCGCCACGGCTGGCCGCAAGGATCACTGCATGCCAAGCGGACGCAGCCATCAAAAGTCCTTTCTGAAAATGCGGTAGGTTTTATAAGGCTTGCCGCCAAAGGTTTCGACCAGCTTCAACACCGGATAATTGTCTTCCAAAATCCACGACAGTTCGCCGCCGCGGCCGCCGCGTGTCATATGGTAAGAGCGCGCCGCGTCAATCACCAGTGTTGCAAGTGTTGAACCCACAGTGCTGCCATGGAATTTGCGGCGCACACCCATCAATGGCAGACGGTAGCTTTGTGGCCGCCTGCGCAACACGCGCCACGCCAGTTTGGCCCAGTTGAAAGGCAGAAGCCTGCCGTTCATGCCCTTGATGTATTCGTTGAGGTTGGGCAGCGTGACGATGAAGGCCGCAGGCTCTCCCTTGTAAGAAGCGACAGCGCCGAAATTCGCGTTGATCAGCAATTTCAAATCCTTGGCGAGCTTGGTCAGTTCCGCTTCGGTGAAAGGCACAAAGCCCCAATTGCCGGACCATGCATCATTGAAAATGGAAATCAGGACACGCACTTCCGACTGGATGTTTTTCAAATCAAGCGGGCGCAGCGTGAAGTCACCATTGGCCAATGCCCGCTTCTGCACACGTCTGATCACGTCGGGTTGCCCGCCAAAATCATAGTGAAAGGCGATCACGTCCTTGGCTTTGATGAATCCCGAATTTTCCAGCAGAGTCCGCTGGTAGGGCAGGGCGTGTGCCATGAACATGCTGGGAGGCGTGTCAAAGCCGTCAATCAGCAGTCCCATTTCGTCGTTGATGGACAGGCTGAAAGGACCCAACATGCCGGCGCGGCCTTTGGACTTGAGCCAATTTGCAGCTGCTTCTGACAGGGCTTGCGCAACACCTGCATCATCGATGCAATCAAAAAATCCGAACATGCCGCAATTGTCGGTGTGATGTTGAAGCCGCAGGCGATCGTTCTGGGCCGAAATGCGGCCCACTGGTTTGCCGTCACGGTAGGCCACAAACAGTTGCACATCCGCATGCTGAAAGTAGGGGTTCTTCTTCGGGTCCAGTTGCTCATAACGTTCCAGAAACAGCGGAGCCACCCAGTGGGGATCATTTTTGAACGTCAGAAACGGAACCTGCAGAAAATCATCTCTGCCAGACTTGCCGGTGACAGGCTTGACAGTGACGTCTCTCATTTTTTCCTCTTCAGTGTTTTGACAACCGGACTCACTTTTCCCGCTTCAACCTTCAACAGGTTGTCGGCAATGCGCGTCCAGGCCGGGCGGTGGGTGATGACGAGAATGGTATAACGGCCCCTGAGATTGGCGATATTGTCAACGATGGCCGCTTCGGTTTCCGGGTCAAGGGCGCTGGTCACTTCATCGAGGATCAAGACGTCTGGCTTTCGCACCAGGGCGCGGGCCAATGCGATGCGTTGGCGCTGGCCACCGGAAAGTCGTGACCCCATTTCCCCCACATCGGTTTCAAGACCGTTCTGCAACACTTCGAGAAAGCCCGTTACCCCTGCAAGGTCCATGGCTTCGCGGATGTCGGCATCGCTGACCGTGTCATCAAACAGCGAGATGTTGTTCTTGATGTCATCGTGGAACAGCATCAGTTCCTGGGGCACATAACCAATACGGCCGCGCCACTGGGTAATGTCGATGTCGTTCAGGTTGTCCGCGCCCACAAACACCTGGCCCTTGTCCGGACGGTGAAAGCCCACCAGCAAATCCAGTAAAGTGGTTTTTCCTGCTCCTGACGGGCCTTGCAACACGGTGATTTCACTTGCGGGAACCACGAAACTTGCATCCAGCACAACGGGCTGTTCAGCATGGGAGAAGGTGACGTTTTCGAAGCGGCAACCGCTGCCGAGTTGGGGCACACGCGTACCACTGCGTGGTTCGGCGGCGGCTTCCGTTGTATCAATCAAATGCCGGATGCGGGTATGCGCGGCTTCAAAGGCTGCGGCACCTTGCAGCTGCTTGAGGAATTTGGTGACGTAGGAAATCACCTGGAAAAACAAAAGTCCGAACACCAGCAATTGTGCCGGCGGCACATTGCCAATCGCATTGGCAATCCACGCTCCCGCACACACAACAATGACGATCATGATGTCGTTGCCATATTGCAGGCCGTATTTGGCGATGTAGAGTGTGTAAAGCGTGCGCTTCAACTTGCGCAATGTTGTCGCAAGGTTTGCCAGTGGGGCCTCAAAGCGATGCATGGCTTTCAGCGCCTTGATGTTGTGCAGCATGTCCGTGGTGTCAGCGGCGAAAGCTGAAACACGATCAGTCTGCTTGAAACCGGCGCGTCTCGTCAGGCTGACAAGTCTGCGCGACAGCAGTGCCAAAACCATGCCGATGGCGATGGCGGCAAAGGCCACGCGCCAGTTTATGACAAGCGCCACCACGGAATAGCCGATGATCTGCATCATCACAGTGGTGGCTGCCGCAGACAACGTATAGGCTTCGCCGGCGCGCGACGCGTCGTTGCCGAGGCTGTTGGCAATGACACCGCTGCTTTGCCCGGCATAGTAACGCCAGCGCGCATTGAAGAGGGCGCGGATGAGCCTGCGACGCAGGTTGATGGTCACCCGGGCGCTGGTCACGGACGCGAATGTCATTGAGCCGAACAACAACAAGGAACGGATCGTCATGATCACAAGCACAAGCAGAATGAGGTTGCCAAGGCTCACGCTCATCCCCACGAAACTCAAAACCTGATGCGCCATGGTTTCGAGCAAACCGCCCTGGCCTGACTGGCCGCCCATCATGGTGCTGAGAATGGGCAGCATGACGCCAATGCCCAGTGCTTCGGCAAAGCCACCAATCACAAGGCAGGTCAAAACCAGGATCGGGCGGGTGCTTTCTGCGTGCCAGAAGATTTTGAAAATTTGCCGCATGGGCCGTGTTTTTTCCGGAAAGACTTGAAATTTCCGCCAAATGGCGGTCTTGAGATTTGGAAAGTTCAATAGAGCCTGGACATGAACGAAACAAGCATCGAAGCAACCGAAACCCAAACGGCCCCCACGGAACGCAGCCTGATGACGCGTTTGCGGCTCAAACTCATGCGGCCCTATCTGCGGTGGACCCGGGCCATGACCATGGGGTCCCGTGTGGCGGTGATTGACTCCCAAGGCCGATTCCTGCTGGTCAAACACACCTATTCGCCGGGCTGGATTTTTCCTGGCGGCGGGGTAGAGTCGGGTGAAACCTGCCTCGAGGCGGCGGAACGGGAGGTACGCGAAGAAGCGCAGATCACTGCCAAAGGTCCGCTCCACCTCCACGGGATTTTTTCCAACCACAAGGATTTCCCCGACGACCATCTGGCGTTCTACATTTTGCGTGAGTTTGAGGTGCTGCCCTTCACGCCCAATATGGAAATCGCCGCCGCCCGGTTTTTTCAACCCCATGAAATTCCGCAAACCACCACCCAAGGCTCCCGCCGCCGCATGGCGGAGATTATCGATGGAACGGAGCCATCGGTGCTGTGGTGAGGCATTGGCACACCCCTCTCCCGGCGCCTGCGGCGCCACCCTCTCCCGCAAGGGGCGAGGGTTAAACGCATATACAATCAAACCCTCTCCCCTTGCGGGAGAGGGTGGCGAGCGAAGCGAGACGGGAGAGGGGTGTGCTACCAAAGCAAGGCACACACACAACCCCAAAATAAAAATCGCAGACATCCCATACCTCCAAATGCAAAAACCCGCCTTCCCAGGCGGGTTGTGTGATTCCTGATCCAATTGTGGATTGTCCCGAAACTAGCCGATCCACCGCGCTGTGTCAACATGTTTTTTCACTTTTTAAGAATATAAGTGATATCAGATGTTTGCGCAGTTCTGCTGATTGCGTTTGTCATCATTCTCGCCTAAGGCGCGATGATGTTTGGACAGACACAGCAATTGCGACGACGAATCCGCTTGCGACCCGCTTTCGCGGTTTCCTGCGCCTGAGATTGGCATGCAGGACGCCTTGTCCTGCCTCCGCTTTTTCAGGCCTTTCCCATGAATTTCGAACTTTCCCCCACGCTTGCCGCCGACCAGACCGCCATCGACCACCTGCTTGACCTCGCCTTCGGCCTGAGCAGGCGCACCAAAACATCCTATCGCCTGCGGGAAGGCAGTACCGCAACGCCCGGCCTTGGTTTTGTTGTGCACGATGCCGAACTCGGTGTCGTTGGCAGCATCAGCTACTGGCCCCTCGCCATTGGAGCCAGCGGCTGCCAAGCCCTGCTCCTCGGCCCCATCGCCGTTCATCCGCAGCGGCAAAACCGTGGCATCGGCCTGCTGCTGATGCGCGAGTCGCTCGCAAAGGCCAAGTCGTTCAACCACCAGCTTGTACTGCTGATCGGCGACGCGCCCTACTACGAGCGTGTCGGCTTCAAGCAAGTGCCCGAAGGCCAAATGCTCTTGCCGGGACCGTTTGCTGCGAAACGCTTCATGTATCTGGAATTGCTGGAAGGCGCGCTGGCGCAAACACGCGGATTGGTGTTGCCGCAGCATCGTTTTGCCGGGTGATCAGCGCCCTTCGCGCCACCACATTCCGGTGATCGCCAGCAGCAGCAAGGCCAGACTGATCAATGTCGCAAAGAACGGCACCTCGCGCACCGCCGTCACGCGGTACTGTTCATTGTCCACCAGTGCCGCAAAACTTCCGCCACTCATCAGGCTGCCGCGTTTCGCCTTGGTGAGACGCGGCAAACCATCTTCGATCCAGTGCGCGCCGCCACCTGTCTGTTTGAACGCGGGCTGCAATCTGTCGGCGCTGGCGATCATGTCGCCGGATTCTTTGGTGTCGGTGTTGCCGATGGCCGCAAGTGTGGTGAGCGCGCCGTCGGATGCTTCGTAGAGGCCGGGCACTTGCATGGGGACGCGTGCTGTGAACACGCCCGGAAAGAGGCTTTCCAATGTGACCGTCTGCTCTGTGCCATCCGGTGCTTTGAGTTTCACAGGTGCCGGCGCATCGGCGAGGGTGCGGCGCTCAATGACGATGTTGCCGCCGTCCTGCCGGGCGATCAGCGCCTCTTCCTCAAGATCAGGTTCTTTCATCAACCAGTGCGACAGGCGGCGCAGCAATTCCAGTTGCGGGCCACCGCCTTCAAAACCACGGGCCCACAACCATCCGTGGTCTGACAATATTTGCGCAATGCGCCCCTCACCGTTGCGGCCCAACACGAGGAGCGGCAGTCCGTCGGTCCCATCCATGACCACAGCCGCGTCAGGCGTTGTGGTGGTGTTGATCAAGCGGAACCAGCGGCCCCACTTGGGTTCTTCAAGCCCGTTGCTGCCCGGAAGATTCTGGCTGACGGGATGGCGCCGGCCAAGTTGCGTGAGCTTCGGTTTGAACGCCTGTTCAGTCACGTCGCCTGTGGGAAGTGCAGGCATGACTTCTGACAGTGACGTGGATGCAAGACCATCAACGGCCGCAAGATCAGGACCAGAGGCAATCAACACAGCACCGCCTTCACGCACGTATTGCGCGACATTGGCGAGATAGGAATCCGGCAAAATGGACTGCTGGCGGTAACGGTCAAAGATCACGAGATCGAAACTCTTGATTTTGTCGAGAAACAATTCGCGCGTCGGAAAGGCGATGAGCGAAAGTTCCTTCGTCAGCGTGCCGTCCTGCTTTTCAGGTGGGCGCAAAATTGTAAAATGCACAAGATCCACCGCTGCATCGGATTTCAGAAGATTGCGCCAGGTGCGCTCGCCAGGGTGTGGCTCACCGGAAACCAGCAACACGCGCAAGCGGTCTCTGATGCCCTTGATGTTGACGAGGGCCTTGTTGTTCAGCGCCGTGATTTCACCCTCGCGCACCGGAGTTTCAAGTTGCAAAAGATTCTGCCCCGCATGTTGCACAGGCATCTGCAAGGTTGCATCGGTATTGAGCGGCACCTCAAGTTGTTGCTCATCACCACTGGGCAATCGCACGGTGACAGTTGCCGTGCCTTTGGAAGCAGGCTTGTCTTCGACGCGGAAGGTGATCACCTGTTCTGTGCCTGTGATCGCAAAGCGCGGCGCAGTCACGACCTCGATGCGGCGGTCGTATTCTTTTTTGCTCCCGGTGAGCAGAGCATGCACCGGCCCCTTGGCCACGAGGCCTGCAAGCGACTTTGGCACGTCGTGGATTTGCCCGTCCGTGATGACGATGGCTCCGGCGTAGCGGTCCTCGGGGATATCTTGGGTAATGCGGTCAAGTGCTGCGAAGACGCGTGTGCCGTCGGTGTCTGGCGTTATTCCGGTGACAGTGCGGCCCACACGCATTTCGGTGTTGCCCATGGCTTCAACCCGTTTTTGCACGTCAGCCAGTGCCGCTTCAGTTTGTGCGCGGCGATTGCCAACGGCTTGGCTTGCGCTTTCATCCAGCACCACTGCGAGAATATCCGGCAGCGGATCGCGGTCATCCGTTGACAGCAGCGGATTGGCCAATGCCGCCAATACCAGAACCAACGACGCAACCCGCAACGGCCAACCGCGGCGGCGAAGATAAATCAGAAACACCGCAAGCAGTGCCGCAACAGCGCAAGCCGCATAAAGCATGGGCCATGACACGAAAGGATCAAAGATCACGCGCCAGTTGTTCATTGCCCCAATCTTTCCAAAAAAGCCGGGACATGCACCTGGTCGGCCTTGTAGTTTCCGGTGAGCGCATACATCACGATATTGACGCCTGTGCGGAATGCGAACTCGCGTTGACGGTCTGAACCCGGCACAACCGCATTCAGTGGTTGGCCATTGTCGTCAGTGGCCCAGGCGGCGGCGTAGTCGTTTGAGCCGATGATGATTCCGGTGACGCCATCATTGCCGTTGGGATCGCCCTCAGCGTCGCCGACACGGCTTTCCACCCAGGGCCTTGGCCCTTCAAAACGGCCGGGGAAACGGTCGAGCAAATAAAAGCTGCGTGTCAGCACGTGTTGATCGGGCACAGGTTCAAGCAGCGGAAGATCAAGTCCGGCCAAAAGGGTTTGCAGCGCCTGGTTGCCGCTGGCATTGTCGAGATCGACACCGCCATCGCGCGTATCCAGAAACACCATGCCGCCGTTTTTCATGTAGGCGGCAAGCTTCGTGCGGACATTTGCCGACAGGGCTTCTGTGGTTTCAGGCACGGGCCAATAAATCAGGGGATAAAACGCAAGCTCATCGGACTCAAGATTGATGCCATCTGGCTCAGCCAACTCAGCCGACGTGCGTTCGGTCATGAAATAGGTCAGGCTCTGCAAGCCTTGCTTTGAGGTGCGGTCAATCTCATCGTCGCCTGTTTCAACATAGGCAAGACGCGATTGCAGGGCGGCGGCACCCGACACTTCTTGTGCGTTCCCGTGCGGCGGCGGAAAGATCATCAACAGCGCAACTGCGGTGAGTGATGCAGCAACAGGTTTTCGGATATTAAAACCACCCATGATCAATGTGATCAAGGTATCGAGCAGAAAAAATGCCGCGGCGAAAGCAAAAAGCAGGGGAGCCAGGTTGGTGCGTGGCAGCGCTTCATAGGCGGCCATTTCAGCACCTGAAAATGTTGCTGGCATCGGTTTCAAATCTTCCGCTGTGATCACGAGGTTCAGCGCATGCTCCCGGCCCTGGCGCACATAAAGGCCGGCAGGTGTCTGTGACGTTGGATTTGCTTTTGCAAAATCCGCAGGTGAGAGGGGCCGCGCGCTGCCATCAGCCGAAACAAGATCGCCAACGCCGGTCAACATTTGGCGCGGCACATATTGGCCGTCGCCAGATGTGGAGCTGGTGTTGGTGGACGCGGCGTCAAGGCCGGCAATGCGTTGCAGCATGTTGAGGAACAGACCGGAGAGCGGCAGATTTGACCAGCCGGCATTTGACGTCACGTGGAACAGCACGATCAATCCCTTGCCGCGTTTTTCAGCCGTAACCAATGGCGTGCCATCGGTCAGACTGGCCCATGTGCGGTCCGCGATTTCGGCATCGGGTTCGGCGAGGACCTGGCGTTGGACCTTGATGTCGGGATCGATGGCAAGTCCGGCAAATGGGCTTTGCTCAGGAAATTCTGCAAGGCCTTGTGGCGTTTCCCAACTCAAAGCGCTGCCCAATGTGCGGTCGCCTTCACGCAAGCGCACGGGCAACAGGGTGTCGGGGCCAGCGGCAAGGCGTGGACCTGCAAAGCGCAGGAGAATGCCGCCACGCTCGACAAAGTCCGTCAGAGATTTTGTGCGCGCTTCGTCGAGGCTGCCGATGTCGGCCAAAGCCATCATGGTGAGACCGGAATCCATCAAGCCCTGCAATTCCGCTTCGCTTGTCGGTTCATAGAGTTCTGCGAAAGGTTCAAGGCCACGGCGCAGGTAGTGCAGGGGGGCGAGAAGCGCCTGCGATTGCTCGCTGGCCACACCCGCCTCAAGTGCCACACTGCGGCGGCGCCAACGGTCATCAAACAATTGTTTCGCGCCAGCGTGGTTTTGATCCTTGATGGAGAGTGACAAAACTTCATTGCGGAGTGCAAGCGGCAAAGTGATGATGGCGTTTGCCGCAAGTGTGTCGCCGAATTCGACAGGCACTTCCTGCAACACACGGCCATTGGCGGCGCGGGCTTCGACGGTAGCGGATATCGCCGTGTTGTCTGCGGCGCGCATGACGGGCACTTTGATTTCCGCACCTTTCACATCAATGGCACCGAGGGCCAGCGGGCTTGTGTTTGCATCAGGCGCAAAAACACGGACGACGGCGGTGGGCGACAGTTTTTGCAAAGCGTCAGTGAAGGGAGCAGAGCTTGCAGCGTCCAAACCGTCCGCGAGCCAAAGCACAGATGCCACGCCATTGAGTTTTGCATTTTCGAGTCTCGGCAGAAGCGCCATGCGATCTGTCGGCAATGCCAGAGGTTTCAGCAGGCGTGCCTGATCCAAGGCTTGTGAGGCCGCAATCGCTGTTGCATTGATTGGCACATTGCCTGCCGTTGTTGCGATGGTGACGGGAGTGCCATCGATGCGGGCCTGTTCCAGTGCATCGATCAGGAAGTTGCGGCGCGCAGTCCAATCCTTGGCGGCAGCCCAGCCATTGTCGACGATAATCAGGCGGTGGCCGGCGGGAAGCACATTTGTGCCCTTTGGCTGCAAGAACGGTTGCGCCACGGCAAAGATGAAAAGTGCTGCGAGCAAGAGGCGCAACAGCAACAGCCACCATGGAGTCTTGTCCGGCGTTTCCTGCTGGTTTGGCAAGCCCAGCAAAATGCGGATGGCCGGGAACTGCAATTGGCGCGGGCGCGGTGGCGTGAAGCGCAGCAGCCACCAGATGACCGGCAAGGCAATGAGGCCGAGCAGCGCCAGGGGTGTGCCGAATTGCAGGCTTTGCAGGATCGCATTCATCTCGCCGCACCTGAGGCTTGCGGGGACATAGCGCGGCCACTGACTTGCAGATGCAGTGAAAGCAAAACTTGTGCGGCGGACTGATCCGTGCGGTGGACGGTGAAAGAAAAGCCAAGGCTTCGTGAGAGATCGCGCAGCATGTTGCGGTGGGCGGCGTAGGCTTTCACATAGTCCGCGCGCAGGTCCTCAGTCTTGCGGGCGAGATATGTTGAGGGAAGGTCAAACCCCTTGAATTCAATGCGGCCATCGAAGGGCAAAGACTCTTCTGCCGGATCAGCGATTTGCACCACGTGGCCGCGCAAGCCGGAAGAGGCAACTGATGTGAGTGCCGATTTCAGTTCACGGGCGTCGTCAAGAAAATCAGACACGATGACTGCTGCGGCCCGGCGTTGCATGCCCTTCGGGCGCGGCATGGCATCTTCGCTGATGGTGGAGAGATGTTGGGTCACGCGCGACAGTGCAACACGGCCGTGGGCGGCGTTGCGCAAACTTCCGAGTGCGCCCACACGTTCATGGCCGCGCACGGCAAGACACGCCATGGCTGCGGCGATGAGTTGCGCGCGGTCTCGCTTGGTGACGTTTGCCAAATGGGATTTGTAATCCATGCGGGCCGATGTATTGGCCCAAACCCACAATGTGTTTGCACTTTCCCATTCATTCTCGCGAATGAAAACACCATCGGCGCGGGATGAGCGGTGCCAGTCGATGCGCTGTGTTGAATCACCAAAAGCGTAGGGTCGATATTGCCAAAAGCTTTCGCCAGGGCCTGCGGCTTTGCGGCCATGGATGCCAAGGATCACAGACGCTGCCACCTTTTCGGCCTGCACCAGCAATGGCGGCAAGGCCGATGAAAGAATGTCACCCTGTTGAGTGAGGCGGATGGCCTGGGCTTCGGTGGCGGGCATTTCAGGCCAGCAATGACTTCAGACTGTGGATGACTTCGCCTACGGTTTTGCCGTCTGCGCGGGCCTGGAAGTTCAGCGCCATGCGATGCTTGAACACGGGGTCAAGCAAAGCTGCCACGTCATCAATCGATGGTGCAAGACGGCCATCCAGCAAGGCCTTGGCGCGGGCACCCAACATTAATGCCTGGCTGGCGCGGGGTGACGGGCCCCAGGCCACGGACTCGTTGATGCCAGGATGTGCATCAGGGCCGGGCCTTGCCTTTCGCACCACGCGCAGAATGGCATCGGCCACCTGTTCACCCACGGGAATGGTGCGGGCGAGATGTTGGGCGGCAATCAAATCCTTCGAAGTGAGCGCTGCCCTTGGCGCTGCCTCGCTGTTGCCGGTGGTCGAGAACAACATGCGGCGCTCGGCTTCGAGAGAGGGATATCCAATATCGACTTGCACCAGAAAACGGTCCAACTGTGCCTCCGGCAACGGATAAGTGCCTTCCTGCTCGATCGGGTTTTGCGTGGCCAGTACATGGAAAGGGCCGGGCAAGTCATGGCGCTGGCCTGCAATCGTCACATGATGTTCCTGCATCGCCTGCAACAAGGCGGATTGAGTGCGTGGGCTTGCGCGGTTGATTTCGTCGGCCATCAGCAATTGGCAAAACACGGGTCCCGGCACAAAGCGGAAGCTCTTCTTGCCGCGCTCATCTTCGTCGAGAACTTCTGAACCCAGAATATCGGCGGGCATCAAGTCCGGGGTGAACTGGATGCGTTTCTCATCCAAGCCGAGAACTGTGCCGAGTGCGGCCGCGAGCTTGGTTTTGGCGAGGCCTGGTGCACCGACCAAAAGCGCATGGCCGCCAGCGAGAATGGCGACAAGACACAGGTCGATCACCTCATCCTGCCCGAAGATCACGTCTTGCAGGCTGGCGCGGGCGTTGGCCAGGAGTTGGGCTGTTTTGTCCAAGTTGAGGACGGGGTTCGATGTGATGTTGCTGGTTGCCATGGCTTCCACTAACTGTTGGTTATGAATACTACGGATCATGTTGCTGTCTGGAATCCACTTGCCGCGTCAGCATGGCGCAAACGTGGCAAGACATTACAGGCATTTAACGAATCCCGGTGGGAGTTGGCATGATGGCTGCGATGCGCGATGCAAGCAACCCTCTCGCGGGCCTGGGGCACGCAAGTGGCGATGGCCAGAAACTGCCTCCCGTGCATTTGTGGAACCCGCCGTTCTGTGGCGATATCGACATGCGGATCGCCGGGGATGGCACGTGGTATTACATGAACTCGCCGATAGGGCGAAAACCACTTTACACACTGTTTTCCCGGGTGCTGCGCAAGGACGATGATGGGACGTATTATCTTGTCACACCGGTTGAGAAATGCGGGATACGTGTGGATGACGCGCCCTTTGTGGCGATCCGCATGGCCGTTGACGGCGAAGGTGTGGATCAGCGCATTCACTTCGAGACCAATGTGGAAGATCACGTCTGTGTGAGCGCTGACAATCCGCTGCGGTTTGAGGACGAAGTCCTCACGGGTGGATTGAAGCCCTATGTGGTGGTGCGTTCCAATTTGGAGGCACTGGTGTCGCGTTCGCTGTTTTATGATCTTGTGGCTTTGGGCGTGGAAAAGGACGGATGGTTTGGGGTTTGGTCGTCAGGCGTTTTTTTTCCAATGAAGCCTGTCATTGAAATTTCTGCGACATGAAATTCTCTGCCGGTCAATTCCGCGATCTTGTCGTTTCGCGGCTTCGTTTTGAGGCCCCTCTGACCTGGGACATCACTGATGATGACATGAACGCGAAGGCGCGGATGATTCCTGACGGTGTAAAGCCGAAAGCTGCGGCTGTTTTGGTGGGTGTTGTGGAACAGGGAGGTCAGTTGCAAGTGGTGCTGACACAACGCCATGCGGGCCTCAATAAACATGCGGGCCAGATTGCCTTTCCGGGCGGACGGCTGGATGATGGCGAAACGCCGCTTGCAGCGGCGCTGCGTGAAGCCCACGAGGAAACGGGGATTGAATCCTGCTATGTTGAGCCGTTGGGGTATCTTGACGGCTATCTCACTGTGACGTCGTATTTTGTGACACCTGTCGTGGCATTGCTGAAACCTGGTTTTTCGCTGGCGGCACAGGCGGGCGAGGTCGAAGACATTTTTAATGTCCCTCTCTCGTTTTTGCTGGATCCGAAAAATCGGCAAACTCATTCCCGCGAATGGAACGGCATTGCACGACAGTATTATGCTTATCCCTTCGGTGAACGTTACATCTGGGGTGCGACGGCGGGCATGATCAAGAATTTGGGGGAGAGGCTGGATGGCACGAAAACCTGAACTTCCTTCCCTTGCCGGCCAGCTGTGGCTTGAGGATGTGCGGTTGCAGGAATTGCTCCGTGTACTGAATGTTGGAGGTGAAGCGCGGGTGGCGGGCGGCGCGGTGCGCAACGCGCTGCTAGGCGAACCCGTTGCCGATGTTGATATTGCCACGTCACATGCGCCACAGGATGTTGCGCGTATGTGCGGAGCGGCGGGCTTTGGTGTGCATCCCACGGGAATTGATCACGGCACGGTGACAATCACCGTCGAGAAGCATGCCTTTGAAGTGACGACATTGCGACGCGACGTTGAGACGGACGGACGCCATGCCGTGGTGAAGTTCACGGATGACTGGGCCGCTGACGCCGCACGGCGCGATTTTACGATCAACGCAATGTATTGTGACTCGGATGGGAAAATACACAATTTTACAGATGGTTATGCCGATGTATTGAAGCGTCGTGTGAGGTTTGTGGGGAGGCCGTCTGCGCGCATCAGGGAAGATTATCTCCGCATTTTGCGCTTCTTCCGGTTCCATGCGCGTTATGGCAAAGCGGCACCTGATGCAGAAGGGTTGAAGGCTTGCGCGCGGTTGAAATCCGGGTTGACGCAGTTGTCTGCTGAGCGGGTTCGGCAGGAGATGTTGAAGCTTCTGGAAGCGCGGGGCGCGGTGCCAACACTTAAAGTCATGGCGCAATCCGGCATCCTCGGAAAAATTATTCCGCATACGGATGAATGGCGCGTTGTCGAGCGCTTGCCCGTTGACGGGGTTTTGCGTTTGTCGGTGCTGGCGAAAACACCATCCGAACTCAAAGAACGGTTTCGCCTGTCCAATGACGCGGGCAAACGCATTGAAGAATTGTTGGCAGCACCAACACTTTCGCCGAAGTTGTCTGGATGTGAACAAAAGCGCTTGCTCTATGTTTTGGGCAAAGAGACTTGGCGCGATGCTGTTGCGCTGGCCCAGGCGCGCAGCCGCAGTTCCCTTGACGACATCAAGTGGAAGGAATTGCGCGGACTTGCCTCGACATTTGAACGGCCCATTTTTCCGGTGACAGGCCATGATCTCTCTGCCCATGGTATCAAACCGGGACCTGGCATGGGTCGTATCTTGCGCGACCTTGAAGATTGGTGGTTGGCTTCCGACTTCAAACCCGGCAAGGAAGAACTGCTTCAACGTATTGAGACATGAGATTTCGAAATGGCAAAAATCCCCGATATTCTCCCGATGAAAACCTCCGGCAAGGGTGCCCCCAAAGCTGTTGCCGAGAAGCCAGATCCCACGCGGTTGATTTCAGGCAAGCGCCTGACCAAGACTTGGAACCATTGGGCGGGGGAAGACGGGCGGCTGTTCTGCGGAATGTGGGAATCCACACCGGGCAAGATTGCCGTGATCTACAAGGAATGGGAATTCTGCCATATCATCTCTGGTGAAGTGGTGCTGCGGCCGGAGGGCAGCAAGAAAAGTTGGCGTTTCAAGCGCGGCGATGCCTTCATCATACCTTCGGGCTTCAAGGGCACATGGGAGACCGTGAAAAAGCTCAAGAAGCACTATGTCATCCTGATGCCGCAGGAGTGAGATTTGAAAACCGCACTGATCACCGGGGCCGCTCGCCGCATCGGGAAAGAGCTGGCGCTTGATCTGGCGCGACATGGTTACGACATTGCCGTTCACTACAAATCATCGCGTGATGATGCGGAGGACGTCGCTGCATTGATCCGCAACATGGGCCGCCGGGCCGCGACGGTGCATGGCAATCTGGCTGACATCAACACGCCGGACAGGCTGATTTCCGACAGCGTGACGGCGCTTGGTCCGGTTACTTTACTCGTCAACAATGCCTCGATTTTTGAACCGGATGAAGTGGGGGGCATTTCTCCTGACAGCTGGGCCGCACACCAGGACACGAATTTGCGCGCACCCATCATGCTGGCCCAGGCCTTTGCGCGCGCATTGCCAAAAGACGCCCAAGGCAACATCATCAATATCGTCGATCAGCGCGTTTGGAAACTGAACCCCCGGTTTTTCTCATACACCATGTCCAAGACCGGCCTTTGGACAGCGACACGCACATTGGCACAGGCGCTGGCACCACGCATTCGGGTCAACGCCATCGGTCCCGGCCCCGCCCTGCCGTCAGCACGGATGGATCAGGGTGAATTCGACAAGCAAGCGCGGTTGACGCTTCTGGGGCGTGGCACGTCGCCCCGGGAAATCGCCGCTGCTGTGCAATTCATATTGTCGCAGCCTGCGTTGACGGGCCAGATGATTGCGCTGGATGGCGGTCAGCATCTGGTCTGGCAGACACCGGATGTGATGGAGGTGAACGAGTGAGTGCCAAGAAACCAATCATCTCCCACCACGTGGCCAACGCGGCCGCCGGCTTGCGCCATGTGTTTGTGCGTGACCTCGAATGCCAGGCGCTGATTGGCATTTACGACCATGAAAAAATTGATCCGCAACGCATCATCATCAACATTGATCTTTCCGTTGAAGAAGGATCAGGCGATGACGACATTGGCCATGTGGTGTCTTACGAAATTGTGGTGAAAAAGGTGGAAGCCATTTTGGCTGAGGGCCACATCAACCTTGTGGAAACCCTGTGCGACCGCATCGCTGCGGCGTGTCTGAAGGACAAGCGCGTGGCCGCAGCGCGCGTCAGGGTGGAAAAGCCAGACATCATCCCCAATGCGCGGAGTGTGGGGGTTGAGGTGGAAAGAGTGAGGTAATTTAGTTTAATCGCTTGAAGCCAAAGGACCTCTCCCCCGGCTTCGCGGACCCTCTCCGAAGGGGAGAGGGACTCGTGGTGAGACCTCCCCATTTACTGTTCAGGGAGGTGGTTGACAGAGGTCCCTCTCCCCTTCGGAGAGGGTCCGCGAAGCGGGGGAGAGGTCCCTTGGCAAAACGCGATGGCCCCCCGTGTTACCTGTCGTTTTCTGGTATCAGGATCGGCTAAACACCTTCCATGTCCGACTCGCCCCACACACTGACCGGTCCCGACCTCATCCGTGATTTCGTCACCCGGCTGCCTGGCAAGCCCGGCGTGTACCGGATGTATGATTCTGATGCTGAGGTCATCTATGTCGGCAAAGCGCGGAATCTCAAGAACCGGGTTTCGAATTATGCGCGGGGGCAGGGGCATAACAACCGCATTGCGTTGATGATCTCGCTCACCTGCAACATGGAATTTGTGGTGACATCGACGGAGGCGGATGCGCTTCTGCTTGAATCCAACCTCATCAAAAAACTCAAGCCGCGTTTCAATGTGGTGCTGCGCGACGACAAGAGCTTTCCTTACATCCTGATTGCGCGTGACCATGCGTCGCCGCAACTTGTGAAACACCGGGGTGCGCGCAATCGCAAGGGGAGATACTTCGGACCGTTTGCCTCGGCGGGTGCGGTGAATCAGGCGATCAACACGTTGCAAAAAGCATTTCTGTTGCGCACGTGCACAGACTCGATGTTTGAGAACCGCACGCGGCCTTGTCTGCTGCATCAGATCAAACGCTGTGCCGCACCTTGTGTGCAACTTATTTCCCCTCATGATTACAATCAGTTGTCGGATGAAGCTGAAGCTTTTCTTGAGAAGGGTGGAGGCGAGGTGAAGGCTGATCTTGCGCGCAAGATGGAAGTGGCAGCGGAGAGCCTCGATTACGAAATGGCGGCGCGTTACCGTGACCGTATTCAGGCCTTGAGCTTTGTGACGCAGACGCAAGGCATCAATCCGCAAGGGGTGGATGAGGCGGATGTGTTTGGCATTGCGCAAGATGGCGGCATCACCTGTGTACAGGTTTTCTTTTTCCGCTCCGGACAGAACTGGGGCAACCGCGCGTATTTTCCGAAGACCGATAAATCGGTCACCGAAGCAGAAATCCTCGCCGCGTTTCTGGGGCAGTTTTATGATGAGCGTCCATTGCCGAAATTGATTTTATTGTCGGAAGACGTTGAAGACCGGGAGTTGTTTTCGGAAGCTTTCTCCACTCACGCTGGATACAAAGTCGAAGTGGCGGCACCACAACGCGGTGAGAAAAAAGTGCTGACTGACCATGCGTTGCTGAATGCGCGGGAAGCTGCGGGCCGGCGGCTGGCGGAATCAGCTTCACAAGGCAAGTTGTTGGGCGGTGTCGCGAAAGCCTTTGATCTTGAGGTGCCGCCGGAACGGATTGAGGTCTATGACAACTCACACATCCAGGGTGCCCATGCCGTGGGTGCAATGATTGTAGCGGGACCGGATGGGTTTGTGAAAAACCAATACCGCAAGTTCAACATCAAGGAAGACGCCGTGGCGGGTGATGATTTCGGCATGATGCGCGAAGTGCTGACGCGGCGTTTCTCGCGGCTGTTGAGCGAGGATGCAGAAGGTGCCGTGCAATGGCCGGATTTGCTGCTGATTGATGGCGGGCAGGGGCAAATCAGCGCGGTGCTGGGGGTGCTGAAGGAACTGGGTGTGGATGATGTGCCGGTTGTGGGTGTGGCCAAGGGGCCGGACCGGGATGCGGGCCGCGAGCATTTCTATGTGCAGGGGCGCAACTCCTTCATGCTGGAGGCACGGGACCCCGTGCTTTTTTATGTGCAACGCCTGCGCGACGAGGCACATCGTTTTGTCATCGGCAGCCACCGGGCAAAACGCTCCAAGGCCATCGTTGTCAACCCCTTGGACGAGATTGCCGGAATAGGGCCGACGCGGAAGAAAGCCTTGCTCCAAAGCTTTGGATCGGCGAAAGCGGTGGCCCGGGCAGGTGTCAGCGATTTGGCAGCGGTTGAAGGTGTCAGCACGCAGCTGGCGCAGGCGATCTATGACCACTTCCATCCGGATGTTCGTTGAAGCAGATGAGAGCATGAATAACGCAAACCCGAACAGCCAGCGTTGGCGCACGTCAAAGGTTTGGAACCTGCCGAACCTGTTGACCTATGGCCGTATCATTGCCGTGCCGATTGTCGCCGGTTTGCTGCTTTGGAACGACCGGGCAGAAGCCATCACGGGTATGGGGGCCCTGACGGCGCGCTGGATTGCACTTTTCATCTTCACGCTGGCCGCCATCACTGATTTCTTTGACGGTTACCTGGCGCGGCTTTGGCAGTTGCAAACCTCGCTTGGGCGGATGCTTGATCCGATTGCTGACAAGGTGCTTGTCGCCGTGGTGCTGTTGGTGTTGTGTGGCGACCAGATTTTGCGGGGCGGGCATGTGTGGGCGGCGATCATCATTCTGGCGCGTGAAGTGCTTGTTTCGGGCTTGCGCGAATACCTCGGCCAGTTGCGCGTGTCCGTGCCCGTCACGAAGATTGCGAAGTGGAAGACGACTGTACAGTTGGTCGCCATCGGATTTTTGATTGCGGGGCCCGCGGGCGACGAGATTGTGCCTGTGATCACCTGGATTGGCATCGTTGGGCTTTGGGTGGCCGCCGGTCTCACGCTTTACTCGGGCTATGATTATTTCCGCGCGGGTCTGCGCCATGTGGTGGATGAATGAAGGTTCTGTATTTCGCGCGCTTCAAGCAACTCATTGGCCGTGGTGGCGACGATATCACCTTGCCGGGCAGTGTCACAACTGTTGAAGGACTGCTTGAACATTTGGTGGCCACAGACAATGCCTGTGCCGCCGCTTTTTCCAACCGCAAACTGGTTCGCGTGGCTGTCAACCAGCAGCATGTACAGCTTTCCCATTCATTGGAAGGGGCCACAGAAGTGGCGTTCTTCCCGCCCGTGACGGGCGGCTGATGCGGCTCAATGTTTACTTGCAGAAGGCCGGAGTCGGCTCTCGCCGGGAGGCAGAGCGGATGGTGGCGGAGGGGCGTGTTGTCATCAATGGTAGCGTCGCGGGGCCGACCACGCCGGTGAATGACGGTGACGTAGTTGTGCTGGATGGGAAGTCCGTGGCACCGCAGACGCGCGCCATGCCGCGGCTTTTCCTTTTTCACAAGCCCATCGACGTGCTGGTCACACACCGCGATCCGCAGGGGCGCAAGACGATTTTTGAGTTGCCGGTTTTGCAACCACCCCTGTGGGGCCGTGACAAGCCCCGGGTGATGAGTGTTGGGCGTCTCGACATCAACAGTGAGGGCTTGCTGGTGTTGTCTTCTGATGGGCCGCTGGCTCAAACCATGATGAGCCCGGACACGGCATTGCCACGAGTTTACCGTGTGAGGGTGAAAGGCAAGCTCAAGGAAGAAGAGTTGCTTGAGCTACGCAACGGTGTGACCATTGAAGGCATTCATTATCGGGGTGCGGAATTTGTTGAGGAGCCGGGCGACAGCCTCAGCAACACCTGGTACCGCGTGGTATTGCGCGAAGGCAAGAACCGGGAGATCAGGCGGTTGTTCCATCACTTCGGCTGTTTGGTGAACCGCCTGATCCGCACGCAGTATGGTCCTTTTGATTTGGGCACACTCAAGTATGGTGACATCAAGGAAGTGCCGGAAGAGCATGTGGCGCGGTTCATGGCGATGCTGGCAAAATCATGATGGATTTGTCTTGTGATTATCTCATCGTCGGCGGCGGTTCTTCGGGTTGTGTTGTTGCGGCACGGCTGGCGGAATGGACGGGTGCGAAGGTGTTGCTGCTGGAGGCCGGAAAGTCTGATGAGGGTGATCCTGCCGCACTCCAAATGAGCAAGCTTGAGACGCAAGACCCGTCTTATGACTGGGGCTATGCCGCCTGCACCACGCGGGGTGGCGGTGAAATTGCCTATGCGCGGGCCAAGATGTTGGGCGGTTGTGCCAACCACAATGATTGCGCCTTCATAGCGCCACCACCGACGGACCTGGATCGGTGGGAGGCCTTGGGTGCCAAGGGCTGGAATGCCGGGACACTGGCATCAGCGTTGCGCCGCGTTGAGGAACGCACCCATATTGAAGCATCCCCCGTCGGCAACAGTTTGAGCCGCGCTTTTATTGATGGGGCGCGTGAACTGGGATTGCCGGAACGCAATTTTCGTGAAGCCGTGACACCAGGCACCGGCTGGTTTCCGCTGAATGCCAAGGGTGACTTCAAGCATTCCTCATCCGTCACCTATCTGCATCCGTTGGCGCAACTGCCGCATAACCTGCGCGTGATGACAGGTGTTATGGCGACCAAGATTTTGTGTGAGGGCCGGCGTGCTGTTGCGGTTGAAACCAATGCTGGGAGGTTCACTGCTGCGCGTGAAATCATCCTGTGTGGGGGCAGCATCAACACGCCGCACTTGATGATGCTTTCGGGCTTGGGACCAGCTGATCAGTTGCGCAAGCATGGCATTGCGCCGCTGCATGATTTGCAGGGTGTTGGGCAAAACCTGGTTGACCATGTTTCTGCGAATATTGCCTATGAGTTGAAGCAGGCAGCACCGGCGTGGGAACGCACACCGTGCGAATCGACAGTCTTGCTGCAAGTTGATGCGGATGCGCCGGCGCCTGATGTGCTGTTTCACTTTGTGCTGCGGCTGCGCGAAAAATATGTTGGCAAGACACAGTTTGACGGCGTGCAACATGGTGTAAAGCTTTCACCCAATGTGGCGCGACCGAAGAGCCGGGGATCACTCACCCTCAACAGTGCGTCGCCACATGATCATCCCTGCATTGATCTCAATTATTTTTCGGATGTCGGGGGCTATGACCGCCGCATATTGCTGGCGGGCTTGAAATGGGCGCGGACCCTTGCCGCGACGTCTTCGCTTGCGTCCTGGATTGGTCGTGAAGTTTCACCTGGTTTCAGCGTGCAAAGCGATGATGAGCTGTTCGCCTATGTGCAACAAACCTGCGAGACGGTTTATCACCCGTGCAGCACATGCCGCATGGGTGAAGACAGCATGGCGGTTGTCTCGCCGGACTTGCGTGTGAAGGGTGTCGGGAATTTGCGCGTGGCTGATGCTTCGGTGTTTCCAGACATGGTGACGGTGAACATCAACAACACTGTCATGATGGTGGCTGAACACGCGGCGGCGATCATTTCCGGGAAGCGGTAGTCGACGCCTTGCGGCCCTCATCGGTCAAACCATAAATGCCGCGTTCGGTTTTGTTGAACCAGCCGTAAACATTGTCGCGGAAAATGTTTGATGCCCGGTCCACTTGAGTTGCGGCTTTGACGACGCTGATTTTTGTCGTGCCATGCTCAAGCAGATGCGCGGCACATTTCAGCGCGTCTTGGCGGTAAGCTGTCATCAATGGTTTGCGAGACGTGCCGCCAACATTGGGATCACCGTCGCGGGTGTTGAATTCTTTCAACAGCAAGGCGCGCTTCTTTGTGTTTTGCCTCGGTGCGTAAGGCACGGGATCGGCCATCACTTCCACACTGCCGGACGCCGAAACAACAATGAGGCCAATGCCGATGCGGCGGCAGAGTTTCAATGCGTCTGATGTGATGCCACGCTTCGGACGTTTGATGGCGACGTAAACATGATTAGTGACCGTGAGCCTGTCGACGGCTTGAAACAGCAACGCCAGCGACATGGCCTGTTTCAATTCCACGATCACGGGCGTTTCGTCGCCCCGGCACGCCATGACATCGCAGCCCCTCACCTCAGCTTTCACATCATAGCCTTGCGCCTCAAGATGGCGCTTGATCGGAAGGTAAAGATCAGTCTCGGCCATCAGCGCTTGTGCGGAAGAACCACAACACGGGTTCCGATTTCGATGCGGGCAGCGAGTTCAATCACATCGGCGTTCAGCATGCGGAAACAGCCGGAGGTGGTGGCTTGGCCTATGGTTTCAGGCAGGGGTGTGCCGTGAATGCGGTAGCCTTTGTCAACGCCGTCATTCATCAAATAAAGCGCGCGCGATCCCAAAGGATTGTCCGGGCCCCCGGGCATGCCGTCTTTCCATTCCTCAAAACGTTTGCTGCGGGCGAACATTTCCGGCGTAGGCGTCCACGTCGGCCATTTTGCCGTGCGGTAGATTTTGGCTTCGCCGCTCCAACGCGTGTAGTGGCTGCCCACGCCAATGCCGTAACGCATGGCTTTGCCATCGGCCAAAACGTAATACAGGAATTTCTTGCGGGTATCGACGATGATGGTGCCCGGCGGCTCGGCGGTCTTGAATTTCACCTCACGCTTGCGGAATTTATATTCAACCCGGCCCTCGTCATAGGGCGAGATCTTGAAGGGTTCGTCTGCGTAAAGGCCTTGCGCCCGTGCGGGCAGGCCCGCGAAGACGAGGGCGATAAGGATATGGCGGCGGCTCAGCGTCATCGGTGACTCCTTTTACGGCACGCCTGCCCGCAATCAACTCACAATAATCGTCATCCCGGCGAAAGCCGGGACTTCCTGCTGGAAGGTCCCGGCTTTCGCCGGGATGACGTAATGATACAAAATTATTGAATGTCCAGAATAACCCTGAATCGCCGACCGTGTATTAGGCCAGAGCAATCGCTTGTCGCCAAGGGACCTCTCCCCCGGCTTCGCCGTACCCTCCCCAGAGGGGAGGGACTCGTGATGCGAGCGCCCTGGACAGTAAGATGGGAGGTCGTTCAATGAGTCCCTCCCCTCTGGGG
>JANPCE010000044.1:0-58066 GCA_031430795.1 Hyphomicrobiales bacterium
CTTCCGTTTTGCTTTTCAGGGTGCTCGCACCACGGGTCCCTCTCCCCTTCGGAGAGGGTCCGCGAAGCGGGGGAGAGGTCCCTTGGCTGCAAGCGATGGTTCAAGCATTGATTGACCCCGCCCCTCCAACCGCCTAACCCAGCGCCTGCCAGTCGGCTGGACGATCGCTGCTGCTAGGCCCGAAAGGGTGCAGGGGAGGAAAGTCCGGGCTCCACGGAAAAACGGTGCCGGATAACGTCCGGCGAGGGCGACCTCAGGGAAAGTGCCACAGAAAACAAACCGCCTCCGCATGCATTCGCACGCCGGGGCAAGGGTGAAACGGTGCGGTAAAAGCGCACCGCGCTTCCGGTAACGGCGGCGGCAGGGTAAACCCCACCGGGAGCAAGACCGAATAGGGGCTGCGCGGGTGCCGCAAGGCATTCAGGGTGTTCCGCCCAGCAGCCCGGGTTGGTTGCGTGAAGCGTTCGGCAACGGGCGCTCAAGATGAATGGTCGTCGCGGCAGCAATGCCAGACAAAACCCGGCTTACAGGCCGACTGGCACTTTCCCATTCTGATTCAAATTGAAACCAATTGTTAACGTTCCCGGAGGCATTGTCGGCGCATTGTTAACCCCTTGTTCACCGAACGCATTTGTCCACGATGAGCGGCACTGAAACCCAACCGGACCCGGCGAAACGGCACAGCCCCGTGATGTTGGCAGAAGTCCTGGCAGCGCTTGCGCCTGCCAGCGGGGAGACGCATGTCGATGGCACATTCGGTGCCGGTGGATATTCCCGCGGGATTCTCGACACGGCACATTGCCGTGTGATCGCCATTGACCAGGACCCCAACGCCATCCGCGATGGACAAGCAGTGGTGTTGGCGAGCGGTGGGCGGCTGATTTTGCACCACGGCGCATTTTCAGAGATGGCGGATTTTGTTGCGGGCGACGTCAATGGCGTTGTGCTCGATGTCGGCGTGTCGTCGATGCAGCTGGATGAAGCGGAGCGCGGATTTTCATTCATGCGTGACGGGCCGCTTGACATGCGGATGTCGCAGGCGGGGGAAAGTGCGGCTGATGTTGTGCGCACGCGAAGTGCTGAAGACCTTGCCAACATCATTTTTGAATTAGGCGAAGAGCCACGCTCACGCGCCATTGCCCGCGCCATTGTGAAAGCGCGGGACGAAGCGGCGATCACCGCCACAAAGGAACTTGTTGCAGCCATTGAGCGCGCCACTGGCCCACATCGCCCCCACATCAAAACCCATCCTGCGACGAAAACATTCCAGGCCTTGCGCATTTACGTCAACCGCGAGCTGGATGAGTTGACGCAAGGGTTGGACGCGGCGGAGAGGATTCTGGCGACGGGCGGCAGGCTTGTTGTTGTCACCTTCCATTCACTTGAGGACCGCATTGTGAAGCGCTTTTTTGCGGAACGCAGCGGCAATCTGCCTTCGCCGTCGCGCCATGCCCCGCAGGCGCAAGCCGTTGCTCCGCCGAGTTTTGAGCTGCTCTTCAAAGGCCACATCGCACCCAGCGACGCCGAAATTGCCGTCAATCCCCGTGCGCGCTCCGCCAAGCTGCGCGCCGGTCGCCGGACTGCGGCCCTGGCAATGAAAAGGGGACATTGATGCTGAAGATCGTCAATGGTGTGCTTGTTCTCATGGTGTTGGTTTCCGGCAGCATTCTCTACGCAATGGAACACAAGACCCGCGGACTTGAGCGCGAGATCCGAACGACCACGGCGGAGATCGATGCGCTTGAAGAAGACATCAAGCTGCTGAATGCCGAATGGAGCAGCCTGACACGTCCTGAGCGCATCCAGCTTTTGGCGACACGGCATCTGCAAATGGCACCCGCCGAGGCGCGGCAATTCACCTCCCTGGAAGAACTGTCGGCGCGCATTGCGGAAGTGCGCGGCAAAATGCAGGAAAAACCACCGACGGATGCCATCGGCGAGTTGATGAAGAAAATGCAGTGAGCCAGACATGACAGACACTCACCTGCCCAATGCAACCGCAAAACTCCCGGGCCAGCACCGCATCCGGCTTCTGGGGCTGGGTTTTTCCGGCGTGTTCCTCGCCATTGCCTTGAAGCTTGCCTTCACGTCGGTGATCGCCCCTTTGAGTGAGGAGGCCAAAACCATCGCCGAAGCGGTGCAGCGGATTCCCCGGCCCGACATTGTGGACCGCAATGGCAACGTGCTGGCGACCGATGTTGCCGTGGCCTCGCTCTACGCGGACCCACGCAAGATTCTGGATCTGGAAGAAGCGGTGGAACTGATCACGGGTGTGCTTCCGGATGTTGATGCGAAGGAACTCGACAAGAAATTCCGCCAGCCCGGCCGCGCCTTTGTTTGGCTGAAACGACAGGTCAGCCCGGAAGAGCGGGACGCGGTTTTTGACCTTGGCATTCCGGGTGTGGCTTACGTCAACGAGCGAAAACGCGTGTATCCGCAGGGGCGGCTGGCGGCGCACACGGTTGGCTATGTGGACGTGGACACCAAAGGCATTGCAGGCATTGAGCGCTATCTCGACACGGAAGGGGCGATGTACACGGCTTCGCTGATTGAGCCTGAGCGCGGCAACACCGCACCCGCGGAATTGGCGCTCGACATCCGTGTGCAGCATGCGCTGACGGATGAAGTGCAGCAGGCAATCACCAAATTCAAAGCCATCGGTGGTGGCGGCATTGTTCTCAACATCGAGACGGGCGAGATAGTGGCGCTGGTATCGTTGCCGGATTTCAACCCCAACGCCGAAGACAAAAACATCGGCAAGGACCAGCAAAACCGCATGTTGAGCGGTGTCTATGAATTGGGCTCCGTGGTGAAGGCCGTGACCTTTGCCATGGCCTTTGACAACGGCACCATCACCATGAATTCAAAATATGACGCGCGCTATGCCTTGGTCATCGGCAATGCGCGCATCAACGATTTCCACGCCCAGCGGCGGGTGTTGACGGTGCCGGAAATTTTCACCAACTCCTCCAACATCGGCACCGCTAAAATGGCGCTGGATGTGGGCATTGAAAAACACCAGGCGTTCCTTGAAAAAGTCGGCTTGCTGGACAAGCTGCTGACCGAAGTGCCGGAGACCGCGCGGCCAATTTTGCCGAAGAAATGGGGCAGGCTGGTGTCGGCCACAGCGGCTTTCGGCCATGGTTTTGCCGTACAGCCATTGCAAGGCCTTGCCGTGGTTGCGGGCATTCTCAATGGCGGGAAAATGGCGCAGCCCACATTCTTGAAACGGTCAAAAGAAGAAGCGGACGTGCTGGCCAAAGACATTGTGAAAGCAAAGACGTCGCAGTACATGCGGGAACTCTTTCGCTTGAATGCGCTCGAAGGGTCTGCGGGCAAGGCCGATGTGATCGGCTACCGCGTTGGCGGCAAGACCGGCACTGCTGAAAAAGTGGTGCGCGGACGCTACTCGAAGGACCACCGCCTGGCTTCGTTCATTGGCGCGTTCCCGATGGACAAGCCGCAGTATGCCATCCTCATCATGCTGGACGAACCCAAGCCACTGCCTGAAACCTATGGCTTTGCCACATCAGGCTGGAACGCTGTGCCGACGGCGGGCAAAGTCATCGCGCGCATCGCACCGCTTCTGGGCATTGAACCGGTTCTCACCGCCGCTGACCGCGAGAAGATCGCCAAGCTGGCGAAGGCGAAAACGAAAATCTGATGCCGCGCACCCTTGCACGCCTGATGGGCCATGATGCGTCCGTGCCGGAAGCGGCGGCGTACATCGAAATTTCCGGCCTCACGCAAGACAGCAGCAAAGTCATGCCGGGCTTTGTGTTCTTTGCCATTGCCGGGAGCAAGGTTGACGGCGCGGAATACATTTCCCAGGCGCTGCGGAATGGCGCTGTTGCCGTCGTGTGCGGGCCTGGAAAATCCGTCAGCGGCGTTGCTTGCGTTGAAACCACAAATCCACGATTGCTGCTGGCGAAAGTGGCGGCACGGTTTTATGCGGAGCAACCGGACACGATTGTCGCCGTCACAGGCACCAATGGCAAGACCTCTGTCGCCGCCTTCGTGCGGCAAATCTGGACGGAAATGGGATTTCGTGCCGCAAGTTATGGCACGGTGGGCCTTGTCAGTCCCATGGGCGTGAAAGAGTCCAATCTCACGTCGCCAGATCCGGTCATGCTGCATCAGGACCTTGCGCAACTGGTTGAAGACAAGGTGCAACATCTGGCCATCGAAGCGTCGAGCATCGGGCTTGAACAGTTTCGCATGCATGGGCTTCGTGTTGCCGCGGGCGGGTTTACCAATTTCACCCAAGACCATCTCGACGTCCACAAGGACATGGCGGCTTACTTTGAAGCCAAGATGGTGTTGTTCGGGGATCTGATGCAGCAGGGCGCTGCCGCTGTCATCAACATGGACTCGCCCCACGGCGGGGACGTGTTGCGCCGTGCCAAGGCACGGGGCCTGAACTGCTTCACGGTCGGAAGTGCCGGCGAAAACCTGCGCCTGGTCTCGGTGATGCGCGAAGGGCTGGGGCAAATTCTGCGCATTGAAACGCAGAGCGGCCTGCATGATGTGCCCTTGCCCTTGGCCGGTGATTTCCAGGTTTCGAATGCGCTTGTTGCGGCGGGCCTGGTGATTGCGGTGGGTGGTGATGAACGCATCACATTGCATGCGCTGGCGTCGCTCAAAGGTGCGCCGGGGCGGCTTGATCTCGTTGCAACGACAGAGAACGGTGCGCCGGTTTTTGTGGACTATGCCCACACGCCGGATGCCATCGAGAATGTATTGCGGACTTTGCGGCCCTTGACCCGGGGCAGGCTGCACGTGTTGTTTGGCTGTGGCGGCGACCGGGACGGTGGCAAGCGCCCGCTGATGGCAAAGGCCGCCGCAAGCCTCGCCGATGTGGTTTATGTCACCGACGACAATCCACGGACTGAAGATGCGGCAGAAATCCGCAGGCAAGTGATGGCGGGTGCCCCATTGGCGCGTGAAATCGCCGACCGTGCCGTGGCCATCACTGAAGCAGTCTCGAACCTGCGCGAAGGTGACACGCTTGTGGTTGCGGGCAAGGGCCATGAAAACTACCAGATTATCGGCAAAACCAAATTTACGTTCAGCGACCATGACGCTGTGCGACATGCATTGAAGGGTGAGATGTACAGTGGCTGAAGCGTTGTGGAGCATTGATGAGCTGATTTCCTCAACAGGCGGGCATTTGCACGGTACTGTTGTGCAAGCGTTGAACGGCATTTCCATCGACAGCCGCAACGTTGCCGCAGGCGATATTTTCGTTGCCATCAAGGGCGACAACAATGACGGCCATGACTATGCGGTGAAGGCGCTTGGCGCTGGTGCCGGCCTCGCAATTGTTTCGCGCACCACCCCGGAAATGGAAGCGGCGGGCCCGTTGCTGGTAGTGCAGGTTGATCCGTTGCGTGCACTCGAGTCCATGGGGCGGCGCGCACGGGCGCGTTCATCTGCCGGCATCATTGCGGTCACGGGCAGTGTTGGTAAAACCAGCACCAAGGAAATGTTGCGCGTGGCACTTTCGGCAAGCGGTGAAACCCATGCGTCCGCCGCCAGCTTCAACAACCACTGGGGCGTGCCTTTGACATTGGCGCGGTTTTCGAAACGTGCCGCCTTTGGGGTTTTTGAAATTGGCATGAACCATGCGGGCGAGATCACGCCATTGGTTGCCATGGTGCGTCCGCAGGTGGCGATCATCACCACCATCGCTGCAAGCCATCTGGGCCATTTCAATTCGCTGGATGAAATAGCGGATGCGAAGGCTGAAATTTTCTCCGGTGTGGCACAAGGGGGCCACGCTGTCATCAACCACGATACGCCCTATTATGATCAACTTGCGCAAGCCGCGCGCGCAAACGGCATCCGCAACATCACCAGTTTTGGCGAACATGCCGGATCGTCGGCGCGGCTTCTCCAGATTGCGTTGCGGCCAGATTGCTGCTGCATCACCGCAGACTTGATGGGCGAACGCGTCACCTACAAACTCGGCATGCCTGGCAGGCACATGGCCATCAACAGCCTTGCGGTGTTGGCGGCGGCGAAACTCGTGGGCGCGGATTTGGCGCGAGCCGCGCTGGCGCTTTCCGAAGCGAAACCTGCGAAGGGCAGGGGCACGCAGCAAAGCCTGATGCATCCCGGCGGTGATATCCACATGCTGGACGAAAGTTACAACGCAAGCCCCGCCGCGATGACAGCTGCACTGGCGTTGCTGGCGCAAATGCCTGTCGGCAAAAACGGGCGGCGCATTGCGGTTCTCGGCGACATGCGTGAGCTTGGAGATTTCGGGCCGGACCTGCACCGCGACATTGCACGGGACATGGATGCCAATGGCATCGACGTTCTTTATGCCGCAGGTCCGCTCATGCAAAATCTTTGGGATGCAACGCCCGTTGCAAGACGTGGCCGCTATGCCGCCACGTCGCAGGAGCTGAGTGCATCTGTGGTGGCAGGTGTGAGGCCAGGTGATTGCGTCATGATCAAAGGCTCACTGGGCAGCCGCATGGGGCCGATTGCCGATGCACTGCGCAATACATTCGGACTTCGCGGGGAAAACTGAGTTCATGTTGCACTATCTCTTCACATCATTTGCCGATGACGTTTCGTTCTTAAACGTCTTCCGCTACCTTACCACACGCACGGGTGGGGCCATCATCACAGCGTTGTTCTTTTGCTTTGTGCTGGGGCCACGCATCATTTCATTGTTGAAAATGAAGCAAGGCAAGGGACAGCCAATTCGCCTGGATGGGCCGCAGCGACATATTCTTGAGAAGCAGGGCACGCCCACCATGGGCGGATTGATGATCCTGTCCGGCGTGCTTGTGGCCACTTTGCTGTGGGCGGATCTTACCAACCTTTATGTTTGGGCCGTTCTGTTCGTCACCATGGGTTTCGGCGCCATTGGCTTCTACGACGATTACCTGAAGGTGACACGGGCCTCGGTAAAAGGCTTTTCTTCGAAAATGCGATTGCTGGCAGAATTCGTGATCGCCGGTGTTGCCGTGTTGTGCTTCATGTGGTTTGGCGAAAAACCGTTGTCAACATCTCTCGCCCTGCCGTTCTTCAAGGATGCGCTGATTTACTTCGGGCCGTTCTTCGTCCTTGTCGGAATGCTGGTGATTGTGGGTGCGGGCAATGCTGTCAACATCACGGATGGACTCGATGGCCTCGCCATCGTGCCTGTCATGATTGCAGCGGGTTCCTATGCCCTCATCGCCTATCTCGTTGGCAACTTTGTTTTTTCCAACTATCTGCAACTGCATTTTGTGCGCGGCACAGGCGAACTTGCCATCATTTGCGGCGCACTGGTGGGGGCGGGTCTGGGCTTCCTGTGGTTCAACGCACCACCCGCTATGATCTTCATGGGCGACACGGGTTCACTGTCATTGGGTGGTTGCCTGGGTGCAATTGCGGTGGCGGTGAAACATGAATTGGTGCTGTTGGTGATTGGTGGCTTGTTCGTGCTCGAAACCGTGTCTGTGATCGTGCAAGTGGCGTCGTTCAAGATGACGGGCAAGCGCGTGTTCGCCATGGCACCGCTGCATCACCACTATGAGCAAAAAGGCTGGAAGGAACCCACCATTGTCATCCGTTTCTGGATCATCGCTTTCATCCTCGCGCTGATCGGCCTTTCAACATTGAAGCTGAGATAACATGTTCGCGGCACAGGGGTTCAACAGCAAGCGCGTCGCTCTGTTCGGGCTGGCGCGCTCTGGCTTGTCCTGCGCTGAAGCGTTGCGGCTGGGTGGGGCCGAGGTTTTGGCCTGGGACGATTCAGACACGGCTGTTGAAAAAGCCCGGGTCGAAGGCTGTGCCGTCACCAATCTGCACACGGTGGACTTCAAATCGCTGGCTGCACTGGTCTTGAGTCCAGGCGTTCCGCTCACACATCCCGAACCTCATTGGACGGTTTTGAAAGCGAAGGCGGCCGGTATCGAGATCATCGGTGACACCGAAGTCTTTGCGCGCTCCATCCAGGATTCTGGTGCGAAGATGATTGCCATCACCGGCACCAATGGAAAGTCCACCACCACTGCACTGATCGGTCATGTGTTGAAAAAAGCGGGGCTGGATGTGGATGTTGGAGGCAACATTGGCAATGCTGTTTTCAATCTCAGGCCACCTGCGCGTGGGCGACATTATGTGTTGGAGCTTTCATCTTTCCAAATTGATTTGATGCCTGGTCTCTCGCCGGATGTAGGCGTGCTTACCAATCTTACGCCAGACCATCTTGACCGCCATGGCACCATGGAGAATTATTCAGCAGTAAAGGCCCGTATGTTTGCGAAGCAACATGATGGCCAAACTGCATTGATCAGCGTGGATGATGACTGGTGTGCAAGCATTGCAGACCATATTCACAGTGGTGCAGCGCTTCGAACTGTTTCCGTTCATGCATTTATGGCGAATGGAGTTTCGGCCTTTGAAGGCGAACTTCTCGACAGCAGTAATGGAGTGGTCACCACCAAATTTGACCTTCGCAATATGCATGCCCTGAGAGGCGCTCACAACTGGCAGAACGCCTGCATGGCCTATGGTGCGGCAACAGCCCTTGGCGTGGCACCCCACATCATCGCCGAAGCCATGACAACATTCCCCGGTCTTGCCCACCGCATGCAGGAAGTGGCGCGGGTTGGCATTGTGCCGTTCATCAATGACTCAAAGGCCACAAATTGGGACGCTGCCGAAAAAGCCTTGAAATCTTTCGAGCGCATCTACTGGATTGCCGGCGGCATTTCGAAAGCCGGCGGCATTGAACCGTTGCGGCCACTGTTTGAGCGCGTGAAGCGCGCCTATCTCATTGGCGTTTCGGCTGAAGAATTTTCGAAGACACTGGATGGCGACACTGAAATTGTCATGTGCGGAACCTTGCCCCGCGCCGTGCAGCAGGCGGCGCAGGACGTGGCGATGGACGAAGACCCGCGCGCCGTGGTGTTGCTGTCACCGGCCTGCGCCTCGTTTGACCAGTACAAGAATTTTGAAGTGCGCGGCGACGCTTTTGTTGACGCGGTGTCGCGCCTGCCGGGCGTTGTGATGACCAAAGGGGAGGGATGATCCATGCTGATTTCGCGCAGTGACCGGGGGCTGGTTGCACGCTGGTGGTTCACCGTTGACCGGGGTGTGATGTCTGCCGCATTGATTTTGATGGCTATCGGCGTCCTCGTCAGCATGGCGGCGAGCCCGTCAGTGGCGGTGCGCATTGGTGCGGATGATCCCCTGCACTTCATCAAGAGCCAGATGTTTTATCTGGTGATCGCAGTCATCACATTGGTGTCGCTTTCCTTCTTTGACCGCACATGGACACGGCGCGCCGGCATTGCCGGGTTTGGCGCTTCACTTGTCTTGATGTTGCTGGCGCTGAAATTCGGACCCGAGATCAAGGGTGCCCACCGCTGGATCAACATCGGGCCACTCAATCTGCAGCCTTCTGAAATTGCAAAGCCAACATTCGTTGTTGCAGTGGCGTGGTTCCTGTCTGAAAAACTGCGGCACCGCGACATGCCGGCGGATGTCATCGCCTATGCCATGGCCGCGATGTTCATTGGCCTTCTGGTGTTGCAACCAGACTTCGGACAAACGGCTCTCGTCATTGCAACATTTGGTGCCATGCTATTGTTGTGTGGTCTGGCGTGGAAATACATCTTCGGGCTGATTTGCGGCGTGGGCGGACTTGGTTTTCTGTCTTACCTCACGGTGCCCCACGTGGCATCGCGCATTGAACGTTTTCTCAATCCTGAAAAGGGCGACACGTTCCAGGTTGACACCGCAACAGCGGCATTTCAGAACGGTGGCCTGCTGGGTGCCGGCCCCGGTGGCGGCACAGCCAAGATGGTGTTGCCAGACTCGCACACGGACTATGCCTTCGCTGTTGTCGGTGAAGAGTTCGGCGCACTCGCCTGCATCGCCATCATGGCGTTGTTTTTCTTCATCATCATCCGTGTGTTGAAACGCTCCAAGATTGAAGCCAATCCATTTGTTGCACTGTCGATGGCAGGGCTTGCCGTGATGTTCGGCACGCAAGCCGGCATCAACATGGGTGTCAACGTCGGCCTCCTCCCGGCCAAAGGCATGACGCTGCCCTTCATATCCTATGGTGGTTCTTCTCTCATCGGAACAGCAATTGCCCTGGGTTTCGTGCTGGCGCTGGGCCGCAAAGTGCCGGGGGAAAGTGAAGCGCCGATCGAGAAGGTTGCGGTGTGATGCACCCCATCTTCCTCGCCGCAGGTGGCACGGGTGGGCACTTGTTTCCGGCGCAGGCGCTGGCTGAAGTTTTGAGCGCTCGTGGCCACGTCATCCACCTGGTCACGGATGAACGCGTGCGTGACTACGGCAAATCTTTTCCCGCCGCACAAACACACATCGTGCCCTCCGCATCTTTGACGCTTTCTGATCCGTTGAAAATCCCGGGCCGCGTGCTCCGCCTTTACAGGGGTTACCGCCTTGCACGCGCATTGATCCGTGAACACCATCCGAAAGCCGCTGTCGGTTTTGGCGGTTACCCCTCGCTGCCGCCGCTGCTGGCAGCCGTGCATGAAGGCGTGCCTTCACTGGTGCATGAGCAGAATTCGGTGCTGGGCCGTGCGAACCGCATTCTTGCAAAGCGTGTGAAACATGTGGCGACGTCGTTCGACACGTTGATTGGCGTTCCAGAAGCGGCGGCATCCAAACTTGTGCTGACAGGAAATCCGGTGCGCAAGCTGGTGTTGGATGCGGCGGGCAAGGCCTATCCCACTTTGAACGGAACAGGCGAGATCCGCGTACTCGTTTTTGGTGGTTCACAGGGTGCGAAATATTTTTCCGATGCGGTGCCTGATGTCATCGCTGCCTTGCCAGCGGACGTGCGCGCCAGACTCAAGCTCACACAGCAATGCCGTGGAGAGGACATGGAGCGCGTAAAGGCGGCCTATGCCAAGGCAGGCGTTGCCGCAGAACTCTCGTCTTTCTTCGCCAACCTTCCCGCCGTCATGGCGGATTCGCATCTTGTGGTGTGCCGCTCTGGCGCTTCATCCATTGCCGAACTCGGCGTCGTCGGAAGACCCGCCATCATGGTGCCGCTGCCGGGTGCCATCGACAATGACCAGTTGAACAACGCCCGCAGTTTTGAGCGCGCCGGGGCAGGGCGCTTGTTGGAGCAGAAGCACGCTTCCACAGCTGTTTTTTCAAGCCTTTTGCAGGAGTTGCTTGGCAATGCCCAAGCCCTTAAAGAAGCCGCCGCTGCTGCTTTGCGGCATGGCAAACCTGATGCCGCAATGCGTTTGGCGGATCTGGTTGAAGCTACCATCACGACCTGATTTCCGGAGATACAAGAGACATGAAACTTCCACGCGACGTTGGCCCGATCCACTTTATCGGGATTGGAGGGATTGGCATGAGCGGCATTGCCGAGGTCATGTCAACTCTGAACTACCGCGTGCAAGGCTCTGATATCAGTGACAATTACAACGTTGCCCGGTTGCGCAAGCATGGCATTGAAGTGATGATCGGCCACCAGGCGCAGAACGTCAAAGACGCGCAAGTGGTGGTTGTTTCAACAGCCGTGAAGCCAGACAATCCGGAACTCATCGAAGCCCGTGCGCGTTATCTCCCCATCGTGCGGCGCGCTGAAATGTTGGCAGAGCTGATGCGGTTCAAGTCCTGCGTCGCCGTCGGCGGCACCCATGGCAAAACCACAACGACATCCATCGTGGCATCATTACTGGATTCCGGCGGGCTTGATCCGACTGTCATCAACGGCGGCATCATCAACGCCTATGGCACCAATGCCCGCCTCGGCAAAGGTGACTGGATGGTGGTGGAATCAGACGAGTCTGACGGCACATTTGTCAAGCTTCCAGCGGATGTGGTGATCGT
Source organism: Hyphomicrobiales bacterium (assembly GCA_031430795.1). GTDB lineage: Bacteria > Pseudomonadota > Alphaproteobacteria > Rhizobiales > Aestuariivirgaceae > Aestuariivirga. The sequence continues at coordinate 11,830 of JANPCE010000044.1, forward strand.
CACCAACATCGATCCCGAACATCTCGATCACTACGGCACGTTTGAAAAAGCCAAGGAAGCGTTCTTGGCCTTCGTCGAAAACATTCCCTTCTATGGTTTCGCCGTGATGTGCATCGACCATCCGGTGGTGCAGGAAATCATTGCGCAAGTGCGCGACCGCCGCGTCATCACCTATGGTTATTCACCGCAAGCCGACTACCGTTTGATGGACGTGCATTACAAGGATGACGCCACGCGGTTTTCTGTGCGGGTCACCGAACGTGTCTCTGGCAAGTCGAGGGACATCACCGATTTGGCCCTGCACATGCCGGGTGACCACAACGCCTTGAACTCCACGGCGGCACTCGTTGTGGCGCGTGAGCTTGGCATGTCGGACGAAAAAGTGCGTGAAGGCCTCGCCAATTTTGGCGGTGTGAAGCGCCGCTTCACCAAGACGGGCGAGCATAATGGCGTCAAAATTTTTGACGACTATGGCCACCACCCGGTTGAAATCGCCGCCGTGCTGAAAGCCGCACGCCGTGTGACAGACAAGAAAGTCGTCGCCATCATGCAGCCGCATCGATACACCCGCCTGCACAGCTTGTTCGGCGATTTCTGCAGTTGCTTCAACGACGCGGATTCTGTTGTCATCACGCCAGTATACGCGGCAGGTGAAAGTCCGATTGAGGGTGCGGATCATCTGTCACTGGTACAAGGCATCCACGACCGCGGGCACCGTTCCGTTGTTGCGGTTGATGATCCGAAGCAGTTGGCCCCCACCGTGAAAAAACTCATCAACCCGGGCGACATCGTTGTGTGTTTGGGTGCAGGCACGATCACCACATGGGCTTACGCGCTTCCAGGTGAATTGGCGGCGTTGGATTGATGTGTATTCCCCAATCGCCTGCAGCCAAGGGACCTCTCCCCCGGCTTCGCCGTACCCTCTCCGAAGGGGAGAGGGACCTCTTGAAGCGACCTCCCATTTTACTTTTTCAGGGCGCTCGCACCACGGGTCCCTCTCCCCTTCGGAGAGGGTCCGCGAAGCGGGGGAGAGGTCCGTTGGCCTCAAGCGATAGATTTATTGAATTGAAATGACACCAATGAACGGAGAAAAACTCAAATCCAGCCTGCCGCAGGTGCGTGGCCGTCTGGATGCGGACTATGTGCTGGCTGATCTCACATGGCTGCGCGTGGGTGGTCCTGCTGAAGTTTTGTTTTCACCCGCTGACACACAAGACCTCGCGGAATTTCTAAAAGCAACACCTGAAGACATCCCCGTCACTGTGATTGGCGTTGGCTCGAACCTGATTGTGCGTGACGGGGGCATTCCCGGTGTTGTCATCCGCTTGGGCCGGGGCTTCAACGCCATCACGCTTGCGGGCGAACACTGCATCCGTGCTGGAGCGGCGGCTCTCGACATGAATGTTGCGCGCTTTGCCCAAGAGCATGCAATCGATTTGTTAACCTTTCTGATAGGTATACCGGGCACGATTGGCGGCGCGTTGCGGATGAATGGCGGCGCACATGGCGGCGAAACCACAGATGTGCTGGTGGAAGCAACCGCTGTGACACGAAAGGGAAACATCATCACCGTGCCGCATGCCGACATGAAATACACTTACCGCCACTGCGGCGCTCCGGAAGATTTGATCTTCACGGATGCAGTGTTGCGTGGGCGACCCGGCGACAAGGCCGAGATCAAGGCACAGATGGAATCCCATGTGGCGCACCGCGAAAAGGCCCAGCCCATTCGGTCAAAGACGGGTGGCTCCACCTTCAAAAATCCGCCGGGCCATAAATCCTGGCAACTCATTGATGCGGCGGGTCTTCGCGGCTTCGCCGTTGGGTCGGCCAGAATGTCCGAGATGCATTGCAATTTCCTCATCAACGAGGGTGGTGCCACTGCCGCACAAATCGAAGAACTGGGCGAGACCGTGCGCGCCCGCGTGAAGGACCACTCCGGCATTGAACTGGAATGGGAAGTCAAACGCATTGGTCTTCCATTGGAAGAGGCGGCCTGACATGGAGTTGAAACCGCAACGCTACCCACGTGACACCACCGTCGCCGTATTGATGGGCGGCTGGTCTGCTGAACGCAAAGTTTCATTGGACTCTGGCGAAGCGTGTTTCGGCGCGCTGAAGCGTGCCGGTTTCAACGCCATCATGGTGGATGTGAAGCGCGAAACCATCCACGGCATCCTGATGGACATGAAGCCTGACGTGGCCTTCAACGCGTTGCATGGCAAGTGGGGCGAGGGCGGTGGCGCTTCGGCCATGCTGGAAACACTGCAAATTCCCTACACCCATTCCGGCATCCTCGCCTCAGCCATGGCGCTGAACAAGGAAACCGCCAAGGTCATTTTCCGCAACGCGGGACTTCCGATTGCCGAAAGCAAATTGGTGGAAATCGAAATTGCAGCCACAACGCACCCGATGGCCATTCCCTATGTCATCAAGCCTGTGGACGAAGGTTCAAGCGTTGGCGTTCACATTGTCGATGAGCGCAGCAATGGCCCTGCCCGCAGCATTCTCGAAGAACGCCATCTCTTCGGCACCCACGTGATGGCGGAACGTTTCATTCCCGGCCGTGAACTCACCTGCGCCGTCATGGGTGATGTGGCGTTGGGTGTGATCGACATCCTGTCCAGCGCCGCCACCTGGTATGACTATGAATCGAAATACACACCCGGTGGGTCGCAACATGTTTTGCCCGCCGACATTCCCCGCGACATGTACCGGAGAATCCAAAAACTTTCGCTGTTGGCACACAAGGCACTGGGTTGCCGGGGCGTGTCGCGTTCAGACTTCCGCCTGAACGACATCGTGCCGGGCCGCGAGCCCGAACTCATATTGCTGGAAGTCAACACCCAACCCGGCATGACCGGCACGTCGCTTGTGCCCGAACTAGCCGCCCACGCCGGACATTCATTTGAGGAGCTTGTGACATGGATGGTCAACGACGCCTCCCTCGACCGCTGAGCCGTGTGCTGACGCGGCGTGGCGACGTGGTTCCGTCGCTTCGCATTGCCGTGCGTGCACTCTCTGTTGGCTTGCTTGGCTTTGCGGTTTTGCACGGCCTTTTGCAAGGTGGACACCTGGATTATCCAGGCAGCCCTTACCTGAAATTGCCCGGCAAAATGGCCGGTGTCATCGGCCAGGCTGCTGACGATATCGCCATTACAGGCGTTGACCAGCATGATCCCATGGGGCTGCTTTCCAGTATTGGTGTCAGGCCTGGTGGCAGCCTCATTGGCTTTGACGCGGCGCGCGCGCGGCGGCTGATTGAATCACTGGATTGGGTGCAGTCGGCATCCGTGCAACGCAAGTTCCCCAACCGTTTGGAAATCAATGTGGTGGAACGTGAGGCCTTTGTGATTTGGCAACATGAAGGCGAGTTTCAGTTGGTGGACCGCGACGGCAAGGTCATGGGCGGGTGGAAACCGGGCACATCGTCGTCCTTGCCCGTGGTTACGGGGCGCGGCGCCAATATCGATGCGCGGGCGCTCATTAACGATTTGGAAGCCATGCCAGACCTAAGGTTACAAGTGAAAGCTGCGGGCCGGGTGGGCGAGCGGCGGTGGAATCTTTATCTCAAAAATGGTGTGCGTCTTGCCTTGCCAGAAAACAACACGGTCGAAGACCTTAAGAGCGCCTGGGCTTTCATGCAAAATCCAGCCTTTGTGGACACCGACATCGCAGGCCTGGATTTCCGCATTCCAGGCGAAGTCCGCGTGCAGGTTTCAGGCGTTGACCCGGTTACAACGGCGAGTACGGGGGCAGCGCAGTAGGGACCTCTCCCCCGCTTCGCGTACCCTCCCCAGAGGGGAGGGACTCGTTGAACAACCTCCCTTTCTACTATTCAGGGCGCTCCCACCACGAGTCCCTCCCCTCCGGGGAGGGTCCGGCGAAGCCGGGGGAGAGGTCTCTACCACATGACCCCCACCTCAAAAAAATCCGCCTTCACCGCAATCGACATTGGCTCATCCAGCATCTGCTGCATGATCGCCGAACCTTTCGCCACGCGTGGTGACGCCCGCCCCGGCCTCAAGATGTTGGGCTTTGGCCAGACCGCTTCGCGTGGCGTGCGCAATGGTGCTGTCATCGACGTAGAAGCTGTTGAGCGCTGCATCCGGCAAGCAGTCGACACGGCAGAAAAAATGGCAGAACGACGGGTGCGCGATTGCATCGTCACGGTCTCTGGCGGCAAGCCGCAATGCCTCTATGCGCGCGCCGTGGTTGAAACGCAGACAGGCGTGGTTTCGCCCCGTGATCTCGAACACGTCATTGCAGCGGCGATTGCGAATATGGATGTCGGGCGCAGGCAGGTTTTGCATTTGATGCCCGCCGGTTTCAGCATTGATGGTGTGCCGTGCGAAGTGCCTGTGGGCCTTCACGCCACTGAACTCGGTGTAGAACTCGCCGTCGTCACTGTAGATGCCGCCGTTTTACGCAACACTTCCATGGCGGTCGAGCGCGCCATGCTCACCATTTCAGGCTTTGGCCTTGCTCCCTACGCCGCAGGTCGTGGCGCATTGTCCACGGATGAGCTTGAACTCGGCGCCTTGGTGATTGATTGCGGTGGCTCCACCACCAGCTATTCGATTTTCAAGGCGCAGAAACTGGTGGCCGCAGGTGTGCTTCCCGCAGGCAGCCAATTGGTAACACAAGACATCGCCCACGGTCTTTCAACAACACTCGCCCATGCTGAGCGGATGAAAACACTGTTCGGCTCAGTGCTGCCGGCAGGCCATGAGGACCGTGAATTGCTGGCCGTGCCATTGGCCGGAGAGCAGGGCACAGACTCCGTCCACAAAGTGCCCAAGCATATGTTGACGTCGATCGTGCGGCCCCGCCTCGAAGAAATCCTCTGGCTGGTGCGCCAGCTGGTTGAACAGGATTCGCGCTTTGTGACGCCAACCACAAAAGTCATCCTCACGGGTGGTGGCGCACAAATTCACGGTCTCAAGGAACTCGCCGCCGAAATCTTCGGTTTACAAGCGCGCGTCGCCAGCCCCCGCGCCGTGCAAGGCCTGCCAGACCATATCCGCAATCCATCGTCCTGCGTCGTCAGTGGCCTCCTCGCCGCCGCCGCCTTCCCCGACAAACAATACGCCATGCCGCAAGAGGCACAGGACGCGATTGACCGCTCACAACTCACCTACGCCCAACGCGTGGGGCGGTGGTTGAAAGAGGCGATTTAGGGCAGTTCCGTTTGAGTTGGTATGATCTGAAATTCCGTCATCCCTAGCTTCATGCGGAGGACCCATGGGTGGCCCGCACGAAGCGGGCCATGACGATTTTTTTTGAACGATAGTTCAAGCCAAAAAATAACGGTGACACTCCACTTTATCATGTCGCATAGTATAGTGGAGTGTCACCGTTATTGTAGCAGCGGCGCAGCGGATGGTGGCTGAAAGCTAGGGTTTCTTCCCGAAGTATTTCACCCCTGGCAAATCCTTGAAATGACTGTCGCAGGTGAACAAGTCTGCCACCAAAATCTGTGCCGTAGCGTAGATGATGGCGTCGGTGGCGTGGAGTTTGTGTTCCAGGGAGGCGACAGCGGCACGGGCGGCAACATTTGAATCCATGATCGCAGGGCGGCATTCCAGCAGCAGAGACAGAATTGAATCCGCGTTTTCTTCAGTTGTTGTCCGCTTCACCCATTTCACCACTTCGTAATGCACCATGGCGGGTACGAATGTGCTTTGGACAGGCTGGATGCTCTCGCGGGCTTGTTCGAAAAGAGGCCCTTCTGAAAACAGTTCAATCCAGAGCGAGGTGTCAACGATGCGCATCAATAGCGGTCGTTACGGTCGCGGTAGTTGGTTGTGTCAGCACCCTTTGCGATGCCGATGAGATCTTCCAGCTTCGGAACAGGAACAAGTTTGTAGCCATACCCCGTATAAACGAACGCCAACTTCTGCCCCGGCTTCCAACCATTGTGTTCGCGGACCTCTTTCGGGATCGAAATCTGGTATTTGCTGGAGATGGTCACGGATGCCATTGTCTTACCTTTTCTGATCGATCAGTGATCGTAAGATAGCATCACTGCCCGGTAACGGCAAGAATCGCGTTCATTCAAAATTTTCCAAAGGATAAAACACTTCGTTAACCATTCCTTAGTGTTTCGGAAACAAAGTGTTAGCAACCAAAACCGTCTTTGGAAGCGCGCCCATGTCCATAAAACTCAATGTTCCCACCCTTTCTGACCTCAAACCAAGGATCACCGTTTTCGGTGTTGGCGGGGCCGGGGGGAACGCCGTCAACAACATGATCGAGAGCCGCCTTGAAGGCGTGGAGTTCGTGGTTGCAAACACCGACGCGCAGGCGTTGTTGCAAAACGCAGCCACACGCCGCGTGCAGATGGGCACCGCTCTCACGCAAGGCTTGGGCGCTGGTTCACAGCCGCAAATCGGTGCAGCCGCCGCTGAAGAAGCACTGCCTGAAATTCTGGACCATCTCGCTGGCTCGCACATGGCCTTCATCACCGCCGGCATGGGCGGAGGCACCGGCACAGGGGCTGCCCCCATCATTGCGCGCGCCGCAAAAGAGCAGGGCATTCTCACGGTGGGTGTCGTCACCAAGCCGTTCCACTTCGAAGGTGTGCGCCGCATGCAGACTGCAGAACGCGGCATTGAAGAGCTTGCCCGTTACGTCGACACACTGATCGTCATTCCGAACCAGAACCTGTTCCGCGTCGCCAATGAGAAAACCACATTTGCCGCCGCCTTCGCCATGGCTGACCAGGTGCTGTATTCCGGCGTTGCCTCGATCACTGAACTCATGACCAAGGAAGGTCTGATCAACCTCGACTTCGCGGACGTGCGCGCCATCATGTCCGAAATGGGCAAGGCGATGATGGGTACGGGTGAAGCGTCCGGCGAAAAGCGCGCCATTGAAGCCGCCGAAGCCGCGATCTCCAATCCATTGCTGGATGACGTGTCGATGCGCGGTGCGCGTGGGCTTCTGATTTCGATTTCCGGTGGCCATGACCTCACACTTTACGAAGTCGATGAAGCCGCCACCCGTATCCGCGAGGAAGTGGATCCTGAGGCAAACATCATTCTGGGTGCCACCTTTGATGAATCGCTGGAAGGCACCATGCGGGTTTCCGTGGTTGCGACAGGCCTTGCGCTTGAAGTGGCGACAGGTGAAGCCGAAGACATGCGCGACGACGCTGAACCGGAGCGCCAGACCTATGGCTTCACAGGTAAGCAGGCGGATGCGGTGAAAATCGTGCATCCGGCGCCCATGGCTGTGCGCGCCACACCCGCACAGCGTGTTGTCCAGGAGGAAGCCTTTGAAGAAGGCCTGGAAGAAGAAGCACCCCGTGTTGCCGCATCAGCCGGGAATGGCCGTGTGCAGGTTTCGCGCCCGGCACCACGCATGCCGCAGGTCAATGATTTTCCGGCCATTGCACAACGGCAGATTGCGGCCCAGCAGGGACGCATTGAAAACATCGCGGCACAGGCCGCAAAAAAGAAACCCGGCATTTTTGAGCGCCTCGCCGCTGTTGGTCTTGGCCGCAAGGAAGAATCCGTTGCGCATCATGCCGCAGCACCCCAACGCGCTGAACCCGTGATGGCCAACCGCACAGCACCGCGGGTTGCAACACCCGCACCACAGCCGGTGGCCGAGGAGACCTACGAAGACGACCAACTCGCCATCCCCGCTTTCCTGCGCCGGCAGGCCAACGGTTGAACGCTCTCAAAAAATAACAAGGCATCGTCATGGCCCGCCTGAAGCCTGCAATATGCACACATCTTTTTTGATCATGTTCTTGCACGAGCAAAACTCCGGTTTTCCCACAAAAACCGTCATCCCGGCGAAGGCCGGGACCAGGCTTTTTGTGCACGCCACCTTGGGTCAGCCTCGTCCCGGCCTTCGCCGGGATGACGGAATAATGAATTAAAACAATCGTTAGTGAAGAAATTAAAAGACCGATTTTCAATCGTGCTTGTGTCACAAAAAGATGTGTGAATCTTGTAGGCCTGAAGCGGGCCATGACGAATTTGGGACAGAATATGTGGTTTCAGCCACCGGTCACACTTCCGCCGGGTTTGGCTTTTCAAAGGGCAGGCGTTAAGGCTTTCGCTTTGGGAACATGGCAGCTAGAAGGCCACTTGGAGTTCCGGATTCTTTGATGCTGATTTCAATGCAAAGTCATAAGCGCCGTTTGGCGGTGTTCGCCGCTTTGATGGCGTCCAGTCTTGTTCTGGGCGGCTGCTCCGCGGGTGGTGCCATGCGCGGGCTACTGGGCGGCGGTGACGGCGATGGCGGTGGCATTTCCGGTTTCTTTGGCGGCAAAAAGGGCGGTGCCCTCGCTCCTGACTTGACGGCGTCGGATGATTCTTCTGTGGCTGGCCTTTACAACGACGGTCTCAAATCTCTGAACGATGGCTCCTACAGCCGCGCCCAGAAGAAATTCGCGGATGTCGAGCGCAAGCACCCCTATTCAAAATGGGCGACGAAATCCATCCTGATGCAGGCCTTCGCCGCCTATCAGCGCAATGCCTATGACGACGCTGTCAATGCCAGCCAGCGCTTCATTTCGCTGCATCCCGGCCACAAGGATGCAGCTTACGCCTATTATCTCTCGGCGATTTCCGAATACGAACGCATCGCTGATGTGCGGCGTGACCAGTCGCGCACCGAAAAAGCCGTTGATGCGCTGGACGAAGTGTCACAACGCTTTCCGGATTCACCCTATGCCGCTGACGCCCAGAAGAAAGCTGCTGTTGCGCGCAACCATCTCGCCGCCAAGGAAATGGAAGTGGGGCGCTATTATCTGAACAAGGGGTCTTATCTTGCGGGCATCAACCGCTTCAAGAAAGTAATTGTGGATTATCAAACCTCGCCACACACGGCCGAAGCGCTGTATCGTCTGGCCGAAGGCTATATGGCGCTGGGGGTTACGTCCGAGGCGCAAACGGCCGTTGCCGTGCTTGGCCACAATTACCCGAACAGCGATTGGTACCAGGATGGCTACCGCCTGGTATCCTCTGACGGCAAGGCGCCCCAGGCCAATAATGAATCCTGGATTTCCCAGGCCTTCCGCAGAGCCAATCCCTTTTCGGGCTGACCAGAATCTTGCTAGAGTGGGCGCATGCTGACCGCCCTTTCCATCCGCGACATCGTTCTCATTGAAAAACTCGACATTTCACTGGAGGGCGGACTGTCAGTGCTTACCGGTGAAACAGGGGCTGGCAAATCCATATTGCTCGACGCACTGGGCCTCGCTCTTGGTGCCCGCGGTGATTCATCACTGGTGCGCACGGGCCAGCCGAAGGGCGTCGTCACAGCCGCATTCAGTTTGCCTCCCACCCACGAAGCCTACGCATTTCTCAAAGAACACGAGATTGACGTTGACGGTGAAATCATTGTCAAGCGCACTCAAATGGCGGAAGGTGCCAGCCGTGCCACGGTAAACGACCAGCCCGTCAGCCTCAATGTGTTGCGGCAACTTGCGGTGCATCTGGTGGAGTTGCACGGCCAACATGCGGATCGTGCGCTGGTGAACACGTCGGCCCACCGGGCCCTGCTTGATGCTTTCGGGGGTCTGGAGGGCAAGGCGAAAGAAGTAGGGCAACTTTGGCGGCTGGCCAGTGCAGCGGCGTCCGCGCTGAAAGACCATCAAGATGCCATGGCACGGGCGGAAGCCGAGCGGGACTACATCGAACACGCGGTAAAGGAACTCGCCTCACTTTCGCCAGAGCCAAACGAAGAGCAATTGCTGGCAGAAAAGCGCCAGCTGATGATGCAGTCGGAGCAATATGTGTCTGCACTCGAAGATGCTGAGCAAGTGATTGATGGCGGCACGGCGATGGAGTCCCGCCTCAACGCCGCGCTGCGAAAATTGGAGCGCCGCAAGGAAACAGCAGGCGGAAGGCTGGATGACGTTTGCGCCACACTGGACCGCCTGCTGCACGAACTCACGGAAGCGGGACGTTCCATCGATCTGGCAAAACGCGGCTTTGCCTTCAATCCATCAGACCTCGAAAAATCCGAGGAGCGATTGTTTTCTCTCCGTGCCGCCGCCCGCAAACACCGCTGCACCGTCGATGCGCTGGCTTCCGTTCGCGCGCGGCTGGAAAACGACCTTCAGGCCTTGAGCGACGGCGGGGCGAAGTTGAAGCAGTTGGAGAAGTCTTCCGCTGAAGCCAAGGAAAAGTTTGAGAAATCCGCCGATGCGTTGAGCGCTGTGCGCAAGAAAACCGCCAAGGCATTGGACAAGGCGGTTGCAGCCGAACTGCCCGCATTGCGTTTGGACAAGGCCACCTTTGCAACGGCGGTTGAACCTGATGCCGCGCAGCCCGGCTCTCACGGCATCGACACCGTTGAGTTCCGTGTGTCGACAAATCCCGGCACACCTTTGTCACCGCTCATGAAGATCGCGTCAGGCGGCGAATTGGCGCGCTTCATGCTGTCACTCAAGGTGGTGCTCGCGGCGAAAGGCTCAGCACCTGTGTTGATCTTCGATGAAATCGACACCGGAGTGGGCGGTGCTGTTGCCGATGCCATTGGTGGCCGCCTGGCAAAACTCGCCCAAGGTTTGCAGGTGATCGCCGTCACCCATTCACCGCAAGTGGCCGCGCGCGCCGCACAGCATTTGCTGATCACCAAAATGGAAGACGTGGGATCGAAACGCATGGTCACCCGCGTGCAACCCCTCGCCGCACAAAGCCGCAGGGAAGAACTGGCGCGCATGTTGTCTGGTGCGAAGGTCACAGATGCCGCACGGGCGCAGGCGGAAGAATTGTTGGCGGGGCAGGGGTGATGAAGCAAGTGGCAAACGCAATTCAACATCAGATTGTCTACACCGTCATCCCGGCGGAGGCCGCTGTCGGATTCACACTTCTTTTGTGCAGCCAAGGGACCTCTCCCCCGGCTTCGCCGGACCCTCCCCGGAGGGGAGGGACTCGTGATGCGAGCACCCTGAACAGTAAAACGGGAGGTCGCCGCAAGAGGTCCCTCTCCTCTTTGGAGAGGGTCCGCGAAGCGGGGGAGAGGTCCCTTGGCTTCAAGCGGTGGCCCCGCTGCATTTGGCGGAGTATTGGTTCTTGAGCGCAAACTTACCAAAACCTGCAGCAACCGCACGCAAGCGCCATGTGGCGTTGTCGTTGCAGCTCGCCGCCCATGACCGCGCTTATTTTGAGGACGACGCACCGACGATTTCCGATGCCGCGTATGACGCGCTTCGGAAGGAACTTTTGGAACTGGAAGCTGATCACACCGAACTCCTGACAGCACAATCTCCGTCCCAAAAAGTTGGTACCACAACGTCTGGCAAATTCGCCAAGATCAAACACCGGGTTCCCATGCTGTCGCTCAACAATGGGTTCAGCGATGAGGACGTACATGAGTTCGTGGCGCGTGTGCGGCGGTTTCTGGCGCTGGCCGATGATGTGCCGCTGGCTTTCACCGCAGAACCAAAGATTGACGGCTTGTCGCTGTCGCTGCGTTATGAAAAAGGCAAACTGTTTGAAGCGGCGACGCGCGGTGATGGGGCTGAGGGCGAGGATGTCACGGCCAATGCGATGACAGTGAAAGACATTCCACATACCCTAAAAGGCAACGTGCCTGACGTGATTGAGGTGCGGGGCGAAATTTATATGCGGAATGTTGACTTCGCGGCCATGAATGCAAAACGTGTGGCAGAGGGCGACAAGGTCCGCGCCAATCCGCGCAACGCGGCGGCGGGGTCGCTTCGCCAGCAGGATGCTGCGATCACGGCCACGCGGCCCCTCAAGTTTTATGCCTATGCCTGGGGCGAAGCACCGGAACTCCCTGCGTCCACGCAATACGACGTGGTTGAAGCCTTTGGCACATGGGGCCTGGCCGTCAATCCGTTGATGAAGCTCTGCCATTCCGTTGACGACATGCTCGCCCATTACCGGTTCATCGAAGCGCAGCGTGCCACATTGGGCTATGACATTGACGGCGTTGTCTACAAGGTGAATGACCTTGGTTTGCAACAACGGCTCGGTTTTGTTTCGCGCGCACCGCGCTGGGGATTGGCGCACAAATTTTCAGCGGAGCAGGCGACAACCATTCTTGAAAAAATCGAGATTCAGGTTGGCCGCACGGGATCATTGACACCGGTTGCGCGCTTGAAACCAGTGACAGTCGGCGGTGTTGTGGTTTCAAATGCCACCCTTCACAACGAAGATGAAATCACCCGCAAGGATGTGCGCGAAGGTGATACCGTTGTGGTACAACGGGCCGGTGATGTCATCCCGCAAGTGGTCAACGTTGTGCTGGAAAAGCGCCCCGCAAGCTCTGCGCCTTATGTCTTCCCAACAGAATGCCCGATCTGCAAAGCCCATGCGGTGCGCGATGAAAAAGCGGGTGGTAAACTGGATGTTGTCAGGCGTTGCACGGGTGGCCTCACGTGTGCTGCCCAGGCGGTCGAACGCCTCAAACATTTTTCATCACGCCTCGCCTTCGACATTGAGGGATTGGGCGACAAGATCATTGAAGAATTTTATGCCGATGGCCTTGTGCGCCAACCCCAGGACATCTTCACGCTTGAAGCCAAACACAAAGGCCAAATCGCGGGACGCGAGGGTTGGGGGGAATCCAGTGAAGCCAATCTGTTTGCCGCCATCACTGCACGGCGCAACGTCGGGCTGGACCGTTTTATCTTCGGTCTCGGCATTCGCCACGTGGGCGAAACAACGGCACGGGTTTTGGCGCGGGCCTATGGCAATGCGGAGCGCTTTGTCGCGCAGATGATTGCAGCTGATGCTGCAACAGGGAACGAAGCATGGCATGAACTCACATCGCACGATGGTATCGGTGATGTGGTGGCAGAAGCAGTCGTGCAGTTTTTTGACGAGCAGCATAACGTGGATGTTGTGCAGGCTTTGCTGACCCACGTCACACCGCGCGCACTTGAAGCCGTCAGCACGTCGTCGCCCGTTGCGGGCAAAACCGTTGTCTTCACAGGCGCCCTCGAACGCATGACCCGCGACGAAGCCAAGGCCATGGCGGAACGCCTCGGCGCGAAGGTTGCAGGCTCGGTGTCGAAGAAAACTGATTTGTTGGTGGCAGGGCCAAAAGCGGGATCGAAGTTGAAGGATGCGGAAAAGCACGGGGTTGAAGTGATTGATGAGAATGAATGGTTTGTGCGGGTGGGGGGATGAGTTTTTCGAAAGACTTCCGCGCCGGCCTCCTCGACATCTTCCCTATCATGATCGCCTATGGCCCCATCTCCATGCTTTGGGGCACCTATGCGGCTTCGAAAGGCCTCAACCCATATGAAGCCTTGCTCATGTCATTCGGCGTCTATTCCGGCAGCGCGCAATTTGTGGCGATGGATTTGTGGCAGCAGCAATTGCCGATTTGGCTTTTGATTTTCACCATCGCAACCGTCAGCCTGCGCCATGTGTTGATGTCGGCGTCCATCTCCCGCCACATGAAAGGCTTCAGCCGGACTAAGGCGTCGCTGTTGCTGTTCTGGCTGACGGATGAGGCATGGGCCTTGATGGAACGGCGCGCGGCATCACAGCCGATCACGCCTGCCTATTACATGGGGGTGGCGGCACCGCTTTGGCCAGTGTGGTTTGGATTTTCTTTTCTTGGCGCTTTTCTGGGCCGTGCCTTGGGTGATAGCACAGCCATCGGACTCGATTTCGCTTTTGCCGCTATGTTCATCGCCGTACTCGCAGGCTTTTGGAAAGGGCCACGCACGGGCGGTGTATTGGTTGCAAGCTCCGCCGTTGCCGTTGCGGCGAAACTGTTTTTGCCGGGGGCATGGTACATTATCCTCGGCGGCATCGCGGGCATGGGTTTTGCGGTTTTGACGTGGCGCGAGGGCGATGATGTTTGATGGCTATCTCGTAGCCGCCGTCATCGGCATGGGGATGGCGACCTATGGATCGCGTCTCGCCGGCTATTGGCTGCTCCGCGATGTGGCAATCACCGGGCGCTGGAAGGCCGCACTGGATGCTGTGCCGCCCGCCATCCTGATGGCGGTGATTGCGCCATCCGTGTTTTTGGGAACGTGGATGGAGTGGGTTGCAGCAGCGCTGACACTGGGTGCCGCGTTGATGCGGGCACCGCTCTTGGTTTCGATTTTGCTTGGGGTGGGGACGGTGGCTGTGTTGAGATACGTCACATGATGACACCCCCCCTTCCCCCTACGGGGGCTTTCCCCCATGCTTCGCATGAGGGAATTAAACAATTCCCTCGGCGCGGAGCGACGGGGGAAAGCCCCCGAAGGAGGAAGGGGGTGTGTCAACCCAACGGCTCGCAAGCCGACTTCAACCACGCCCTCGTTTCCTCCGCAACACGCGGCAACAGCAGTTCCAACACCTTCGCATGATACTGATCCATCCACTGCAATTCCGCCCGCGTCAGCAGTGACGTATCAATCAGGCGACGGTCAATCGGTGCCCAGGTCAGCGTTTCAAACGCCATCATCTCACGCTCACCCCCCTTGATCATGGCAAGCTCTGTCACAAACAGCAAATTCTCAATGCGAATGCCAAAGTGTCCTGGTTTGTAATAGCCCGGCTCATTCGACAACAACATGCCGGAGCGCAACGGAATGTGGCTTGCCTTGCTGATGCGGGCCGGGCCTTCGTGGACCGAGAGAAAAGAGCCAACGCCATGGCCGGTGCCGTGGTCATAATCGAGGCCCGCTTTCCATTGTGCTTCGCGGGCGAGAACATCAATATGTGCGCCCGTCGTGCCTTTTGGAAAGCAGATCACCGAAATCGCAATCATGCCCTTCAGCACACGGGTGAAACGGTCTTTCATTTCATCCGTAGGCTGACCAATAATCACCGTGCGGGTGATGTCTGTTGTGCCCTCACGGTATTGGCCGCCAGAATCGATGAGGTAGATGCCGTTGTTTAGGAGCGGGCTGCCATTGCCTGAGGCGTGGTAATGCGGTTGTGCCGCATTGGGCCCCGCAGCCGAGATGGTTTCGAAAGACAGGTCAACACAGCCATTGTCCAATTTGCGAATGGACTCAAGCTGGCGCGCCGCTTCACCTTCACTCAAATTCCCTGAGGCGGCGTTGGCATCGAGCCAGCACAGAAAATTCGCCATCGCTGCGCCATCGCGGATGTGGGCGTTGCGGGCCCCTTCCTGCTCAGTCTGGTTTTTGCAGGCCCGGGGAAAGGTGCAAGGGTCTTGCAGGTCAAATGTCTTGGCTCCGGCTTTCGTCAGCGTGAGCCGGAAATGGTCCGGGCAGAGAATTGTATCAAGGCCGACGCGCGCCTTGGCTTTGCCCAACGCCTTGAGCCCAGCAGGAAGGGCGTCCGGCTTGGCGATGTTGACCAGGGGTGCAAGCGCCTTGCGCAATTTTGCATCCATACGCGTGGGATCAATGAACAGGTCCGCCTTTCCCCTCGCGCGGATGACTGCATAGCCCAGCGGCATGGGCGTAAACGGAACATCGGTCCCTCGAATATTGAAGGCCCAACACAGGGAAGCAGGATCCGACAACACAACCGCATCAGCTTTTTCCACCACCAACACAGCCGCAAGGTCTTTCAGCTTTTCGCGCACCGTTCGCCCGGAGAAAATCACAGGATGATCTGTGACGGGTGTTGAAGGCCGCAGCGGTTGGTCCGTCCAAATGGCATCAACACAATTCTTGGCAACAGGCACCAGCTGAAGGCCAGCCTCATCGCAAGCGGATTGCAGCTCGCGGGCATTGCCGATGGCTGTCAGCAGAGGATCATAGCCGATGCGCGCACCCTTTTTGAACGTTGCTGCAATCCACTTATGCGGCGGGTCGTTGACCAAATGCAGATAGGCGAAGGACTTCGCCTCAACTTCATTCCTGACCTGCACTGTGTAGCGACCATCCACAAAGATTGCGGCTTTGGCGGTGCCGATGACGGCGACACCCCATGAGCCGGAAAATCCGGTGATCCACTTCAGGCGTTCCGCATAGGCCGCAACATATTCCCCTTGGTGCTCGTCTTGCCGCGGCACAATGAAGGCATCCAGTTTCTGGCGTTTGAGTTCCTGGCGAAACCCGGCGAGCCGTTCAACGCGGTGTGTGGAAGATTTTTTTGCAGCGGCCATGTCAATTCCCATCGGTTTGAATACAGTCAATCTTTATGCCGGAGTCGCATACGTTCGAAAAGGTGCCGCGTGTGAGCCTCCCTCTTGCAAGACGCCTGCGTCTGCCTTATTCTTTCAAGCCTCGGCTTCGAGAAGGCGTGAGCGTGCCCCCAATAAACGCGCTTCCGCCGCATGCAACCTTACGCAAGGAACGACCCTATGGCCACTGGCACGGTGAAATGGTTCAACTCACAAAAAGGCTTCGGCTTCATCCAGCCCGATGATGGCGGCAAGGATATTTTCGTCCATGTCTCCGCTGTTGAAGGCGCTGGTCTTAAAGGTTTGAATGACGGTCAAAAGCTGACTTTTCAACTCGTAACGGACCAGAAGACAGGTCGCCAATCCGCCGGCGAGCTCGTACTCTCAAACTAGGCGGAAAGCTCGGAAATCGCCTCTGGCCCGGCATTGCCGGGCTTTTTTGTGCGTTGCAGCAAACAGGGATTAACAAGTGATGAACGATGCTATGCGTGAAACGCATGGCTTTGAGATGCCCCAGCGCCCGCATTGACACGTAACCATCATAATCGCGCCGTAAAGAATGGTGCAACGCACAAATTGTTCTTGGAGCATTAAAATGACAACGATCAGCATGAGCCGCGAAACGGCTCGCAACCACGCCCTTTCCGGCGCACCGGGCCTGATGGGCCGGGTGAAGACCTACATTGCCCGCAGCAATGCCGAACGCCAGCTGCGCCAACTTGATGACCGGCTTTTGTCTGACATCGGCCTGAAGCGCGCTGATATCGGCAAGACGGTTTGGATGCGTTAAAGCCTGAGGAGGCTTTTGCTTTTGAGTGTGGGTTTCCTGACAGCTAGCGCAATCCAGTTTTCAATGCGCACCGTCTGCACCGGCACCAACCCCCTCGCGCGGTAGCACGCCGCGATCCAGCGCAGTTGCTCACGGGTCAATCCTGACAAGATAAGCATGCCGCCAGGTTGCAGCAACTGGCTGAGGCCTTGCGCCAATGTGGCGAGTGGGCGCGCCAGGATATTCGCAAAAATCAGATCATAGGGTGCGTGGTCGCGTATTGCCGGATGATGCAGTCCTGCCGCCGTCAAGGCTTGAACTTGCGGTGAGAGGTGATTGATTGCGGCATTCAGTGTGGTGACGCGCACGGATTCGGGGTCAATGTCAGTGGCCAAAACTTTTTTTCCCGTGGCAAGCGCAGCAGCAAGCGCCAACACGCCAGTGCCGCAGCCCAGATCAAAAATGCGCTTTGGGTTGTGATGCTTCAACAGGCGGTCCAGAATCACAAGACAACCCGCCGTGGTGCCGTGGTGGCCGGTGCCAAACGCTGTGCCCGCATCAATTTCAAAACTCTGGCCGCCGGACCTGCGCACTTCACGGTCATGGGAACCATGCAGAAAAAACCGCCCGGCAACAACAGGTGCCAAACCCTTCAAGGATTCGCGCACCCAATCCACATCAGGAACCGCCGCGACGTCCGCGCCATCAATCGCCAACACATCACGCGCAGAACAGGCCGAAGCTTCATCCTCAAAATAAGCCACCGTGTTCCAAAGCGCATTCGTCTCATCAGTTTCGTTCACCGTCACAGCCAGCGCGTTGATGGCGAAATGCCCATCGATCACATCAGCCAGCGCCTGTGCAGCGTCGAGGGAGCGGGACGGATACATGAGGGTAAAGCGGGCGGCGGTCATGGCCCCCACTTAACGGCTCAAGTGGACAAACAAAAGCCTCGGCAATTGCTTGCAGCCAAGGGACCTCTCCCCCGCTTCGCGGACCCTCCCCGGAGGGGAGGGACTCGTTGATCGACCTCCCCTTTCACTGATTAGGGTGCTCGCACCACGAGTCCCTCCCCTCTGGGGAGGGTACGGCGAAGCCGGGGGAGAGGTCCCTTGCCTGCACGCGATGGCACCCAAACAAAAGCCGGGCCTGCACTGCTGCAGCCCCGGCCTGAATTTACGCAGTACTTATGTCACGCCAAAGGCTGGATGGTGATTTCCACGCGGCGGTTTTTGGATTTGCCTGATGTCGAGGCATTGGAGGCAATTGGCTCACGCTCGCCGCGTCCCTCAACCGAGAAGCGGTTGGAGTCGAGGTCCTGGGACGAAAGATAACGCGCCACGGATGAAGCGCGGCGGCGGGACAGGTCATAGTTGTAGTCATCATCGCCATCCGCATCGGTGTGGCCGACAACGTCAATCAGCGTCCGGTCATATTCCTGGAAGACAATCGCGACTGAGTTCAGGGTGTCATAGAATTGCGACTTCACATCCGACTCGTCTGAATCAAACGTGATGTTCGAGGGCATGTTGAGAACAATGGTGTCGCCCACGCGTGTCACCGACACGCCGGAGCTTTGCAGGCGCTGGCGCAGCTTGGCTTCCTGGTCGTCCATGTAAACGCCAATGCCGCCGCCCGCCAAGGCGCCGATGCCAGCGCCAATCAATGCGGCTTTGCGGGTTTTGACGGATGTGGTTTTACCGACGACAACACCAGCGAGTGCGCCGACTGCGGCACCGGTGCCGGCGCCAATCAGGCCCTTTGAGACCTGCTGTTCGCCCGTGTACGGGTTGGTGGTGCAAGCTGACAACAGCATGGCTGCGGCGGCGGTTGCGATGATGGCATGTTTCATAAAGCGGTTCCCCCTCATGGTTCCCGAAGTCAATCGTTCCTCCATGTGGCAGGATTTTGGTTAAGGATGGGTTATTTGGGGGCGGCTGTCCGCCAGACAATTTTCTTTCCTACATCTATTTTTGTTCTTGACACAGGAACGACATGTTCCTATATTGTTCTCGATGGTTCTGGAAAGGGAGGGATCAGTGAAGCTAGCTAATCTTGACTGCCAGAACCATGTGCGGCGCCTGCAGGGCGTGGGTGTAGCGCCCATGTTCTTCGGGAGCCGGAAGCAAGCCCCGGGGGTATTACGGCCCTCGCGCGGATATCCGCATAGCATCCACAACAGACAGCCGGGCCAAGTCCGTAAGTGCTGCCGCCCGTGGCACTGTGAGTGCAAACTTCTTTGGCAAAAATCGCTGCGTCCCCAATGGGTTAAGAGGAATGGCTCAGAGCGGACATCAACCTTTCCAGCCTCCATGGTGATGAGCCATGGAGGTTTGAAGGCGGTGTCTGCCGTGGCGTTTCTCAAGGCCCAGGTCTTGGCTTCACAGTCATTCCGACCATTCCACATTCCGACATTCCGATTGCATGAAGCCAGGGCAGGGACACATCCCTCCTTCTTCTCTTTGCAACGAAAGGCGGTGACACCTTGAGATTTACCCCGCTCCGTCGTGGCCACCGGGATTTTCCCGGTGAACAAGGGCACACCCATGCCTAAACCCCTGCAACCCTTCCATACCACAACCCCCTGGACCGGTTTTGGCCCGCAAGACCGCAAGCGCGCACAAGCCTTGCCCGTCTGTCCGTCACCGGCCTGCGTTCGCGCCAAAAAATGCATCCGCGCCACAGCGGGGCATTTCTGCCAGCGCACACATCTCACGCCCGCCGAAATCCACCAGACACACAAATCCACGCCGAAAATTGAATTTCCAACACTCGGCAGCAATCCCACCCAAAAGAAAATCGAGGCCTACCGCATCATGACAGACCATCTCGTCGCCGAAATCGACCAGCACAACCAACGCTGGGAAAAACGCTGGCGCAACGGCGAGTTGGACCACCTCTACGGACCCTACAATCCGAAGGGCGTGACCTTGGTGCCACCGGCGCGGGTGTATGTGGATGAACGCTGAACACCGAAGTGACCTCACCCGTCTCGCGCGTTCCGCGCGATCCACCCTCTCCAAGGAGAGGGGACGATTTTGCACTCTCGTCGCTTCTCCTTGGAGAAGCTGTCACGGCAAAGCCGTGACTGATGAGGTCCCTTGGCGTCTAACCCACCAACGTCTCCGCCGGCACAAAGGCATAACCCAAATCATCGGCCACCGCCTTGTACGTCACTTTGCCATCGGCCACGTTCAGGCCGTGGCGCAAATGCATGTCATCGGCAAGCGCCTTCTTCCAGCCCTTGTCCATGATAGCGAGGCCGAAAGGGAGCGTGGCGTTGTTGAGGGCGTAGGTCGACGTGCGGGCCACACCGCCCGGCATGTTGGCGACGCAATAATGGATCACGCCATCCACCACATAAGTGGGCTCCGCGTGGGTTGTGGCTTTCGAGGTTTCGGCACAGCCGCCCTGGTCGATTGCCACGTCCACCAGCACAGAACCCGGCTTCCAGTCTTTCAGCATTTTTCGCGTCACCAGCTTGGGGGCAGCTGCACCTGGAATCAACACACCACCAATGACAAGGTCTGCGCTTGCACATTCTTCTTCGACGGCGGCTTGCGTGGAGTAAAGTGTCTTCAGCTGCGTGCCGAAGCGCGCCACCAGTTCTTCCATGCGGTCCGTGGATTTTTCGATGATGGTGACATCCGCCCCAAGACCCAGCGCCATGGCTGCGGCGTTGGTGCCGACCACACCACCACCGAGAATAACGACTTTTGCAGGCGAAACACCGGGCACACCACCGAGCAGAACACCGCGTCCGCCTTGCGCCTTTTCCAGCGCATGGGCACCGCACTGCACCGACATGCGGCCCGCAACCTGGCTCATGGGGGCGAGCAGGGGAAGCCCGCCGCGCGCGTTGGTCACGGTTTCATAGGCAATGCAGATGGCACCGGACTTGACCAGGTCTTTGGTCTGCTCAGGATCGGGGGCGAGGTGGAGGTAGGTGTAAAGGATCTGGCCGGGGCGCAGCATCTTTCGCTCGGCGCTTTGAGGCTCTTTCACTTTCACGATCATGTCCGCCCGGCTGAAAATTTCGTCAGCAGACGGAACAATTGTTGCGCCCGCTTTCGCGTAGTCGTCATCGCTGGCGCCGATCCCCGCACCAGCACCCGCCTGCACCATCAGCTCATGGCCATGGCGCACTGCTTCGTTCACCGATTGGGGCGTCAGCCCGACGCGGTATTCATGGTTCTTGATTTCCTTCGGCACACCAACGCGCATGATTTCATTTCCTCAATTTTGTTTAAGCAGAGCATAAAGCAAAGCGCTGAAATAAAATTCCAGCGACCGCCTGCCAGACGGCAGATCAATTGAACTATTTTCCATATTCTGATAGAAATACGCAAAGAAAGTGCAGGATATGGACGCTATCGACAAAATCATTCTCAGCCAACTGCAACGCCAGGGCAATTTACCACTCTCTGATCTTGCGGAAAAAGCCGGGCTTTCAGCCTCGTCCTGCCATCGCCGGGTGAAGGCGCTGGAGGCGGAAGGCATCATCACCGGGTACAACGCCGCCCTCGACCGCAAGGCGCTTGGACTCGCCAATGAATTCTTCGTGGAGATTTCCCTCACCGGCCAATCGGAAGAGGTGTTGGAGAAATTCGAAAAAGCCGTGCAGCGCGTGCCCGAAATTCTGGAATGTCATTTGATGAGCGGACAGTTCGATTATCTCCTTCGCATCGTCGCCCGTGACGCCGAAGACTACGAACGCATCCACCGCACAAGGATTGGAAGATTGCCGGGTGTGCAGCGCATCCAGTCCATGCTGGCGCTGCGGACGGTCAAATCCTGGGCAGGTTATCCAGTGTTGTAGTTCACCAACTTCCTCGCGCGGAACGCGCGGGGAAGTACCGCGAAGCGGGGATGGGGTGGTTGCACTTGGTAAAGTGTCCAAGCTGAAACACCCCCTTCCGCCTTCGGCGGCTTTCCCCCACGCCTGCGGCGCGGGGGAATTGAAGTTCACGTGTGGGACCTGACGATCTCAGACAAAAGCCTGATCCCCGGCTCAATCCGACTTTCCTCAATCGACGAAAACGCCAGTCTGAAATAATTCAGCGGCTGTTTCGTCCCGGCAAACGTAATCCGCATTGGTTCCAGAAAGATGCCGCGTTCCGCAGCTGCGCCCGCAAGCTTTTCGCAGTCCAGTCTATCCGGTCCCTTGACCCAAAAAGCCGTGCCGCCAAAACTGGGGCTGCGGGCTGACATCGGCATGTGATCGGCCAATGCTTTCCCCATGATTTCCCATCGTGTGCGGTAGGCCTTGTGAAGCCTTCGGATCAGCGTGTCGTGATGGCCGAGGGAGAGAAAGAGTGCGGCGGCGCGCTGGTTGTTGTTGGGCGGGTGGCGCACCATCATGCGGCGCAGTGCGCGGGCTTCGGCGATCAAAGCCTTTGGCCCCACCATGAAACCCAGCCTGAGACCCGGAAACATGGTCTTCGAAAGCGAGCCGACATAGATGACGCGGCCATCATCATCGAGCGACTTCAACGCGGGGCAAGGTTCGTTGACATAGTTGGTTTCAAATTCATAATCGTCCTCGATGATGACAAAATCTTTTTCACGGGCCTTTTTAAGAAGCGCCATGCGGCGTTCGAGCGGCATGGTGACCGTCGTTGGATATTGGTGGCTGGGTGTTGTGAAAACAACGTCCGCTGTGTCGAGGGCCACAGAAATTGTCATGCCTTTTTCATCCACTGGCACCGCGACCACGTCTTTTGCGTGAAGCTCAAAGGCATGCCGCACATCCGGGTAACCCGGATTTTCCATGGCGACGCGGGTGTCCTTGTTCACAAGCAACGACGTCAACAGGTAAAGGGCGTTCTGGGCGCCAAGTGTGATCAATATCTCTTCGTCCGCTGCCCTGATGCCGCGACGTGGCAGGATCCGGCGGCGGATCTGCTCGACGAGCAGGGGATCATCAATCGACCAGGAATCATTGGTCCAGGCCCCCAACCACTTTTTGCCGAGGGCCTGACGATTGCATTCGCGCCACTCTGCGAGGGGAAAGAGATTGTGGTCCACCTGGCCGTAGATGAAGGGGTACGTGTATTTCTGCCAATCCTGGGGCTTGTTGGGGAATTCAAAGTTGGCAGCTTGCAGCTTGAAGCGTTGCGCCCATTCAATGGCGGGTCTCGTTTCGGTTTTCAGTTCCGGTCTTTTGATGGCAGCGGGTGATTCTGTCAGCGCCTTATCAGACACAAAATAGCCGGAACGTTCCCGCGCCGTGAGATAGCCGTCGTCCAGCAACCCTTGATAGGCAAGCACCACAGTGTTGCGCGACACACCGAGGGATTTTGCCATTTTCCGCGTCGATGGAATGGGCTCCTTCATGTCCAGATTACGGTCAAGAATGGCCGAGACGAGGGCTTCGCGTATCTGGGTTTGCAGGCTGGCGTATTCGCCGCGGCGGAGATGAATCAGCCAGTCGCGCATGTGGCACCAAGTTTCCTTGTGGGTGAAATTGAACTGGTCCTATCATAGGTCCAGAAGGATCGCTAGGATGGTTTCATGGTTGAGCCTGCAATAAATCTCTCGCCCAAGACCTGGGACGAGATCAAAACCACCACATGTTACATGTGTGCCTGCCGCTGTGGCATCAAAGTCTATTTGAAAGACGGCACGGTCAAATACATTGAGGGCAACGCGGACCACCCGGTGAACAAGGGTGTCATATGCGGCAAGGGTGCGGCGGGGATCATGCAGCACACGTCGCCTGCGCGCTTGTCCAAGCCTCTGATGCGCGTCGGTGAGCGCGGCAAAGGCGAGTTCAAGGAAATCGAGTGGGACGAGGCGCTGGAGATTGCAGCGGGCTGGTTGAAGGATGTGCGTGGGACTGACCCCAAAAAGTTGGCGTTCTTCACCGGGCGTGACCAAAGCCAAGGCTTGACGGGCTGGTGGGCCTCGCAATTTGGAACGCCGAACTATGCGGCCCACGGCGGCTTCTGTTCCGTCAACATGGCTGCGGCGGGGCTTTACACCTACGGCGGTTCGTTCTGGGAATTCGGCGAGCCGGACTGGAAGCACACCAAGTATTTTCTGCTGTTCGGCGTGGCGGAAGACCATGCGTCAAACCCGATCAAAGCCGCACTGGGCAAACTCAAGGGCAGGGGGGCGAAATTCGTTTCCATCAATCCGGTGAAAACAGGATATTCGGCAATCGCCGATGAGTGGGTTGGCATTCGTCCGGGCACGGATGGATTGTTTGTGGGCGCGTTGATCCATGTGATGTTGGAGCACCAGAAAATCGATGGCGATTATCTCACGCGCTACACCAACGCCGCATGGTTGATCGTTGAAAATCCCGGCGGTGCCGATGATGGTTTGGTGGTGCGCAACAGTTCTGGAACACCTTTGGTGTGGGACCCGGAAGCGGGACACCCCAAAGTGGCGATGACATTTGGTTCAGCACCTTCCCTGATGGGGCGCTTCACCTTGCCGGATGGGCGGAAAGCGGTGACGTCATTCACATTGATTGCCGAGCGGTTTCTGTCATCTGAATATGCGCCGGAAACAGTTGCGGCGCGCTGTGGTGTTGACGCTGAAACCATCCGGCGGATTGCTGCTGAAATCGCCGATGTGGCGTTCAACCAGACTGTGGAGCTGGATATTCCGTGGACGGATTATCTGGGGCGGCGGCATGAGAAAACGATTGGAAGGCCCGTGGCCTTCCACGCCATGCGCGGCATCTCCGCCCACTCCAATGGCTTTCACACCTGCCGCGCCATTCATGTGCTGCAGATCATGCTGGGCACCATCGATGTGCCGGGAGGCTCGCGCTACAAGCCACCATTCCCGAAGGCGACACCGCCCCACGTGAAGCCTGCCGGAAAGCCGGGGCAGGTGCAACCGAACAAGCCATTGCCGGGTCCACCCCTGGGGTTTGTCACGGGGCCGGAAGATTTGCTGATTGATGAGGCGGGCACACCGCAGCGCATCGACAAAGCCTATTCATGGGATGCGCCGTTATCGGCCCACGGCATGATGCATATGGTCATCAACAATGCGGCGAAGGGCGACCCGTACCATATTGACGTGCTGTTCATGTACATGGCCAACATGGGCTGGAACAGTGCGATGAATGTGCCGGACACGATTGCGGCGCTGACGGCGAAGAAGGCTGATGGAAGTTACGTGATCCCGAAGTTCATCTACTCGGATGCCTATGCGTCGGAGACGGTTTATTACGCCGATTTGATTTTGCCGGATACGACATACTTGGAGCGCTGGGACTGTATCTCAATGCTGGACCGTCCGATCTCGGAAGCAGACGGCCCCGCAGATTCCATCCGCCAGCCCGTCGTTGATCCAGACCGGGACGTGCGGGCCTTCCAAACCGTATTGCTCGATCTCGGCCACCGCATTGGTTTACCTGCCCTCGTCAAAATGGACGGCAGTCCACGCTATCCCGGCGGCTATCCGGACTACATCGTAAACCATGAACGCGCACCGGGCCTTGGGCCGCTTGCTGGATTCCGGGGCGCTGATGGAACGGCTTCTGGGCGGGGACCCGTCAATCCCAATCAGTTGCAGGCCTATATCGACAATGGCTGCCACTGGTATCAGGAGCTGCCAGAAAACATGCGTTACTACCGCCATGTGAACTGGGACTATCTGGACTGGGCGACGTTCTTTGGGTTTATGGCGCGGCCAGAGCCGATCATCCATCAGGTCTATTCAGAAGTGTTGCAGAAGTTCCGCCTTGCGGCTCAGGGCCACGGCAAAGTGCAGCCGCAGGAGCATCACCGGGCGCGGATCAAAACCTACTTTGATCCGATCCCCTTCTGGTATCAACCGTTTGAAGAGTCGATGGTCAGCGACAATGAATTCCCGATGCACGCCATCACCCAGCGCCCCATGGCGATGTATCATTCATGGGGTTCGCAGAACACGTGGCTTCGGCAAATCATGGGCCGCAACTGGCTCTATATACACACGCGGCGCGCCGCTGATCTTGGTATTGCGGAAGGTGATTGGGTGACGGTGACATCGCATCACGGGGTGATCAAGGGCCAAGCCAAATTGATGGATGGTCAGAATGAAGACACAGTGTGGACCTGGAACGCCATCGGCAAACGCAAAGGCGCATGGAGCTTGGACAAGGATGCGCCAGAGGGCACAAAAGGCTTTCTCTTGAATCACTTGATCAGCGATCTTCTCCCGGAACGTGAAGGCGGATACCGCTATTCCAACAGCGATCCGGTGACAGGGCAGGCGGCATGGTATGATTTGCGGGTGCGCGTGGAGAAGTGCGTGGATCAGAGTGAAATGAGCGGGCCGCAGTTTGAGGAATTGAGGGGGTTATGATGGCGAAGATTAAGCACACCCTGCCCCCGGCGCTTCGCGCCACCCCCGTCCGCAAGGGGCTGGGGTTCTCTTCCCTCTCCCCTTGCGGGAGAGGGTGCCCCGAAGGGGCGGGAGAGGGGAGTCAACCATGACAACTCTCCCCACCTCAACCACCAAAAAACTCGGCCTCGTCATCGACCTCGACACTTGCGTCGGCTGCCAGGCCTGCGCCACCTCTTGCAAAGAATGGAACAGCCAAGGCTATTCCGCCCCATTGACAGACGACCGCCCACGCTCCGCCGAACCTATGGGTGTATGGCTCAACCGCGTGCATGGCTACGAAGTCAAAGAAGAAGGCAGGGCCGACTCCCGCATAGTCCACATGCCACGCTCGTGTCTGCATTGCGAAGATGCAGCATGTGTCACCGTGTGTCCCACGGGTGCGAGCTACAAGCGGGCTGAAGACGGCATTGTATTGGTCAACCCCGAAACCTGCATCGGCTGCAAGCTCTGCTCATGGGCCTGCCCCTATGGTGCGCGCGAATATGACCAGACAGAAGGTGTGATGAAGAAATGCACGCTGTGTGTGGACCGCATTTACAACGAGAACTTTGCCGAGGCAGACCGTGTGCCGGCCTGCGTTAAAGCCTGCCCGACGGGTGCGCGGCATTTTGGTGATTTGGGTGATGCTGGTTCTGCTGTTTCTCAATTGGTGAAGGAGCGTGGTGGCTACGACCTGTTTTCAGACATGGGCTACAAGCCCACCAACAAATACCTGCCACCCCGCGCGCGGCGCGATACGGTGACGGCGGTTGAAGCAATGCCGCGCAGTGATGGGTCGGCGATGGACAAGCTGTTTGCCTGGGCGGACCGTTTGTTGAGCGCAAAGCCTGCGGCCATTGCGACAGCGGAAGAACATGCTGAAAGGTTGGAGGGGTAAGAGCAAATGAACACTTGACGGGGTGCTAAATGTTCTATATATGTTCCAAGCAACAAATAAGGGTATGAATATTGACTGCAACCAAACAAAAACAATCGTCATGGCCCGCTTCAGGCGGGCCACCCATGGATGGTTGCAGTCACATTTCAGTCAAACCTCAAAGCTCATTTCATGCAGCCATGGGTGGCCCGCCTGAAGCGGGCCATGACGTCGTTTCATCAGAAATGTTTTGGCAGTCGCGATGAACCCCGCCTATTCCGTCATCTTGTTCACCACCGCATCCGGCGCAGGTTATGGCTTGTTAGCTTTGCTTGGATTGGTGGGTGCAAGGCATGGGGTCGCTTCGTCATTTGGTTTTGCGGCCACAAGCCTCATCATCGCGTTGGGCCTCATCACCATCGGGTTGTTGTCATCCACCCTTCACCTCGGCCACCCCGAACGGGCGTGGCGGGCGTTTTCGCAGTGGCGGTCGTCTTGGTTGTCGCGTGAAGGTGTAGCGGCGGTGGCAACATACCCCATTGCACTGTTGTTCGGCGCGGCGTGGTCGGGCTTGCTTGATGCACCGCAATGGATTGCGCCGCTGGGGGTGCTGACGGCCATCCTGTGTGTGGTCACCGTTTATTGCACGGCGATGATTTACCGCTGTTTGCGCACGATCCGGCAGTGGAACCACAAGCTGGTTGTTCCGGTCTACCTGCTGTTTGCATTTGCGACGGGTGCCACGCTGCTGGCGGTGATCGCGGTTTTCTTTGGCCGGGTGCAAACTGCGCAACTGATACTGGCGGCGTTGGCCATCCTCGGTGCCGAGATCGTCAAAAAACTCTATTGGCGTTCCATTGACGCCATTCCCCGCACCCACACGACAGGGGAGGCGACAGGCCTCGGCAAGGATGTGCGGATGTGGGAGTTGCCGCACACCAACCAGAATTTCATCCAGAAGGAAATGGGATTTGTGGTGGCGCGCAAACACCGGGATCAATTGCGGGCCATTGTATTGATCAGCTTTGCCCTCGCGCTTTTTGCTGTTATTCTCGGCATGTTGTTTTCACCATGGTTCATGCTGCCGTCTTTTGCTTTGGTGATGGTCGGCACAGTGGTCGAACGCTGGCTGTTCTTCGCGGAAGCTGAGCATGCGGCAATGCTGTATTATGGAAGGGACGCGGTCTGATGCTGGCACAGGGTGTGACGTGGCTGGATGACTGGTTTTGCCACCGGGAGGTGGCGCCGGGAATACACGCCATTGGTGAGCCGCGTTTTCACCAGATCAACTGGAACTATCTCATCCTTGGTCGTGACAAGGCGTTGATGTTTGATTCAGGCACAGGTGTGCGCGACATCCGCCCCGTCATCCGGCAATTGACCGATTTGCCTGTCACGTGCCTGCCATCGCACCTCCACTTTGACCACGTTGGAAATCTGCACCTGTTTGAAGACGTAGCCATTGCTGATCTGCCAATGCTGCGGGTTTTTGAACGCGACAACCTGCTGCAACATCCGGGGGATCGCTATCTTGGCGAGAAAGAAGGGATGACGTGGACGCCCGTCAAGGTTTCACACTGGTGGCCGATTGGCCACAGCATTGATCTTGGTGGCCGCAGCCTGGAGATTGTCCATACACCGGGCCATGCACCCGAGCATATTTCACTGTGGGATGCGGCAACCAACACTTTGCTGGCAGCCGACTTCATCTATCTGGGTGCGCTCTATGCGCAAGTCATTGGCGCTGACCTCAAAGCCTATGCAGAGACAGCGAAGGCCTTGTTGCAGCGCTTGCCGGACACTGTTTCAATGTTTGGCGCGCATGGCATGGCGGATGAGACAGGAAAACACAATGCGCCCCAGCTTGAGAAACAGGATTTGAAAGACCTTTTAAATATACTGAAATCATTGAATAATATGGAATCGCTGCCGGAGCGAGTGGAGGTTAACAAGCGGATGTATTTGCTGGTGGGCACACCCTTCTAATTTTCTTGGCAGACGAAGTGTAAAACTATATAAAGAAGTCTTTATATAGTTTGAGGATCATTCCATGCCCAGCCAATCTTTCACAGAAGCCCTCGCCACGCGCCCCTGGCTTTTGGCTGACGGGGCCACAGGCACCAATTATTTCGAGATGGGTTTGATGTCTGGTGATGCACCAGAGCTTTGGAATGTCGATCATCCGGAACGCGTGCGGAGCCTGC
Source organism: Hyphomicrobiales bacterium (assembly GCA_031430795.1). Lineage (GTDB taxonomy): Bacteria > Pseudomonadota > Alphaproteobacteria > Rhizobiales > Aestuariivirgaceae > Aestuariivirga. Next base: position 41,051 of record JANPCE010000044.1, read on the forward strand.
ACAAGCAATTCATCGAATCGGGTGCTGATATCATTCTCACCAACAGCTTTGGTGGCAACCGCCATCGCCTGAAACTGCACAATGACCAGCACCGTGTCCATGAATTGAACATGGCTGCCGTGAAAAACGCCCGCGCCGAAGCTGACGCTGTCTCGCGTGATGTTTATGTTGCGGGCTCCATGGGCCCAACCGGCGAAATCTTCATGCCCGTCGGCGCGTTTCCCTATGAAGAGGGTGTATCAGCCTTTGCGGAACAGGCGGCAGCGCTGAAAGACGGCGGCGCTGACGTGTTATGGATCGAAACCATGTCATCAGAAGAAGAACTGCGCGCCGCTGTTGAAGGTGCATCCGGCACAGGCCTCCCCATCGTCACCACCATGAGTTTTGACACCAATGGCCGCACCATGATGGGCATGACGCCCGCAGTGTTCGGGTCCATCACCGCATCGCTGTCAACGCAACCCGTTGCCATCGGCGCAAACTGCGGCACGGGCGCATCAGAGCTGATCGCCACCGTGTTGGGCATTGCAAAAGCACGGCCTGACGCCAATGTCGTGGCCAAAGGCAACTGCGGCATCCCACAATACATGGACGGCAAAATCCACTACACGGGAACGCCCGAACTCATGTCCAACTACGCCCGCATCGCCCACGACGCCGGAGCCAAGATCATCGGCGGCTGCTGCGGCACCTCGCCAGAGCATCTGGCGGCGATGCGGAAGTCGCTGGTGGGATACACGCGGGGTGCAAGGCCAACATTGGAACTGGTGGAAACGGTGCTGGGGCCGGTGAGCGAATTGGCCAAGGGACAGGACAAGGCGGCGGAGGGGGCGGCGCGGCGGGAGCGGCGGAGGGGGTAGTTTACACACTTCCTCCATCGGCGGCCTTGAGCCGCCGACCCAGAAATGATTTGACGCTAGTCAACGGCAATAGTTATATTGAAATATAATTATTATTCGATGGAGGTTTTCCATGCATGTGACAAATCTCCGCAAAGTCGGCGGGTCGGTAATGTTGGCCGTACCGCCTGCATTATTGGACGTTTTGCATCTGAAGGCTGGAGCATCCGTCGGTCTTGCTGTCGTTGGCGGCCGACTGATCGTCGAAGCTGCACCCAAGTCGCGCCGCACGTTGGAAGAATTGCTGGCCGCTTCTGATTACACGCAACCGCTGTCCGATGAAGATCAGTCGTGGGTTGAAGCACCCGCCGTGGGCCGAGAAATTCTGTGAAGCGCGGCGACATTTACATGGTGTCGCTCAATCCGGCGCTCGGCCATGAACAACAAGGCCATCGACCCGTGCTTGTCATCTCCGCCACTGCCTTCAATGACGCGACCAAGCTTCCCGTGGTCCTGCCCATCACCAGCGGCGGCGACTTCGCCCGCCGCCTCGGCTTCGCGGTGGAACTCAAGGGCATTAAGACAACCGGCATCATCCGCTGCGACCAACCCCGGGTGCTGGACATCGCCGCGCGTGGTGGGCGGAAGGTTGATGAAGTGCCGGAGGTTTTGATTGCTGACGTGTTGGCGAAGGTGGTGACGATTTTTGGGTAAGTTGGAACTGACGTGGGAAGCGTTACCTTTCTCACTGGAAGTGTAGTTATTTGCCGCTTCTCAATTCGATCTAAGAATCAGAACTACGAACGAGATTGCAAAGGATGCAGCAAAAAACACAAACGGATAGTACAAAAACATGCGATTGCGACCGGACAAGCGAGAGAAAGACTTCATCTGAGTTTGAACTCCACTATCGTCGTCTAACGAATGTTCACGGTAGAATGACAATTCACGTCCAAAGTTTCTTGCAGCTTTTGTGAGCGTTACAAGTGCGATGACCGCGATAACGATCAGGAACAACCAATTGTTGTTACCAGATTTCTCTGGTATGGTATTGAAGCTGATAATCATAGGAATGCCACCTGCAATCGTACATAACATTGTTGCAAATGCTAGAGGGATAAATGGCTTACTATTCTTTCCAACCTGTTGCTTTTCAGCTTTGCCCTTGTTCCGTTTGGGGGGCGCTTCCTTTTGATTTTGTGCGGCTCTAAACATGATCTCTCTCAACCCCGCCTGATCGCAGCCTCAACTGTCTTCGGACTTTTGGCTATGACTTTGAGCAAAATGCGCGCTGTTGCATCAGGATAGCGGCGGCCTTGTTCCCAGTCTTTGATGCTGGCGGCTGATAACCCAAAGCGATCTGCAAAAGCGGACTGCGACAGTTTCATTTTTTTACGAAGTTGGGCCACATCAACGAGTTCAACGTCGATTTTTTTTGCTGCTTTCGTGCGACCTTTTGCAATGCTGACGGCCTCACGCGCACTCTGAATCAGTTCTTCGCCAAATCTGCTCATTTTTGTTTTCTTCGATAGTTTTCGACGATCTGCGGAAGGAGCTTTGCCAATGCACTTCGGTCCTCTGCAGAAATGTCTGCCTTTCTGTTTTTGCTATAGACGGCCAGCATGAACACTGGCGTATTGACCCCACCAAAGTAGTGAATCGTCCTCATGCCGCTGCTCTTTCCCTTGCCACGCAGCGCATGCCGCAGTTTACGCGCACCACCTGTGCCTCGAATCAAATCACCTGCCGTCGGGTCCCGTGCGATGACGGCTGCAATTTCTTGTAACACTTCATCTTCAAGCGCACACTCCGCAGCTTGGCGCATGAAGGTTTGCGTGAACAGCACGGACTGCATGAAATGACGCTATACGGCATTGACGTATAGGCGTCAATCCCACTCAAATGCATCCACCACCACAGGCTTGGCCAGCATAAACGCATCGCATTCCAACTGGAGCGGTGCATAGTCAGCATCTGATTTCTTCGCCTTCAACAGCCGCGCAAACTTGGCGTAGATCAGTTCGTATTCTTCGAGCTTGGCTTCCATGATCAGTTTGCCATTCACGTGCAAAACTGAGCCGCCTTTGCTGAGTTTCAGTTCCATGCCGTCGGCGGTGCGAATATCGATGTCCCAGGTTTGTGGCCCGCGTTGACGCCAGTCGAAAACTGCACTCATGTCCACGGCAACACTGTCGCCGCGCTTGAACACAATGTCCACGCCGATGGGGGTGGACCAGTTGGCGGGCACTTCGATGCGGGCACTTTCCACGTAGATGGGGTCTGGCAGTATTTTTGTGACCACTGACAAAGCGTTGATGCCGGGGTCAAAGACGCCGAAGCCGCCGGGTTCGGCGATCCAATTTTGGCCGGGGTGCCAGCGGTTCACGTCTTCTTTCCAGGTCACACGCATGAAGGTGACGTGTTTGCCTTTGAGGCGTTTCTTGGCTTCGTCCACGGCCTTGTTGTAGCGGGAATGCCAGGTTGCATAGAGTACGCGCTTCTTTTTTTTGGCGTAGTCGATCATGGCGACCATTTCGCCGATGGTGGGGGTGGGTGGTTTTTCGATCAGCAAATTCCAGCCTGCATCCATCGCCTCCTTGGCCATGGCGAGGCGTACCGAGGGTGGGGTGCACAGGGCCACACAATCCAGTTTTAGTTTACTGGCGCGGAGTTCGGCCAATGACGTGAAGTTGGCGATGCCTTCGACTTTGCCATGCCTGCTGACGGCGGCGACGAGTTGGAAATTCTTGTTTTTGGCGATGCAGGGGAGATGTTGGTCCCGTGCGATTTTGCCGATGCCGACGACGGCGATTTTGTAGACCATGGTGTTCCTCAGGTGAGTGCGCGTTTCAGCGACGCGATGAATGTTTCGACTTCGATCTCGGTGTTGTAGTGGGCGAGTCCGACGCGCAGCACGCCGCCCTTCTCCATCAGGCCCATGGCCTGCACAGGTTCAAGGGCATAGTTATGGCCGGACCAGACGAAGATGTTTTCAGCGGCGCAGTGTTTAGCGAGTTTCGAAGGATCGACACCATCGATTGTGAACGAGACTGTCGGCACGCGGCGGTGCATGGCATTGGCAGAAGTGATGCCGCGAATGGTGAGGCCTTTGATGGGGCGCAGGGCATCGATGAGTTTCAAAGTGAGTTGGCGTTCATAGCTGGCAACAGCAGACCACGCGTTGCGCAGACGCGACGCGCGGGTGTCGCCCGTTCCCAAGGTTTCGAGATATTCGACAGCGCCCAGCGTGCCCGCCATGCCTTCATGGCTGAGGGTTCCGGTCTCAAATTTATGCGGCAATTCCTCGCCGACAGCGCGGACCTTGTAGGCAAAGGTTTCCTGCAGCAGTTCCTTGCGGGCCCACAGCACGCCTTGATGGGGGCCGAACCATTTGTAGGCGGATGAAACCACCACATCCGCGCCCAGTGTTTGGACGTCGATGGACTCATGCGGTGCGTATTGGACGGCGTCGAGGTAAACCAGTGCGCCTGTTGCCTTTGCTTCTGCCGCAAATGCCGAAGTGTCGTTGATGGTGCCGGTGCAGTTTGACGCCATGCCCATGGCGAGGAGTTTGGTGCGGGTGTTGAGCACTTTGCTCAACGCATCGGCGGGAAATTCGTAAGTGTCCGTGTTGAACTCCAGCCACCGCACTTTCAGACCCACGTCTTCAGCCAGCAGCAGCCATGGTGCCACATTCGAATCATGGTCCATGCGCGACAGCACGATTTCGTCGCCGGGCGAGAAGCGTTTGGCGAGGCAGCGGGAAAAATGCAAAGTCAGGGTCGTCATATTCTGGCCGAAGACAATTTCTTCTGGTGTTGCGGCGTTGTAGAAATCCGCAACGGCCCGGTGGGCCTCGTCCACCAAGGCATCTGCACCCCGGGATGTGGAAAAGTGACCGCCGAGGTTGGCGTTTTTGTCGCGCAACGCCTCAACGGTCCGGCTGATAACCTGTTGCGGCACCTGGGTTCCCGCCGGGTTATCGAAATAGACGCGTGGCCGGCCATCATCCTTCAACGACAGGGCGGGGAACTGTTGCCGCACGGTGGCGACATCAAATGCGGCGGTCATGGTGAATTTCCTTTTCCGCCCATCTCTTAGCGTGCCCCAGCCCTTGTCTCAACCGTCGCTTTCCGGCATGGGGAAGTCGTTGCGGCGCGGGGCGGTTTTATCGTCTTGTTTATGCTGTTTTGAACACCAAGGAGCGACCCTATGAGCGATGCTGGCGATCTTGACCTCAACGCACTGAATGACGAGGAACTGACACAGCAGATCCATGACGATCTCTATGACGGCCTCAAGGAAGAAGTCGTTGAGGGCGTCAATATCCTGCTGGGACGTGGCTGGACCCCTTACAAAACTTTGACGGAAGCGCTGGTTGAAGGCATGCGGATTGTCGGTATCGACTTCCGCGATGGCATTTTGTTTGTACCGGAAGTCTTGCTTGCGGCCAATTCGATGAAGGCCGGCATGGGCATTTTGCGTCCGCTGCTGATTGCAACAGGCGCACCGCGCCTCGGCAAGATGGTGATTGGCACCGTGAAGGGCGACATTCACGACATCGGCAAAAATCTCGTGGGCATGATGATGGAAGGGGCTGGCTTTGAAGTGATTGACCTCGGCATCAACAACTCAGTTGAGAAGTACCTGGCTGCAATCGAAGAACATGGGCCGGACATTCTCGGCATGTCAGCGCTTTTGACCACAACGATGCCTTACATGAAGGTCGTCATCGACACCATGAAGGAGAAGGGCATCCGTGATGATTACGTGGTGCTTGTCGGTGGTGCGCCATTGAACGAGGAATTTGCCAAGGCCGTCGGGGCTGACGCTTATTGCCGTGACGCGGCGGTGGCGGTTGAAACCGCCAAGTCCTTTATGGCGCGGCGGCATAATCTGCGGCCAATGTGACCCACACAGCAATACGCCCTCCACAAGGGAGGGCGCATCGGGTTCTGGCCGGGGTTGCCGGCCAGATATCCTTCGAAGGCGATTAGCCTGCGAGACCGTCAGCGATTTCGTTGAACAGCGTGTCGAGTTCGCCGCCAACCACTGGCATGACGACAACGAGCACGAGGCCCACAGCGGCGGCAATCAGGCCATATTCAATGGCGGTTGCACCAGATTCGTCCTTGAGAAACTTGAACATGTAAAAACTCCAGAGTTTACTAACAGCACCTATTCACGTCCCGGTTCCAACTGTCTGCTGGTCTCGTCGTGAACATGAACACAATCTATGCGTCATCTCTTAACGCCTGCTAAAATCAATTTGTTGCTTTCGAACGGTTTGCCTGTTTTGCGTTTGACTCGGTTTCTATGGTTAATGCTGGTATAACGTCAAAAGAGTGAAAATCAGTGCCAGTCAGCCTTTCGCCATCGGATACATTTGAACAGAAAAACACTGCGGCGCGGGTGCTGCTGATTGCGTGTGGAGCCCTGGCGCGTGAGATTGTGGACCTGGTCGATATCAACGGATGGAACGGTTTCGACATCCAGTGCCTGCCTGCGAAGTGGCACAATACACCCGATGAAATTGTGCCCGGTGTGCGCGCCAAGATTGAAGAGAACAGGGCGCGCTACTCCACCATTTATGTGCTTTACGGTGATTGTGGCACGGGCGGGCTTCTGGACAAGATGTTGGCGGAAGAAGGCGTGGAGCGTATTGCAGGCCCCCATTGCTATGCTTTTTTCAGTGGCAATCCAGCTTTCGCCAAATCCTCTGAAGAAGAATTCACAGCGTTCTATCTGACTGACTATATCGTGCGCCAATTTGACAAGTTGATTTGGCAAGGACTTGGCCTCGACCGTCATCCGGAGTTGCTGACAGACTACTTCGGCAACTACACCAAGGTAGTCTATTTGGCACAGGTTGCGGATGAGGACCTGAACCAAAGGGCACGAGATGCAGCTGAAAAGTTGGGTCTGGCGTATGAATACCGCTTCACGGGCTATGGCGAACTCAGAGATGAATTGGCCAAGCGGGCCTGATCAGTTTTCCCACTCGTGGCGCTGGTAGCCTTCGCCGCCTGGCACCTGATAGTAATCGCCTTTAAAGCCGCAATAGATGTGGCCTTCGATGCTGAGGTCGGTCTTGCCGTCAATCGATCCAGCCGTGAAAGACATGCGGTCACCACTGTCCGGTTTCCAGAACAGCACCGAACCGCATTCACAGCAAAATCCACGCGCTGCAGTTTCGCTGGAACGAAACCATTTCAAGCCGCGCTGCTCTGTAAATCGAAACCTGTCAATGGATACGGATGTTGCATGCATCATCGAACCCGTTTGCTTGCGGCACTGGTTGCAATGACAAACAATGACGGGGCGGGCAGGTCCGTCGAATTCGTATTTCACCGCACCACACAGACAAGAGCCGGTTTTCATCCTTTGAACGCACCTGCCAATGCGCGGACATGGTCAGGTCCCGTTCCGCAACAGCCGCCAAAGATTGTGGCTCCTTCCGATTTCCAGTCGCGCGCGAATGCGACCAGATTTTCCGGTGTTATCGTGTCTTCAAAACTCCATTCCGGGGACTTGAAGTATCCACTCTCGGGATAGACGCCGGTGGGGCCACTCCAATATTTGTGCAGTATTGCCATTGCTGCGCTGACATCGTTGGGGGCCGTATGCATGATGCTCATGGCAGCGGGTTTCAGTGCGGCCAAAAGCTTGGCGATCGAATCAAAGCTGCAATCATCGCGGCCCCAACCCTGCAGACCACCAGACTTCGATGGCTCCGCCGACAAGCCAATCCATACGGGAAGGCCAGTGGCAATGGCGGCTTCACAGGCGTAGAATGCGTAGTCAGTGTCGCGCATCATTTCCATCAAGATCAACTCTGAACCATGGTCTTTCAAGGCCTTGGCCTTGCGGGTGAAAAGTGCGCGGGCTTCTGTTTCACTCCATGTGAAAGTGAAGTTGTTGCGGTCTGATCCTGTGGCCATGGGGCGCATCGTTGACATGGAACCGGCAACACATGCCTTGCCGCCCACGGCCTTCTGGGCAAGGGCCATAGCGGTGCTGTCGATGAGTTCAAGTTCTTCCAACCGCCCTGCGCCTTGCAGCATGAACGGGCTGGATGCGTAGGTGTTGGCGGTAATCACCTCTGCACCTGCTGCCAGATACTCCGCGTGAACAAGTTGAACGATGTCTGGATGCGTCAGGTTTGCGTCCGCACACCATATTGCGGTCGTCATCACAGCACCGCGGCTTTGAATGTCAGTGCCTGTGCCGCCATCAAGGATGATGTTTTGATTGGCAGACAGTTTCTGGCGAATGGGTTCGTAGCTCATGGTGTGTCTGCGGCTCGTGCTTTCTGGAAGGCTTTCATGTGGAATTGCATCTGCATCGGCGGGTATTGATAAGGCACGCCGACGGGACAAGCCAGCCGTGCCTTGCAGCCACCGGACATGCAGTCTGCGCCCGCTTCCGCAAGAATGTATTTTCCGCAAGCCTTTACGTCGTAGCGTGTGCCGTCAAACGCGGCAACGGGGCAGGCGGAAAGGCATGGCTTGTCGGTGCAAGACTCACATGGATGTGCGCCCGCGCTGTTCCTTGGCAAATCGAATGCCACCGGAAACAACAACGCCGCGCGGTAGGCGTGCCAAAGGCCATAGGTGCGGTGGATGTTGAGGCCGAGCGGCGAAGTGTGTCCAGCCCCGGCCTTTCGCGCCCAGGTGAGAAAAGGGCGGGGTGGGGTGTCGAAAGGGAATACGGCTTCGGCACACAAGTCAGCGGCAAGTGGTGTCACCACATCCCGCGTCCAATCGTCCAGCATCGAAGTCGCTGGGTTGCGGCTGCGGGCGAAGCGCCGGAACATGTCCGGGCCTGCATTTCCGATCAAAATGACAAACTTTGTCAGTGGCGAAAAGCCGTCATCGCGCTTGGTCTCAAACCATCCCAGGGCCGTGAAGCCCTCCAGCTTGATGCGCGTGAGAATGGGATGTTCCACTGTTCACTTCCACCTCGGGTCGCCCATTTCCATTGCTGTGCGCGCCAATCTGATATCATGTTTGGCACGAATACGGTCATCGATGTCGCGGTCGATGTAGGTGGGATAATAAGTTGAAAGTATTTCGCGCTTGCGGGCGGCGGCGCGTTCCACGATGTCGGGTTTGCCCGCTTCGATCCATTCCTTCGGGCTCATACGGTTGGCCATCAACGGATAGACATAGTCTTTCTGCATCAATGACAAGGTTTGGTGGGAACCCAGATAATGGCCCGGCCCATCCAGACACACTTCTGCAATGACATCGACTGAGAGTGACTCGTCTGTCACTTCAATACCGCGCACATTGCGGTTGATGGCGCCCAGCATATCGTTGTCGATCAGCAGGCTTTCTAAACAGAACCCCAAAAGCGAGGCGTGCATGCCTGCACTTTCATACATCAGGTTGATGCCGGTCATGGCGGCAATGCCGGCGGTCACGCCTTTTTCATAGCCCGCCTGCATGTCCGGCAGTTTCGAGTCGCACATGCCTGAGGCTGAGCCGACAGTGAGATTGTAGAATTGTCCCATCTGGGCGCAGCCTGCGGTGATCAAGGCTTGTTCGCCGGAACCGCCTGACATGGAGCCGGTGCGGAGGTCTGACACGAAGGGCCAAGGTCCCCAAATGGCGACAGCACCCGGCACAATGCAGTTGATGTAGACGAGGCCAGCCAGGCACTCAGACACGGCTTGCACCACGGTGCCCGCCAAAGCCGCAGGCGATGTGGCACCTGCCTGTGCCGCACTCAATAGCAAGACGGGCATGCCGCCCCGTGCAGCGGTTTCAAGGCAGCGGCAGGCGTCTTCGGCAAATTTCATTGGGGGGACAACGAAGCAATTGGATTGCGACACGAAGGGGCGTTCACGCCATTTCTCTTCGCTGCCAGCAATGGCGTGCAATATCTGCAGGCATTCGGCCACGTGGTCCGGGTCCACCATGGATGTGCCGACGTGTTTTTGCGTTGCCGCCAGGCAGGCATACATCGTGTTGATGTCGAGGTCATGTCCGGTGATCATGTCGCGTGCGGTGATCGGGCGCTGGAAGAAGTGGATGTGTTCACAGAGATCAACGATACGTCCGGCATCATAGAGATCAACCAACACTGACTCCCGGTATTCCCGGGTTGCCGGTTCAACGATATGAACGGCCGCTCCTGCGGTTCCGAAATAGACCTTCGTGCCGGACGGTTCCATATCATGTTTGGGATCGCGGCCATGCAGCACGAAATTGCGCCGGGCTTTGGCAATGGTGTCTTCGACGAGGGCAGGGGGAATGCACAGCCTTCCCTTTTCATTCATCCAGCAGCCCTTGGCTGACATGGCTTCAACGCAAGACGGAATGGCGCTGCCAAGGCCAACTGTTTCAAGCAGTTGAAGTGCAGCCCGGTGGATGCGCTCCATCTCCGTATGCTTCAAAGGTTTGTATTGGCCACCATTCATCCCGGGGCGAACAGCTGCCTCATCCATGGTCAACGGGCGGGAGCGCATGGCCCGCCGCGCATCGCGGCCGCCACGGCGTTTTGAAAGATCTTCGACGAGGGTCATGATTGGTTCCTTGATTACATAGAACAGAGTTCAGCACCCCCGATCTGTCATGGCCCGCTTCAGGCGGGCCACCCATGTCAGACACCCATAGGTAGCCCGCATGAAGCGGGCTATGACGGCAAAAGGGGGAGTCACTCGCCTTTTTTGCAAAATACCGATGCGCTTGCAAAACGTGAAGCGATTGATTGTATGGCAATGCGTCTAAAAAATTCACCATACGCATTCTGCAATAGCCCAAGACATCTGCTAATCTGTGGAAAATGCGAACAAAGTGCTTAATGGCGCTGATTTAAGGGTGAATCCAATTGGCCAAACGTGATCTCCCGCCGTTGCGGGCTTTGACGGCTTTCGAGGCGGCGGGAAGGCTTGGCAGCTTCCGGGCTGCGGCGACTGAGCTTGGCATCACGCGCTCTGCTGTCAGCCACCAAGTGAAGTTGCTTGAAGATCGACTCGGTTTGTCCCTGTTCAGGCGGGATGCGCGGCGGGCTGAATTGACGACGGCGGGGCAGACATACTTTCCGACCATCAAAGACGCCTTTGACCAGATTGAAGCGCATACCAAAGCTGTTCGCCCGTCGGTTCAGGACAATGAGTTGACGATCCAGGTCTATGTCACTGTCGCGTTGAAATGGCTGATTCCGCGGCTACATGATTTTGAACGGCGTTTTCCGGACATGAAGGTGCGCCTCTCAACGTCTTACATCGATTGGGATTTTGATGAGCGCAACGTTGATGTGGGTGTCGTGCTGGCGCGCAACAAGCATGCGGGCCACTACTATGCGCCGTTGTTTCAATCCATGCTGGTGCCAGTGTGTTCGCCCAAGCTTTTGGCAAATGGGGCAATATTGAAAACGCCCGCTGATCTTTTGAAACACAAGCTGATAGATGTCTACACGGCAGAAGAAGACTGGCAAATCTGGCTGGAAGCGGCTGGCATCAAAGGTGTTCCCCCGCAAAACCGTTTGACGGTTGACAGTTATATCCTTGCGCAGGAAGCGGCGATTGAGGGCCGGGGTGTTGCCATGACCATCGGCCCCTTTGCGGCGGAAGAAATCAAGCTGGGGCGGTTGATGCAGCCGTTTCCTTTGCGTGTTCCGCATCGGCACCAATGGTATTTCGCCTGCAACAGCGAGCACCGCAAGAAAAACAAGGTCAAGCGCTTTGAAGAGTGGTTGATGAAACAAGTTGCGTCTGACCCGGCGCTGAGCATGTACAAGATTTCAGGAAAAGCAGCATGACAGACGTTGTCGTTGAACCCACCCGCCGCAACCGCCGTGACACGGTGCGGCGCGGGCCTGCGGGTTCAATTATTCCGCAATTGCCAGCGGGTGTGGTGAAGCGGCATTTCCAGCCGACGAAAATTGTTTCCGACGATCAAGTGGAGACCATACATCATGCATCACTGAAAATATTGTCTGAAATCGGCATGGACTTCATCCTGCCGGAGGCGCGGGACCTGTTGAAAAAGGCGGGTTGCAAGGTCGATGGTGAGCGGGTGCGCTTTGATCCGGCGTGGATTGAAGAGATGATCACGTATGCGCCATCTCAGTTTACGTTCCACGCACGCAACCCCGCCAAAAGCATTCCCATCGGCGGCAACAACATGGCGTTTGTGGCGGTGGGAAGCCCGCCCAATTGCCACGACATGGACAACGGACGCAGGCCCGGCACGCGGGCGGACTACCAGAAATTCCTCAAACTGACGCAGCACTTCAACTGCATCGATGCGTCGAGCGGCTACAGTGTTGAGCCCATCGATCTGCACCCTTCCATTCGACATCTTGAAGCGCTCCGCGACAAGGCCATTCTCATCGACAAGCCGATGAAATGCTATTCATTGGGGCGGCAGAATGTTTTGGATGCAATTGAGATCGTGCGGCTGGCCCATGGTGTCAGTGAAGAGGACCTGCTGAGCCGGCCATCGTTGATGACGATCGTCAATACCAACTCTCCACTCAAGCTCGACAACAACATGCTGATGGGAATGATGGAACTGTCTTCCCGGGGACAAATCGTATGCGTGACACCGTTCACATTGGCGGGTGCCATGGCGCCTGTCACCATTGCGGGGGCGGTTTCACTACAGAACGCTGAGGCGCTTGCCGGCCTTTCGTTCTGCCAGCTGGTGAGAAAAGGAGCGCCGGTCGTCTACGGCGGGTTCACTTCCAACGTTGACATGAAATCAGGTGCGCCTGCATTCGGCACACCGGAGTACATGAAATCGACGATCCTCGGCGGACAGATGGCGCGGCGATATAACCTGCCTTACCGCACCTCCAACACCTGTGCGGCCAACACCGTTGACGCGCAAGCGGCATACGAAAGCGTGTTCTCGCTTTGGGGCGTTACCATGGGTGGCGGCAACTACATCATGCATGGTGCGGGCTGGATGGAAGGCGGGCTTGTCGCCAGCTTCGAGAAATTTGTATTGGATTGTGATCTCATCCAGATGGTCAAGTCCTTTTTGCAACCCATTGATACAAGCACGGAATCCCTCGCCCTAGATGCCATCAAAGATGTTGGGCCGGGCGGGCATTTCTTTGGCACGCAACACACTTTGGACCGTTTTGAAAATGCGTTCTACGCGCCGATCATCTCGGATTGGCGGAACTGGCAGCAATGGACAGCGGCTGGCAGTCCGGATGCTTACAAAAAGGCCAACAAGGTCTATAAGCAGGCGCTGGAGGCTTATGTTGAGCCTTCGTTTGATGCGGGCCACCGTGCGGCACTTGATGATTTCGTAAACCGGCGGGTGCGCGAGGGTGGTGTAAAGACGGATTTCTAGAATGGCTGAGGTCGTTGTCGTCGGCGGTTGCAATTATGACATCAAGGCCAAGAGCGGGAATGCCAATACCATTGGCACCTCCAATCCGGGCCGCATCACCATGTCTGCCGGAGGGGTTGCCCGCAACATCGCCCATAACCTCGCCGTGCTTGGCCATGACGTTGCATTGATCAGCATGGTGGCTGAAGATGCATTTGGCAGCCTTGCTGTTGATGCCTCGCGGGCAGTCGGTGTTGATGTGTCACGGATTGGCTACACCGCAAAACGAACCGGCACATATATTGCTGTGCTTGATCCCATGGGTGAATTGGTGACAGCAGTCAACGACATGGAGGCGATCAGCCAACTCACGCCAGCGGCGGTAATGCGGCACGCTTCCGTTTTTGAGGAAGCCAAGCTGGTTGTCGCGGATTGCAATTTGCCGATTGAAACCTTGCTGGTGATGGCGGATTGGTGCCGCCAGAAATTCATCATCGAAACCGTTTCAATTCCGAAATCAGAAAAACTCTCGGCACTTTTGTTGAAGGGCCATATTCATTTGGCCACTCCGAACTTTGATCAGGTTGAAGCCCTCGTCGGCACGCGGGATATCGAACATGCGTTCTCTGCACTCCACGCCAAGGGCCTGCGCAATGCTGTGATCCACGCGGGATCGGAAGGCGCATTTGTTTCTGATGGTGCAGAGATTGCCCACGTGGAAGCGGCTTTTGCAGGACCCGTTGTTGACGTGACCGGGGCAGGTGACGCAGCAGTCGCGGGGCTTGCCCATGGCTTGTTGTGCGGGGTGTCGTTGGCTGAAGCGGCAGCACAGGGGCAGGTCATGGCGGGCCGCGTTGTCGCCAGCGAAATGTCTTATCTGGAGCATGCATGAAAGTCCAAATGACGGAAGAGGTGCGTCAGGCGGTGACGGGTGGCAAACCCGTTGTGGCACTGGAAAGCACCATCATCGCCCATGGCATGCCGTTTCCGCAAAATCTGGACATGGCACAGGAAGTGGAGCGCGTCATACGTGCACACGGTGCTGTTCCTGCGACGATTGCGATTGTGGATGGTTCATTGTGCGCCGGGCTTTCGCCCGTGGAGCTTGAAGGTTTCGCGCGCACCGGACCCGGCATCATCAAAGTGTCGACACGCGATATCGCCTATGCCGTGTCGCTAAAAATGGATGGGGCCACAACAGTTGCCTCCACCATGCGCATTGCCGCCATGGCGGGCATTACAGTGTTTGCCACGGGCGGGATGGGTGGTGTACATCGTGGCGCAGAGCGGACGTTTGATGTGTCGGCCGACCTTGTGGAGTTTGGTATAAGCAATGTTGCGGTGGTAACGGCCGGAGCCAAGGCCATTCTGGATTTGCCGTTGACGCTGGAATATCTGGAAACACAGGGCGTGCCTGTTGTCGGTTTCGACACCTATGATTTCCCCGCGTTTTATTCCCGAGAGAGTGGGCTGAAACTCACGCAGCGCTGCGACGCTGCCAAAGACGTTGCGGCACTGCTCCGTGCAAAGTGGCGGCTGGGCCTTGAGGGCGGTGTCGTGGTGGCCAATCCCATTCCGGTCGAAGCCGAAATACCAAGGACGGAGATTGCGCCTCATATTGAAGCGGCCCTTGCCGAGGCTGCGGCACAAGGCATTGCAGGCAAAGACGTCACACCTTTCCTGTTGAAGCGTATATCGGAAATCACCGGGGGGCGCTCACTTGCGGCCAACATTGCGTTGGTGATGAACAATGCGCGGGTTGCGGCGGATATTGCCGTGGCTTATGCTGCGAAGACGTGACGTCGGTCAACTTTAGGGCATCGAAGCGTTAGAATTCTGCAACGCAGGCAAGGCTCCAGCGCATTGCTGAGACTCAGCGCTGCCGATATGCAGTGTCAATGTCCTCGACGGTGGCGCGCAACAATCTGATTGGCATAGCAGCGCTTTGCGCGGGCTCACTTGTGTTTTCCGTGCAGGATACGGTGATCAAGCTGATCAGCGGTGACCATGCGGTGACACTCGCACTTGTTGTCCGGGCAATCATTGCCTTTCCCATTCTTGTGGTGCTGGTTTCACGCAATGCAGGCATTGCTGCCTTGGATACACCGAAATGGGGTTTCCTGTGTTTGCGCGGTGCCATCCTTTTGGTGGCCTACACCAGTTATTTCATGGCCTTCCCGGCTTTGCCGCTGGCCGAGGCTGTGGCGCTTTATTTCATGGTGCCGGTGTTTGTGACGTTGTTGTCTGGTCCGTTGCTTGGAGAAAAGGTCGGGTTGCAAGCCTGGGGAGCGGTTTTGATCGGGCTGTTGGGCGTGGCCGCAATTTTGCGACCGGGCTTTGGATTGTTCGATCCTGCAGCGTTGCTGTCGCTCATCAGCGCTGTCACCTATGCGCTGGCCATGGTGCTGACGCGAAAATACAGCCCCGAAGTGCCTTCAAGCGTCATCACCTTTTACGGCAACTTCATCTATTTCATCATACCGTTTCTGTTTTTGGGAATCATCACTGCGCTGAACATTCAACCGCCGGGACATCCAAGTCTGGACTTTTTGTTGCGGCAATGGGTGGTACCGGTTTGGCGGGACATGGGCCTGATGGCATCGTGCGGTGTCATCGCAGCATTCGGCTCGCTGTTTCTTGTCCATGCCTATCGTGTCGGTGAAAACAGTGTCGTCACGCCGTTTGAGTGTACGGGCATGATCTGGGCCGTCGTGTTTGGCTTTGCGTTGTTCGGCGAGGTTCCACAATGGACCACGTTAATGGGCATGACACTGATTGCTGTGTCCGGCGTCATTGCCATGCATGCCAGCAAGGCCAAAGCCATCGAAGGTTCAGGGCGTGATAACCACCTTTGAGGCGCGCATTGCGTGCAGCGCTGCAAAACCTTCGCCAGCACGGGACAATGGATATGTCTGCGAAATGGTTTTTTCCAGTTCGAAGCCATTTCCAGACAACAATGCCATTGCGTCTTTCAAATCTTCGGGTGCTGCCGAATAGCTTGTGACAACACTGATTTCGCGGCGGTAGATTTGCCAGAAGTCAAACGCGGCGATCATGTTTGGCTTCACGCCAAACGGAATAAGAGTGCCGCCATCACGCAAGGATTTGAGGGCGAGGGCGATGGTTGCTGCGTTGGTGGTGGTGAGGATGACGACATCGACGCCACGGTTGGAGGTGGTGCTATGGGTGACACTTGAATCTTCACCCGCGAGAAATGTGTTTGCTGCTCCCCAGGTTTTTGCAGCTTGCAGTTTCTCCGGGCTGATGTCCGCCGCGATCACATCTGCGCCGAGGTGATGGAGCAGGGGGACGAACAGCAAACCGATGGCGCCCACTCCGACGATGAGAACTGTGTCGCCCCTCGCTATGGATACACGCCGCGTTGCGCGGATGCAGCAGGCCAAAGGTTCCATGAAAGCGGCGCGCAGTGTTGGCACATGGTCTGGAATGGCGTGAACAGTGTGTGGC
This sequence comes from Hyphomicrobiales bacterium, assembly GCA_031430795.1. Classification (GTDB taxonomy): domain Bacteria; phylum Pseudomonadota; class Alphaproteobacteria; order Rhizobiales; family Aestuariivirgaceae; genus Aestuariivirga. Next base: position 57,651 of record JANPCE010000044.1, read on the forward strand.
ACCAAATCTGCGGGGATGCGGATGAATTCGGCAAAACCACCGGGCGATATATTTGTGGCTTTGAAGTGGGGATCCTGCGTTGGGCTGCCGCGCAAGGCGAAGTGCGAGGTGTAGTCAGGTGCATGGTGGGCAGCGGCCACGCGCTGGCCGATGTGGAACTTTGAAACACCTTTTCCAACTTCAATAACTGTTCCCGCAATCTCATGGCCGAGTTGCACGGGCTTTGGTGTTGTTGGGTCATAGACCTTCATCAGATCGGTTCCACAAATACCGCAGGCGTCCATGCGCAGGAGGATTTCACCGGGGCCGATTTCGGGTTTGGGTATTTCGCTGATCTGGGTGATGCCAGTCGCATGGCAAGTGAGGTGGATCATTGGCACTTCGGCTCACTCCCCTCTCCCGTCTCGCTGCGCTCG
>JANPCE010000045.1:0-20433 GCA_031430795.1 Hyphomicrobiales bacterium
GTGGTTGAACGAGTCCCTCTCCCCTTCGGAGAGGGTCCGCGAAGCGGGGGAGAGGTCCCTTGGCTACACACGATAGCCGTAAAATAGGGGAGCGAGCCCATGGCTCGCTCCCCAGACAGGCACCCGTGACCGGGGGTAGCATACGGAATGCCTGCCAACCGAATTCACCATCATTCAACTTAAGGTTAAGAACCCTGAGCAACGAATGCGCGTCACATCGCCCCAACGCAGTCTAGACATGTTATCAAATGGAAATCAACCTGACTGGTATTCTTTCGCACAAGACGGTTTATTTATCACTTGGTCAAAAACAACATGGCACGCTTCGGTTTCAATTTAACCGAGAGTCAAACAAGTGGATTTGTTACAAAGCCGTAATGTCTAGTGCAACGCGGGGAGCCGCAAGCCCACGCGCAATCCGCCGATGCTGGCGTCCGACAACTCAACACTGCCGCCATACATGGCCGCCGTTTCGGTCACGATGTTGAGTCCCAGTCCAGAACCGGGTTTGCTTTCATCGAGTCGCTGGCCGCGCTTCACGGCGGTTTCGCGCTGTTCCGGCTTGAGGCCCGGCCCATCATCATCGACTTCAATTAAAAGCCAGGGCCGTCCATCTTCGCCGGATATCGTCGAAAGTGTGCCGCGCACTTCCACTTTTCCCTTCGACCACTTGCAGGCATTGTCCATCAGGTTGCCGACGATCTCCTCAAGATCCTGGCGCTCTCCCCGGAATTTCAAACCCGGCGCACATTCCACGCTGATGGCAACACCCTTGTCCCGGTTGATGCGCTCCAGCGTGCGGCCAAGGGATTGCAACACTGTTTCAACTTCGGTGGCGGCACCAATGCTTTGCGCACGGGCGGCGCGGCGGGCGCGGTCCAAATACAAATTCACCTGGTCACGCATCACCTCAATCTGTTCCTTGACCTTTTCAGCCAAAGGCCCCGGCGTATCGCGCGCCTCATTCGTCAGTACACTGATGGGCGTCTTGAGGGCATGGGCGAGGTTGCCCACCTGCATGCGGGCGCGGTCGATGATCTCAAAATTGGACTGGACGAGAAGATTCAGTTCATCCGCCACCGGCTGCATCTCGCTTGGGAATTCACCTTCAAGCATTTCGATTTTGCCGCTGCGAATATCGGTGAGCCGTTTTTCCATCAGCTTCATCGGCCGTAGACCGAAATTCACCTGAAAGAAAATCGCGGCGAGAAGCCCGCCACCCAGAAGCGCCAAGGTGGCCAGCAATGCCCGCAGAAAAGCCCGCACTTCGCTGCGCAATTCATCAAAATTGCCAGTCACCAGTAAAGCATATTCCAACGGCTTGTCATTGTAGGTGACACGCTGTTCGATGGCGCGCAGTTGCTGGCCCTCGGCATCGCGCATGCTGAAAGTGGCGATGCGGTCAATGTCGCGTGACGCAAGTTGAGCCGCAGGGATGGCCGGCAACTCCTTCACCAGAGAGTCAGACTTGATGCCAGACAAACCCGGTTTTTGCGGCACGACGCGCCAATACCAACCGGAATTCGCCACTTCAAAACGGGTATCCGCCAGCTTGGCATCCAACACTGGCGCACCATCAGGCCCCGGGACGATATTGGCTGACAACGCATCGATGGCAGCGCGCAAACGCGCATCAAAATTGCGCTCAAGAGCCTGCTGGAACAAGCCACCCAGCAATACAGCCGCGATGGCCAAAAGCACAAGTGCAACACCCGCCGCCGTGGCCGTGAGGCGGAACGCGAGTGAATTAGTTTTCATGTCCCGGTTCGGAAATGCAATATCCCATGCCGCGGATGGTGTGCAGCACATCAACGCCGAGTTTTTTGCGCAAGCGGCCAACGAACACTTCGACAGTGTTTGAATCACGGTCAAAATCCTGGTCGTAGAGATGTTCGACCAATTCAGACCGGGAGACCACCTTGCCCTTGTGGTGCATGAGATAGTCCAGCAGGCGGTATTCCAGCGACGTGAGCTTGATCGCCATGCCATTCACCAACACACGGGCACCCTTGGTGTCGAGGGTTACGGGCCCGCAGGAAATTTCGCTTGAGGCATGTCCCGCCGTGCGGCGCACCAACGCCCGCACCCGGGCCAGCACTTCTTCCATGTGAAAAGGTTTGGTGACGTAGTCATCTGCACCCGCATCAAAGCCTGCCACCTTGTCGGACCAGCGGTCACGCGCAGTGAGAATGATCACAGGCATCTTGCGCCCGGCGCGGCGCCATTTTTCCAGAACGCTCACCCCATCGAGCACCGGAAGACCGAGGTCAAGGACCACAGCGTCATAAGGTTCAGTGTCACCAAGGAAATGTCCCTCCTCGCCGTCATGTGCCTTGTCAACGACGTATCCAGCGTCCGTCAACGCGCCAACAAGCTGTCGGTTCAGGTCAACATCATCTTCAACTACAAGTATGCGCATGCAAAAGGGCCCTATCAGAGTGATCCGGCAGCAGCCCCTCCGCAACTTACATGATAGCGCCTGAGTTTGCGTCCACCATCACGCGGGTCACGTTGCCGCCTTCCTTGAGAGTGACAGCATAAACGCCCGAAGGCAAGAGTTTGACTTTGATGACCTTGGCACCGGGCTGGGTGGACTGCGCAATGTCAGCCGCCTGGCCTTCGCTGATGCCGGCTTCGCCTTCGGCAACGTCATACGATGCATCAGCTGCCGCCGACACCACATCCTTGATTTTTGCGGCCTGTGCGGGCTGGCCCAAAGCCATCACCAGAACAAGCGAAACTGCCCCCAGTATCGTTTTCACGTTCAACTCCATTTCAACAAAGCGTTGGTTCATGAGACCCATCTACCGCACTGCACCTGAATGGCAGATGAACGGTTTCTGATTGGGCCAAGCTTATGAATTCATGGGTATTTAACCATGCGGGGCTGGATTTCAAGGTCCATGCAGCCACACCTCAAACTTAGAGCGGTTCCGGTTTTCGTGGAATCGCTTTCACACTCAAATGGGGATTGGTGCGTCAAGCGATCAAGTGGGATCAAATCCCGTATTTCTCCATCGGCGGCCTTGAGCCGCCGAACCAGACTGCGACTGTGGGTGGTTCTGGGTAGGCGGGTCAAGCCCTCCTATGGAGGATTGTTGGATATATCGTATCAAACCATCTTTTAGACGATAACTAACAGACCTTATGACGATACCAATACAAAAATCCGGCGCTTCGGGGATCCCTACTTCCGCACCTTCCCCACCAGCACCTGTTGCGCCACCTTTTCCAGTGACCTGCCGCCGATGTAGCCACCCACACCCACAGTCAGAAAATCCCAGAACTGCGGTGGTAAATTCTGCCAGCGGGGGTTGAAGGGCACCGCGTATCCGACGGCCCAGTCCAACACAGGCAAAATCACACCCACCAGCCCCAGAAAGCCCAGGAGCGACAACATCAAAATCGGCCGCCAGCTGCGTGACAGCCAGTGTTCGGAATTGACTTCCGCCAACACCACCTGCTGTTCGAGCACCATGGCCTTGTCCACATGCTCCGTCAGGCGTGTTTCCAGTTCCGCCTGCAGTTTGCGGCGCAGTTCCACGTCCTTGATGTAGCCGTCGAGCGCTTTGCTCACGGGGCCATTGAGAATGGAATTCACGAGCCCCGTTACGATGGAAGATGTCAGCAACATCACAGTCCCTCCAGTTTCATTTTCTTGATGCGTTCGAAGATGATCAAGCCCGCGCATGCGAGCACGATCAGTGCCATGCCCAAAAACACGATGTTGAGGTTCATCAGGTAGACGCCTTGCACCAGCGCCAAAACCGCAGCGGCAAGAGCGCTCCACACGGTGCGGCTTTTGCCAATGGGCTTGGCTTTCACCACTTCCACAGGGCGCGCGACAACCACTTCCGGCGCTGCCAAAAACAGCACACCTTCTGCCGCACGTCTACGCACCAACCCCGGCAATGTGCGCCCACCCGCCTTGACCCAGAGATTGAGCCGGCGCGGCACCGCGTCAAAGTCGCGGGCGTTGACGGCTTTCAACACGCTGGAGTTCCGGAATGCGCCAACACCCACATTATAGGCAAATGATACAAGTGCTGAAAACTGCGCGTCACTCAACGGCACATGCACACTTGCCCGCACGCCTTTTGCAAAAAGCTCCACATCATGCGCCAGGATTTTCGCACCTTCTTCACGCGTGACAACAAAATCAGGCGTCACCTGTGGTGCCCCAGCCATGCTGGTGTGGCCGTAGCCCACTGTCCAAACACCCACCGCATCACGGTAGGCCCGCGCACGAAATCCCTCAAATTCCTTGATCAGGGCCAAGCCCTCTTCAGTCATCTGCATGGCTCAGGCCTCCTTTTCGATAGAGGCAAGGAGCGCGTCCAGCACCGCCACGGGCAAAACCGCACGGCTCACCATGCAGCCTTTCCAGAAGAAAATGGCCACCGCCTGCGGTGCCGCAGCATGACGCGCCAAAACAATGGCACCCGCACGCACATCAGAACGTGGTGGCACGGCATTGAAGGCCAGCATGAAGGTTTGCGCAGACGCCGCTTTCAATTCACGCACGTCTACACCCGGAATATTCTGCACGAGGCTCGCCCGCACTTTCTCAGGCGTCAGGCATACGTCTGCACCGCTCATCGGCGCAAACAACAAAAAAGCGGCCAGCCCAAAAGCTGCCGCCGACAAAAATCGCAACATGATTGTGTTCCTTTGCTGAAAAAATTGAAATCCCCTTTGCCAATCGCGTGCACACACCATTTGTGCAGCCAAGGGACCTCTCCCCCGGCTTCGCCGGACCCTCTCCGAAGGGGAGAGGGACCTCTTGCCGCGACTTCCCGTTTTACTGTTCAGGGTGCTCGCACCACGAGTCCCTCTCCCCTTCGGAGAGGGTCCGCGAAGCGGGGGAGAGGTCCCTTGACTTCAGGCGATGACCACGACGGTTGTCAGTTCACATTCTGCATCAACTGCCCCACCCATCTCGAAGCCACTGCCCCCAGCGCACTGGCCAGCGTCAATGCCCCTGTCAAAAACAGCCAGCCGTAACGCACACCCACCAGCGCATCACGAATCTCGCGCACATCAGCGCGTATCGCGTGCAGTTCTGACTCGACATTCTGCATGCGGGCTTCGAGTGAGCCAATGTCACGTTCAACGTCTCCCATGCTGTCACCAACTCGCAATCATGATGACACCGTGGCCGCCGTTGCCACCTTTGCCGCCCGTCACACCCGCACCGCCGCCACCGCCGCCATTGCCGAAGCCGCCGTTGCCACCCGCACCACCTTGGCCTGCACCATTGGAGCCACCGCCCGTGCCGGACAAACCGATGACGGCTTGCAACATCCAGATGCCTGCCGGCGACAATTCATAACCATGGTTGCCATCACTGGCAGCGAGTCCTCCCGCAAGGCTCGGCATCCAACTGTTGCCAGTAAAATTGCCGCCCGCGAAATTGGTGTTTGCTGTTCCAGTCCCGGCACCACCGGAGCCACCTGACGTGGCCGTTGCGGCTGTGACCGCCGCACCTGCCGCACCTGTCTGGACACCGCCTGCCGCACCCGCACCACCAACGGTTACAACAACAACACCGAGTGCCGTCAGAGGTGTAGCGATTGAGCCCACAGCGCCTGCACTTCCCGCTGCACCCGCTGCCGCTGCTGTTCCCGCACCGCCACCACCCGCAGCGGTACCGCCTGTTGCAAGAAGACGCTGATGGTTTGCCGCCGTTGAAGGTTCAGTGGTGACCCATGATTGCGTACCGCCGCCGCCCACAACACTTGCCGCCCCACCCAGCCCGCCAACACCTGGCTGGCAATAGAGGGTATCGGGAACAAAGACAGCAGGCAACAAAAGCTTGGCGATGGCTCCCGCACCACCGCCACCGCCGCCACCGCGTGCGGTTGCTGTTGCGCCAGTAAAGCCGCCGCCGCCGCCGGCACCTGAACCAATGGCAAGAATGAAGAGCATGGATTTGCCGCGCGGCTTCGTCCACGACTGCCATTGCCCGCCGTTGCGGAAAATTTGAATGTCCGCGCCATTCATCACGTTGGGAAGATGTGAAGCATCAAACATGTGTCACTCCTCACGCCGTATAAGTGCCGCCGAAGACCGACAGCTGATATCCCGCAGCCACGGCCGTGCCGATGCTGCCGTTCAACTTGTAGCCATTCGGCAACACCAGGTTCAGGGGCAATTCATAGGGTGGCTGTGCCGCAACTTCGCTCAAGGTTGTCGCGGGCAACGTCAATTCTGCAATCAATGTATTGTTGGCTGCCGTCGCATTGCTTCCACCATTGTTGACGAAGACGCGCAGCACGGTCGCGACGTTGGTGCCCAGGGGACGTGCAACGAGCCTTTGCAAAAACGCGCCATCGGCGCCCGCTGTGAAAGCGGTCGAAACCGTGCCTGTGCCGTCCTTGGCGGTGTTGGCGGCGGTGAGCGCCGACGGGGCCCATTGGATGTCACCCTTCCGGGTGAAGATGGGTTGCGTGTTGATCGCCATGTGTGAAGTCCTTTCAATTGAGAATGAGAGAGCGCGCGGCAAGCGCACCGAATTCGATGCCACTGCCGCCACCGCCGCCAGAGCCGAGAGATTGAGACGTGCCATTGGCACGCAGGCGCAACTGGTTCAGTGTGGAGTCATACCAAAGCTGACCGTCCAACGGACTTGCCGGGTCTCCAGACTGGGGCACGAGGCGCAAAGTCTTTTGCACATCAAGCCGCCCGGATGCTGCGTCAGCCACCACCACTTCAGTGAAACTTGATCCGTCGGCGCTGACCTTGAGGTGGAAATTGTCATCGCCGGTCGTTCCGAATTCGGCGCGGCCGGAAAAGCCGGTCTGGAACAGGAACGACGCTGAGTCCGCCGCTACATTCTTGTTGAGCTTGACCTGATGGCCATTGCCCACGTGATTGAACAAAGTCGCTGTGGATGACACCGTGAGTTTGTTGGTCGCATCCGCCGTGGCGTTGACACCCAGCAGCGTCAGGTTTTGCAGCGCGCTGGGCACACCTGATGCCACCCAGTTCGTACCATCAAAACTCAGCAGCACATCTTCATCGGACACCCAAAGCCGGAAACCTTCCTTCGCTGTGATGAAGCGCCAGATGCCATCCATGCGGAGTGCTATTTTTCCAACCTGCCCCGCCCAATCGCCTGTCGGAGATGCGGGGATCAGATAGCGCGCACCATCTGCCGGGCTCGGCGGAGGTGTTGCCACCACCCGGGAAACCACCGCCAGATGCACAAGGCCATCCAGCAGCGACAGCGCTTCGTTGTGCGTCACATGTTTTTGCGCCTGTGCCGCCGCCAGATACGGCAACACAAGCGATGGAGAGTCAGACATTGAGTGTCCTTTCAATAAATGTTCCAGCACCTGTCACGGCACTGAGCTGCGCCACGCGCAGCGTGAGAGTGGATGGTGGTGCGCCGAAATCGGCGGTCATGTTGGCATCGCTGTAAAAACAATCTGACGTCATGCGCGTGAAGCTTCGCGCCACTGCCGCACCATTCATCACATCGAGGCGATAGCTTTCCGTGGTCTCGCCCAACGGCACTTCGGCCAATTCCCAACTGTCGCCATCAACCCGCGTTTGCCGGATCCAATTGACATCCACGCCGCCTGCAACCTTGCGCGCTTTGAGCTGCACCGGTGCCAGTGGCCGCAACGCTTTCAGCGTTGGCCCAAGATTCAAAATCACATAGGCTGGATGGGCGTGATCAAGTGTGGCAGGCCCGATGCGCCAGATTGAATCACGTGCCGCTGCTTCCTGGGTGACGATACCGGGCACCACAGCTTCGTTGAGCAAAACAAAATCCTGCCCCGCTCCCCGCAGTGCCAACACTTCCGCCGCACTTCCCGCTTGCCCGCGCAGTAAGCCCTTCAACCTGTAAGCATCAGCTGCAATCAGCTCGGCCGCTTCGAACTGGATGATCTCGTAACCTGTCGCGGCGTTTCCCACCGCCGCAATGTTCGCACCATCCAGCATGTCGCGTCGTGTGGTTGAAGACAGCGCGCCGAAATCCAGCCTCACATCCAATACTTGTCCTGCATTGACCCGCCACATCACGCCATCCGGCAAGGCGGTGAGTGTCGTCCCCATCGTCGCTTGCGCATCCACACTGCGATTGTAGGCAAACACCGCCGTGCCGGGACTGCGAAGCGCTGCAAGGGAGCCTGGCCAAGGTGTTGCTTGCGCTGCAATCCACGGAGCCGCCGCACCCGTTGCCAATTCCATCATCACAACCGATGGCGCACCGACTGCTGCAATCACATCAACCTGTTCACCACGCGCTGGTGCTGGCGGCGGATCGTAGACGTAAGGCTCGAAGCGGATCGCCTCCACTTTGCGCGCTTCACCATCATTGACTTGCGTCACCCGATGACGGCGGCCTTCGAGTGTCACAACATCACCCGGCTCGACGCCCAAATCAGATGGTGTCAGCGCAAACGACGCCCGGCTCCTCTGCGACCACGCTTCTTCAAGTGCAATATCCACCCGCATTTGCGCCACGGCCTGGGACACGGCGGCTGGCAGGGAAAAATAAATTGACCGCTCGCTTTGCGTTCCCAGCCTGGACTGCGAAACCGCCGCATTGCGATAATCCAATCCAGATTCCACATAGGTCAAACGCACGGTAAACGGCAAATCCGCTTCTTGCATGCGTGTCTCCGAAATCAACGGTGTTTCACTGCTGATTTCCGCCAAATCAAGTTTGGTAAAACCGGCTGCAACAGCTGAGTTGCGCGAAATGAATTTGAGCTTCCCCTCACTCTCCACTGCATCAATGGCAAAGGTGTCGAGCAAACCCGACAATGCCTCCCGGCCCGCCATGGGCCGGTCCAGCACAAAGCCGTCAACCAACCCGTTCACAGGTCGCGTGTCGATGTCGACAAGGCCGGAACGCATTGCAATATCCGCAATCAGGTTTGCAATGTCAGACGCACCCAACCTGCCATTCAGCCAATGGCCCCGCCCATAATTGCTGCCATCGGCCCAGATGTCGGTACGTGCCGGAAACACCGGAAATGGCCGCGCATCCCATGCCCAAAAGAAAGTCCGGGATGCGTTCAGCATGTTTTGTCCGTATACAGATGATACCGGATTGTGTGTGCCTGCGACCTGCCAATACTCCTGCACCGCCTGCACATAACGGCTCTGCATCACGTCATCGCGCTGGCCACTGGAAAAATATGGCATGGCGTTCTCGGACGATTTTTCATCCACAAAGACATTCGGCTGGTTGCTGCCTTTGTCGATCGCGGGGCAACCCGCCTCGGTGAACCAGAACGGTTTTGACTGCGGCACCCAGCCTGTGGCCGCGCCACTTTCAACACCACCTGGCCTGTTGAAATGCGGGTTGAGCCACCAGTTTTTCAGGTCCTTGTTGCGAAACACCCAAGGCTTGCCATGGGCACCATCGGTTATGGCCGTTCGCGTCTGGGCATTGCGGTTGGCGGTTGAAGAATAGAACCAGTCATGACCCTCACCTCCGGCAACATTGCCTTTCAGATAGTCGAGGTCATAGACTGACGCCGCGCCAGCCACGGCATCCGCATGAGCAAGGCCATTACGCCAATCCGACAGCGGCATGTAATTGTCGATGCCGATGAAATCGATGGATGTTGATGCCCAGAGCGGATCAAGATGGAAATGCACGTCAAAGCTGGCGTCCTGCGGGTGATGTCCAAACCATTCTGTCCAATCAGCGGCATAGGAAATTTTCGCGGCTGGCAAAATCGCCTTCACTTCGGCCGCCAGTGTCTGCAACGCCGCAACGAATGGATAGACCGACGCCGCAGACCGTAAAGTGGTCAGCCCGCGCAACTCACTGCCAATCAGAAACGCATCCACGCCACCCGCCGCCGCACAAAGTTTCGCGTAGTGCAGAATCATGCGGCGGTAGGACCATTCGGCGGGGCCGGAGTAAGCCACCGTTGTTCCATTGATCGTGAAGTGGCTCGGCAAAGCCGTGCCGACAAAATTTGCAATCTGCGTCGCTGCCGTCGCTGTCTTGTCCGGTGTCCCGCCAAGCCCGGGTGCAATTGACGCCGTGATCCGCCCCCGCCACGGGTAGGTCCCTTGCGTTGCACCGCCATAGGGATCGGGCAATGCATTGCCTTGCGGAATGTCCATCAGGATGAAGGGATAAAACATCACGTCAAGTCCACGCGCGCGCATGTCCTGAATGGCGCGCACCACACTGGCATCATTCGGTGTCCCGCCAAAAGCGGCGACACCGCCGTATCCAGAAACGGATTGCGCCAGTGAACGCGTCAACCCCGACACTTGCCACGTTGTACCACTCGTGATCTTCACCGCGTTGTCAACCTTGGGCCGCAACGTGCATTGCCCACACCGCTGGTCATCACCAAACCACGCCACCACAAGTGACGCCGCCTCGACATTGGCGCACGTCGCCTGCAATTGATTCATCGACAGGGTGAAATCAGTCTCACCTCCGGCGAGATGTGCGTTCTCATTTTCGGTTTTCCCCGCAGAGGGTTTCCGCGTCACCACCGTCGTGTCGTAGCCAAACTCCGTGGAGCCGGGAATGATGTTCACCGCACGTATCAGTTTTGCAGCCCCGTTGCCGCCTCTCAAAACTTCAAACGACAGTTGCGGGATCCGGTTGCCGAATTTCTCCAACGGCAATTTCTCAAACACGATATAGGCAAGACCCCGATAGGCCGGAGATTTCCCCGCACCTTCGATCGCCTCAATCAAACTGTCTGGCGTTTGGGTTTCGCTGCCGTGATAGAGCCGTGCTGTGGTGGCGGTGAGGTCAATCAGTTTGCCATCGGCCCAGACCCGGCCAATGCCGTCGATCTCGCCTTCACACAGGCCCACCGCAAAATTGGCGAAGTAGGAGTAGGTTGTGGTCTTGACCTTGGGGCCGCCTTTGCCGCCGGATTTTTTCGAACTGGTTGTCACCACCTCATCAATGTTGGTCGCCCAGATCACCTGGCCGGCAATCCGCATGCGGCCCCACAACGCAGGAATGGGTGCGCCCTCTTCCGACGCCAGCACGCGCAGATCCTGCGTGCGCGGACCCTCGAAGCGCTGCTTCCGGCCGAAGAGGCGCTGGTCAATGTAATTGCCGGCAACAGCGCCCGCCGTGCGGCCAATGATGCCGCCGATGGGGCCACCAAGATAAGAACCGATTGCCGCACCGGCATATGAAAGAACAACTGTTGCCATGTTTATTTCACCTCAGGAAATCGGAATGCAAAAGCGATGCGGCGTTTCCACCACGGTGTGAGCCAAACCTCAGCAACGCGTGCACCATCCTGAGCGTGGACTATGCTGTCTGCGCCGGCTGCAATGCCTGCATGTTTTGCAGGAAGGTGCCCGCGCCACCGGAACAGCAGCAGATCACCGCCTTCAAATTCTGCCGGCGCAATCTCCATCATGTGCCGCCGCGCCGCTTCAGCCAATGCTTCAAATGGCGAAGACTCTGCCCAATCCGAAACATAAGGTGGAGCCGCTTCCGGCTCCCCGCCATAAACCTCGCGCCAAATGCCCCGCACCAAACCCAGGCAGTCGCAGCCCACGCCCTTGAGTGAAGCTTGATGCTGGTAAGGTGTTGCGATCCAGCCGCGTGCAGCGCTGATGATTGTGTTCTGTGTTGTCATGGTAAAATCCCTTTTGCTTCCCCTCACCCCCGCCGTCCGCCATCATTCGTGCTGTCACCCTGGTCCGGACTCGACAGCACAAAGTCTGTTCCCGGCATGTGCGGAAAACCTCTGAAGTTCACGCCGTTGGAAAATTTCGCGCGGCACGTTGCAAACTGCTTGTCGCAACCGCCGCGCAAAATCACGCTAACACCCGGTGCAATCACAAATGTCGGCACGGCCCACAGGCTCACCCGCGTTTGCCCTGACACGAGGCGATGCCGCCGCACGCTCAAGGTTTTGCCGACACCCGCACCACTCGTGAAAGCAATGGTGCCACGCGTCGCCCAATCATCTGCAAAGCCAATGCCACTCAACACCAGTTCAGCGTCATCAATGGACGCCACAGTGCCCGCGTCGCTGAGTGCCGCTTCATTGATGTTCACACCACAACGCGTGTCCCCCAAAATCGCATCGCAGCCAAATTGAAACACCCTGCCCTGCTGCTGGTTCAACAGGTGCGCGAGGCCGCGCACCTCCGCTTCAAACCCGCCACTGCCCGTTGTCACTTCGCCAAGATGGCCTTTGCGTTGCAACACGCGTTGCGATGGATCACTCCAGTTGACGCGCCACACCTCCACTTCCGCATGGTCAAAATCACCATTGCGCAGCCGCGCTTCATCAAGCTGTGTGGATTGCAGCGCGCCCTTGGCGTCCAGATTGTCGACGGCAAAGCCAAGCGACGATTCAATTTCGCTGCCTGTAAAACCCGCCGCCGCCTCAAACACCGTGCCATCGAAATTCAGCGGCTCATCGTGATCCGTAAATCCAAGCGTCCCCAAAGTCTTCAAACGAAGCCTCCAGCAATTGCACAGGGTCGTGGTGCCGCTGTCGAGATGGCTTTGCAGTGCAGATGAAATCAGTCTCATGTCCGCACCTCAATCAACGGAATTTCCGGAACCTCACCCGCCGCAAAATGCGTGAGGTTGATGCTGATCTGGTCTGTGTCGAAGCGCACGGGCACATCGAATTCAAAGCCCGCCGTGACAGTGGCACCCGCCGCCGGAATCTGTCCGGCATTGAAGGTCACCACGCCCGTCATTGCGTTCAACGTGAATTGCGTTGTCGCTGCGGCGTTGACCGCAACCAGCACTGTTCCCGACACAGGTGCAATGATCGTCCGCGCATAGGGCCTGTCAGGCGCACCGTAGGTTTTCACCAACTGAAATGCCGCAAGGCTCCCCGTGCCCAGGCCCACCACCTGGTCTGTTGCCGATGGCGTTGCCACGGCGGCACAGCTTTTGAAGTCGACATGATCTTTGAAGCGAAACGCATGCAACCGCCCGCGCCGCGCCTCAAAGAAATTTATGACGTTATGCAAATCGCCGAGTGACTTTATGCCAACGCCCACATCATAACGCCGCCTTGAATGGGACCAACGGCTGTTGCGCTCCTCACGGCCAGATGCGGTGGAGACGATTTCGGTGCGCCGCTCCGGCCCGCCGCTTGCGCCCCGCGCAACTGCGGTTGGAAATCTCACATTGTCAAATGCCATATTACAAATTCCCCATTCAAAGATTTCTTTGCCCGCGTGACACAGCCCGTGCCACCAGCGCTGCCACCTGCCCCTGCGATTGCCTGAAGCCCTGCACGTCGGGCGTTGAAATATTGATGGTGACGTTTGACCCGCCGGCCCCCGCCATGCGCACGCCGAGTCTGCCGTCACGCCCCCGCGCCAAAGGCATGATGGCTTCCGGCCCCGCTTCGCCCATCAGGCCCGTGCCACCGCGCAGCGGAAACATCATGGGGCTGTTGACAATGCCACCCATGGCGAAGGGCTGCACGCGGCCTTGCGACATCACATTGCCCCGCGCATTGGCAAACAATGAGGAGGCGAAACTGCCCACCAATTCGCCAATCGGCTTCAATGCCGAAGACAAGGCCTGATTGGCCAGGGACAGCATCATCGAACGAAAAACATCCGACAATTTTTTACCGTGGATCACCGCTTGCGCCAGTGATGTCACCAATTTACTGCCAAACGAATCCGCGAGGCGCGACAGGCCTTCCATTTCACTGCGAAGGGCTTGTGTGTTTAGATTTAAGTCTTGCATGTTGTGTCCTTTTCAATTCCCTTCTCCCGTCTCGCTGCGCTCGCCACCCTCCCCCGCAAGGGGCGAGGGAAAATATCTTCCCTCGCCCCTTGCGGGAGAGGGTGGCGCGGCACGCGCCGGGAGAGGGGAGAGTCACTCATCCGGCCACTGCTGCATCAGGCGCTCAAGCGCCTCTCGCTTCATCTGTGGTTTTTGCGCGAGGCCGGATGCAGCAGTGATCTCTCTCAACGTTGTTTTCCAGAATTGTTCCGGTGGAATTTGCAATGCGCCCATGCCGATCTGCATCAGTCGCGCCCATGGGAAAGACTCACGCATCCCCCACCCCAAACGTCGCCTTCAACAGCGTCACCACAATGCGGAGATACCCCGCAGCACCGCCATCCACTGTCAGCTTCGCCACCTCATCATCTGTGATCACAGTCCCGGCCCCCCGCAGCCCCGCACCAATCACACGGATTGCATCCGTCGCCTTGATGCGGCCCTGTTCAAAACGTTCGGCGATGGCGAGCAAATCCTCGCCGCCATAGGCATGTTCAATTTCTGCAAGCGCGCCCAGTGTGAGCACCAGCGTGTAACGCTGGCCCGAAAGCTCAGCTTCGATTTCGCCACGATGTCTGTTCGCCATGTCAAGCCGCCGTGAATGTCAATTGACCGGCGGACTCAAGCGCCAGTTCAATGGTGACCTCAGCATCATGACGTCCCGCATAATCAAGTGCGGTGATCTGAAATGGCCCCGCAACCGTTCCAAAATCCGGTATGATGACCTGCCAATTCAGAATCGTTGCGTTGAAAAAACTCGAGCGCAGCGTGGCGTCACTTGTTGCATCCTTGAAAATGCCCTGCCCGCGCAGTGCCGCAGATTTCAACCCCGCGCCTGCCAGCAGCTCGCGCCAGGCACCAGTGGATTCCTGCGATGTCGAGTCAACGGTTTCGGCGTTGAAAGACAATGTGGAGGAGCGCAAGCCCGCCACGGTTTGAAAGGGGCCAAGCCCCGTCGGGTCAACCTTCAGCAGAAGGTCCCTGCCTTTTTGTGCAGCCATGGTTCAATTCCTTAAAGTGGTTCAGTTGCGGCGCGGAAGCGAAGGCTTGCGCCGTAGTGGTTTTGGTTGCGTTGTTTGGACACCGTCCAGAACACCACGCGCAAATTGACGAGACGCTGGCCGACAAGCGTCAGTGCTGCATTGTCCAGCAGCGCATCAATCGCAGAGCAGATGGATTGCGCCAGCGCCCGGCCCCGTTCATGCGTGGTCACGTCAATCGTCACGAAGTGCTCGTGCGCCTTGTCTGTTGCGGTGCTCCAGTCGCGGGTTTCCAAGCCGGCGAAATTCACAAACAACGGCGGCTCACCACGCGGCACTTCATCGTAGATATGGGCGCCACCCAGCAACGCCTTCAGTCCGGCATCAGCGATAAGCGCGTCGCGCATCGCCTTTTGCAACGCAAGTGCCGCACTCATGTCAGCCTCACAATGCGGTGCTGGCGGATGATGTCGTTCACATTGAGCGGCAGCAGCGCACCTTCCGCGTCGCCGCGGTGGTCAAACCAGTGCGCCAGCAAAATCAGAATGGCCTGTTTCAATTCCTGGGGCACGGCAATCGCTGCACCAAATCCAACGGTGAATTTCACTTCAATGCCGTTGACCTTGCGCCCCGGCATGGGCGGAAGCCGGTCCTGCCGCAGCACGGCACGGGACGGTTTTGACACCGCGTCAAGATAGTAGTGGGCCGCATCATAAGTTGCCGCTGTGTCATCGTCGCCGTAGACAAGAATGTCATTGATCGCAGAAACATGGGGCAGTTCGAGAGAGAGATCAGCCTGCATCGGCCAACAATCCCTGAACAGCGACCAGCCTTGCGTGATCAAACGCAAACCCGTGCGCGCTTCGATTTGTCTTCGCGCCGCAATGATCAGTGTACTGATGTATGTATCATCATCGGCGTGCGTCACACGGAGATGCAGTTTAGCCTCGGCCAGCGAGACAGGTTCCGTGGCGGGAGGGGAAGTGAGAAGGAGGGGCATGGAATTTACCTTGCGAATGGCGAATGGCGAATGGAGGTGAAAAATGAAAAAGGGGAACCAAAGCCCCCCATTCGCCATTCGCCACTCTCCATTCGCCCCTTCAGTTACGACACGCCGAATTTCAGCGTCTTGATCGCGTCAAAATCCTGGATGCCGCCGCCCACGCGCTTGGTGACGTAGAACATCACGTATGGCTTGTTGGAGTAGGGATCACGCAGGATGCGGGTGCCGACACGGTCCACAATCAGATAGCCGCGCTTGAAATCGCCAAAGGCGATGGCGTGGGCATCGGTTGCAATGTCGACCATGTATTCGGATTCAGTGACGGGGAAGTTCAGCAACATCGCCTCACCACCCGGAACTGCCGCAGGCTGCCAGAGATAGTTGCCCTGGCCGTCCTTGAATTTGCGGATGGCGGATTGCGTGGCACGGTTCAACATCCAACGGCCATTCTGGCGGTAACCGGCTTTGAGTGCATAGATGAGATCAACCAGCTTGTCCGTCGGGTTTGCCGCTGCAAACGCGCCGGCGACACCCGTTGCGATGTAGCCCGTGTTGTTCCATGACCACGACGCATTCGCCACCTTGGGATAATCCATGAAGCCCTTCGGCTTGTTGGTGCCGTCACCAACCGTGAAGGCCTGGGTTTCCTGCTCCGCGAACACGGTTTCAATTTCACGGGCAATCCACTCATCCAGATTGACCACGGCGTCATCCAGCAGCGCCTGCGTCGCCGATGGCATGGCGTAGAGCTCCATCGCCGGATACTGCATTTCAGCAATCACCGGAGAGTTGGTTTGCGGGCGCGCCGCAACTTCACCGACCCAGCCTGCAATGGCGCCCGTTATGACGAATGGTTTCTTGTAAAGTGTCGTCGAGGTCTGACGCACATCGCAAATTGAACGCATCGGCGAGGCCTTCGAAATCACCCGGCCGATCTCCGTTTCCATTTCCTGCGGCACAATGTAGCCGCCGTCCGGATTGGAACCGATCGACATGGCCTTCTGCTCAATCACAGAGAGGTTCATGGTCTCGCCCTTGCGCACATATGACTCAAAGGCCTGCTTGTGCTCGGAAGGTTCGGTACGCTTTTCGGTGGCCAAGGCCGGACGGCGCGCCTTCAATGAAAGTTCATCAATGGCTTTCGAAATGCGGTCCACCTTTTCAGAGGTGATGACATCAGCACTCATGCGCTTTTCAATTTGCGCCAGGCGTTGGTCATTCGCATCCTTGAAGGCTTCGAAGGCGTCCAGAATGTCGTCAGCCACGATATCGGCCCGCGCCACCTTGGTTTCGAGAGGAAAGTTCATATCCATGTGTTGTGTCTCCTTTGGACGTTAAATGGAATAATTCATGTTTTGTTCCCGCATGGGTTTCGTGCGAAAATAGGCGCGGGCGCGGGCGAGTGTGTCGGACTTCACGGCACTGACGCGCGCGCCCTCGAGCATCGGGAAAGTGACGAGCGAAATTTCCCAGAGATCAATCTCCAGCAATTTCCGCACGCCTTCCGCCCGGTCATTCCGTGCACGGATGGTTTTGAAGCCGATGGAGAGTCCGTCAATGCCGCCTGTTTCCAGCAGCGCCATCAGTTCGCGGCCCCGCTGCACGTCGATGTTGAGGCGGCCGCGCACGTAAAGCCCGCGTGTCCGTTCTTCAATGTCGATCCAGGTGCCGATGGGTTCCGCCGGGTCGTGCTGAAACAGCATGCGGATGCCTTCAACGCCCCGGGTTTTCAGCGACCCCGCGAAAGCGCCGGGCATCACCACATCGCCCTGCCCGTCTTTTTTGTTGAAGAGCGAGGCGTAGCCGACAAAAACGCCGGAGCCGCCGACAACAGGCAAAAGCCTGGCCCGCCCCCGGCGCAACAGCCGTTGGTTCATTGTGTTTATCCTTCAGTTGAAAATGAAAAGGCCGGCTCAAACGAGCCGGCCCAGGTGATTGGCGCTGCTTTTCTTGTCAGAACTTCAGGCTCGCCCCTGCCCTCACCACCGTGAACCGCGTATCCGCCGTCACGTCGGTTCCCAACACCGATTCTTCGATGTCGGACAAATTGTAGTGCAAGATTTCGCCCCGCACATTGAGATGTTTCATGACGGCATATTCAAGCCCTGCACCCAACACCCAGCCAAAGCCAACACCGCTGATTGTGGTGTCCACACCCGGCCCTTCGAAACGGGTGTTGACGCCACCACCCGCAATGCCCGCCGTGACATAAGGCAGAAAATCATAAATCGGGACGCCAGCACGGCCCCGCAATGACGCCACCCAATCCACATCCGTGCTGCAATCAACGCCTGGCACATCGCACGCTATTGCTGAACCTGGCATTGTAAAAGGCCCGTTCAGAGATGCGAGGTTGAAATCCATTTCGGAACCAAAGACGATGCGCGAGACCTGATAGTTGTGACCCAGAAACGCGCCAAACATGCCGCCTGACAAATCCTGTCCACTGGTATCAACGCCGCCAAGCCCCACTGTATCATGTGCCCCCATGCCATAGGCCGCCGACACTCCAAAATAGCTGCCAGACCAGTCATAGTTCCAACCGTCACCGCCACTTACCTCGGCAGGTGCATTGCTTTCGCTTTGCTGGATGACAGTTTCGGATTCATCCGGCCAACCTGCGTCCTGCGCGTTTGCACTGCTCGCAACAGCAAATGCCACCGCCGAAAACATCACAACAAGTTTCATCACGTCCCCCACACGCCTAACAGCGCCATTTTGAATCGGGCGCGTTAAGTGTCGGTTGTTAAGGATGGTTAATGGAAATAATAAAATTTGATCGAAACGAGTCTGCCAACTGACGAGGATAACCACCTGCTCCTCGGCGAAAACGAAAGGCGCTAATGACCGATTGTCATTTGATCTGCGGATCAGTCCCTCAGGATGGATCGGAACGGCGATACCAGCAAGAGCCGCCTGTCCAAATAATCAATGTATGTGAGCGACAAATGCAAATGTTGATCATCACCCGGAACAATGACGCTTCTGCCGTTTGGCGCGGTGAGCTTGATGACAGGCACCATGCCTCTGGTTTCATCGGCTCCTATACCATTGTTGCAGAGACCACCCTCGCCTTTCAACCAATTCATGTAATTGGTGAGGGTCGTCAATTTGCTCAAGCTGCTTTCAACTGCATTTTGTCACGTGATACATGATCTGACGCGAACACTGCATGGAAACCCTGCGGAGCGGGGCCAATGTCTTCCAAAACTCGTCCTTCGGCCAAAGCCAATTCGCTTTCGCCCTTGAATGCTACTCGCAAGTTCTCAAGAGCTTCGGCTTCGCTCTTGCCTTGTGCTGCGATGTCTATCTCAAGGCACTGCGCAACAAACGTGCCGCCGTCCTTCAGGACGAGGACGCGAAGTTCCTTTGCCATTGCAAATCTCCCTTGTTGGACGGGTTAAAACCTGATTTGAAGCTAGACACAAATTGTGACGCTTACAATGCTTCTTTACGGTTAATTTTGCATTGCAGTATCATCTGTTCGATAACCCACCGCCTCCCTTTTCTCATCAATCGTCAAAAACCCTGCCTCATTCACCCGCTTCCACAGCGCGTCACGGTCCGGCGCCAGTGCTTCCACCTGATCAAGGTCCGGCTTCAACGCAATCACTTCATCCGTATGCTGAGCAATCGCGCCAGCAACGCCATCACCCACACGCCGGACCAACGGCACCACTGTCTGCCGCCAGAAACTGCGATTGGCTTCGGCGAAATTCGCAAACGTGTTATCACCCGGAATGCCGAGCAACATCGGCGGCACACCAAAAGCCAGCGCCACCTCCCGCGCCGCCATGTTCTTGGCTTCGATGAAGTCCATCTCCTTCGGGCTGAAACCCATCTCTTTCCAATCGAGGCCTCCTTCCAGAATCATCGGGCGTCCCGCATTGGCCGCCCCCTGATAGGTCGTCGACAATTCGGTTTTCAGCCGTTCAAACTGCTCCGTCGTCAAAGCCCCGTCACTGCTTGCAAAAACCAGGGCACCTGAAGGCCGCGCCGCATTGTCCAGCATCGCTTTGTTCCAGCCACTCGCCGCATTGTGCGTGTCGATGGAGCGCGCCGCCGCTTCCAGTGGCGACAATCCATAGTGATCATCAGTGGGATGAAACAATTTCAAATGCAGCACATTTTCACGCGGCAATCGCACACTCACACCATTGGCCGTATATTCATAGGCTTCCGGCCACCCCTCACGCGAAGGCACCACTTTCACGCGGTCAGGGCGCAGCGCATAAAGCTCACGCAGGCGTCCATCCAGCAAGACAATTTCCACATAGGCATTCCCCGCCACCAAAAGATTGGCAAACAGCGCCTCAAAAAACTCTCCCCCCGTTTGCACCGGGTTGGGCCGCGCAAGCAGCGCAGCAACCGGATGCACCGCAACTTCATTTCCGTCAGCATAAAACAACAACGGCACCGCACACGCCGCCTCCGCAATCATGCGCACACAACGATAACCAACCACATTGCCCTGAAACCCCTCCCGCGAAAGCGCCGCATAATTGCGCGGCGTCCACTGCGGCTGCCCTGCAGTATGCAAGGTGACCACGCGGGAGGTGGCGGAGGATTTGGTCGATAACAACGATTTCAATTTTTCTAACATCTTGCATCACTTTCCATTTCAAATTCCCCTCTCCCGTCTCGCTGCGCTCGCCACCCTCTCCCGCAAGGGGAGAGGGAAGAATAGGCGCACCTCCCTTCCCTCTCCCCTTGCGGGAGAG
>JANPCE010000046.1:0-122170 GCA_031430795.1 Hyphomicrobiales bacterium
CTCCAACCAGGCCACCGTGACCGCCAATCCCCCCGCAGGTCCCGCCGTCAGCGATGTCTCGGACCCGATCAGTCCATCCGGCAATGGAACAACAGTCACCGCCATCACCCAAAGCCCGGGCCTCGCCATCACCATGGCCCCCGGCACCATCACCGACACCAACGGCAACGGCAGACAGGATGCCGGTGATACCGTGAGTTACACCTTCACTATCGCGAACACCGGCAATGTGACCTTTGCGAATATATTGGTCACAGACTCCTTGTCGGGAGTGGCAGTGAGCGGCGGTCCGATTTCCAACTCTCTCCCCAGAACTTTGGATATGACCACGTTCACTGCCACATATATCTTGACTGCCGCAGATGTCGATGCAGGCCAGGTCCTGAGCCAGGTTACGGTTTCCGGCAGCACCTCAGGCGGTCTCGCCGAGTCAGATCAGTCTGATCCTGTCAGCCTTGCCAATGACGGGCCAACGGTGACGCCGATCATGCCGTCGCCATCACTTGCCGTCATCCTGTCAGCTGGCAATTTCATTGACAGCAACGGCAACGGTGTCATTGACGCGGGCGACGAAGTGATATTCGACGTTGCCATCAGAAATACGGGTACGGTCTCGCTCTCAAACATCACAGTCACTGATTTGGTGCCGGGCGCCACAATCACGGGTGGACCGATTTCGTTGTTGTCGGCGGGAGCAACAGATACAACATCCATCCAAGCCCGCATCATGCTCACGCAGGCTGATATTGATGCCGGGACACTTTCCAATCAGGTATCCGCGAGCGGTATTGCTCTTTCAGGGGCAACGGCCACAGATATTTCTGACGCAGCTGACTTCACGGGCAATGCGCCAACCATTACGGCTATTGCCCAGTCACCACGCATTGCCCTGGTCAAACACGTTGCGACCATTGTTGATACCAACAGCAGTGGCCGTCAAGATGTTGGTGACATCGCAACCTACAAGTTCACCGTCACAAACACAGGCAATGTGACACTGAGTGCCATCTCCGTCACGGACCTTGTTGCGGGTGTGACTGTACAAGGCGCGCCTATCGGCAACCTGCAACCCGGTGCGAATGACAGCACGTCATTCACCGCCACTTATGCGCTGACACAGGCTGACATCAATCTTGGATCAAAGTCCAACCAAGCTGTTGCGACGGGCACAAGCCCGGCGGCTGTTGGCGTCACGGATCTATCTGATGTCGCAAGTACAGCGTTGGACCGGGCAACGGAGACGCCGTTGCTGCAATCACCCGGCATAGCAGCCCGCATGACAATGATCGGCATTGCAGACAGCAACGGTAACGGTGTCATTGATGCCGGGGATACTGTCTCATACAGTGTTGCAGTCACCAACATCGGCAACGTCGACTTGTCGAGCATTGTGGCTGTTCTGGCCGGACAAACGGCAACAACTGGTCCAATCAGTTTGGTGCCAGGTCAGAATGACTCTTCAAGTCTCGTATTGAGTTATGTGCTGACGCAAGCCGACATTGACGCTGGCACACTATCCCTCTCCGCGACTGTGTCGGGTCGGTCTCCGGCGGGGGCGGCGGTAACTGATGTGTCAGATCCGGCTTCGCTCAGCCAAGATGGGGACACAATTACGCCGCTGACGGCTTCGCCATCCGTTGCAATGATCAAAGCATCAGGCATTCTGACAGATGCCAACGGCAACGGATTGACCGATGTCGGCGAAACAATGACCTTCGCATTTGCCATCACCAATACCGGAAACGTGACACTTTCAAACATCACTGTGCAAGAAAGCTTGGCAAATGCCGTTGTCCTTGGAGCCAACATCGCAACGCTGGCACCGGGTCAAACAAATACCTCTCAGCTTGCCGCAACCTATGTTGTAACACAGGCAGACGTCGACAATGGCGGCGTCTCAAACCAGGCCACGGTGTCGGCACGCCCACCGTCAACTGTTTCAAATCCAGTACCTGCTGCGGTAACCGACCTGTCTGATGACGATAATCTTTCTGGCAGTGATTCAACTCAGACCAGCATTGCACGACGTCCGGCGATCAGTTTGAGCAAGGTCATGTCAGGCAATGATGATGAAGATGGCACAGGCTATGTCACGGCCCGCGACACCTTGAACTACACCATCACTGCGCAAAACACCGGCAACGTGACTCTGAGCAATGTTGTTGTCTCCGATCCGCTGCTGGCTGCACCCAATCAAAGAACCTGCGCAACACTTTCAATCGGCGCTGATTGCGTGTTGACAGGCACCTATCGCGTCGCGACGGGGGATGTTGCATCGGGTGACATCGGCAACACGGCAACTGTAGTGGCTGCCGAATTGGCTGACACGACATCTGCCTCGATTTCCACGCCGACATTTCCGGCGTTTGACTCTGCGTTCTTCACCAAGCGCGCCACGACAACCGTCGTTCATCGCGGCGGAAAAGTTCGTTACGTGATCGAGGCCGTCAATCTGCCACCGCTCGGGGCTCAGATTGAAGACAAAATGCCAGCAGGTTTCAGCTATGTGACAGGGTCCGCCACCGCGAACGGTGTTGCCATGGAACCGGTGATCAACGGCAATATTCTCAGTTTCAACAATTTGAACCCAAATGCAGCCGACAGGATCGTACTGAACCTCACTCTTGTCGCGAATGCGGCTGTTGAGCCGGGGACAAGCATCAATACGGCGCATTTGATCAATCCTGCTTCGGGACTGGTCTTGGCGACGGCAGTTGCGTCGGTGAAAGTATTGCCGGATGCGGTGTTTGACTGCCCGGATGTCATTGGCAAGGTGTTCCGCGACAGCAACCGCAACGGCCGCGCAGATGATGGTGAAACAGGAATTGCCAAGGCGCGTGTTGCAACTGTCACGGGTGTGCTGGTGACAACAGATGCATATGGCCGCTTCCATGTGCCGTGCCCAGATCTGCCGGACCAACGCATTGGCTCAACCTTCACTTTGAAACTTGATTCACGGAGTCTGCCGGAAGGTTACCGCGTGATCAGCGACAATCCGCACGATGTGCGGCTGACCAGAGGCAAAGCTGCAAAAATGAATTTTGCTGTTGCCGCACCGCGCGTCGTCAAACTGGAATTGAACGGTTCAGCATTTAAAAAGAGTTCTGACGTGTTATCGGCACGCTGGAACAGCGCGCTTCAAGACCTCTTGGTCACAATCGATCAGGAGCCGTCAATTCTGCAACTGGTTTACGATCCCGAACGAGACGCAGCGAAGCTCAGTCGACGCAGGCTCAACGCCATCGAAAAAGCGATCCGTGAGGGTTGGAATGCCACGACGCACGGGCATGCCTTGATCATCAAAAGTCGCATACTGAAAGCCAGGGACGCCGCACAATGAACGATCACATTCTGCGCTCTCCGATCTTCATGTTGACGCAACTGCTGTTGGCGGGAACGGTTGTCAGTTTTGCCACTTTGGCCCATGCCGCAAAGCCCGTATTCTCGGTGAGTGTTGATGGTGCTCACGTTGCGGGCACTGCGGGGTTTGAGAAAAACCTCGCAACGGCGGCAGATACCGTGGACATTCAAATCTCCTATGATGCGCTCGAGATCAGACGGATGCTGAAAGTATCAAACAGTGTCGCGGGCAGCACTTTCGATTTTGAAATTGAAAGCAACTATGCGCCGTGGATTGCCCGCAGCGAGATTGTGATTCTTGACAAGCAGAGGCGCGGAACGATTGCCACACTCGCGGCAAGTGCAGTTGGCCATGCAACATGGGAGATACCTCACTCCCGACTTGCCAAAGACTTTTCATTTGTTGCACGCCTCTATGACGAAGCAGGAAACCTCGACGAAACTGTAAAACTTCCCCTCGGCATTTCGCGTGAGTCGGCCGCGGCTCTGTATGCGCGCCGTGATATCGTCGTCGAAGGGGGCTCAGTGACAGTAGTGGGCACGTCGGTTCCTGCAAACCATGATGTCTTGGTTGCGGGAGTGCCGATTTCAGTTTCGCCGGACGGTACGTTTCAGCAACATGTCGTGTTGCCCGTGGGCGAGAGCCGGGTTGAAGTGACGGTTGTTGACAAAACCAGAAGTGGATCAGGATCAAGCTTTGCCCAAGTGGTCAACGTGCCGTCACAGGATTGGTTTTTCACAGGTCTTGCTGATCTTGTTGTTGGACGCAGAATTGGTGGCGGCAAAGTGGAAGCCGTTCGTGCCGGTGAGTACGACAAAACCTATGGCAAGGGACGGTTGTCATTCTATCTTAAAGGTAAAATCAAAGGGCAATACATTCTCACAGCCGCCGCCGATCTGCGTGGCGACAACGTCAAGTCGATGTTTGGAAAAATATCCGCAAATGATCCCCGTCAATTGCTCCGCGATATTGATCCCGATTCCTATTATCCTGTCTATGGCGATCATTCGACAGCTTTGAACGACGCCCCCACGCGCGGCAGGTTCTACGTGAGACTCGAACGCGGTGAAAGCCGGGTGATCTGGGGCACTTTCAAATCCGGGGGCGCGCTTACGGAATATACCGCAAATGACCGGGTGCTTTATGGGGCGCAAGGCGTGTATCAGGCCGAAACGTTTACGGATTTTGGTGAGCCAACATCAAAGGTTTCGGCCCACGCTGCACAGCCGGAAACGCTGCAACAACGTGATGAATTGCGGGGCACGGGGGGGTCTGCCTATTTTCTGAAACATCAGTCGATTCTGGTTGGATCGGAGACTGTTTCGATTGAGGTAAGAGACCCCTTTAACGGTCGCGTGACCGAAAAGCGAAATCTGCAATCTGAAAAAGATTACGGCTTCAATGCGCTCCAAGGTGTTGTGATCCTCGCACGTCCGCTTCCGTCTTCGCGCATTGATGGACATGAAAACTATTTGGTTGTCGGTTATGATTACAAGCCGGCGTCACAGGATGTTTCCGCGATGATTTACGGTGGCCGCGCCCAACACTGGTTTGGTGACAATCTGAGTGTAGGGGTAACGGGTGCGTCTGAAAAATCGGGGGAATCGAGACAAGAGCTTGCTGGCGCGGATTTACACCTGCGGGCTTCGGACAAGACCTCACTGGATATCGAAGTTGCAAAGTCGAGGGGCCCGGGCTTCGGCATTGCGACATCTGCAGACGGTGGCTTGACGATATCAGAGCCGTTGTCGGGTTCCAGCCCTGCAAACGGCGCCAACGCATTGCGGCTGAAGGCGAAAGTTGATCTCGCCGACTTGGGGGAAACAGATGCGAAGGGCGACCTTGAGCTTTACTATGATGCGAAACAAGCCGGGTTTGCGACTCCGCATGTCAGGGCTGACGTGGCAACGAAAGTCTGGGGTGGTGCATTCAACTATGAAAGCCCCAACGGATTGAGGACGCAGTTGTCCGGTGATGGTTTAAATGAGAAGGGCAGGCGGGCGGCCAGAATGGCCAAGGTGAATTTAGGGTTTGATCTTGCTGACAGCTGGAGTCTGGGCGGCGGTCTCAAATACTTCAGCCGCGATGATACGGGTCTGCTTGGAAACGGACAGCGCACAGACTTGCAGGCAAGCATCACCTACCGCCCCATCGATGAACTCAGCTTCAATGTCGCAGCACAGACCACATTGAACCGCTCAGGCAGCATCCGAAAAAATGACCGGTTGGGCTTGGGTGCAGCCTACGACTATGCTGAAGGTGCAAGCATCGCCGGAGATATTTCGACAGGGTCCGGTGGTCTGGGCTTGTTGCTGTCGTGGTCAGCCGAAAATCAGCGCGGCGACACCACATATTTGAACTACGTGCTGGAGCACGAAAACTTCGATGACTTTCATACCATGTCAACGACGGGTGATTTTGGCACGATCGTTGCCGGAACACGGCGTGTGATGAGTGACCAGTTGTCGGTGTTTGCTGAGGAACGCAGTGCTTTGGGTGAAGATCGCAAAGATTTGACACAAGCCTATGGATTTAATTTTTCTCCCACCGCGTTTTGGCTTTTGACAGCCAATATTGAAAGTGGCGTGATCTGGGACTACAGCATCAACGCTGCGACGGGTGTCGAAAACAGTGACTTCAATCGGACTGCGGTTTCACTTGCTGCGGCTTATACGTTGAATGACCTCACCCATTTTCAAGGCAAAGCTGAATTCCGCACTGAAAGCTCAGACGACACTCTTCGCGACCGCAATTCATTTTTGATTGGTTCGGATATTGCGCTTGGGTTTGCTGATGATTGGCAGTTTCTTGGCGACTTCAATTCCGTCTTTTCAGATGCTGCCGGCCGCACGCGTGACGGGCAGTTTGTTGAGGGAAGTTTGGGCTTTGCCTTTCGGCCTGTCGAGAGCGACAGACTGAATGCGCTTTTCAAGTATACCTATTTACGGGACCTGCCGGGAGCTGACCAGGTGACGGTTGATGGAACCACACTTGGCCCGCTGCAGATCAGTCACATCCTCTCCGCGGACGTGATGTACGACTTCACAGATTGGTTAAGCGTCGGTGGCAAGTATGGTTTACGCTATGGCGCACTCCGCGACCGCGCAAATACTTCCGCATGGGAAACGGAGTTGGCACAACTTGGTGTTTTGCGTTTGGACATTCAGGTCACGGAAAATTGGGAGGCACTTCTCGAGGGCCGCCTGTTGTGGGCTTCAGAAGCTGGCACCGACACCGGATTTTTGGCTGGTATCTACCACAAAATCGGCGACAACTTCAAAATTGGTGTCGGATACAATTTCGGACAGTTTTCTGATGATTTGCGGGACGTTGTCGCCGATGATCATGGCGCCTTTGTAAACGCCATTGGAAAATTCTGACACACAAACTGGGCAAAAGTTATAATCGGGGGCATTTGCCCACGAATTTGCCTCAATTCCTCTCTATACCCGCGCCGCAGTGCATCACCAATGTCGGATAACTGCAGGTTTATCATGTTGAAACATCATCATAGGGTTGCGTCAGTCCTCGCCAAGGTCGTTTCGGAGACGTGCAAACAACGCCATTTCTCTATTGACGCCGCGCTCCTTGCAAGTGAATTGACAGAAGCGGAATTGAACGCAAAAAACAGCAGTGTAAGCGCCGTGAAGTTCTCGCAACTCTTAAGCAAGCTTTCTGTCACGACTGCTGATCCAACATTCGGCATGAATTGCGCGGGTAATTTCCGGCTGGGCGATTCAGGTCCATTTGGACTGGGCTTAATGAACGCGCCCAGTTTTGGCCACGCCCTTCAATTCTATGTGCGCTATCTGCCTTTGGTGGTCGACCACGCGATGTTTGTTGCAGATTTGGGCAGCGACACGGTTCTATTGCAGTGGAAGTACAGTCCTTTCATTTTGGAACGCACGCAATATGTTGACTTCTGCATTTATCTCACATTGAGGCAGTTCCGCCTGTTTGCAGGGCAGCAATGGTCACCACAGGCCATTCATCTGGTCAGAGAAAAACCCGAACACACAAAATATCTCCATGATTCCTTTGCCGCGAATATTATTTTTGGGGCTGAAGTGAATGCGATGGAGATTTCAGGCAATTTCCTCAAACACCAAAACCCTGTTGCTGACCCGCGCCTCTTCGAACTCATGGAACGCATTTGCGAAGCCGAGCTTGAAAAGAAAAACCGCGCGACCCCACTCGAACATTCAATTTCAGAGATGATCGTCAACAATCTGGGGGACAGACCCGTTAGGCTTCAAGATGTCGCGGGGAAGGTCAACATCGAAGGCCGCAACCTTCAACGCCAACTTGCTGTGCGGAAAACAAGTTTTGAAAAACTGGTGCAAGGCGCGAAACAAGAATTGTCATTGTGTCTGTTGAAAGACACCGACCTGCTCATCGAACAAATCGCCTTCCGCGTTGGTTATGAATCGCCCAACGCTTACTCGCGCGCAAATCATGCCTGGTTTGGTGAGTCACCAACTGGCACTCGCGGAAAGCTCTTGACCGGACAATTCAAAGCCGCAGCCTAGATCGAATCCAATTTACAACTTGTGTAATATATAAATTTTTATCATAAACGCACAGGTTGGTAATTTGATTCGGCTGTGGGGTGTTTTGGTCTTTTTGCACATAAGACATTCGTATTGTGCTTTACACTACATGCCAAATCATTGCTGCTGCGACGTGCAATGGCATGGTCGCGCCTGTGACGCCAAATCATAATTCCTTTGCGAATCTCATTTCAAAAAATGGGAAGAGATTTGATTTGTGTGAAAGAGGCTCAGTGCGTTTGCGTTGAACACTCTGCATTTTGGGGGGCGACACATGATACTAGCTGATCAGCATCTCGTTGCCAGCCTGCTTGGCAAGTCGCTTACGCAGTACTGTGTAACAAGAGGGGTCGATGTCTTCAGCATTGCAAATGGCTTGCAAATCGATCCCTCGCAATTTCAGGATCCCGAGGCCTACGTCAGCCAGGCCAAATTCTCGAAATTGCTGGAAGCCATCTCATTCCTGACCTCGGACAAGTTCTTTGGCCACAACTACGCAACTGAATTCAATTTGTCCCACCTGGGTATTTTTGGCCTCGGTTTCTTCAACGCACCCACACTGCATCACGCGCTCAAGTTTCAAGAGCGGTATGCAAGTCTCCTCAGTGACCACGCGCGCTTCGATATCACAACAGCAGACGGCAGGGTGCGGATGAAATGGCAATACTCTCCATTTCTTTCACAGCGCCATCAACTGATAGATCTTGAAATGACCATTGCTGTGCGGCTGGTCAGGTATTTTGTGGGTAACAGCTGGCTGCCGAATATGGCCTTCCTTGATCATGAAAAATCCAGTCAGTTGGATGGCTGCACATGGCCGCTTGCCCACCGGGTGATTCACAATACTGACATCACAGCCCTGTGCTTTTCCCAAGAACTGCTTGCTGTGAAAAACAGCCATGCCGATGCAAAGATATTCGCGCTCCTCGAAAGGCACTGTGAACACGAGATGAAGGCCAAGCTTCAGACCACACCACTTGCAAGCCGCGTGCAAAACGAGCTTCTCTACAGGCTGCCGATCGGCGGATTTACGCTGCAGGAATTTGCCAAGTCCTTTGGCATGAGCGAAAGAAATTTCCAAAGAAAACTGATCAGCGAGAACGTCACATTCGAACAGCTTCTTGACGAAACCCGTAAGGAATTTTCCGATTATCTTTTGAAAGACCATAGGATTACACTCTCGGAAATTGCCCACAAACTGGGATACTCAAGTCCTAATGCCTATTCGCGGGCTGCAAGACAGTGGTATAAAATGCCACCGAGCCAGATGCGGGAAGCACAGTCTGGTACCGGGGCTTTCGGTCATTCTGCCACACACACATTTGCGCCCGACTTCAAGAAGGCTTCGTGAAGTTGCAAAAATCGGCATTGAACTGGTTTACCTTGTTACGCTCATTCAGGCTTCTCTGGCGTTTGCGGTGATGGATTTTGTTGGCAGTGAGAGCACACTCCACGCATGTTCAAGAGATTTCGCACAGCCTGGTATGGGCCATTTGGCATTGACAATGCCACCGGTGAATTTGATCACGCGGGCTTCGAAGCAGCTTGCAAAGCCATTGGTGATGCGAATGCAATGGCACTGGAAACACCAACGGCCACTCAATTCAGATGGAGAAAGAGAGTCCGGTTTGGTCTGGCGATTTGTCTGGTTCTGGCATTGACGTTTGTTGTTTCGGCATTGGCCAACAGTCAGGACGCGCCAAGACAAATTGCCAATTGGCAAGTGCGATCTTTGGTATCTGAGACATTCAAAGACACTGTCCCAACGTTCACCGTGGAGTTATCGGTCGACAGGAGGCAATTTTCAAGTGAAGGCGAGATTGTGAATTTTCGCTTTGATGTGATAAATACAAGTGATGGCATCTTGACCGGTAAGATAGTGCTGGGTGACAGCCATGTTCTCACCAGATGCGCTTCGGTTCCCCGGCGTGGCATTGGACCACAAGAAAAAATTGCATGTACGGGCAAGCTAAGCATTACCCGCGCTGACTTGGCAACTGGAGAAATTAGACACACGTTTGCAGCTCTGCACGCCAAGGGCCTCTCTTACATCTACGAGGCAGTGCTCTGCAGTAAATTCAAGAATACGGCTTGCCAAGATGAGTCAGATTTCATTTGTTCGCAGCCCGCATTGAACACAAGCAAACGCTTTGTCAGGAATTACTGTCGATCGAGCAAAGACCACCCAGTTGCGCGATCAAACAGTAGTTGCCTTTCAATTTCCGGCTCGGTTTACAAGGACTATAATCGGAATGGGACGCGCGATCAGGCAGAAGATGGTGTTATGTTCGCCGAACTCTATTCCTCCTCGGGCAAAAAGGTACGGACTGACAAAGACGGGAACTACAGTCTGGCATGTGCCGAAGTTTCTGAACTGCATCTCATAGATAACGGCGACTTGAAGTTAGATGCGAACAGCCTGCCCGAAGGTTACGCAGCAACTGGATCAATGCAGAACCTCAAGAAGGGAAGTGGGGGTGCAATAGCAATCCATTTTCCTGTCCGCCCACCAAGGATCATTCGGTTGGACCTTAAAGGCGAGGCATTTGTCAAAGGCACAACAGTCCTGCGATCAAAATGGCGTTCAGAACTTCCAAGATTGCTCACCTTACTTCAGACTGAACCAGCAATTCTCCAATTGGCCTATGACACTGGCCCAGACCAGCTGACATTGGCACAGGACCGGGTACGTGCAGTCAAAGATGTGGTGAAGAAACAGTGGAGCAAACAGCCCGTAAGTTGGAAGTTGATCATAGAATCGCACATCCAGAAGCGATTCCAGCAAGCCGAAAACTGAAGACGTGAGGCCAACTGTCAGGTGACGGGGTGGTGTCCCAAATCGTGGTGTAACTCGGTGTAGCGAGCGGCTTGCTACGCCGAGTTACACCCCGATTTGGGACACGACCGACAGTTCGCCTTTGGGAAAAGCACTGCTGCCGACGCTCGCCCGCGCCGTGTTGGTGCATATGTATTTCGTGTGCATTCTTCCATTTGAAGATGGCAATGGCCGGATGGGGCGGGCGCTCGCCGAGAAATCTCGCACAGAATCTTGGCCATCCCAGCCTGATTGCACTTGCCCACACAATTGAGCGCGGCCGCAAGGACTACTGCCTGGGATCATGATTTGCGCTGGAGAAGGGTTCGCAAGTTCTTGGCGATGGTTGGTGTGCTGTCGGGGGCGATGCAAAAGGGATTGATGATGATTTTGTTTTGGTGGCGGAGACACGGGTCAGCGTGAATGGATGGTTGACCTGCAATGAGCGCCTTGATGATGCGATCTGCGGTTCCAACGTGGCCCCGGCAGGTGATCACCAGCAGTGGAATGGTTTGAATGTCTGTTGCACCTTCCAAGACCAGCGTGGCCGTGTCGATGCCGTTCAGACCGGCGGCAATGGGTTTTAGAATGGCCATCCATTTCCTGTGTCGTTTCGCGTCGCCTTCGGCGATGAAAATCCGCAACGCGGTGAGAAGACCCACAATCTCTTCCTTACCCGCCTTGCAACTGCGGCCAATGCCATGTTGTGGTGTGCCTTTGAGTTTGCGTTTGTCGATCAGGGTTTTGGGCGGTTCCCACATGTCCGCGTAGATATCGAGATCGAGATGTTGCAGTGCTGCCGACATGATCAAATATTTTCGCCCGCAGAGAATGCCGCTGGCTTGCGGCCCGCCGATCACTTTGCCGCCGGAGAAGGCGACGAGATCGGCACCTTCTGCAATGAAGCGTTTCAAATTGGATTGCGGTGGCAACTGTGCCGCCGCATCGACGATCACCGGAATATTGTGCCGCTTTGCGACAGCCGTGACGATGGATAGATTCGGTTGAGCGGCGGCATCTGCAACATGGAAAATGGCTGCCGTGCGCCCGGTGATGGCGTCTGCGATTTCCCAGGCTTCGGCGTCACGCACGCCGGCCCCTGCGTAACGATCCGGCAAACCAACTTCCACAATCACTGCACCCGCCGCACGGATGGCGTGGTCATAGAAATTGCGCTGGCTGCGCATCATGATGACTTCGTTCTTCATGCCCCGTGTATCAGGCAGCCGCGCCATGCGGCCCGGATCAAGCCCGGCAATGCAGGCCGCTGTTGCCAACATCAAGCAGGCAGAGGCACCGGAGGCGATGTAACCGGCTTCAGCGCCAGTCGCTTTTGCGATGAGTTTGGAGGCAACAGCTTGAAGCCCGGACATGTCAACACAGTGCTGTGAGGCCTGCGCCATTGCATTTGCCACTTGCGGGTGCATGATGCCGCCTGACAGGCGCGTTGCCGGGCCTTTGGCGTTGATGATGGTGTGCAGGCCCAACGTGTCAAAAACAGTCATGGGCAGTACGTTATTGCAGTTTCTGCGAAATTCCAAACACGGGGTTGGCATGCAAATTTCCGGTCTTGACCCGGCCTGCCATAGGTTCAAACAGTCGGGCGGGGTGTTTGATTTCCGGGACATGAACATGAATATTGAGAACCATTTTGAGTTCGAAAATGTGGGTGAGAGTTTGCATGAGCTTGAGACTCCCGTTCCGCTGATTGATTTCGATGTCATGCTCGACAACCTGCGGCGCTGGCAGGCGCATTGCGACAAGATGGGGATTGCCAATTGGCCGCATGTCAAGACGCACAAGATGGTGGCGGTGGCCAAGCTGCAATTTGCGCTGGGGGCCAAGGGCATTTGTGTGCAGAAATTGGGGGAAGCCGAGGTGATGGCAGATGCGGGCATCACCACTCTGTTTTTGCCGTTCAATATCATCGGACGGTCCAAGCTTGAAAGGCTGGCCGCATTGCGGAAACGGGCAGACATTTCCGTTGTGGCTGATCATGCGGAGATGTTGGAGGGGCTCGGTCATGCGGCTGCCGTTGCGGGGCACACGTTGGACGTGCTTGTGGAATGCGACACGGGGGCCGCGCGCAATGGGGTGCAGACGCCACAAGACGCCGTTGCATTGGCGGAACAGATTGACCGGACACCGCATCTCGGTTTCGGCGGGTTGATGACGTATCCACCTGCGTTCAAGCGCAACGAAGTGAACACTTTTATTGTCGAAGCAAAAGCCCTGCTGGCAGCAAAGGGTTTGGCCTGCCCGCGTGTCACCACGGGTGGCTCCAGGGACATGTGGGATGAGAGTGGCTTGCAGAATGTCACGGAATACAGGGCGGGCACCAATGTGTTTTTTGACCGTTCGCTGGTGGCGGCAGGCGCGTGTGGTTTTGAGAATTGTGCTGAAACGGTGTTGGCGACTGTCGTCAGCACGCCGACAAGGGACCGCGCAATCATTGATGCGGGGTCAAAGGCCCTGACCAGCGATTTGTTGGGTCTGGAGGGGTATGGTGTAGTGCAAGACCTCGGGATGGCACAGGTTTACAACGTCAACGAGGAACATGGCTATCTGGATACACGGCTTGTTCAACGTCGCCTGCGTGTGGGTGAAATTGTGAGAGTGACGATGAACCATGTTTGCCCGGTCAACAATCTCTTCGACAAGGTTGTGTTCGTCCGCGGTGAAAAAGTGCTTGGTGCCGTGAAAGTGGACGCGAGAGGAAAAGTGCAGTGACACCTGAACAACGACTTGAAAAAATGGGCCTCGCTCTGCCCGCGATGGCGGTGCCGGTCGCAAACTATGTGCCGTGGCGGTTTGCAGGCAGTTTGCT
The DNA here is from genome assembly GCA_031430795.1 of Hyphomicrobiales bacterium. Lineage (GTDB taxonomy): Bacteria > Pseudomonadota > Alphaproteobacteria > Rhizobiales > Aestuariivirgaceae > Aestuariivirga. The sequence continues at coordinate 13,554 of JANPCE010000046.1, forward strand.
TTACGTTTCGGGGCAGGGGCCAAAACTGCCCGATGGCACCTATAGCGTTGGCAGGCTGGGGCTGACGGCTGATGTGGCCGGGGGCTATGCGGATGCGCGCCTGACGGGGCTTCAGTTGTTGGCCGTTGCCAAGGCGGCACTGGGAGAACTTTCGCGCATCGAAGCGGTCGTGAAACTCCTGGGCATGGTGAATGCCGAACCTGATTTCGCGGATCACCCCAAGGTCATCAACGGTTGCTCTGATCTTTTTGTCGATGTGTTGGGCGACGCAGGTCGTCATGCACGCTCAGCCGTTGGCATGGGTTCGCTTCCCAACCGCATGACAGTTGAGATTGAAGCTATTTTTTTGGTGATGCCGCAGTGATCAGGCGGCTGGTGCAATGCGGAAGTCTTTGCCTTCAGGCAAGATCTGGCCGCCATCTACGATGATGGTTGTTCCGGTGACGTAAGACCCGTCTTCGCTTGCGAAAAACAAGGCTGCGTTGCCGCAGTCCCGGGGTGTTCCGAAACGGCCGAGGGGAATGCTGTCTTCCATGGCTTTAATGTATTCGGTTGAGCGATGCTGCTTCATGCCTTCGGTCAAGATGTTGCCGGGTTCAATGCCGTTGACGGTAATGCCATAGCCCGCGAATTCCAGTGCTGCCGCGCGGATGAAGCCGTTGATGCCCGCTTTGGTGGCGGAATAATGCCCGTGCCCAGGCATGGTGACACGCGGCCCGGTGATGGATGATGTGAAGATCATGCGGCCAAAGCCTTTGGCTTTCATGACAGGCAGTGCTGCGCGGGCGGCGAGATAGGTGCCTTTGAGGTTGACGGCCATGACGCGGTCCCATTCCTCAGGTTCGATGTTCTCAATCAGTGTCCAGGGATAAATCCCCGCATTCTGGACGAGGATGTCGAGTGTGCCGAAGTGCTCAACAGCAGTTGCCACAGCGCGTTCTGCATCGACCTTCTCAGCAATGTTGGTTTTGATGAAGACGCCACCCAGACGTTTGGCCGTTGCCTCGCCCGCTGCGATTTCAGTATCGGCAATGACAATGCGTGCGCCTTCTTCTGCAAAGCGCTCGGCAATGCCGGCACCGATGCCGCGTGCCGCACCAATGATGAGGGCAACCTTGTCTGTGAGCCGTCCAGTCATAGCAATTTCTGCCGTATCGTGTGTTTGAGCGAGTCAAGCAAAACAGCAACCAGCACCAGTACGCCATGAATGACCTGCGTATAGTGGGCGGGCATGCCCATGAGGTTGATGGCCGTGTTGATGGAGGAGAGCAGCAACACACCCGCATAGACACCAGGCAATTTTCCGACTCCACCTTTCAGGCTGACGCCACCGATGACCACGGCGGCAAAGGCATTGAACAGCATTCCCGAACCCAAGTTCGCAGTCGAGCCAGAAGTGCGGATGGCCAGCAGCCAGCCTGCGATCCCGGCAATTGCTCCTGCCAGCATGAAAGTGGTGACCGTGATGCGGTCCACCTTGATGCCGGCGCGAAAGGCCGCCGTGGTGTTGCCGCCGATCATCGAGACGTGGCGGCCAAAGGGTGTTTTCGTCATGATGAAGGTGAATAGCACATAGGTTAGAATGGCGATCCATGCGTGCAGCGCAATCATGCCGATGGTCTGGATGCCGATGACGCGCAGTGTGGGTTCGAGGCTTTGGGCGGAGCCGCCGCCAGAGACTGCAACAACGAGGCCGCGCCCCCAGATAAACGCGGCCAGCGTGACGATGAACGCATTCATCTTGAATTTGACCACCATGAAACCGTTCAAGGCACCGACGATGGCGCCGATGCTGAGGGATATGACGAGTGAAATGGGAATGACCAACCAGGCCGGTGTGGTTGTGAGGCCAAGGCCAATGCCACGCTCGCAAAACAGCATGCCGGTTGCCATTGCGGAAAGTGCCAGCACTGATTCAACAGAAAGATCCATGTAGCCCGCGATGATGACGATGGCGAGGCCAACGGCCATGACACCGACGAAGGTTGATTGCTCAACGATGTTGGCGAAGATGCCGAGCTGAAAATATTTTGGCACAGTGGCCGAAAAGACCACCAGCACGGCAAGCAGCATGAACCACACGAGATGGTCCAGAAAAAACTCAATGACGCGCCGTTTGGTCGGGGACATGAAATCATTGGTCCGGGCCATTGCTGACCCGGACTTTCTATTTTTTATTCAACTGACTTGATGGCTTCAGCGGGTGCCTTGAGGTTGCCCCAGAAGCGCGATTCATCAACGTTGTCCTTGGTGATGGCGGCACCTGGAATCTTGATGTTGGCCCCCCATTTTTCGATGGTGACTTCAGATTCAAGGCCCAGAACGTTGTATTTTCCTGGCTTGATTTCCTGCTTGTTCACAACCTTGTCGGCGAACATGCCGATGGCTGCGGCCTGCGCGTAGAGGGGTTGCTCAACTTCGACGTTGAGCCAACCTTTGCGGATCAGGTCCAAACCGACTGGTGCGCCGTTAGACGACATCAGCATCACTTCGCCGGGCTTCTTGCCCTTGGCTTCGAGAGCGGCAACCACGGCCACCGAAAGATGTGCGGCGTGGCTGAAGATCAGGTCAATATCGGGATTGGCCACGATTTGGTCAGAGGTAATCGTACCGGCGTTTGACGCTTCCCATTGCATGGCGGGCAATGTGATGATCTGGGCGTCCGGAAACGCTTTCATACGCTCTTCGAAGCCTTTCTGGATGTCGAGTGTGTAAGGATCTGCAGGATCGCCGAGAATCTGGAGAATCTTTCCTTTCACACTGCCATGTCGCTCCGTGAGGAGACGTTGCGCTTCGGTTGCCGCGACATAGCCGATTTCCACGGTGCCAGCGACGGACGTGAAATCCGAAGCTGTAGCGGTGATCTGACGGTCAAAGATCATGACGGGAATGCCGGCGGCACGGGCCTTCTCGATTGAGGGCTGCAGTGCGTTGAAATCCACGGCGGCCAACACAATGGCCACGGGCTTCTGCAGGATCACGTCATTCATCTGGCTTTGTTGCACGTCGGTCTTGTTGTCGGCGTTGAGGGTTTGGGCCTCATAGCCAACGTCGGTCACGAATTTCTCGATGGCCTTGACGGATTCGGTCTGGAACTCGTCGAGCAGGGTTGGCACGAGATAGACGATCTTGCCCTTGCCCTGGGCATGGACGGGCATGGCCATTGCCATGGCTGCCGCCAGTGCGGCGCTGGCAAACGTGAATGTTCTTCTCTTCATGTGGTGTCCTCCTTGGGTTTAGGCATTTGCCTGTTGGGCTTGGCTGCGGAGAGCTTCGCCGGTGATCATTCTGACAACATCGTCCGGACTGGTTTTGTGGCTTTCGATGTCGCCGACAATCTGGCCCTGGCGCATGACAACAATACGATCCGCCACCTGGAAGGCTTGCGCCATGATGTGGGTGATGATGATGACGCCCACGCCCTTGGCCGCAATGGACCTGATCATGGCAAGGCCACGCCGAGTCTGTTCGACGCCCAGGGCAGCAAAGGGTTCATCCAGCAACACGAGCTTGCCGCCCCAATGGACAAAGCGGTTGAGTTCTATGGCCTGGCGCTGGCCGCCAGAGAGGTGTTCAACATTGGTGCGAAGCGACGGAATATGTGTTCCCGCTTTGGACAGGGCGCTGGCGGTTTCCGTGTGCATGGCCTCTTCCTGCAAAACCGGAATGCCCAAAAACCGCTTCACGATCTCACGTCCCATGAAGAAATTAGCAACCACATCGACGTTGGTGCAGAGGGAAAGGTCCTGATAGACCGTTTCGATGCCCGCAACCTTGGCTTCGGCGGGGCTGGTAAAATTGCGTTCCTGTCCATCGAATACCACTTTGCCACTGGACGCCTGGAGGCCCCCGGCAATGATCTTGACGAGTGTGGATTTGCCTGCGCCATTGTCGCCGAGCAATGCCACTACTTCGCCGGGATGAACCTTGAACGTAACGCCCCGCAACGCCTCGATGGCACCAAAGTTCCTGGTGACATTATCAATTTCAAGGAGTGGAAAAACGTTGTTCATGACACCGGCATCCCGTTGTGTCATTCGTTACACAATTCCAGTTGCTTGTCACTGTGCATGCGTGCGTGTCAGCCCTGCAATTTCGTAGGCACCGAGCGTGATGGATGGGTTCGGGCGGGTGCCCGATGCTTTGCTTTCAAAATGGCGGGGATTGGAGGCGGCTGACACAAAATTTCGCTCAGACAGGCGATGGATGCTGCCGGTGCCATTCCAGCCCACCAGTTTCACGGTTGTTGCTTTGGCAGTGAGGTTGGCGAGCCACAGCACGTTTGTGTTTGATGATTGAAAAGCCAGGGCAGCAATGTGTGCGGGGTGGCTTGATTGTGTATCAATCCGGCGGGCACCGCTTGCAGGTGCTAGGCCGCGCAGAATGTGGTAAACCGGAAACAGCATGGCGTTGCAGCTGTCATACCAGGCCTGCGCATGATTGCCTTTGGTGTAGATCACGCCTTGCGGGCCTGTCGCTGCGCCGAGCGTCACCGAATCGAGTCCGGCTTCCGCGGCTGCGGCGAGAAGGCCGATGTTCCATGCGGCAGCAAAGAGCCCGCGTTGGCGGGGGTCGATTTTGGCGAGGCAGTGGCGGGAATTGTCTGGGTTTGGTGTGACAGCCGCACCATAGGGATTGTCACGGCAGGGAATGGAGGACGGACCGAGATGGTAGGGCGCCTTGCCAATGATTTTTCGGGCTGAGGCGAAGATCGAGGGAAGGCTTTCCAGTGTCTCCATGACAGAAACGTCATCTGCGGCGTGAACGATCGGGCAGACGCTGTGAGAGATGAAGTCGAACACGCCCCTCGGTGTTGGTTTTCGGTTGAGTTCCGTGAAATAGGACAACATGCCGCCACCGATCTTGATGCCGGGGAAGGCTGCGCGGGCGGCTGTTGCCATGTCTTCGTATGTTGGCCCCCATGGCCGTGGCGTGTTGGGCTGGAAGGACTTGAGGTCGTGGGCTTGGGTCACGACGACGGCATCGGGCTTCAAGCCGCCCTTTTGAACGTGTGATGCCATGGTTTGCATTTCATCGTGGGCGGAGGCTTTGGCCGGGAGAATGATTTCGAGAGTGAGGTGTGCCACCGTTTTTTCCTTGATGGCCTGGAAATGTTTGGCGGCTTCGGCCTGACCTGTCTGACGGCCATCGATCTGGCAAATGATGTGTGCGGGTTTGCTGGCTGCGACAAGCTCAACGTGCGCAAGGGTGTTTTCAGCTTCGGCCATGGGAATGGCGACGCCAATGGCGGGAAGTTTTCCAGCGGGCTTGCCAAGAGAGACAGTGATCGTGCCGCTCGATTTGGACCTGTCGCCCTGCTTCGGCTTGCCTGACAGTGAAACTGTGATACTTTGATCGAAGCTCACTCCCTTCTTTAGTGTATAGGGCCATGGATCAAGCAGGGAGCAGACGTAAGTTTTGTAGGAGGCGTCCATCCAATTGCGATGATCCTCCATTTCGAATTTGTTGCCCTCCATCAAGACTGTCGCTGACAAGCCCGGTCTGACGATGTGTTTGAGGGAGCGGATTTCGAAGATGGGTTGGCTTGGCGAGATGATGCCGGGGAATTTGGCTTGGCGCTTCTTGCCGCCGGTGTGGATGACTTCGACAGGCTCTCCCGCAACATTTTTCAGCGGATGCAACACGACAAAGCCGGTGCGGTTGGTGAGGAAGTCGGTTCCGGGGGAGGCGGTGGCCTTGAAGGCCACTGCGTTGGCAGAGCCTTCTATGCTGCAAGTGTAGCTGATGGATTGCTCCGTATCGCTGCAGGATGCGTCGTAGGTGATTTTGAAACCGCTGGCTTGTTGCCGGATTTTCAGATTTGAAATTTTTGCGGTGTATGTCGCCCAGTTCCTGTCGCGCACCAGAAAGGCAATGCCGCGCAGGACTTCGTGTTGACCGTAACGGACGTGGCGGATTGTGCCTGCATCAAAGACGGCCGTGATTTTTCCCGCTTTCAAAACGCGGGTCTTTGCTTCGACGATTTCGGTGCCGCAGCGGATGACGGCTTTGCTTGGTTTGGTGTTCGGCATTGAAGTTTTCCCTAGATAACGGATTGGGTGTCGGGATCGATTATAATGATGCGTTGTGGGTCAACATAGATGAGCACATTGCTTCCAGGTGCCACTGCTGCATGGGCGTCGAATTCGGCAACGAATGTTGTTCCGCCCAGAGGCATGGTGGCGTGGAGGCGCGTTCCTGTGGGTTGAACGAGCTCAATGCGAACGGGAACTGAAAACGTGCCCTGGCTGAGTGACACATGCTGCGGCCTGATGCCGAGTGTGATATTGCGGCCTGTCGCCAGCGCACGACTGCCGATGTTGATGCGGGCACCACCGGACAATACAGCGTCATTGCCTTCTACTGTTGCCGCCACGAAATTCATCCTGGGGCTGCCGAGGAAAGAGGCGACATATTGTGAAGCTGGTCTTTCGAAAAGATCAAGGGGGCTTCCCACCTGTTCAATTTTTCCTTCACGCAGCAGGACAATGCGGTCAGCCAGTGTCATGGCCTCGATCTGGTCGTGGGTGACGTAGATCATGGTGCGCTTGAGTTCCTGGTGCAGTCGTTTGATTTCAGTCCGCATGTCGTCGCGCAGTTGCGCATCAAGATTGGAGAGTGGCTCGTCGAACAGGAACAACTGCGCATCGCGCACCACGGCGCGGCCAATGGCAACGCGTTGGCGTTGGCCGCCTGAGAGTTCGCGGGGGTATCGCGCCAACAATGCGCCAATGTCCAACATGTCGGCGGCGCGCTTGACGCGTTTCTGGATTTCGACTTCGGCGAATTTGCGGGCACGCAGGCCGAAGGCGATGTTGTCTTGAACTGTCAGAAAAGGATAGAGCGCGTAATTCTGGAACACCATGGCAATGTCACGGTCGCGGGGACGGGCGTGGGTGACGTCTTGGCCTCCGATCATGACACGGCCTTCGCTCACCTCTTCAAGACCCGCAATGCAGCGCAGCAGTGTTGATTTTCCACAACCAGACGGGCCGACGAGGACTGTGAACTCACCGGAGGGAATGGCGAGGTCAACACCTTTCACGACATGGAAGCTGCCGTAATGCTTGTGGAGTTTTTCGATTTTGAGATCGGACATGGCTAACCTTTGACGGCCCCCATAGAAATTCCGCGCACCAGGAAGCGCTGCATGAAGGCGACAGTGAAGAAGACGGGGATTGTGCCGAGCACTGACATGGCGGCGATCTTGGCCCAGAAGTTGGATTGTCCGCCGAAGTAGTGGGTGACCTGCACGGTGTATGTGGTGGCCTCGGTCCGCGTCAGCACGAGGGCGAATAGAAAGTCGTTCCAGGCGAAGATGAAGGTGAAGACTGCTGTTGCGAACAGGCCTGAGCGCGCCATGGGCAGCACGACCTTGCGCAAGACTTCCCAGCGGGTGCAGCCGTCAACGAGGGCACTTTCTTCCAACTCGATCGGGATGTCTTCGATGTACCCCCGCATCATCCAGATGACGTATGGCAGATTGAATGCGGTATAGAGAATAATGAGACCGTGGAATGTGTCGACCCAGCCGAGCCAGACGTAGAGCAGGAAAATCGGAAAGGCGATGACAACGGGTGGCATCATGCGCTGGGAGATGATCCAGACAGCGAGGTTCTCTCCGCCGGTTTTGAAGCGCACCAGGGAATACGCCGCCATGGTTCCCAGAATCATCGCGAAAAATGTGGAGACGGACGCAAGCACAAGGCTGTTGCGGACTGACAGGACGTCGCCATCCTTGAACAATACCTTGTAGTTCGCGAGTTGCAGGCTTTTGGGATACCAGACGGGCGGGAAGGCAAAGATTTCCTCCGGCGTCTTGAATGAAATGATGAACAGCCAGTAGACGGGAAAGACAAAGATGACAGTGGCAATGATGGCGAGGACATAGCGGAAGGCGAGGCGCGTGCTGTCGCGGCGGTGAAAGGGAGGCGCACTCATTTGACCAGCCCCATGCGGCGGATCGACCACGTTACAATGAGTGTGAGCATGGCGACGATCAGGAATGCAATTGCGGCTGTGTAACTGGTTTCAAACTGCCGGAAGCCTTGCGAGTAAGTGTAAATCGAAATGGTTTCCGTCATGGTGCCGGGACCGCCTTGTGTCAAAGCCCAGATAATGTCGAAGATGCGGAAGAGATCCAGGGCGCGGATCAAGATGGCGACGGCCATGACGGGCCAGATGGCGGGCAGTACGATGTACCGAAACGTGCGCCAGAATCTTGCACCATCGATTTCAGCGGCATCGGTGAGTGATTTGTCGACGTTCGACAGTGCGGCAAGCAGGATCAAAAACATGAAGGGCGTCCACTGCCAGATTTCGCAGAAGATGATCGCAGGATAGACAAGATAGGCACTGGTGGTCCACAGGGCGACAATCGGTTCGCCCCAGAACCAGCCCAGAATCTGGTTGATGGGGCCATATTGATTGTCAAACATCAAACGCCATGTGGCACCGGCAACGACGGGAGAGATGATGGTGGGCAAAATCAGCAGTGAAACGAAGATTTGGCGTCCGGGCATTTTCTCAAGAAACAGATAGGCCAGCGCGAGGCCAAGCAGCAGTTCAATGGGCAGGGCAATGGCCAGCATGATCAAAGTGTGCAGCAACGACAGCCAGAGCCGCTTGTCTTTGAAAAGCTGTTCGTAGTTTGCAAGGCCTGAAAAAGAAGTGTCGACCTCGTCCATTGTGATGCTCATGAAGCTGGCGATGAGCAGATAGATCAGCGGGAACAGGCCGATCAGCAACAGCAGGAAAATTGCTGGAGCAATCAGCCAGCGTTTGAAATGGCGATCCGAGTGATGGGTGATGGCTGGCATTGACAAATGGCGACGGCCCTCGCCGTTGAAGAACGGCGAGGGCCAACACGCAACCTACATTTTTGGATAGGCACCCGACTTTGCAGCCCAGCTGGAATAGATGGCCTTCTGCTTGTCGACGCCAATTTTTTCGGTGACTGCATCCCATTCTGCGGCAGCCGCATCGGCGATCGCCTTCGCATCTTCGCCCGCCCAGAGTTTCGACACCATTTGGCGCAAAGCTTCCTCGTACTTGTCGGTTTGCAACAACGAAAGATCCAGCAGGCCGGAGTTGGCGCCTGCCTGAAGTGCTGCGAGGTAGTCTTTTGCGTCTGGCCACTTCGCCAGGTATTCCGGTGAAGTGAAGTGCGAGTCGCGGAACGGATCACGCAGCGCATATGGCAATTGCACACGCTGCAAGCTGGTTTCTTCGCTGTTGAGCCATTGAATGAAGAGGTAGGCCGCGTCTTTGTTCTTCGAAGTTGAAGCCACCGAAAGCGCAAAGCCAGCCGCCAATTGTGGATGGCCACCGGGCGGTAAGGCATATCCCACTTTGCCAGCGATGGTTGATTTTGGCACCCAGCTCAGAACCTCTTGATCCGTGCCATAGCCAGCGGCCCAGCGGCCGTAGGGTGGCCAGGAAATGGTCATGGCGGTCTGGCCCTGCAGGAAGGCGGCGAGGTTTTCGACGAAGCCCCATTGTTCCACGCCGGGTGGCATGAATTTGTTTTCTTCGCGCATTTCGGTGAGTACGCGCACACCGATATCGGAATTGATCGACGCCTTCATGTTGTCATCAAAGAACCTGCCACCCTCATTGCGGAAGCGTTCCTGGAACATGTACATGGTGTAGGGCGGCTGGCGGAAGAAGGCGGCACCGTAGATGCCCTTGTCCTTGAGGATTTCGGTGAGGGCCGCACCCGTCTTGTCGAAATCAGCCCAGGTTTTTGGCACAGCCAAATCCATGCCGGTTTTTTCTTTGAAGGTCTTTTGGATTGCCGGGTCGCCGAAAAGGTCCTTGCGGTAATACATCAGGAACACGTCCCCATCGTCGGGGAAGCCGTAAATCTTGCCGTCAACCATCATCTGGTTGTCGCGGTAGGTGGGGGCGATCTTTTGCAATTCCTCGCGGAAGCCATACTTGTCAACCATGGCATCCAATGGTTCGAGAGCGCCCGCGTTGACGAGGTCGGGCATCCAGGCGGGGATGACGTTGAGAGCATCATAGGCCCCCGTGCCTGCGCGGTACTCCTGCATGATTTTGGTGAACATTTCGGCGGTGGAGACCTCGATGACTTTCACTTCGATGCCAGTCAATTCCTTCCACTTCGGACCGGAAAAGTTCAGGGGATCGAGGGATTGCAGGCCCGCTTCCCAAACAATGGTGATGGTCTGGCCGCTGTATTGTTTTGCCGCATCGACGGCGGCCTGCGCTGCTGAAGCGGAAAGGGCGGGTGCCGAAAACGTGCCCGCCATTGTTGCGGCAAGGCCAAGCTTGCCCAAATCGCGTCTGGTGATCTTCATGTTGTTCACTCCCTTGTTAAGATGCGGGGGCGCATCTTTCGATTGCCGGCTCTCTGCCGGATAGGTGCGTGTGGTGAAGCATTTGAGAGGGATTTGAATTGTTGTCGGCAACTGCACATGCGGCAACGCAAAGCCCAAACGGAGGCTTGCCTGGTATGGAGGAAGCATTATGCATTCCGATCAACACACGTCGATCTCCCTTTGCCCCACCCAAGGCTATGGGCGAATTTGTCCATCGTCAATCTCATTGTGTGAAAAAGAATTCGGGGCTAGCGCAGCTCGCAGCAAAGGAACCTCATCAGTCACCGCGTGGCGGCGACTTTGATCGCTTTTCCCCGGAGAGGGTGTCGAGCGCATGCGAGTCCTTAGGTGCCTCTTGTGTGCCACCTGCGGTTGCTCTCGGCTGGCCGCGTTAACCCTTTGTTAACCATTTCCCTAAAAATGAGTTAACGGGGGCGGGGCACTGTTGATTCATGATTCGTGAGTGACAGTCGCATTCTCCCTGCGTGTGTGGGGGTGATTTCCAGGCCTGTTTGATTTTTGCACCGTGAGATTTTCGCGGTCCAGGCTTTGCGTTGTGATTTTGGCAGTTTTTCAGGGTTTGGTTGACATGTCTTACCGGTCTCAGTTCTCCGGACGCTCCATGAGTCCGCTTATGTGGATCAGCCGGTTCCTGGCGGCATTGTTATTGCTGGTACTTGTCGACTCACATGTCGCGCGCGCCACGACTTTCACCATGGCCGTGCCGAATACGACGCTGACTTTGCCTACGACCTATCCGCAAGCTGGCGGTGTTGCCATCGTTCTCGAGGGTGCCAACGGCAACGTCTACTACCAGTTTATCAACCCTTCGACGATGTTTCAGGGATTTCAGAACACCGGAACACCGACTGCCTGGCAAGGCAATCCTTTCCAGATTGGACCCGTGATGGCGTTGAATTGTGGTCCGGTCGTGAGTTGTTCCTCATACCTTGGCGGCGGCATCACGCGCATGTCCATCAGGTTCACTGCCTATGATGGTGATAACCAGGCCGGCCAATTCGACTTCAACAATTTGAACTTGCGCATCAACGGCTCGAATTTCGGTGCCAGCAGTGGCAACTGGTCTGTGGTCGCAACACAAAACACGGATGTGACGGGAGCCACCCTGATCAGCGGCAACACGGGTTATGGCAACAACACGTTTGACACCGGCTGGTTCCAATCCACCGACACGGCCATTCTGTCCAACATTCTCAGCACCGGCAACATCACTGCGACAGTGTTTGACAGCGACCCCAATGACAACTTCTGGGACTTCAAACGCGGCAATGATGCAACGACAGCAGTTGTTCCGCTCAACGTCGCCCCCGGCGTCACCATCAACAAGGCATCGACAACGACATCATTTGCAACAGTTGGTCAGGTGATCCCCTACACCTTCACCATTCGCAACATTGGCAGCGTTTGGATCAATCCGATCAACGTGTCGGACCCCAAAGTCACGGGCGTCAGTTGTCCGGCGCCACCTCCGGCCACAACAGTCAATCTTGATCCAGCAGAGCAAATCGTCTGTACGGCGAATTACACCGTCACCCAGTTGGATGTTGACGCAGGTGTGATCAACAACACCGCCACTGCCACCGGCACACCACAAGCGGGTGCCTTGGGGCCGGTGACTGACACCAACTCAATTCCAGGGCCCGCTTCCGCCCCCAGTGTTGACCTGACAAAGACAGCGTCGCCTTCTCCGATGTTTGGAGCCGTTGGTTCAACTGTCACCTATGCATTCGCGGTCCGCAACGCAGGCAATGTGACGCTTTCAAGTATTGCGATCAGTGATCCGTTGTTGCCGACGCTGTCCTGCACGGTGCCCAGCATTGCGCCCGGTGTCACTGCCACGGCGGCGTGTACAGGCCATGTGCTGACGGTCACTCAAGCGCGTGTCGATGCGGGAACGATTGCGAATACGGCTTCGGTTTCCGCGCGTGCGCCCAATGGCACAACCGTCAATGACACGGCCAACCTGACGCTCAACGGCCCGCCACAGGTGCGCAGCATCACCATTGACAAGCAAAGCCCGACGGCAAACTTCAATGCTGTCGGCAATGTGATTTCCTACACCTATTTGCTGCGCAACACCGGAAACGTTACCCTGACAGGTGCCGTCAGTGTTGCAGACAACAGGACCACAACGTCTTGCCCCGGCCTGCCCGTCGCGGGGCTGGCCCCCAATGCTACCGTGTCCTGCTCGGCAAGCTACACAATCACACAGGCTGATCTTGACGCGGGGTCTGTCGTCAATATTGCAAATGGCACAATCGGGGCCACCAGTACCACGATCAGCGATACGGTGACTGTGCCAGCGGTGCAGACCCGGACACTGACGCTCGACAAGCAGACCACGACTGCCAATTACGACTCATTTGGTGACGTGCTGTCTTACTCTTACATCCTGCGCAACACGGGCAACGTGACGTTGACAGGCGCACTGAGTGTGACCGACAACAAGACCACAGTGAACTGCCCAGCGCTGCCGCCGGCAGGACTTGCGCCCAACGCCACACACACCTGCACCGCAAGCTATGCCGCAACACAAGCGGATATCAATGCTGGATCAGTTTTAAACATCGCTTCAGCAAGCATTGGTGCCACCGCAGCAGCCAACGACCAGGTTTCGGTTCCCGCCATTCAAACTCCGGGCATGACCGTCGCCAAGACGGCCACATCAGTGAACTTCACCAATGTGGGCGACACAGTATCTTACCAGTATGTCGTCACCAACACGGGCAACACCACGCTGACCAGCGCGATTGCGATCACAGACAACCGCGTATCACCCGTCAATTGCCCGGCACTGCCGCCGGGTGGACTCAATCCGGGTGCCACACACACCTGCACCGCAACCTATAGCATTGTGCTGGAAGACCTCGACATTGGCACAGTGACCAACCTGGCTTCCGCCACCAGCGGCCCCATCACGTCGCCACAGACATCCGCCACCATTCCAGCCGGTTCCAATCCTGCACTGACCATTGACAAGACCTCCACGTCCACAACGTTCAACGCTGTGGGTGATGTGATCCCCTACACATTCAACGTCACCAACACGGGCAACGCCACATTCACCCGTACCCTGGTTGTGACCGACAACAAGATCGGCACGTTCAATTGCTGGGTGCCACCGACAACGGGTCCGCCAGCGGGCCGCATTTTCACGCCCAGTGAGACGTTGACCTGCAATGCCAATTATACGGTCACGCAAGCTGATCTTGACGCTGGCTTTGTCATCAACCAGGCGAGTGCGTCGACCACCTATGGTGCCGCCAACATTCCTGTTGCAGCGCCGCCGGATTCCTTGACGATAAATGCCGTGCAGGATCCGCAATTGACTGTCACAAAGTCAGCGACGACGCTGCCGGTTGCCAGCGTCGGCCAGGTTTTGACCTACACGATTGCTGTGGCCAATACGGGTGATGTCACGGTTTCGAACATCATTGTCACAGACCCGTTGATCCCCGCTCTGTCCTGTACCATCGCGAGCCTCGCGCCGGCTGCCAGCAACAGCTCCTGCTTTGGCACATATACTGTGACCCAGGCGGATTTTGATGCGGGTGCTGTCAACAACACGGCAACCGCTGCCGGCTCCACGCCGCAAGGCAATCCCGTCAGTGATGCAGGTGCATTGAATGTGCCGATCACACAGAATAGCTCACTCGCCATTGCCAAGTCATTTAGCAGCAACGCAGATGATGATGTTTCGGGAACCATCTCGCTTGGCGACACGCTGAGCTATGCCGTCAGTGTCATGAACGACGGCAACATCACACAGGAAAATGTGGTGGTGGCTGATGCCTTGTTGACACCCAACAGCGCAACCTGCGCATCCGTGGCACCGGGGGCGAATTGCGTCTTGAATGGCACACTCACCGTGACGCAGGCGCAGGTGGATGCGGGCAGCGTGGCCAACACGGGTTCTGTGACATCAACATTGCTGCCGACGGCGGAAACCGATGCCGAGACAGTGCTAGTGCCGCGCACCAGCAGCCTTGGCATTGACAAGCTGCAAACGGCCAATGCCGATGAGGATTCCAATGCGGCGATTTCGCTGAACGACACGCTGACATACACGGTGACGGCCACCAACACCGGAAATGTGACGCAAACCAACGTGGTGGCTGCAGACGCCCAACTCAGCCCATCAAGCCAGAATTGCGCGTCACTTGCGCCCGGTGCGACATGCGTTTTGACGGGAACGAGGACGGTGACCCAAGCGGATGTCAACTCTGGCATCATCAGCAACACGGGATCAGTCACATCCACCGCCATCACCACGCCGGTGACAGATGCGGTGTCAACACCAGTGCCGCAGAAATCATCGCTGGCAATCGGAAAATTTTTGACCAGCAATGCTGACCAGGACACATCTGGTTCAATCACGGTCAATGACACGCTGACCTATACGGTGACTGTTACGAATAACGGCAACGTCACGCAAAGCAACGTGGTGGTTACGGATGTATTGTTGACGCCGGCATCAGCAACCTGTGCCAGTGTCCTTCCGGGAGCGACATGCGCGTTATCAGGCACACTCACTGTTTCACAGTCGAATGTGAACGCAGGTTCGGTGGAAAATTCGGCGTCGGTGACTTCAACGTTGTTGCCAACGCCCGAGTCAACCGCGCTTTCGACACCGATCACCCAGGTCCGTGCGCTGACTGTCGACAAGACAAGTTCAACACCTGACTATGACGCTGTCGGCGATCAGGTCAGCTACAGCTATCTCATTCGCAACACGGGCAATGTCACGCTCTCTGGTGCCGTGAGTGTCACTGACAACAAAACATCGGTCACGTGCCCCGCCCTTCCGCTGGCAGGTCTTGCCCCCAATGCCACGCATAATTGTACCGCAACCTACACCGTGACGCAGGCAGACCTTGATGCTGGATCGGTGGTCAACACGGCAGTGGCGGCTGTTGGAGCCACGACATCAGCCAGCGATCAGGTCACGGTGAACGCAGACCAGAATCCGTTGCTTTCCCTCGACAAGACAAGCCCGACGGCCAGCTTCAATGCCGTTGGTGACTCCTTGACCTATTCCTATCTGCTGCGAAACACGGGCAACGTCACCTTGACAGGTGCGGTTTCTGTGACCGACAACAAGACAACAGTCAGTTGCCCGGCACTTGCCCCCGCTGGCCTTGCGCCCAACGCCACGGTGATGTGTTCTGCAAGCTATGTTGTAAACCAGGCCGACATTGATGCAGGCTCGGTGATCAATGCGGCAGCGGCAACGGTGGGTGCAACAAGTTCGCCAGCAGACCAAGTGACCGTTCCCGCCATCCAAACGGCTTCGATGTCAGTTGACAAGACCGCCACATCTATCAACTTCACTGCTGTTGGCGACAGGATCGATTACGAATATGTGGTCTTCAACACGGGCAATACCACGCTCACTGATCCGATCACCGTGACCGATAACCGGATCACACCTGTGACTTGCGATCCCCTGCCGCCAGGCGGCTTGCCGCCCGGTGATGAAATCGTCTGCACGTCAACCTATGTTGTGCTGCTGCAAGACCTTGAAATAGGCTCGATCACCAATCTCGCATCTGCCAGCAGTGGTACAACAACATCTCCCCAGGCGTTTGAAACCGTGCCAACCGGCGCCAACCCGGCGCTGTCAGTCAAGAAGTCCACCGGCACCACGAGTTTCAGCGCGGTGGGGGAAGACATCAATTATGAATTCGAATTGACGAACACCGGCAACGCCACCTTCACGCGGATCATCGACATTGTTGACGACAAAATCGGCACCAACATTTGTTATAATCCCAGCGCCGGAAGTCCGACTTTCACACCAGGCGAAACCATCACGTGCGCCTTTATTTACGTCACCACGCAGGCGGATCTGGACGCGGGCTTTGTCACCAACCAGGCCCATGCGGCAACCACTTACAGCAATCTTGACATCCCCGTGACGTCCGCGCCGGAGAGTGTCACGGTTCCGGCTGATCAAGGCCCTGGGCTCGCGGTTTCGAAGTCTGCGGCGACTTTGCCTGTTGCAAGTCTTGGCCAGGTTTTGACCTACACCATAACGGTTGAAAACGCTGGCAACGTGACACTGTCAAACATCACTGTCATAGATCCGCTGATTCCGACATTGAACTGCTCGATTGCGAGCCTCGCACCAAGTGCAAACGACAATTCCTGTTCCGGCCCCTACACCGTCACGCAAGTGGACTATGATGCCGGCGGCATTGCCAATACCGCAACGGCCAAGGGTGTCACGCCACAAGGTGATCCGGTTGAAAACGATGGCTCCATCAACGTCCCCATTTCGCAAGTAGTTTCACTTGACATCATCAAGACCTATCAGGGCAACAGCGACGAAGATTCATCCGGCGATGTGAGTTTCGGGGACACCCTGAATTATAGGATTGTCGTCACCAACGATGGCAACGTGACGCAAGCCAATGTGGTGGTGTCCGATCCGTTGCTGAACCCCGCATCGGTGGCCTGCGCCACGGTGTTGCCGGGACAGACCTGTACGCTGAATGGCAGTCTCAATGTGAGCCAAGCGCAAGTTGACAGTGGTGCTGTGGCCAACACGGCTTCGGTCACATCAATATTGCTGCCGACGCCGGAAACCAGTGCCGTGTCGGAGCCCGTGCCGCAGACCAGTTCGATTTCAGTGGTCAAGTTGTTGAGCAGCAACGCGGATGAAGACTCGTCAAGTTCTGTGACGCGCGGCGATACACTCACCTACTCGGTGGTGATGACCAACACGGGCAACGTCACTCAAACAGGTGTCAACGTCAGCGATGCCTTGTTGACACCGAACAGTGCGGCCTGTGCCGCCGTATCGCCGGGTGACACGTGCATTCTCACGGGCAACTATGTTGTCGCACAGTCGAATGTCGATGCCGGCACAATCGGTAACACCGGTTCGGTCACAACAGCATTGATCGCCACCCCTGTGGTGGACACGCTTGACACCCCGGTGGCCCAGCGCTCGTCGCTGTCCATTGCCAAGTCCCTGAGCAGCAATGCCGATGGTGATGCTTCTGCCACGGTCAGCGTGAATGACGTTCTCACCTACACGGTGACTGTCAGCAATGACGGCACCATCACCCAGAACAATGTGGTGGTTTCCGATCCGCTGTTGACGCCATCTTCGCAAACATGCGTGGCGGTGGCACCTGGTGCGACGTGTGTGTTGACCGGAACGCTCACCGTCGCCCAGAACGATGTCAATTTTGGCTCCGTCACCAACACGGCAAATGTCATATCAACAGAAGTGCCAGTGGCAGAGACTGCTGACGTGACGACCAGCATTCCGCAGATCACGTCAGTGTCGGTCGAGAAGACGACAACGACCGCGGACTATGACTCAATTGGCGACACGTTGTCCTACAGCTATCTGGTTCGCAACACTGGCAACGTCACGTTGACGGGTTCCGTTACTGTTGCGGATGACCGAGTGACGGTTGTGTGCCCTCCGCTGACGGGAGGTGAGCTGGCACCCAACGGGACAGTCACCTGCACAGCAACTCATAGCGTGACTCAAGCAGACCTTGATGCGGGATCGGTCGTCAACACAGCGTCGGCGACAGTGGGCGGCACAACTTCTCCTGACGATAAGGTGACAATCAACGCAGACCAAAGGCGTTTGCTTGCGGTGGACAAGACAAGCGGCACAGTGAGCTTCGACGCGGTGGGCGATGTGGTGTCCTACGCCTATGTGTTGACCAACACAGGCAACGTGACATTGACGGGTGCGGTATCTGTCAGCGATGACAAGACACTTGTCACTTGCGATCCAATGCCAGTGAGCGGCCTCGAGCCGACTGAAACACTGAATTGTGTTGCGACTTACACCATCGTTCAAGCAGACATTGATGCGGGATCTGTTTTGAACACGGCAAGTGCCACCATCGGCACCACGACTTCGCCGACGGACCAGGTGTCCGTGCCAGCAGTTCAAAGCCCGAGCATGTCGATAGACAAGAACGCCACGGTCGTTGCCTTCACCAATGTGGGTGACACGGTGTCCTATGAATACGTCGTAACCAATACCGGCAACATGACTTTGACCGCTGCCGTCTTGGTTTCCGACAACCGGGTGAATCCGGTCACCTGTCCGGCGCTGCCGCCGGGTGGCCTTGCACCTGCTGCGACGCTAACATGTACAGCTGACTACGCGGTGAAGCTGGAAGACCTTGCCTTGGGTTCGATCACCAACTTGGCGTCGTCCACCAGCGGCACGACCACATCACCACCTGTATCGGAAACCGTACCAACGGGAGCCACTCAGGCGTTGACAATTGCGAAGTCATCGGTTGCCACCAGCTTTGCAACATTGGGCGAGCGTTTGCCCTACAGCTTCCTGGTCACGAATTCCGGCAATGCCACCTTCACTAACCCTGTCAACGTCTCTGATAACAGGATCGGCAACATCCCCTGTTTCTCGCCAACGGGTGCTGATCCCACCTTCACACCGGGTGAGACTGTCACCTGCACAGGCGACTATTACGTGACACAAGCTGACCTTGATGCAGGTTCTGTCACCAACACGGCTTTTGCCATCACAGCATTTGGTGCTGCCAATATCCCCGTCACATCAGCCCCAGATGACTTGACCCTCAACGCTGTCCAAACCCCACAGCTCACCGTGGCCAAGGCGGCTGCGACGTTGCCCATCACAGCTGTGAACCAGGTGCTGACCTACACCATCACCGTCGAAAACATGGGCAACGTGACGGTATCAAACATCAACGTCACTGATCCTTTGATCCCCGCGCTGAACTGCTCGATTGCAACGCTCGCTCCCGCGGCAAGCAATGCAACATGCCAAGGCACCTATACGGTCAGCCAAGCCGATTTCGACGCTGGCACCATCAAAAACACCGCAACAGCATCCGGCATCACGCCGCAGGGAACCGGGGTTTCTGACCCAGGTATTCTAAACACGCCGATCACGCAAACCAGTGCGCTGTCGCTTGCCAAGGCGCTTGTCAACAATGCTGACAATGACTCGTCCAGCAGCATCACCCTGAATGACGTGCTGCAATATACAGTGACCGCCACCAACACTGGCAACGTGACGCAGACCAATGTTGTGGTTGCTGATCCGCAGATCTCGCCATCATCACGCACATGCGCAACACTGGCTCCCAATGCCACATGTGTGCTCACCGGCACCAAGATCGTGGCCCAGGCTGAAGTCAATGCCGGCACGATCGGCAATACAGGTTCCGTCACATCCAGCGCCATCTCAACACCTGTGACTGACACGTTGAACACACCCGTCAGCCAGGTGGCGTCGCTGGCGATTGCCAAGCTGATGTCGGGCAATGCCGATGAAGATGCGTCCGCCACTGTCAGCCTCAACGACACGCTCTCCTACACGCTGACCGCAACCAATGACGGCACTGTCACGCAAGGCAATGTGGTTGTGAGCGACGCGCTTCTGACGCCAAGTTCCAATACTTGCGCCACACTTTCGCCCGGTGCCACATGCGCGCTCGTCGGTACATATGTGGTGACGCAGGCCAGTGTGGATGCGGGCGCTGTCAACAACACCGGTGCCGTCACTTCAACGCTGCTGCCAACGCCAGAGACGGACTTTGTATCGACGCCAATCAACCGGGCAGGCGGTCTATCGATGGTGAAGACGGCGCTGACATCCAACTTTGACGCCGTCGGCGATGTGCTGGGCTATGACTATCTGGTCAGCAACACCGGCAATGTGACGCTCACCGGCACACTTAGCATCGCCGATGACAAGACGTCGGTCAACTGTCCCGCCCTGCCTCCGGGCGGACTTGCACCCAATGCCACGCTCAACTGCTCGGCCACTTACTCTGTCACGCTGGCCGATCTGGACGCGGGCGCGGTACTCAATACGGCCACCGCGACCTTGGGCATTGCAAACTCGAACGCGGACCAAGCCAGTGTTCCCGCGATCCAAAATCCTGCTCTTGTGGTTGAGAAGTCCAGCGCTGCCTCAACCTTTGACTCCGTGGGTGATACGCTTGCCTACAGCTACGTCGTCCGCAACACAGGCAACGTCACACTGACGGGTGCGGTGAATGTTGCGGATGATCGCACCACTGTTGTGTGCCCGCCTTTGCCCGGCGGATCGCTTGCACCAAATGCCACACTGGCCTGCGCCGCGACATATAATGTCACGCAGGCTGATTTGGACGCGGGCTCTGTCATCAACACCGCTTCGGCGACGGTGGGCGGCACGACGTCGCCTGATGACCAGGTGACGGTCAGTGCCAATCAGAATCCTTCACTTGTGGTCGAAAAGACCAGCAGCACCCCGAGCTTTGATGCAGTGGGTGATGTAGTGACTTACGCCTACATCCTGCGCAACACGGGCAACGTGACGCTGACAGGCGCTGTCTCGGTTGCTGATGATAAGACGGCGGTGACTTGCGATCCGCTTCCGGTTGCAGGTCTCGGGCCAACTGAGACTTTGAACTGTGCTGCAACCTACACCATTGTCCAGGCCGACATTGATGCGGGGTCTGTTGTGAACACCGCAACCGCCACCCTTGGCACGACGACCTCGCCAACCGATCGGGCCACGGTGCCTTCGATCCAGAACCGCGCCATGAGGGTGGACAAGAACGCCACAGCCGTAGCTTTCACCAACATTGGCGACACGGTGTCTTACGCGTACATCGTCACCAATACGGGCAACACGACGCTGACGGACGCCATCACGGTCACTGACAACCGCGTCTCGCCCGTCACCTGTCCTGTAACGCTACCCGGTGGCCTTGCACCTTCGGCCACGCTGACATGTACAGCTGACTACGCGGTGAAGCTGGAAGACCTTGCCTTGGGTTCGATCACCAACTTGGCGTCGTCCACCAGCGGCACAACGACGTCACCACCCATATCGGAGACAGTTCCGGCGGGGGCGAATTCGGCACTTACCGTTGCCAAGTCTTCAAGCTCCGCAAGCTTCTCAACTGTTGGTGACCTTGTTGCTTACAGCTTTCAACTCACCAATTCGGGCAATGCCACGTTCACCCGTCTGATCAACATCACTGACGACAAGATCGGTACCATCGCCTGCTTCTCGCCGACGGCTGGAGACACAACTTTCGCGCCGGGCGAGACCGTCAATTGCGCGGCGAATTATGCTGTCACCCAAGCTGATCTTGATCGTGGCTTTGTCACCAACACCGCCTTTGCCTCAACAACCTATGGTGCCGCCAACATTCCGGTCACCTCGCCGCCCGACGATTTCACCGTCAACGCGGATCAGACACCCGAACTGACAGTCAGCAAGTCTGCTGCAACATTGCCGATCACCTCTGCCAATCAGGTCTTGACCTACACCATCACCGTCGCGAACACGGGCAACGTGTCGATGTCCAACATCAACGTCACCGATCCGCTGATCCCTGCGCTGAACTGCGCGATTGCAACACTCGCTCCAACGGCAGGCAATGCCACATGCCAAGGCACCTATGTGGTGAGCCAAGCCGATTTCGATGCTGGCAGCATCAACAACACCGCAACGGCGTCCAGCATCACACCGCAGGGCAATCCGGTTTCCGACACGGGCAACCTCACCACTTCAATCACCGCAGCCAATCCGGCTGTTGAAATCGACAAGACTGCGGACGTTTCTGCCTTCACCACTGTCGGCCAGGCCGTGAGTTACCGCTTCACCGTGCGCAACACTGGCGACGTGAAACTCAGCAACATCATCGTCACTGACGCGTTGGTGCCTTCCTTCAGCTGCACGATTGCAACATTGGTGCCCGGTGCCAGCAATGTGAGCTGTGCCACGAGCTACACCGTGCTACAATCTGATGTTGACGCGGGCAGCATCGTCAACACCGCGAATGTTTCTGCAACGCCATCGCGCGGTACGCCGCCCACTGACACCGACAGCATCACCGTTGATGGCCCCAACCGCGTGGCCGCGATGACGGTTGACAAGTTGGCGCTGGATATGGGCTTTGCCTCTGTCAATGATGTGATCGACTACAGCTTCACTGTCACCAACACGGGCAACGTCTCGATCGGCGGGCCGCTTGCAATCAACGATCCGCAGGTGAACAATGTCAATTGCCCGGCATTGCCTGCCGCGGGCATTGCGCCGGGTGGCACATTGGTGTGCACGGGAAGCTATGCAGTCAGACAGAATGATCTCGATGCGGGCAGCTTCACCAACACGGTGACGGCCAGTGCTGCGTCGCCGATTGGTGCCGTGACATCACCGCAAGACCAGGCAACTGTCAACGCCACGCAGACACCTTCTGTCACAGCGGTGAAAACCGCTGGCGTTGCAAGCGTAAACCTTGGTTCTGACACCACGGCGACGGATGTCGGGGACCAGTTTGTCTACACGTTTACTGTCGCCAACACTGGCAATGTCACGCTCAACATGGTTTCCGTTAACGATGCGAAAGTGAGTGCTGTAACCTGTCCACCAGGCGTCCTCGCAGTCGGCAGCACTGTCAACTGCACGGGCACCTATTCACTTGTCCTTGCAGACCTTGATGCAGGCTCCGTCACCAACACCGCCATTGTCTCTGCCAATCCACCAAGTGGTCCCGCTGTCACAGATGTGACGGGCACGTCCGGCAACAATGACACGCCGACAACAACTACCTTGACGCAAACGCCGTCGCTGACGCTGGTGAAGTCTGGCGCGCCGCCGACATCATCTGGCGGAACAGACGCCAACGTCACAGATGTGGGCGATGCAATTTCTTATAGCTTCACAGTTCAGAACACAGGCTCCGTCACGCTGACGAGTGTCTCGGTCACGGACTCAAAAGTTGCGCCCATAAACTGTGCATTGACAACACTTGCACCCGGCGCATCCACCGTCTGCACCGGCAACTACACACTTGTGCAGGCCGATATGGATGCGGGTTCTGTATCCAACACAGCACTCGGTTCCGGCAATCCGCCGACAGGACCTCCGGTCACAGACACATCAGGCACCGACGGTGGCAACGACACGCCGACCGTGACAAGCATCCCACAATCGCCCGCCATCGCCCTCGTCAAGACGGCTGGCACAATCACAGACCTTGATGGCAATGGCCCGGATGCGGGCGACACCATTTCCTACACGTTCACGGTTTCAAATCCGGGGTCCGTGACATTGCGCAATGTTGCCATCGCAGATCCGCTTGTCATGGCGCAGGCTGAACCTGTCGCAACGCCTCTGAGCCAATTGGCTGATCTTGGACGCGTGGACCTGACCACAACAGCATCGCTTCCTGCCGCCATCACGCCAGTTGCTGCAACGGCTGTTGTTCATGCTGATGTTCCAGCACTCGCGGCGGCGCTGCATGTGAAGCGTCGTCTCCTGCGTCTGGATGGTGCCGTGACACCACCGCGAGTCGGTGATCAGATCGGCATTTTGTTCGAAGTCACCAATACGGGCGATGGCCCGCTCACCAACGTGGCCATTGCACAGAACGCAGCCTATAGCCTTGGCGGGCCTGTCGCGTTGCTTGCGCCGAACCAACACGATGGCACGACGTTCATTTCTGTTTATCAGTTGACGGCAAATGACATCGCGTCAGGGCAGATTGATTTCACGGCACAGGCCACAGCGATGATGCGCAACGCCCCGGTTGTTGTTGACGTTGCCGCGATTTCATCGCTGTCAATGGTGGAACCGTACAACGACGTACTGACCGCCAGCATCACTCCCGCCAGCATTCTCACACTGGCACCCGGCGCATCCGCGACATTTGATGGTCTCTATACATTGACCCAAACCGACATTGACGCAGGTCAGGTCACCAACACGGCAACGGCGGGTGGCACCACCCCAGATGGTGTAGCTGTATCTGACGTGTCGGATGCCGACAGCGCTGCTGCGGGTGAATCTGATCCGACCATCACCACGATTGTGCAATCTCCCGGCGTTGACGTGGTGAAAACCGCTGGCACGCCCACTTTGAATCTTGGTTCAAACCCGGCCATCACAGATGTCGGCGACACCATTGCGTACAGCTTCGCGGTCACCAACACTGGCACAGTGACTTTGAATTCCATCACCGTTGCAGATGCAAAGGTTGGAGCCGTGACGTGTGCTGCAACAACACTTGCACCCGCTGCCACCACCAATTGCGCCGCAAGCTACACCATCTTGCAAGGCGACATTGACGCCGGCCAAGTGACGAATACGGCGACGGTCTCAGGCACACCACCAACAGGCCCTGCTGCAACCGACGTGTCTGGCACTGCGTCCGGAAATGACGATCAAACGGTAACGCCACTTGCGGCATCACCTGCGATTGAAGTGGTGAAGACGGCCGCGGCACCGACAACAAACCTTGGCAACAACACCGCGTTGACGGATGTGGGTGACGAGATTGCCTACAGCTTCGTCGTCACCAACACTGGCAATGTGACACTCACGGCTGTGGCTGTTGACGATCCAAAAATCGGCGCTGTCACATGTCCCGTGGCCAGCCTTGCACCGCAGGCTTCCACAATCTGCACCGGCACCTTTGTATTGCAACAACTTGACCTCGACCTCGGCAGTGTCACGAACACAGCCGTTGCCAGCGGCCAGCCGCCAACGGGCGCGCGCGTGCAAGACTTCTCCGGCACACTTGGCGACAATGATGATCCGACAGTGTCTGGTCTGGTGCAAAACCCAGCCATTGGCCTGATCAAGTCGGCGGGTGACATCACCGACGTTGACGGCAACGGCGCAGACGAGGGCGACACCATCGCCTACTCCTTCACCGTCACCAACCTTGGCAACACCACGCTTCTCAACATCATTGTCACCGACCCCTTGGCTGAAGTGACGGGCGGGGCGATTGCCAGTTTACTGCCGGGGGCAAGTGACGCGACGAGCTTGAGCGCCATTTATACGTTGACGCAAGTTGATGTGAACACGGGGAGCTTCACCAACACGGCTGAAGTTTCAGCAACACCACCAGTGACGCCAACCAATCCAGCACCAACACCCGTCACCGATAGATCAGACGACGACAGCACGGCACCGGGTGCAGACGCGCCGACAGTCGTTGCCATTCCGCAGGCACCGGCCCTTGGTTTGGTGAAGCTTGCGGGTGACATTGTTGATCTTGATGATAATGGCCCCGACGCAGGCGATACGATTGCCTACACCTTCCAAATCTCCAATCTTGGCAACGTGACCCTCACCAACATCCGTTTGACGGATGCCAAGGTGACGGTCTCCGGCGGGCCATTGGCGTCGCTTGAACCCGACAGCACCGACAGCACAACTTTTGCAGCAAGCTACACCCTGACACAGGATGATGTGGACGCCGGAGAGATTTCCAACACCGCCATTGCCACGGGCACACCACCCTCGGGCACAGACGTCAGCGACATTTCAGATGATGCCACCGCAGGCAGTGGTGCGGGGCTTGATGATCCGACTGTGAAGTCCATCACCCAGAATGCCGCCATTCGTTTGATCAAGAGGGCTTCTGAACCGACAGTGGCGCTCGGCGACTCTGATGCTTTCACCGATGCCGATGACACTATCACTTACAGCTTCACAGTTCTGAACACCGGTAACGTGACGCTGCGTGACATCAGCATAAGTGATGCGCTGCCAGGCATTGATCTTTCAATGGGTGCGATTTCGGAACTGGCACCTGGCCAAAGTGACTCTACAACGATCACCGCGATTTATGTCATCAAGACCGCTGACATCGTCAATGAAGGGGTTGAAAACTCCGCCATTGCCACAGGCAACTATGCTGACATCAACAACGCACCCCGCGCCGTGCAAGATACGTCAGGCGTGCCGGAAGATGGTGTGACGACGGCTGATCCATTTGACCTGCAAAGCGGCAGGGAAAACGACACGCCAACATTTGTCGGCCTCAAGCCGGTCCCTGCGATCACACTTGTCAAGACAGCGGAGTTCAATGACACGGCTCCCATCGGCGGCAACCTGGGCGACAGCATCACCTACAGCTTTGTGGTGCAGAACACCGGCAACGTGCCACTCAACACTGTTGTGATCGCGGATGCGAAGCTCACATCTGTGACCTGTGATGACACGTCGCTCAACGTCGGCCAGTCCACGAATTGTGTGGGTGCCACTTACGCGCTTACACAAGACGACATCAATGCGGGCGAAGTCAGCAACCAGGCCGTGGTGACCGCAGATGCTGCGGCTGGTGGCACGGCCACCGATCTTTCAGGGACGGCTGCTGGCAATGACACGCCAACCCTGACGACTTTCCCAGCACTGGTGGCCAAGCTCGCCAAGTCTGCCAGCGTGGCAACCGCCGCAATTGGCGACACGGTGATTTTCACCATCACTGCAACGGATGTGGCTTTTGATCCTGCGACCATCATTGATAAATTGCCGGGAGGCCTGACCTATGTGCCGGGTTCTGCCACTATAAACACTGTTTCCGATGAGCCTGCCATCAATGGCAGGACCCTCACATTCGGCAACCTGCATCATGTCGGCAATGTCATCACCATCACGCTGCGCGCTGTCGTCAATACATCCGCCCAGAATGGCACCTTGACCAACAAGGCTCAGCTCTTGGACAACAACGGCAACGTTGTGGCACAAGCCCAGGCCAAAATTGAAATCAGACCTGAGCCGGTGTTCGATTGCGGCGACATCATCGGCAAGGTGTTCGACGATGCGAACGGCAATGGCACACAGGATGCCGCGACGTCTCCCTATGAGCCGGAACGCGGACTTCCGGGTGTGCGTGTGGCCACGGTCAATGGCGAACTCATCACCACGGACAAGCATGGCCGTTTCCACATTGCCTGCGCGGACATTCCAGATGCCAGAATCGGATCGAACTTCATTCTGAAAGTTGATCCACGCAGTCTGCCGTCGGGCTACCGCCTGACGACGGAAAATCCGAAGGTTGTGCGCCTGACGCGCGGCAAGATGTCGAAGATCAACTTTGGTGCTTCGATCTCTCGCGTTGTCCGCTTCAACCTCAGCGACAAAGCGTTTGGTGAGGGCGAACTTGGACTGCCGCAGAAACTGCGCGCCGCCGTCGCCAAGTTGGTGAACGTGATGGATGAAGAACCATCAGTGCTGCGCCTGCAATACCAGATTGGTGAATCGGGCAAGGCCATTGCCCAGCGCCGTCTTGAAGAAGTTGAGTCCTACATCCGGGAGGAATGGGGACGCGTGCATGGACGCAATAAACTCTCCATCGAAACCCGCCTCCTGAAACTCCAGCAGGAAGGCCAGAATTGATCATGACTATGCGTAGAAAAATGAACATCACCATGCGCTGCCTGCTTCTCACCTCAGTCGCTTTCGCCTCTTTGACGCTGGCATCATTGCATGCCGCGAGGGCTGATGAAGGCGAAGGCTATTCCATCAGTGTGGATGGTGAGGTGGTCGCAGGTTCGCAAAGCCTTGATGATGCCCAAAGCAAATCCGATGTGGCCTTGGCGACAGCTGATATTCAAGTGAAGTTTGACGGTCTGGGCGTGAAGCCCATGCTGAATGTTTCAACTGTTCCCGCCAAGACATCTTACGAGGTTGGAGAGCAGATCGACTTTGTGATCTCGCTCAACTACGGACCCTGGATCGAGCGTGCGGACATTCGCATTTTCCAATACGTGGATGGCGAGGAGATGATTGCGCAGTTGCCAGTTAATGGCAAAGGCGGCGCCAGTTGGAGTGTGCCTTACGGTGTTGAAGGACGGTTGTCTTATGTGCTCAGGGTTTATGACAACGCGGGGAATTTTGACGAGACGCAACCGCTGACGTTGTTGCCGCAGACGTTCAAACAACGCAACGCTGCCGAAGAGGATGGCGTTGCGCCGCCACCACCACCTTCCGCTGCACAACCCGGCCTCGGTGAAGACCGCACGGCATTGCGAAATATTCCCGTCTATGGCGGTGCTGTCACCGTCTATGGCCGCGATGTTGATGCCAGGAGCCGCATGTATGCCTTTGGCGAAGAAGTGCCTGTTGATCCAGACGGCAACTTCGTCATTCAACGCATTCTGCCACCAGGCGATCATACGGTTCAGGTGCAACTGCGGGATGAACAGAAGAACACGCTGGATTTTTCGCGCAATATCAATATTCCCGACAATGACTGGTTCTATGTGGGTCTTGCAGATCTCACTGTGGGCAAACGTTTAGCCAAGGGTGACGTGAAAGACGCATACCCCGGCGAATACAACGGCATCTACAACAAGGGCCGTCTTGCCTTTTATTTGAAAGGCAAGATGAAGGGCCGCACCATCATCACGGCGTCGCTGGACACAACAGAAGACAACGTCAAAAACCTGTTGAAAAACCTCGACGAAAAAGACCCGCGCCAGTTCCTCAAACGCATTGATCCGGATGACTACTACCCAGTCTATGGCGATGACTCGGTGACGGTTGAAGACGCGCCCACCTCTGGCCGTTTCTATGTGCGCGTGGACCGCGATGACAGCCACGTCATGTGGGGCAATTTCAAAGCCCATGTCACCGGCAACAAGTTCTTGAAGAACGAGCGTGCGCTTTACGGCGCGCAAGGTGTTTACCGCTCAATACAAGCCGCACCCTATGGTGATGGCCGCCGCACGGAAGTGTCTGTGCATGCGGCAGAACCTGGTACACTGTCACAGCAGGACAATCTGCGTGGCACGAATGGTTCCGCTTACTTCACCCGCTTCCAGGATGTGAACAAGGGATCGGAAACGGTCACTGTGGAAGTGCGCGATCCGGTGACAGGCTTTGTCATCAGCAAGCGTTCACTCAAGGCTGGTGAGGACTATGACTTTGATTATTCACAAGGTGTGGTTCTGCTCAATACGGCATTGCCAACCAACGACAGCGGCAATCCGCAATTCCTCGTTGTGAACTATGAATACACGCCAGCCCTGACGGATGTGAAGGGCTTCGTCTATGGCGGCCGTGCGCAACAGTGGATTGGCAGCAAAGTGCGCGTCGGTGTCACAGGGTTGCGCGACAACTCCGGCAAGGCTGACCTTGACATGGTGGGGGCAGACGCACGGCTGCAAGTGGCGGAGCGCAGCTATGTCGATGTGCATGTGGCGCAGTCGAAAGGCACAGGTTTTGGGGGTTCCACATCTCATGATGGCGGCCTCACATTTTCGCAGTCCGGTGCCACTGGTGCAGGCCCCGGCAAGGCCACGGCTTATGGTGTTGAAGCCAGGGCGGATCTCAGCGAATTGACCGATGGTCACATGAAGGGCGACGTTGGAATTGAGTACGCCCACAAAGGTGCGGGCTTCTCCACGCTGGATTCTGAAACGCTGGAAGCGCGTGATGATCTGCGCGCTACGGCCAAGGTTGACCTTTCGGATGTGACACGGGTACGCTCTGCCTTCTCCATTTCCAAGATCAAAGGCAAAAAAGCTGAACGTGAGATCACTGTTGCCGTTGAACGCGACATCAGTGAAAAAACCTCGATTGAGCTTTCTGCAAAGCATTCCACAAAACCGGGATCGGTGGGGGCCGCAGAATCAGGTCAACGCACTGACGTTGGTGCCAAGCTGTCACACACGTTGGATGAGGACACATCGGTTTATGTGTTTGGCCAAACCACGGTGGACCGCAGTGGCAACCGCAAGCGCGATGACAGGGCTGGGGTTGGCGGCAAAACAGCACTGACTGAAAAAGTCTCGCTGGATGGCGAAGCCTCAATCGGCTCCTATGGTCCGGACGCAGAAGCGCGTCTTACATATGCGCCGACAAGCGACCGCAGCTACTACATCGGCTACGCACTCGACGCCTACCGTGAGCTAGATCCGTCTTCGAGTTTTGTGGCTTCGGGCACTGACGCAGGTGCCTTGATTTTTGGCATGAAGCATCGGCAGAATGAGCAACTCTCATTTTTTGCTGAAGACAGCTACGACATGTTCGGCCTGCACAAAACGCTGACGCAGACCTATGGGGTTGAATACACGCCCATCCCGGCATGGACGATGGATGCCTCTGTTGAGCTTGGCCATGTCTATGATGACACCATCAACACAGGCACCGGCCTCAAGAACAGTGACTTCGACCGTAAGGCCGTCAGTGTCGGCACCTCATACAAAACCGGGGGCGGAGATATTTTCCGGGTGAAGGGCGAGGCCCGCTTCGAGCGCTCTGACGATGGCACACGCAACATGGACTCGTACCTGTTGCAAGTCCACGGCTCGGTGAAAACCTATGAAGACTGGCGCTTGCTGTTGAACGCCGATGTGGTGTTTTCAGATGCATCAGCCACAGCGCGTGATGGAGAATACATCGAAGCGTCGCTGGGCTATGCTTACCGCCCGACGGAAGACGACCGCCTCAATGCATTGTTCAAATACACCTATCTCTATGACCTCCCGGGCGCAGACCAGGTCACCGTCAACGGCACTTTGAATGGCCCGCAACAGCGCAGCCACATTCTCTCGGCTGATGCCATCTATGACGTCACGCCCATTCTCTCCATCGGTGGCAAATATGGCGTGCGCTATGGTGAGACGCGAGACCGCGACGGCACAGGCGGATGGAGCGAGAGCATCGCCCATCTCGGCGTCATCCGCGCCGACATCAACATCGACCGCGAATGGGAAGCTTTGCTCGAAGCCCGCGTGCTCTGGTCACCTACAGCTGAAAGCACAAACTACGGCGCACTGGCCGCGATTTACCGTCACCTCGGTGAAAACTTCAAAGTCGGGGTCGGCTACAACTTCGGGCAGTTCTCCGATGATCTCGGCGATCTCACCATGGATGACCATGGTGTGTTCATCAATGCAGTGGGGAAGTTCTGAAATCGAAGCCGACACCCACTTGCAGCCAAGGGACCTCTCCCGCCCTTCGGGCACCCTCCCCGGAGGGGAGGGACTCGTGGTGGGAGCGCCCTGAACAGCATAGCGGGAGGTCGTTGCAAGAGGTCCCTCTCCCCTTCGGAGAGGGTACGGCGAAGCCGGGGGAGAGGTCCCTTGGCTTCAAGCGATAGCCCTTACCACACTCACCCATTCCGATACGTATAACTATAACCATTGATCGCCGGCCCACCACCAAGATGCGCATAGAGAATGCGTGAACCCTTGGGGAAAAATCCCTTCGCGATCAAATCCAGCATCCCCTGCATGGACTTGCCCTCATACACCGGGTCCGTGATCATGGCTTCAGTACGTGCGGCAAGCCGGATGGCGTCGTTGGTTTCTTTTGAGGGAACACCGTAGACGGGGTAGGCGTAGTCGGGGTTGATGATGATTTCATCGTCACGCACTTTGCGGCCCAATTCCACCAGCTCCGCCGTGTTGTCTACAATCTCACGCACCTGTTGCCGCGTCTTTTCAAGCGTGCCAGACGCGTCAATACCGATGACTTTGTGCGCCCGGTTGTCTGCCGCGAAACCCACGATCATGCCGGCTTGCGTTGAGCCTGTCACAACGCAGACGATGATATAATCGAAGGCAAAACCAAGCGCCTTTTCCTGTATCCGCACTTCCTCCGCAAAGCCCACATAGCCAAGGCCGCCGAATTTATGCACGGATGCGCCAGCAGGAATCGCATAGGGCTTGCCGCCGTTCTTTTTCACATCGGCAATCGCGTCTTCCCAACTTTTGCGAATGCCAATGTCGAAACCTTCATCCACAATGCGGCTGTCCGCACCCATCAGGCGCGTGAGCAGGATATTGCCGACGCGGTCGTAAACCGCGTCCTCATGCGGCACCCAGCTTTCCTGTACGAGGCGGCATTTCATGCCGATCTTGGCGGCGGTGGCGGCGACCATGCGCGTGTGATTGGATTGCACACCGCCGATGGAAACGAGGGTGTCAGCGCCAGAGGCAATCGCATCCGGCACAATGTATTCGAGTTTGCGCAATTTGTTGCCGCCAAAGGCAAGGCCGGAGTTGCAGTCGTCACGTTTCGCCCAGATTTCAACATCGCCGCCAGCAGCTTCGGAAAGCCGCGGCAGGTGTTCAATGGGGGAGGGGCCGAAGGTGAGGGGGTAGCGCGGGAATTTCTTGAGGTTCATGGCTGAGTTTTTGCAGGGTGCGATTGCCCCTGTCAAACCTTTTGCGCTATGCCCAGACCATGCGCTTTGACATTGATAAGATCGACGTGACCATTGCCTATAAACTGCTTGCCGCCACCGTGGTGCCAAGGCCCATCGCCTGGGTTGTGACCAAATCTCTTGCTGGCGCGCTCAATGCCGCGCCTTTCAGCTTCTTCAATGTCATGGGCCCAGCCCCTGCCACGGTGGCGCTTGGCATCAACGCCGACGGTGTGAAGGGTTGGAAAGACACGGCGCGCAATATTTTCGACACGGGCGAATTCGTGGTCAACCTGGTGCCCTTCGCGCTGGTGGAAGCCATGAACATCACAGCGGTTGATGCGCCAACTGGCACCGATGAAACAGCACTCGCAGGACTGGCAACATCACCCAGCGCATTGGTCAAACCGCCGCGGATTTCCAGGAGCCCGGTTGCCTTCGAGTGTGTGACGCACAGCGTGGTCGAAACCGGACCCCATCAGGTGATTGTCATTGGCCGCGTGTTGTCGATCCACATCGACGATGCCTATGTGAAGGATGCAGCCCGAGGACACGTGGATACGGATGCGCTGGATCTGGTGGGGCGGACATTTGGTTCAGGCTATGTCCGCACCCACGACAGGTTTGATCTTGCACGTCCGAGTTGGAAGACGCTCAAGCCGCCTTCTTCAACAGGCCCCGGTTGATCAGCGCTTCCGCGATCTGCACTGCGTTCAGTGCCGCACCTTTGCGCAAGTTGTCTGACACCACCCAAAGGTTCAGTCCGTTCTCGATCGTGGCGTCGTCGCGGATGCGCGAGATGAACGTGGCGTAATCACCCACACATTCCACCGGCGTCATGTAGCCACCGTCTTCACGCTTGTCGATCACCATGCAACCGGGGGCTTCGCGCAGAATGTCACGCGCTTCGTCCGCCGAAATCGGCTTTTCGAATTCGATGTTGATGGCTTCCGAATGGCCCACGAACACCGGCACCCGCACACACGTCGCCGTCACCTTGATCTTCGGGTCCAGAATTTTTTTGGTCTCCGCACTCATCTTCCACTCTTCCTTGGTGTCTCCGGAATCCAGGAACACGTCGATGTGGGGGATGACATTGAAGGCGATCTGCTTGGTGAATTTTTTCGGTGTGGGCGAGTCGGTGACGAAGATGCCCTTGGTCTGGTTCCAGAGTTCGTCCAAGCCGTCCTTGCCGGCACCGGACACGGATTGATAGGTTGAGACCACCACACGCTTGATCTTCGCCACATCATGCAAGGGCTTAAGCGCCACCACCATTTGCGCTGTCGAGCAGTTGGGGTTGGCAATGATGTTCTTGCGGGTGTTGCGCGCCATGTACTCCGTCAACACATGGGCGTTTACTTCCGGCACGATCAGCGGGCATTCGGCGTCGTAGCGCCACTGCGACGAGTTATCGATGACGATGACGCCCATGGCGCCGATCTTCGGCGACCAGACCTTGGAGATGGCAGAGCCCGCCGACATCACGCAGAAATCCATCTTCGAGAAATCGAACTGCTCCAGGTCCTTGCACTTTAAAACCTTGTCGCCATAGCTCACCTCAACGCCCATGGATTTCCGCGACGCAATGGCATGCACTTCATCAGCCGGAAACATGCGCTCCGCCAGGATGTTGAGCATCTCGCGCCCCACATTGCCCGTGGCACCCACGACTGCGATTTTGTAACCCATTGGAAATCTCCGGTTTCGTTCTGCTGGCTCCCCGCTGGGTTCAAAACCCGGCTTTCCAAAAAGCATCAACCGCCACCCCCCGCGAGGGATGAGGCCCGGGGAATGACGCTAAACCGTTTTGGTTTTTATCGTTTGCGACATGATGGGGCGTTTAGCAGACGGGATGGGGGAGTCAACGGCAAGCCGTCGCGCCACCTGTGCTTCCCATCGTATTCGCGGAATGGATATTGTTTCGGGAAACGCTGAAGATGATCGACAAATCAATCATGGCGATAAAATACCCTGTAGCACCCGGAACGATTGTGTTGTGCGACTATTCAATGGGTGGTTTCAAGGAACCTGAAATGGTGAAACGCCGCCCGGCGATTGTCATTTCTCCACGCCTCCGACATCGCGACCATCTGTGTACTGTCGTTCCACTGTCATCCAAACCTGGTGTTGCTGATGTTGATTATGTTGTGGAACTGTTCATTGCGAGGCCACTGCCGCCGCCATTCGAAAATCAGATGGTTTGGGCAAAATGCGATATGTTGGCGACAGTTTCTTTTGCCCGGCTGGACCTTTTTCGCACACAACGGAATCCGGCGGGCAAAAGACAATACATCACCCCAAGACTGCCAGATGCAGACTTGAAGCGGGTGCAACAAGGCATCCTGTTTGCTTTGGGACTCAAGCATGTCCAGCTTTAACTTGACATTCCTGGTATTCACCCCACATTGACAGAGATTGCTCGCGGGTAACCGCTGAGCCTCAAGACCCTGCAAAGGGCAAGCCCCGCCAAGGACCATAACAAGTCCCGGCGGGGTTTCTTGTTTGTGGGTGGGAGCAGCCATCATCCCGGCGAAAGTCAGGACCCCTTGAGCAGGTTTATCACAACGGCATTTCAATCGTTTTCATGATCCGGTCTGTCTCCGACAAAATCTTGATGATCTTTTGGTAGTGGCGGATGTCTTCGAAGGAAAGGCTGCGGCCTTTGCGATCTTTCAGCCATTTCTGGGCGGGTTGATAGCCGCCGATGTAGAAATTCCAGGCGATGTCGGGAACGCCGTCGAAGCCTTGGGCGTCGTTGATGTTGACACGGCCACCTTCATATCTCAGCTTGCCGACAATGGAGTCACCTTGGCCCGTGAACTTGTAGGGTGTTGCGCCAATGGCCGCCTCTTCCATCAGATGCAGTTGGCGCAATTGCGTTCCCTTGGCTGACACATCCCAGAACACATCAGGTGATGGCGGATAGGGCACGCGGGGGAAATCGATTTTCAGAAACTCTTTGTAGGTTTCGCGGTAAACCGGGCAATGCAGCACGCCATAGATGTAGTCAAAAATCGCCACTTCATCCGGCACAACATTTTCTCCCTTGTCGCGCAGCGATGAGGGAGTACGCCCGGAGGGCGGGAGGGAGTGTTTGACCAAGACACCGCCACCAACCACAGCAGCGATGATGGTCTTGTGGATTTTGGGGTCGAAGTTGACGCGGCGGGTTTGGTCGAGGGACTGTTCGTCTGGGTAAATATACAGAGGAAACGCACTCGTGCTATCACCTGCACTGTCATGTACATGAAAGTCCACTAGCCTATCTGCTATGAAGTAATACCCAAGACTTTTTTGCCGATTTACTTTTGATGCAGTTAAAGCAAAATTTCCTTTGTGCATCAGTTGACGCATTACTCTAGCTTGCGGACTGGCATATAACCCCCGAGACGTGCCCGTGTAACAAGTATGGCGAAAATCAAATGGCCTGTACAAGCAAGTAACAAAGCAGCCTTCTTTGGCATTTTTAGTTGCATCCCTTTTTGCGGTCTGAACTTTCCAGTCCCTTGCATCTTTCGCTTTGAGTCCAAATTGCAATCGTACTTCGGAGTCTGCCGCATCTTTCAGAAAAGCGATCTTTTTTTCTATGTCGAGCCGATCAAAACCATAGTTGATCGCGTCCTTTGCAGTTACGCAGCCCGACGAGTTTATAGGCAGAAGACAACTTAAGGAGAATCCTTCTTCATATCTGCTTTGTAAACCCAAGTTCACTGGTGTGAAAAAATAGTGTTTGTCGTCTGAAGCAAATTCAAGTGGTTGTGCACTTTTCAGTTCCCGCTTCCAAAGAGCTTCATATTTTTCATATCTGCGACCCCAAACATCTGCGTGCCTCAAATTTGCCAGTTCTTCCGTTCTCTGGCCAAAGGATGTTTTCGCACTCTTGACGGCGACGACAACCGCTACTCCTTGCTGAATATCAAAAACATTTTCATCGACCAAACCTTCGGGAATAGCCTCTCCTTTTTTCGAATTTCCGTGGAGGTCAAAGATAAAGACTTTGTCAAATGTTTTCAGTATGTGCCACCGCATCCCCCTGAAAGTTGGATTTGAAAGGTAGCCATGATTTGTAATCATGGCCAAAATACCAGATCGGTTTTTTTCTACTAGGTGTTCCCCAAAACGAAGAAATTTGACATAGTCGTCGTCTAGCCAGTGTTTGCGTTCTTCGAGCTTCTTCTTCCCGCCGGGTTCTTTTTTGTAATCGTCAAGCAATCCATTAATCCATTGAAATCCACTACCAACGTTCGTACTGATTCCTGAATATGGCGGATTGCCGATCACGCACATGATGGGCATGTCGCGTTTGACAGTGTTGGCGTGTTTGGCTTCCTCTGACAGGGGCTTGGCCCAGAACAGGTCTTGAATCTCGCGTTCGCCCTCTTCCAGCGAGTTGGTGAGGTAAACACCCATGCGCGGCGGGTTGGCGGTGGGCTTGTAGCCCATGTCCGTCAACATCATGTCTAGCTTCATGTGGCACATGGCGTAACTCGCCATCAGCAATTCAAAACCGTGAATGCGGGGGATCAAATCCTTCTCGACGTAGTTGGACCATTGCCCTTCCGCCACGTCCTTCACGCGTGGTGCAATCTGCTTGATCACCTCCGCCAGAAAGGTTCCCGTGCCCGCGGCGGGATCAAGAATCTGGACGCGGTGAACTTCCTTCTTGATCATCACGGGCTTGCCGTTTTTGGTTTCGCCACTGTCCCAGTCAATCGTCACCTTGGAGGTGTCGGCCAAGCCATCGGCAAGGCCGAATTCGGTTTTCAGCACATCATCCACCGCCCGTACAATGAAATTCACCACGGGTTCCGGCGTGTACCACACGCCACGCGCCTTGCGCTTTGCGGGGTTATAGGCGGCAAGGAAGGTTTCGTAGAAATGCACAAAGGGATCGTTGCGTTGTGTGAACTTGCCAAAATCTTGAAACAGCTTGGGCAAGTCCGTGGCCTGAAAAATTTCTGCCAACTCGTCAATCGTACGGCGGATGCGGTCGTCCAGGTTGGGGCCGGCGATGTAGGTGAAGAGATAGCGCAGAAACGGATTGGATTTCGGCATCAACTCCAGAGCTTCGGCGCGTGAAAAGTCTTTCAGCGTCTTGTCATGCAGCCTCGCGCCAAACATGCCATAGGCAATGGTTTCAGCGTAGATGTCGGCAAAGTCCTCTGCTGACAGATCATGGATCAGCATTTTCTTGAAGGACTGATATTGCCCCACCAGTTCGGTTTGCAGGTCCACGTCCTCTTTCAAGGAATTGAACAGGATGTCCTTGATGAGAACCGCCTTGCCCGCCATCATTTCCGCCAGCTTTTCAGCTGACGTGATGGTTTGCAGGCGTTCGGCGCAGAAATCCCTGAGCTGGTTCGCCAAGGCACTGAACTGGTCTGGCTTGGGCTGGATTCCCATCAGGAAATCCGCGATGGAAATCTCGCGGGTGAGTTCGCCTTCCTTGTAGAAACGGAAGTCCAAGCCGTTGGTGTAGATCAGGTTGGGCAACGCCTTCACATAGCGTTCGTGCTGCGCCTTGTTGAAGTCGTTCATGCCTTTGGGATTGATGCCAAGGCCAATGTCCTTGGCTTCGCAGTGGCCCACGGTGAGATCAGCGCCTTTGCCTAAGTTGCGAAGGAACACGAAATCCGGGCGACCGACTCTGATGTTGCCTTTCGGCTCGTTGATGGCTGTCACATCATCGGCAATGGATTTGAACAGCTTTTCCAGCGCAGGGCGATAGGCGTGTTCGGTGGCAACACCTGTGGCGTGGACGCGCTGCACCTCGGCCAGATAGTCATTGATCAGAAGTTGGCTCATAACCACAATCCCTACGCGATTCCACGGTTCGGGCAAGCCGTTACGCCCCGGCTGTTGGGCCGGGGGCGTGAGAAGTGCGGCGAGCAGGGCCGCTATGGTGAGGATCATCATTGTCATTCTAGAACAATAGAAGAACAATGTGGCTAAACAAGGGCTAAATCCTAAATATATTTAAAAACCTTTTTTAAGGGCCTTGGCAGGGTCATGCACCTCCGCTATCAGCTTCCCACGACCACGGGTTCAAAGCCCAAGACCTTGCGGAGAGGTGGCAGAGTGGTCGATCGCGTCGCACTCGAAATGCGAAGTACGCGCAAGCGTACCGGGGGTTCGAATCCCCCCCTCTCCGCCAATTTCTCTCATTCGCTTTTTTCGCGCCGTGCTTTTGGGCCACTCAAAGCCCTGTATGCACCAGCGTCGTCACAATCCCCACCCCAGCGATCGCCGCCAATGCCATCGTCGGAATCATCGACAGCATAAATCCAAACGACCGCTTTGACGGATCGGCCACATAGCCGCGCCAATACAGCGTACGCCCGATCAGGTAGGCGACGCCGAGACCCGCGACCAGCCACACCGGTGCATAACGCCCCGCCAGGAACAGGGCGGGCAGGAACGCCACGAGGGTTTCGAGCGTGTTCATTTGCACGCGGTACATGCGCTCAAAGCCGTCGTGGCCGGTGATGGCAGGGGCCTTCAGGCCGGATTTGCGCCGCGCGTCGCCTGTGAGGGCGCCAAAGACGAGGAATTGCAGCACGGCGAGGATGGCGATCAGTTCGATGACAGGCATTTTCACTCCCAGATATGGTTTCAGTTTATAGAACGAATATAGAACGTACCGCCTCCATTGTCAAGGTTTAATTGCGGAAAGAGGAAATTATTTTTGGTTCAACCCACAAAAGCCCGTTCCACCACGAAGGACCCCGGCGTGTGGTTGGAGCCTTCGGTGAAACCCAAAGGCTCGACAAAACCCCGGATGTCCCGGATCATGGCGGTGGAGCCGCAAAGCATGATGCGGTCGTGGGCGGGGTCGAAGGGTGATACGCCGAGTGCTTCGAAGAATTCGCCGGTCTCGATCAACGCCGTGATGCGGCCCATGTGGGTGTGCTCTTCGCGTGTCGCCGAAGCGAAGTGTTTGAGGCGGCCATTTGCGATTTCACCCACCAATGGATCATCCAGCGTGGCTTGCACGGTGTCGTAGGAGTACTTCAGTTCCGCCGACGAGCGGCAGGTGTGGGTAACGATGACCTGTTCGAATTTGTCATAGGTCTCAGGATCGCGCATCAGCGAAGCAAAGGGGGCGAAACCTGTGCCGGTTGATATGCAGAACAGGCGCTTGCCTGGCAGCAGGGCGTCGTTGACCAGTGTGCCCGTGGGCTTCGGGCGCAAAAGTATTTGGTCGCCGGGCTGAATTTGCTGGAGTTTTTCGGTGAGCGGCCCGCCCGGCACCTTGATGGAGAAGAATTCCAGTTCCTCGTCCCAACTGGGCGAAGCGATGGAATAGGCCCGCATCACGGGCTTTTCCGGGCCAGGAAGACCAATCATGACGAATTCACCGGAACGGAAACGCATGGATGGAGGTCTGGTCACGCGGAAACGGAACAGGCGGTCAGTGTAGTGCTGGACCTGCGTGACGCGTTCAGCGTGCAGGCCTGAGGGGGTGACGTTCATGGCATCGTTCTTAATAAAGAACGATTTTGTTGTCAAGCCGAACGGATGAAGTCGGCCCGGCGCGGGCGATGGCAAGAAAGATGCGGAGGTTGTCCCGGTCCAATCAACGCACCAACATGACCCTGACGCTGCCGTCCAAATCCTTCCATGCCTGATCTGTCGTCACCGCTGTTACACCCAGTGACGATGCAAGTGCGAGGCAGGCGCGGTCGCCGAGGGACAGACCTTTGGACCGTGTGGCATTGCGGAGTTCACCAGTTGCGATGGCAAGCGCCTTGTCAAAGGCAATGACCTCCAGATTGAAGTCAGCCATGATGGCTTCAATAACGTCTTTCTTCACGCCGCGTTCCTGCAGTTTCGAAACGACCTCTGCAAGGTTTACTGCACTGACCAACGCTCCTCTTGCAATGTCATGAACGCGGTCCGCGCCAGGTTCATCGAAGTAGATGCAAAGAATTGCAGAAGAATCGAGAACCGTAATTATTTCACTCACGTTCGGACTCCCGGCGTCGATCTGCAATCAACTCGTCAGAAACGTAAGGCTCTCCTGCTTTTGGCCTGTATGGTTTCAGCAGTTCCTGAATACGCTTGATGGAGGCCCGGTGGGAACGGATGCGCAATTCGTCGTCCACCACTTCCATGGTCAACTGATCACCATCGGCCATGCCGAGAGCACGCCGCACTTCGGCAGGCACCTGGATTCTGCCGCCACTCACCATTTTGCCGCGATGTGCGTTCATTGTACATGTCCTCAAGTTTTACAGATACGGCGCATACTACAGATTTTATGTTTCCTTAAGTTCTATTTTGTGCCGTTGCAAACCCGACGCAAAATATGTATGATACACATCATTTGAAAGTGTCATATCATGCGTGTTTCGACTGCCGAGCTGATCAAGAACTTTGGAACCGTGGCCGACAAGGCCTTACAGGAGCCAGTGACCGTCACCAAGAACGGGCGGGACAGGTTTGTGCTTGTTGAGGCGGAAGAGTTCATGAGGATGAAGCGCAGGGACCGGCGTGTCATCAAAATTGAAGATTGGACGGATGAAGATTTTGCACTGATGGAAAAGCAGATTGCCGAACACGCCGATCCTGAACTCGACAAAGAACTTGAAGGCTGGGACCCTTGATTATCCCGGAACCAAAAGTCGGACTTGTCGTCAGATATTCCTTTCTTTGGTCTCGAGACGCTGCCGCAGGTTTGGAAGAAGGGTCGAAAGACCGACCATGCGCCATTGTATTGGTTG
This sequence comes from Hyphomicrobiales bacterium, assembly GCA_031430795.1. Classification (GTDB taxonomy): domain Bacteria; phylum Pseudomonadota; class Alphaproteobacteria; order Rhizobiales; family Aestuariivirgaceae; genus Aestuariivirga. The sequence continues at coordinate 54,564 of JANPCE010000046.1, forward strand.
TTAGAAACCTTGACGACGTGCAAGTGGTGCGTGTCCTGCCGATCACGACACGTGCACCCCGTGATTCAGCGTCGGCAATGGAAATTCCGCTTGTCACAAAACTGCGCATCGGTCTTGATGAATCTCAGTCCTGGGTCATACTTGATGAAGTGAACGATTTTGAATGGCCGGGTCCCGACCTCAGGCCCGCCTCTCACGAGAACAGGGCAACGCCCGTGATGGGCATATTGCCGCCACGTTTCACAACGGCGCTTCTCGACCGATTGCGTCATCGCAAGGGTTTCAAAATCATCGCCCGCAGTTGAATGTTAATTTCCGCACAACCAACCCGCAGTCCTTGATCTTGCTGTGCATTTCTGAAAAGTGCATAGCCTTCCCATCAAACTGGAGAAACACCCATGGTCAAGACCATCAATCACTGGATCAACGGCAAGGAAGTGGCTGGAAAAGGCCCACGCAAATCGGCTGTGTTCAACCCGGCGACGGGCGAGCAGACGGGGGAACTGGTTCTGGCCACCACGGCTGAAATGGATGTGGCGGTGCAAGGTGCGCTTGCTGCGGCTCCCGCATGGCAGGCGACAACACCATTGCGGCGCTCGCGCATTCTCAATAAATTCCTCGGCATTCTTGAGTTGCGCACCAAGGACCTGGCGGCCTGTATCTCTGCCGAGCACGGCAAGGTGTTGTCGGACGCCATCGGCGAAGTGCAAAGGGGTGCCGAAGTGGTGGAATTTGCCACCGCCGCCCCGACATTGCTCAAAGGTGACTACACCGAGAACGTCGGCACCAAGGTTGACTCATGGTCCATCCGCCAGCCGCTGGGCGTTGTTGCCGGCATCACGCCCTTCAACTTTCCGGCCATGGTGCCGATGTGGATGTTCCCGACGGCATTGGCCACGGGCAACTGCTTTATCCTCAAGCCTTCAGAGCGTGATCCTTCCGCCTCGCTGCTGATCGCGGCGTGGCTGAAAGAGGCAGGGCTTCCTGACGGCGTTTTCCAGGTCGTGCATGGCGACAAGGAAGCGGTGGACGCGATCCTTGCTCATCCCGGTATTTCCGCCGTGTCATTCGTCGGCTCCACCCCAATCGCACGTTACATCTATCAAACCGGCACAGCTGCGGGCAAGCGCGTGCAGGCGCTGGGTGGTGCAAAGAACCACATGATCATCATGCCGGACGCCGATATGGACCAGGCCGTTGATGCACTGATGGGTGCGGCTTACGGTTCTGCTGGTGAACGCTGCATGGCGATTTCTGTGGCTGTAGCAGTGGGTGACAAGACGGCAGACACGCTGCTGGCGAAGCTTGAACCGAAAGTCCGTGCACTGAGGATTGGGCCGGGCACAGACCCTGATGCAGACATGGGCCCGCTTGTCACCAAGCAGCATCATGACAAGGTGAAGGGATACATCGATACTGGTGTCAAAGAAGGTGCCAAGCTTGTCGTCGATGGCCGCGGCTTCAAAATGCAGGGCTATGAGGAGGGTTATTTCCTGGGGGGCTCAATTTTCGATCATGTGACGACAGACATGACCATCTACAAAGAAGAAATCTTCGGCCCTGTGCTCTCCATGGTGCGCGCCAAGAGCTACACCGAAGCCGCCAAGATGATCAACGATCATGAATACGGCAATGGCACGGCGATCTTCACCCGTGATGGTGATGCCGCACGCGAATTCGCGCAAACCATTCAGGTCGGCATGGTCGGCATCAACGTGCCAATCCCGGTGCCGATGGCGTTCCACAGCTTCGGCGGCTGGAAGGCATCACTGTTCGGCGACCACCACATGCACGGCATGGAAGGTATCCGCTTCTACACCAAGCTCAAAACCATCACGAGCCGCTGGCCCACGGGCATCCGTGCAGGTGCTGAGTTCGTGATGCCGACGATGAAGTAGACTTGTTGTCGCTCATGTCATCAACATGTCGAGAACGGCGCATTGGGGTGCCTTGTTGCCGGAGCATTTGCTGATGGTTGCTGACAGCAGCGTGCGCAAGCGATTGAGATTGGCGATGCGGGTTTCGATCACTGCGCGGTGTTGTTCGGCGATGGCTTGAACATCGGCGCAGGATCGGTGGCCGGGTTCCGTGAGGGCCAGCAGTGACTTGATGTCCTCGAGCGAGAAACCAATATCGCGAGCGCGGCGGATGAAGGCAAGGCGGCGGATGTCGGCGTCGTCATAGGCGCGGCGGCCCGTTTGCGTGCGCTGCTGGCGCGGCACCAGGCCGATGCGTTCATAATACCTGATGGTTTCGATGTTGACGCCTGTCATGGCGGAAACAGGTCCAATGGGTAGACTTCTCGACATTGTGATCACAGACTCCTTGCTCCTGTAGTTGCTACAGGAGCTATATGGGGTTCATGAAACAGATCACAAGCCCAATTGAACCACTCGCTTCCGAACCCGGTTTGGCGATGCCAAAACTCGCCGTAGTGGGCGGGTTGCTGGGCGGACTTGCCGCCTCTTCCTGCTGCATCCTGCCACTGGCCTTGTTTGGGGCAGGCGTCTCAGGCGCGTGGATCGGCAAACTGACTCAGCTTGCGCCCTATCAACCCTATTTCATTGCTTTCGCCCTGGGCTGTATCAGCTATGGCGCGTGGCGCGTTCACCAAGCACGGCAAGTTGCGTGCGCGCCTGCAACAGCATGCGCCCGCCCCCTCAACACAAGAATTGTTTCAACCGGTCTTGTGGCTTCCGCATTGATTGTCGGTGCAGCCCTGTTGTTTGATTTCGTCGCACCTTTCATCCTTGGGAGTTAATCTGATGAAACGTCTTGTCCTTTCATGTCTTGCTGTTTGTGTCTGGTCATCAATTGGCCCAGCAGTGGCAGCGGAAAAAACTGTGACCCTTGCCGTTGAAAACATGACCTGCGCCTCATGTCCCTATATAGTGAAGGAAAGCCTGGGTGCCGTTCCAGGTGTGAAGTCCGTTGATGTGTCGTTCGAAACCCAAAGTGCCACCGTCGTGTTTGAGGACACGCTCACGACACTCGAGAGTCTCACCAAAACCACGACAGACGCTGGTTATCCGTCACTGGTGAAACTGTGAGTGCCAGTTTCGCTGCCAGCAGCCACGCTGTCATCACTTGCCCTGCCTGCGGGCATCAGGAACGCGAATTGCTTCCAACCGACTCCTGCCAATATTTCTACGACTGCCAGGGCTGCAACGCCGTGCTCAAGCCCAAGGCGGGGGATTGCTGCGTCTATTGCACCTATGCCGACGTGGCCTGCCCATCGATCCAGGAAATGCGCGCCGGGGTGGCAACGGCATCGACTTGCGCTTGTTGTTAGCCTGTTCACTGCCTGACCTCGCGGCAGGTCCAACATGCTGGGGTGCCAGGATTGCGCCGATGAAGTGTTGTGGCAACCATATCCGGATTTGCAAACCCATACCGCAGAAGTCACCATGGCAAAGGGCAAGTTCACTTAGAACTTCTATGACACGGTGTTTGCCAAGCTCGTCGTCGATGGCCGTGGCTTCAAGATGCAGGGCTACGAGAAGGGCTACTTCTTGGGCGGCTCGATCTTTGACAATGTCACCACCGACATGACCATCTACAACGAAGAAATCTTCGGCCCCGTGTTGTCGATGGTGCGCGCGAAGAGCTACGTTGAGGCCGCCAAAATGATCAATGATCATGAATACGGCAATGGCACGGCGATCTTCACCCGCGATGGTGATGCCGCGCGCGAATTCGCCCAGAGCATTCAGGTCGGCATGGTGGGCATCAACGTGCCAATCCCGGTGCCAATGGCGTTCCACTCGTTTGGCGGCTGGAAGGCATCACTCTTCGGCGACCACCACATGCACGGCATGGAAGGCATTCGCTTCTACACCAAACTCAAAACCATCACGAGCCGCTGGCCCACAGGGATACGCGCAGGCGCCGGGTTCGTGATGCCGACGACGAAATGAGAGGAACCTTCTTCCCCATCGCACTGCGATGGGGAAGTCCCCGAAAGGGGATTGGGCGTTTCCGGCAAGCAACCAGCCAATTTGTAAGTTGAATGTTGACAACTGACAGCTATTTGTTTACATTGCCACGGTGATAAAGACATTCAGAAACAAAGAACTGTCGAACTTGTTTGCCAAGGGTCAGTCAAAGATCGATGTGCGCCTGCACAGGAGAATTTTGCTGCGTCTCGACACCTTGGAGCGGGCGTCTTCGCCCGAAGGACTTGCGATTGAAGGCTATGACTTTCACGCATTGCGGGGCTTTAAGCCGACACGTTATACGATCCACATCAACGGCCCTTGGTGTATCACGTTTGAATTTTCTGAGGGTCATGCCTTCCAGGTTGACCTTGAACAGTATCACTGAGGAACATGCCAATGCCGACCTATAAAGCCGTTCGTAATCCCAACCGTTGCCCTTCGCATCCGGGCGCTGTTCTCTCTGACATTCTTGATGATTTCAAAATGCCAAAGGCTGAAATCGCGCATGGCCTGGGCATTTCCCGCCAGCATCTTTATGACCTTCTGGCCGAACGCAAGCCGCTCTCACCAAATGTTGCTGCCTTGATCGGCAAGATGTTTGGGGGTGGTGTTGGCACTTGGCTGCACATGCAAGCCGCTCACGACGCATGGCATGCCGAGCGCGACGTTGATGTGAGCCATGTGAAGGCGCTGAAGGCGGCGTGATGGTGAAGCAAGTGGAAAGGAAAGCGATTCACTTTCTCTTTTGGTTCACAACCCGAACACCGTGAAGTTGGCAAACTCTGAGCGATCAGAGCGTGTTCAAATTTATGCTGTGGTCCTGTTGCTTTAATCCGGCAGCCCCACTTCCCTGAAAGCGTCCTCCCAGAATTTCAGGTCTTCCGGTCTGCGGAAGGGGCGTGTCTTGATCCAGAGTTGGGTTCTGGCACCCGGAACCGTGGCCATGAAAAGCTTCGCTTCGGTTCGGGCCTCTTCAACTCTGCCCAGCTTTGACAGGGCGACGGCAAGCACGCGGCGCGAACTGCTGCGGTAGGTTTCCTCCCGGTTCAGCGCATCAATCGCTTCTTCATTGTGGCCGAGTTGCACCAATGCCTGGCCGAGCAGCCAGAAATACCAACCAGCGGGCCGGGGGTTGAGCTTCAACCCTTCCTTGATGGATTGAACCGCGTCCTCGGGCCTGCCTTCCATCGCCAGAAAATCGCCATACATGGCATAGGCATCAGCATCGTTGGGATTGAGGCGCTTCGCCTTGCTGAAGTTGGCATGGGCGAGTGCTGATTGCCGCTCATAGGCTTGCACCCAAGCGAGCGCCCAGTAGTTGCCTGAATCCTGCGGGTCGAGTTCCACGGCGCGTTCGGCCAGGGCTAGTGATTGTGTGCGATACATCGCCTGGTCGCCATTATAATGCAGCCAGTGAAAGCTGTAGGCATGCGACAGGCGGCGGTGGGCTTCAGCGTAGCCTGGTTCCAATTCAATCGCACGCAGCAAAAAACGCTGCGCTTCTTCATTGGCCTCTTTGGATTGCGCAATCATGTAGCGGCAGCGCAGGCAGAGTTCGTAGGCTTCAACGCTTTGCGGGCGCTTGCGCAGTGAAGCCACGTTGAGCTTGCCGGAAATGGCACCGACGATTCGCCCCGCCACTTCGTCTTGCAACGCGAAAACATCCGGCAGCTCGCGGTCAAACCTTTCCGCCCAGATGTGGGTGCCGCTGACGGCGTCGACAAGCTGGACATTGACGCGCACCCGGTCGGCGGATTTACGCACGTTGCCTTCGACGATGAAGTTGACGCCCAGGTCTTGGGCAATCTGGCCGACGTCGGTGGGCTTGCCTTTATAGAACAGCGTGGAGTTGCGCGCGATCACCCGAAACCCCGGCACGTTCGACAGATCGGTGATGATGTCTTCAGTCAGTCCGTCGGCGAAAAAGTCCTGGCCCGGCTCTCCGCTGCTGTTGCCAAAAGGCAGCACGGCAATCGCGGGATTTTCGTAGGTGCCGGTGTCCCCTGCTGTGCCGCTGCTGCTGCTTGGCTCCATGGCAAATCTGTAACCCATGCGCTGAACCGTCGTGATCCAGTCTTCACCGAGCGAATTCTGGCCCAACACCTTGCGCAGTGCCGCGATTTGCACCGACAAATTGCTGTCTTCGACGATTTGCCCAGGCCAACCCGCTGCAAACAAGTCATCCTTGCCAACGACACTGCCGCTTTCCCGCAGCCGCCGCGCCAAAATGGCTGCGGCGCGCTGCCCGATGGCAATCACGTTCCCGCCCCGCGTGAGCTGTGATCGCTCGGCATCAAAGGCAAATCTGCCGAATTTAAAGGAGCGTTCGACCATTTCGGAGGTTTTCGGATGATTTCGGGCTGGGTTTCAAGACCACGAACTTGAAACACGGCATCCAGAAAACGTCAACACTGGAGAACCATCATGCGCGAATATGCTTTCACAACTGCCCAACCCTCGCTCTCAACAGCACTCATCCCCATGGCGGTTCAATGTCTCAAGACCGCGCTGATGCGCCGGAAAATCAGGAAAACACTGCTCGGCATTGGCCCATGTCCAGCTCTTGGCTTGGCCGACGCTGATCTGCGCCTGCTGTTGGAGATGCCGAAGTGGTGCGATCTTTCGATGGAAATTGAACGGATCAAGTTCCTCGCCGCCCGCGACCCGCGCAATCCTTGCTGAAGTTGCCACAGGAGGGAGCTGGAGATGAAGCGGGCGGGACGTCTGAATGCATTGCCGACGAACAGCAAAGAGGCCCGCCGGCTGAGACATGGGAAAACCACCGGGGGCGATGAAGCGTTTCCATGTTCTGCAGGCGGGCCTTCTACCCCAGCTGCAAGAGACGTTTTACGGCCTCTTGCGGCTCGTCACGACGACACTATCGGTGACAGGTGTCGATGTTGTCATCATTGATATCAATGATGCGGGATATTTTTTTAATTATCCTGACAGCGGTTTGGAGTGTGACGGCAGTCAAGCGGTTTCACTTTGATCGTAATAATCGCAGAAATTCACGACCTGGCACCTTGCGCCAGCCACTACGGATGCCTGCGGATCCACTTGCAGCGCCAATCACCGGGTTGGTTGCCCACGGTCGTGGCCTTGATCGGGCGTTGGCGGTAGGTTTCCTCGCAGGCCCTTTGGACGGAAATGCCGAAATCATTGCCGGCATTGTCGTCGCAGCGCCAACCGCCGGCGTGGTCTTCGACAACGATGGCAAATGAATTCCTGCCGTGGTGGCGCTTGCAGTAGGCGTCCAGGTTCACGCCACCGAGTGTCCTGCCATAGTAATTGGCGTTGGCTGTCGGCACTTCAATTGACATCGCTCCGACCGTGACAAGTGCTGCCATGAACAACGTTTTTGAAACTGTAATCATCGGAAATCCTTTCCATTGGCAGCTCTGTTGCTGCTGATGTTTTGACGAATAACGTGAGAATCTTGAATGCTGACGGAATGTGATGTTCATGAACCATTCATTCAGGCGCTTGCAGATGGTGAATACGCCCGTCGCGCCGTGTCAATGTCAACAGTTGCGTGCAGGCTAGATCAGGTCTGCCTTGTATGCACGCCCGCTGGTGACGACGGCATGCACACGAACACGTGTTGATGACCAGAGCTGGCTACCCCGTGACAAATCACTTCAGCGATGGCAAGGAGCCTTCAGGCACGTTAAGCTTCGGAGATATTCATGCGGACGGCACTTTTGGCTTCACTGGTTTCTATGGCGTTGTTCTCCGGCCAGGCGCTTGCCGCCACGTGTGGCAATACGGGTGCCGGGTTTGAAAGCTGGAAGCGTTCGTTCGCGGTTGAGGCCAGTGAGAATGGTATCAACGCCAAAGCCATCAAGGCATTGATGGGTACGACCTATGCCACTGCCACCATCAAGGCGGACCGGAACCAGAAGAGTTTCAAGTATACGCTGAAGAAATTCATGGCTGTGCGCGGTGCCACGACCATCGTTGCGCAGGGCAAGCGCCAGAAGGCGGCGAATGCAGCGCTGTTGGCAAAAATCGAAAAGAAATATGGTGTGCCGGCCGGCCCGTTGATTGCGATCTGGGGCATGGAGACGGCGTTTGGACGTTTTACCGGAAACCAGAATGTGCTCTCGGCCACGGCGACACTGGCCTATGACTGCCGCCGCACGGAATTTTTCCAGGAACAGCTTTATGCGATGTTGAAACTGGTGGGGTCTGGCAAGGTTTCAGCAGGTGCCAAGGGTGCCATGCACGGCGAATTGGGTCAGACACAATTCATGCCCAAGAACGTGGTGTTGTATGGTGGCGGCGGAAACCTGAACGGCAAGGAAGCGGCACTGACAGCGACGGCGCGCTTTCTAGTGGGGCATGGCTGGCAGCCAGGTGAAGGGTACCAGCCGGGGCAGGCCAATTACGGGGCGATTCAAGGCTGGAATGCCGCGACTGTTTACCAGCAGGCGATTGCCATCATGGGCAAGCAGATTGACGGCGAGTGAGCGGCCTCAGATCCCGAATTTCACGGCGGCAATGGCCATGACAAACAGCAGGCTGGCACCTAAGACTGAGCCAATAATCACCGTATTCGCCCATTTTGAACTGGCAAATGTGGCACCTTGCCGGGACTGTCTGTAACGGTGTGCTGATACTTTCATGATCTCCCCCGAGACGATTTTAAACCAACGACTCGTGAATAATATAATTTATTGCAACCTAAAGTCAAATGTCTTTTCATCGACGCAGGCAATCTGTTGACAACACGTCGGGCAGGACAAGCAGCGATGATCAGTTTGGTGCCACAATGTGTTGTAATGTCTGGGTTAATGCACCGTTAATGGATTGCATCAAAATCTGCGCGAGGTCGCTGCCTGCGGCGCGGAAATCTTCCGGCACCGAAATCATGTGTGGGTTCGCCATGGCGAGCAGATCGCTTTGGTGTTTGCAGACAACGTCATAATCGTGTGCGATTTTGAGACCTGCATCGTTCAGGCCTAGTGTGAATGCGAAGACTGACGTGGTTGCGGCGCTGATGACACCATCGGGATAGTGGTTTCGCGCTCCAATACTGCGGCCCATGTCGCGTAAACCCGTGAGCGACGAGTCAGAGTCACAATCACCTAAAGCGAAAGCTTCCAGACCAAAATCCCGTAAGCCCCGGGCAAAACCGGCGATGGTGTGCCGATAATAGTTCAAGGCGGGTGGTGGTGAAATCAGTGCGATACGTTTGCGCTTGCGTTCCGCCAGCAGCCGCAAAGCCTTATAGGCAAAGGCGTCATTGTCGTAGTCATGATAGGGATGTTCGATGCCCATGTCGGTGCGGCCATGGGTGGCAAAAGGCATGCCGACGTCGGTGAGATAGCGCACACGTGGATCGTCGGGCTGGGTGCGGGAGATGATGATGCCGTCGGCGGAGGCTGTTTCAACGATGTAACGCACGGGCCCCATGGGGTCGCTCAAGTCATAGGGTGTTATGACCAGATGATAGCCAGAGTTCTCAAGGCCACTTGAAAGGCCAAAAACAAAGTCTGCGACAAATCCCGAACCTTCATCCTGTGCGTTCAACACCACGGCAATGACATTGGTTTTGCCGGTGCGCAAACGCACGCCTGCGCGGTTGGGGCGGTAGCCTGCCTGCTGTGCTGCCAGCCGTACGCGCTTGCGGGTTTCCTCGGCGATTTCAGGACTGTCACGCAAGGCTTGGCTGACGGTGGACACACCGAGCCCGGTGATTGCCGCCAAGGTGCGGAGTGTGGGGCGTTTGTCATTGTCCAAGCTCATGTGGCCACGCTAGCTGTTTTCTGAATCGTTTCAAGTCCACACTTTTCATTGTGCGGCGCAACATTTCGACTCTCGAAATAATTCCATCTGAAACGTTGCAAAATTCAAATCGGCGGGCTAGCGTTCACTCACCCAATTATAAGACAAGGGAGGAAACTGTCATGGGTCTCAAGAAAATCGCCGTCGGTCTCGCACTTTCGGCCTCAATGCTTTGTGGTGCCACTGCTTACGCAGCGGATCTCGAAGTCACACATTGGTGGACATCCGGTGGTGAAGCCGCCGCTGTTGCTGAATTCGCCAAGGCCGTAAATGCCTCGGGCGACAATTGGGTTGACGGTGCCATCGCAGGCTCCGGCGACGTGGCCCGCCCGATCATCATCTCGCGCATTCTCGGTGGCAACCCCATGGGTGCGACCCAGCTCAATCCTGGCTCCGACGCTGATGAGCTCATCGCTGCCGGTCTTCTCGAAGACATTTCAGACGTTGCGACCGCTGGCGATTGGGCCAACATCCTGCGTCCGAAGAGCCAGCTTGAAAGCTGCACCAAGGACGGTAAGGTCTATTGCGTTCCGGTGAACCTGCACTCCGCACAGTGGATGTGGACGAACCGCAAGGTTTATGAAGATGCAGGCATTGCACCTCCACAAAACTATGCTGAAATGATTGCTGCGGCTCCGGCCTTGCAGGCCAAGGGCATTCAGCCCTTGTCACTCGCCCAAGGCTGGCCCGTTGGTTTGTTGGTTGAAAACGTCATCGTCGCAATTTCCGGCGTCGACAACTTTGTCAAAGTCTACAAGGATCGCGACCTTGCCCTTGCTGGCGGACCGGAATTTGCAAAGGTGTTCGAAGCCCTTGCAGCTGCCCGTCAGTTTGCACCAGCAGACAAGATGGTTCCCCAATGGAACGAAGCTGTTGCGCTGGTGATCCAGGGCAAGGCTGGCGCCAACATCATGGGTGACTGGGCTGGCGGCGAATTCGCTGTTGCCAATCTTGTGGCCGGCAAAGATTATGACTGCCTGCCAGGTCTGGGTGTAACCCCGGTTCTGAACACTGGCGGTGACGTGTTCTACTTCCCGAAGAATTCTGATCCAGCTGTGACGGCTGCCCAGAAGAAGATGGCCGCCACCTTGGTCACCAAGGAAGTGCAAGTGGCTTTCAACCTGAAGAAGGGTTCATTGCCGATGCGCGCTGACGTCGATCTTTCGGCGGCCAATGACTGCATGAAGAAAGGCCTCGCCATTCTTGACGGTTCAACTGCCGTGTTCCCGAACAACGTGCAGATGATTGACCGCGACTCGCTCAATCAGATCAATGACGTGGTCACGGCGTTCATGGCGGATCCAAACATGCCAGCTGCTGATGCTCAGGCCAAGTTCGCCGAAATCATCAAGAACGCGCCGAAGATGTAATCTTCGACAACATCAAACCGGCAGCACTTCCCGCTTCCAATGTGGGGAGTGCTTTCTCTGAAAGCCCGTCATAGCCCGCTTCACGCGGGCCACCCATGGGTCCTCCGCATGAAGCGGAGGATGACGAAAATATGAGATTGAGCGAACTAACTCGGAACTGCTCTCGGTCGGCAAACCCTTCAAACATGAAGTCAATACATGGCAACAGTTTCCCTCAATCCACGTTATGTCTTCACCAGAGACCGCATGCCAGCGGTCATCGTTTACACATTCATCACCGCGCTCGCGGCCCTTCTCGGCCTTTTGGCTTACGGACTGTTTGAGCAGGCGGGTTGGTTTTTCAGTGTCAAGAAACATGTGGGCGGCAGCGCCCTGGTTTTTGACCTCGCTGTTTTTGGACTGAAGCTTGCAGCATTGACCGCCGCTGTTTACGCCGCTGCCCACTTCGGCAAGCGGGCGTTACAAAACAGTTTTGAAACCTCGAACCTTGCGCGGCGGACGCGTGACAGCACGTGTGCAATTGCGGCGGCCATTGCTTTTCTGGTGGGCTTCGGCTGGACACCTTGGACGGTTTTCAGTGGCGTTGCAGGTGCTACATTTTTTATCATTCCTGCGGGCATTGCGCTGACGCTGCTCGACATTCCGTTCCGCAAATTGAGTTACAAGGCCATCTATCTCGCCGTCATTTTTGCATTGTTCTGGTTGGTGTTGAGTTTGTCCGGCCCAACGTCAGGCACAGGCGTGTTCTCGCCTTCAGCCGTGGGCCTGCTGTCCATCATATGTACAATCGGCCTTGTTCCGTGGTTCGCGCCTTATGAAAACCAGCAATCAAAGTTCGGTTCTTTGGCGATGATCCTGATTGCCCTGTTCGTGTTTGTGGGCGGCACGTTGTGGGTGATATTGTTTTCTTTCACCTCAATGCGTGTGCTGCCGCTGTTCACGCCGGCACAATGGTGGGACAAGTTCGCAGGCTTTTCCAACTACGACCGCCTGTTCAATTCCAGCCGCTGGATGGACTGTCCGGCACTCAGCGAAATCGGCACATCGGCCTGGAAGCTGCAATGTTCCGGTGCCTATCCCAATGTTGTCACCTATGCGGTCCTGTCCATTATTTTTGTCATGACCATTGGATTTATCATCGCCGTCTTGATGGACCAGAAAATCCGCGCTGAAGGCGTGTTCCGCACCATCTTCCTTTATCCTTTTGCTTTGTCGTTCATCGTGACAGGCCACGTCTGGGCCTGGATATTTTCGCCAGAATATGGCCTGCAAAAATCCGTACGGTCCATGGGTTGGGAAAGCTTCTCCTTTGGCTGGATCGCCGACCAGAATATGGTGATGTACGCCATCATTATCGCAGGCCTCTGGCAGGGCACGGGCTTTGTGATGGCGCTCATGCTGGCCGGGCTTCGTGGCATTGATGAAGAGATCTGGAAGGCCTCGAAAATCGACGGCATTCCCACATGGCGCACCTATGTGCAAATCGTGCTGCCGATGATGAAGCCCGTGCTGGTGACAACATTTGTCTTTGTCGCGTCGGGTGCCATCCGCATTTTCGATCTGGTGATTGCGATCACCGACGGCGGCCCTGGGGTTTCGTCAGACGTGCCGTCGCGCTACATCTATCAAAACTTTACCGCCAACCTGGGCCAGTCCTTGACGGCCTCAACCGTGATGCTGTTGTCGATGGCCCTGATCCTGATCCCTTGGATCAGGATGGAATTTGGCAAGAAGGGACAATAAACCATGTCTGCCACTGCAACAATGTTTCAAGGCCCGTCCGGCCCAAAGCCGAAAAAGCTGATCACGCTGCCACGAGCCGCCGTCTACAGTGTGTTGTTGCTATGCAGCATGTTCTTCCTGTTCCCACTGTACATCATGATCATTACATCACTTAAAGATCTCGATGCCATCCGCGACGGCAACCTGTTCTCGCCGTCGAACAACCCAACATTCGCACCTTGGGTCAAAGCCTGGAGCGAGGCGTGTACAGGCCTTTATTGCGAAGGCATCAAGCCAGGCTTCATCAACTCGCTGAAAATCACGGTGCCGTCGGTGATCGTGTCGATCTCGGTGGCCTGCGTCACCGGCTATTCACTCGCCAATTGGCCATTCAAGTATTCGGAAGCCTTCTTCACCATTTTGTTGCTCGCCAGCTTCATTCCCTACGTGGTGATGATCTATCCCATCGTCATCATCACGCGCTGGCTCGGCATCTTCTCGACTTTGCCCGCCGTAGTGTTGGTGCACACGATATTCGGCCTGCCTTTACTCACACTGCTGTTCCGCAACTATTTCGCTTCATTGCCGCAGGAGTTGTTCAAGGCGGCGCGGGTGGATGGTGCGGGTTACTGGCGCATCCTGTTTCAGGTGTTCCTGCCCATGGCCGTGCCCATCATGACAGTGGCCGTCATTTTGCAGGTCACAGGCATCTGGAACGACTTTTTGTTTGGCGTGATCTACGCCGGACCCACCAATTATCCGATGACGGTGCAACTCAACAACATCGTCAACACGGGGCAGGGTGTCAAAGAATACAACGTTGACATGGCAGCGACGATCCTGACGGGGATCGTGCCCCTCGCCATCTATTTCTTCTCCGGAAAATATTTCGTGCGCGGCATTGCGGCCGGCGCTGTGAAGGGTTGAAGCCATGAACATGCATGCGAAAATCGAAACACCATCCGTATCGGTGCGCGGCCTTGCGCAAAGCTATGGCGCCTTGCAGGTATTGAAGTCGCTTGATCTAGACATCGCAGACGGCGAATTCATCGTGCTGCTGGGACCTTCGGGCTGCGGCAAATCCACGTTGTTGAACTGCATTGCTGGCTTGTTGGAACCCACCCATGGGCAAGTCTTCATCAAGGGCAAGAACGTGACGTGGGAAGAACCCAAGGATCGCGGCATCGGCATGGTGTTCCAGTCCTATGCGCTGTATCCGCAAATGACGGTGGAGAAAAACCTGTCATTCGGACTTCGCGTCTCCGGCATGGCGACGGATGAGGTCAACAAACGCGTCGCCCGCGCCTCTGAAATTTTGCAGATCCAGCCCTTGATGGACCGCAAGCCTTCGCAATTGTCAGGCGGCCAACGTCAACGTGTCGCCATTGGCCGTGCGCTGGTGCGGGACGTTGACGTCTTCCTGTTCGACGAACCACTTTCAAATCTTGACGCCAAACTCCGTGCGGAACTGCGCGTTGAAATCAAGCGCCTGCACCAGAAGCTTGGCAACACCATGATCTATGTGACGCACGACCAGATCGAGGCGTTGACACTGGCAGACCGTGTGGCCGTCATGCGCGGCGGCACCATCCAACAATTGGATGCGCCACAGACGATTTACAACAAACCGAAGAATCTCTATGTCGCCGGCTTCATTGGTTCACCTTCGATGAACTTCCTCAAAGGTGCCATTGAGGGCACAGGCAAGAAGGCCGTGTTCAAGCTGGGTGATATTTCGGTGCCACTCAAGGATTACAAGGCCGACGTGGAGTTGAAGCCAAGTGCGGCCGTGCTCGGTGTGCGCCCGGAACACATCCGTATTGATGGCAGCGCGGAGGAGGGGGCATCACTGCCGCTCAACGCCGTCGTCGACATTGTTGAACCCATGGGTGCTGACACGTTGATCTGGTTGAACGTGGAAGGACAAACGATGTCCGCCCGGGTTGAATCCAACGAGGTCTTTACACCCGGCCAAAAAGTCAAAGTCCGCTTCCGCATCAACCTCGCGTCCGTGTTCGACGAGGCGACGACGGATCGGCTGTAATTTTCCCCCTCCCCCTTGTGGGGAGGGTCGGGGTGGGAGTCGGGAAATTTTTGAGATCTGAAATGAACACAACTTCAAACAATGGAGCGACCCCCACCCTAACCCTCCCCACAGGGGGGAGGGGATTGTGACCGCACTCAACCTCCACGGCATTTGGAAACTGCGCTGCGAGGCGCGTGGCATCGAAGTTGATTATCCCGTCCCCGGCGACGTCCACTCCGCACTGATCGCCGCAGGCCAAATCCCGCATCCCTACAAAGGCACCAACGAACGCGCCTGCCGCTGGGTGGCGGATGAGGACTGGGTGGCGACAAGGGAGTTTGTGTTGGATGAGGTGGGCGAGGGCGAATACTATCTTGACATCGACTATCTCGATACCGTTGCGACTGTCTTGGTGAATGGCGTTGAAGTTTTGAAAGCGGAGAATTGTTTCCGCCGCTATCGGCCTGATGTGACCAAAGCGCTCAAAGCGGGTGAGAACGTTGTTGAAGTGCATCTCCACTCCAACACCAAAGCCGCCAACGCAGAACAGGCGGCACAACCCTTTTATATTCCCTACAGCATCAGCAACAATCCCATCCCCAACGGCAACATGTTGCGCAAGCCCCAGTGCCATTTCGGCTGGGACTGGAATTTGGCAATTGTGCCGTTTGGAGTTTGTGGGACGTTCGGGTTGTTGCGACATCCAAACGTTTGCGTTTATGACGATTTTTGGGTTTGGCAAAACTGGAATACAGATGGTTCAGTTGAAGTAGTTTGCCGCTTGTTTTTTAAGTGCAAGGAAAATGAGGCTTTTACTTTCGATGTAAGAATCGGAGATTTGCAAGAAGAACGAACAGTCACTTCCACCTACGACTGGTATGATACGGAAGTCAAATTCAAGATTTCGGACCCGGTACTTTGGTGGCCGTCCGGAAGCGGTGAACAACTTCTGTATGACGTTGAGCTGAGCGTCGGCAATCAAGTCGAACGGCGCAAGATTGGTTTGCGCCAGTTTGAACTTGTAACTGACAAAGATGGAACTGGCTGCCGCTTCGCATTCAAAGTGAATGGGCAGGAAATTTTCTGCAAAGGAGCCAATTGGATTCCAGCCGACGCGCTACCATCCAATGCCTCGCCAGTACTTACACGTAAGCTTCTGCAGGCGGCTAAAGACGCCAACATGAATATGATCCGTGTTTGGGGTGGCGGGTATTATGAAAAGGATTGTTTCTACGATATCTGTGATGAGCTTGGCTTGATGGTGTGGCAAGATTTCATGTTCTCTTGTTCGCTCTATCCATCAACTTCAGAGTTTTTGAAAGAAGTGCGAAGTGAAGTCAGGCACCAGTTGGGGCGTCTCAGTAACCACGCATGTCTTGCAGTCTGGTGTGGTGACAATGAGCTGTTAGGCGCATTGAATTGGTTTGAAGAGTCACGAAACAACCGAGACCGCTACCTTGTCAACTATGACCGCCTCAATCGTGCAATCGAAGAAACATTAAAGCGCGCAGACCCCAGAGCCATCTGGTGGCCATCTTCTCCGTCGCCCGGCATTCTGGACTTTGGTGCGAATTGGCATGATGACTCAAAAGGTGACATGCATTTCTGGTCGGTGTGGCATGAAGGCCGGGACTTTGAACATTATTATGATGTGAAGCCGCGCTTCTGTTCGGAGTTTGGGTTTCAGTCTTTCCCCTCACTCAGACTCATCAAGGAATTCGCGGAAAGCCCGGAAGACCTCAACATCTCCTCCGCTGTGATGGAACATCACCAGCGCAACAAGGGTGGCAATGCCCGCATTGCCGAAACCATGTTCCGCAATTTCCGCTTTCCCATGGATTTCGGAAATTTCGTTTACCTCTCCCAAGTCCAGCATGGTCTCGCCATGAAAATGGCAGTGGAATATTGGCGCTCGCTGAAGCCCCATTGCATGGGCACATTGTATTGGCAGTTGAATGACACCTGGCCCGTGGCGTCGTGGTCCGGGCTTGACCATGGCGGCTCGTGGAAGCTCATGCATTACATGGCCAGAAGGTTTTATGCGCCGGTGCTTGTGACCATGCGCAATGCTGGGAACGAGATTATCGTTTCAGCCGTTCATGATCTGCCGCAAGCCTTTGAGACCGAGGTTGAAGTTGTTCAAGTTTCAGTTCATGGATCGATTTCAATGCTTTACAAGCAGAACATCACATTCACAGGCGACGGCCAAGAGATCACGCGCTTCGAGCGCCGCCGCTTCGTGCAAGACTCAGTATTGTTCGTCAACTGGACTGACGAGCACGGAAGTAAACAGCGCAGCCATCTGACGCCGAAGCCTTACAAGCATATTGCGTTGCCCAATCCAGGGATCACAACAATCGTCCAGGAAATGCCCACTGCACTCTCAATCCAAATTTCCACAAAACACCTCGCACTTTACGTGGCGTTGGAATGTGATGTCGCGGGCCACTTTTCTGACAACGCTTTCGATCTTCTTGCGGGTGAAAGCACCACCGTCACTTTCATTCCAGACACCCCATCCGATCTCAATCGTGCAGCAGAAACGCTTGTGATCCGCGATCTCTATTCATCATCACACTGAGGAGGCCACCCATGCCAAGACGCATTTCATTCCAACTTTATTCCGCCAGGAATTTCCAGCCCTGGGAAGATGTCATCGCCCACCTCGCCCATTGCGGCTACACGGAAGTGGAGGGCTTTGGCGGGGCTTACGGCACCACGGGGGCTTTTTATGACGAACCGGAAAAATTCCGCGCCCTCCTCGACAAGCATGGACTGACCATGCCGACGGGGCACTTCTTCCCCATCGACATGTTCCAGAGGGAGAAGAAGCGCGTGTTGCACATCGCCAAGACGCTCGGCATGCGCGATCTGTATTGCCCATACATCGCGCCCGAAAGCCGCCCGAAGACAGGTGCGGGTTGGAAGAAGTGGGGCAAGCAACTGGGCGAAGTGGGCCAGTGGATGCGCGGCGAGGGCTATGGCTTCGGCTGGCACAACCATGAATTTGAGTTTGTGAAATTGCCGGATGGTTCGACGCCGCACGAACGCATATTTGAAGGTGACGCAAATCTCGATTGGGAATGCGACATTGCCTGGGTGCACAAGGCGAACAGGAATCCCGTGAAGTGGATCAAGGCCTATGCGGACCGCATCACATCGGTGCACATCAAGGACAATGCGCCGAAGGGCGAAAACCTCGACCAGCATGGCCAGGCCAATGTCGGGGAAGGCACCATTTCATGGCCAGAGGTTTTTGCCGCGCTGAAAAACACGCGGTGCAAGAATTTCGTGATCGAACACGACAACCCAAAGGAATTCAAAAATTTTGCCAAAAAATCATTTGATTTCGTGAGCAAAAGTTAAAAACATCTCCCTTGCGCTGTAAGCGTGAGGGAGTACCGCCGAAGGCGGGGAGGGAGTGTTTCAACGAGTCATCTGTTCTTGTTGACACACTCCCTCGGCCCTTCGGGCCACTCCCTCACGCTTCGCGCAAGGGAGATAAAAATGAAAGGAACATGACATGACAAAACCACTCGGCGTTGGCATCATCGGATGCGGCAATATTTCCTGGGCTTATTTGAAACTCGCCAATCTCTTCAAGGACATTGAAGTGAAGGCAGTGGCGGATATCAACATGGACGCGGCCAGATCGCGTGCGGCGGAATTTGGCGTGCGTGCGCAGACGGTGAAAGAACTTTTGAAATCGAAAGACATCGACATCGTCGTGAACCTCACGGTGCCCGCCACACACTACAAAGTGTCAAAACAGATTCTGGATGCGGGCAAGCACGTGTATTCTGAAAAGCCGCTGACGCTGACTTATAAAGATGCGCTGGCTTTGCAGAAATATGCGACGAAGAAAAAGCTGCGTGTGTGCTCGGCACCTGACACGTTCCTCGGGTCTTCACACCAGCAGGCACGTGCTGCGATTGATGCGGGAGATATTGGCAAGATTGTTTCCGGCACCTGCCATTTCATGGGGCCGGGCATGGAAATGTGGCATCCAAATCCGGACTTTTTCTTCAAGCCGGGCGGTGGCCCGGTGCTCGATATGGGGCCCTATTACATCACCAACCTGATCAATCTCGTGGGGCCGGTAAAGCGTGTGTCTGCACTCCTCAACACAGGTCGCAAACAACGCACCATCAACAGCCAGCCCAACAACAAGCGCAATGGCGAAAAGCTGAAGGTGACAACGCCGACGACCTATCATGCGCTGCTAGAGTTCGTAAACGGTGCCTGCATCACGGTTTCTCTCTCGTGGGACGTATGGGCGCACCGCCACCAGAACATGGAGCTCTATGGTCAGACGGGTGCGATGTTTGTGCCCGATCCGAACTTCTTTGGCGGCGATGTGATGGTGGCGGGTAGCGACCAGAAGCCTGTGCCGCTGAAAGCCTGGGACCATCCCTTTGGCGTCAACAACTGGGGCAACAACAACAGTCAGACGGATGTGGTCTGGGCCAACTACCGCTGTGCCGGCCTTGCCGACATGGCGAGCGCCATCACGCGCAAGAAACTGCCGCGCTGTGATGTTTCGCTGGTGGCACATGTGGTGGAAGTGATGACCGCGATGATGGAATCAGGCAAGGCCTACAAGGTTGTCACACTCAAATCCACATGCAAACGTCCGGCACCCCTGGGGCCGGATGAAGCACGGGCATTGTTGAAATGAACTACAATCGCTGCGGCAGGACTGGTCTGCTTCTCCCCGCCATTTCACTGGGCCTGTGGCACAGTTTTGGCCGCAGCGATTCCACAGACACCAAACATGCGATGTGCCGCCGCGCCTTCGATCTCGGCATCACCCACTTCGATCTCGCCAACAATTATGGCCCGCCTCCGGGCAGTGCTGAAGAAGCCTTTGGCGACATCCTGCGTGCCGATTTCAAAGGCCGCAGGGATGAATTGATCATCTCAACCAAGGCCGGTTATCAGATGTGGGAGGGTCCTTACGGCGATGGCGGTTCACGCAAATATTTGATCGCGTCATTGGACCAAAGCCTGAAGCGCCTTTGCCTCGACTATGTCGATATATTCTACCATCACCGTCTTGATCCCGAAACACCGCTGGAAGAAACCATGATGGCGCTGGATTTTGCCGTGCGTTCGGGACGCGCTCTTTATGCCGGGATTTCAACCTATCCCGCTGACAAACTGCGTGAAGCACAGAAAATTCTGCGCGACCTCGGCACTCCCTGCGTCATCAACCAGCCGCGCCTCAACATGTTGCAACGTGAGCCCATCACCCAAGGCGTGTTGCAAGCCGCTGCCGATACAGGCATGGGCGTCATCGCGTTTTCGCCACTGGCGCAAGGCGTGTTGACGGACCGCTATTTGAACGGTGTGCCAACTGACAGCCGCGCCACCCACGGCAAGTGGTTTGACCAAGGCATGATCACTGCTGCGCAGATTGCGAAACTCAAGAAACTGAATGCGTTTGCAGGCGCGCGCGGCCAAACCCTTGCGCAACTGGCCTTGACCTGGAACCTGTCGCAAGCGGGGGTGACATCCAACATCATCGGTGCATCCAAGGTTTCGCAGATTGAGGATTGCGCGAAAGCCGGGGAACAGACGCTGCTTGATGCGGGTGAGTTGGCTGCGATAGACGGGATTTTGTTTTAATAGGAAAATGACAACCGATATCGCTTGCAGCCAAGGGACCTCTCCCCCGCTTCGCGGACCCTCTCCGAAGAGGAGAGGGATTCGTGGTGCTGCCTCCCGTCTTACTGTTCAGGGATGTCGCTGCAAGAGGTCCCTCTCCCCTTCGGAGCTACGGCATTCACACAAGTGATTCGGGGTTGAAAAACGATTGTTATTCAATATCTTAGACAACGCAGGAAAATGGATGTTCGCTCTTCGTCTATCCTCAAAAAAAGTGATTTTTCTGCACTTTTATCGCAACTCATTGAAAGTATTGGGAAAGATGTGTGAATCCCGTAGCCCTCTGGGGAGGGTGCCCGAAGGGCGGGAGAGGTCCCTTCGCGGGTCAAGTCGATCATGAACGGATTGACTGCTGCAATGAAACTGACATGCTTCATCGCACTCACACTGCCGCTGATGCCACTGCAACAGCTGCTGCTGTGGACGTCAAAACGCGGGGCAAAACTCTTGCCGCATTATTTCCATCGCGCAGCTGCGCGCATCTTGGGTTTCAACACTGAAATTATGGGTGAGCGACCAAAACCCGGTGCGGCCCTTGTCATTTCCAACCACGTCTCATGGATTGATATCGTCATCCTGAGTGCGGCCATGCCCGTGTCATTTGTAGCAAAACGCGAGATCAGCCGCTGGCCAGTGTTTGGCACCTTGGCGCGATTGCAACACACGATGTTTGTAGACCGTGAACGTAAACTGGCAACAGGGGAATCAGCGGATACCATCGCGTCGCGGCTTGCGGCTGGTGAGGCCATTGTGTTGTTCGGCGAAGGCACGTCGGGGGATGGCGCATCAGTGATGCCGTTCAAATCGAGTTTTTTTGCCGCCGCCACGAACCCGGCGATCCCCATCATACCCGTGAGCCTCGCCTATAACCGCAATTATGGTCTGCCGATGACGCGGCGGCAACGGTCATCCTTTGCATGGTATGGCGACATGGACATGGTGCCTCATCTTTGGAATGCGTTGAAGGCAGGGCCATTGGGTGTCACCATCACATTCCACCCACCGCTTTCGGTTGAAGATGGCCTCGACCGCAAGCGTGCGGCGCGTGTCACTGAAACCACGATCCGGCAGGGGTTGGTAACAAGCCTTCACGCCACATCGATTTTGGAGTAGCGCAAAGGTCATGGACGACAACCACACAGCGGCACCCAAAAAAGCTTTCGTCAAGTCCTACGGCTGCCAGATGAATGTCTACGACGCCTCCCGCATGGAGGAGCTTCTGGCAGCGGAAGGCTATGGCAAGACGGATACGGCTGAGGACGCTGACCTTGTGATTTTCAACACCTGTCACATCCGTGAGAAGGCAGCGGAGAAAATCTATTCGGAACTCGGCAAGCTCCGCGTGTTGAAAACTGAAAAGCAGATGCGTGGCGGTGAGATGCAGATCGCCGTTGCCGGTTGTGTGGCGCAGGCTGAGGGCGCGCAAATCCTGAAGCGCGAGAAAATCGTCGATCTGGTTTTTGGGCCCCAGACCTATCACCGCCTGCCAGAAATGCTCAAAGAAAACCGCCGCACCGGGCGGCCCGTAATCGAAACCGAATTTCCGGCCGAGGACAAGTTTGAAGCACTTATCGCCAAGGCACCACGAAGGTCCGCTCAAGTCGCGGCGTTCCTGACGATACAAGAGGGCTGCGACAAGTTCTGTTCCTTCTGTGTGGTGCCCTATACGCGGGGGCCTGAATTCTCGCGTATCCCCAGACAGATTATTGATGAAGCGCAAAAGCTGGCGGACCAGGGCGTGGTTGAACTCACGCTGTTGGGACAAAACGTTAATGCCTATCGCGGTGACAATTCAAGTCTTGCCGCTCTCGTCGCCGAACTGTCAAAAATCGAGTCTATCAAGCGCTTGCGTTACACAACCAGCCACCCCCGCGACATGAGCGATGATTTGATAGAAGCCCACGCGACGAACGGTAAACTGATGCCCTACCTGCATTTGCCGGTTCAGTCTGGCAGCGACAGCATTCTCAAGGCCATGAACCGCGGGCATGACGCTGAGCATTATCTCCGCCTGATCGAACGCGTCCGCGCCACGCGGCCTGACATGGCCATCTCGGGTGACTTCATCGTTGGTTTTCCGGGCGAGACGGAGGCAGACTTCGAAGCCACACTCGCAATCGTGCGCGAGGTGGGTTACGCTTCCGCCTATTCCTTCAAATATTCCGAGCGCCCGGGCACACCTGCTGCGGAGCGTGATGACCAGGTGCCGGAAGAGGTGAAGTCTGAACGCCTGTACCGTTTGCAGACCCTGCTCAACCAACAGCTGCAACACTTCAACGCCGCTTGCGTCGGTCAAACCCTACCCGTGCTGATCGAGAAGCAGGGCCGCAACGCTGGCCAGATGATTGGCCGTTCGCCTTACTTGCAAAGTGTGCACGCTGATTTGCCCGAAACCTCATGGGGCAAAATAGTGTTGCTGAAAATCACCAAGACCATGACCAATAGTCTCACCGGCGAATATCCCGGAGATTCCGCTTGATTCCCGCTGGAATTGGGCGTTTTTTGGTGACACTTACAACAGGAGACAAACAGCATTGACTTCACTTGCAAACGCCCTGCCACCACAGGCGCTACGGGCGGGTATGGACACCAGAAACCGTGCACAGGATGCACAGGACCAGACCCTCACCCTCGCATTTGATGACAACCGGCTGCTCCCCATTCTCTTCGGCGAACACGACGAACACCTGGCGCTGATCGAGCATCGCCTGGGCGTGGCCGTGACCCCCAAGGGCAACCGTGTCGCCATCAGGGGTGCAGCGCAAGCCGCTGAAGATGCACGCTCCGCGCTTCTTTCTCTTTACACCCGCGCCTCGCGTGGCCTTGAGATCACCCGGGGAGATGTTGACGGCGCATTGCGGATGATCCGCACAACGCATGAAAGTGGTGCCAGCGAAGAAGGTGCTGTGCGTACCAGGCGCAAGCCCGTGACGGCGCGCACGCCAAACCAAAAACTCTACATCGAAGCCATTCGCCGCCATGAATTGGTGTTCGGGCTTGGGCCTGCCGGCACCGGCAAGACTTACCTTGCCGTGGCCTGCGCCGCCGAAGCCCTGATGAATGGCGAAGTGGACCGCATCATTCTTTCACGTCCCGCCGTTGAAGCCGGTGAACGTTTGGGCTTTTTGCCAGGCGATATGAAAGAGAAGGTCGATCCTTATCTGCGCCCGCTTTACGACGCGCTCTACGACATGATGCCCGCAACACTGGTGCAAAAGGGCCTCGCCGAAAACCAGATCGAAATCGCGCCATTGGCGTTCATGCGGGGCCGCACATTGGCCCATGCCTTCATCATTCTCGATGAAGCCCAAAACACCACACCGCAGCAAATGAAAATGTTTCTCACACGATTGGGTGAAGGCAGCCGGATGGTTGTCACGGGGGATCCGACACAGGTGGACTTGCCCAATGGCATGACCTCCGGTCTCACAGACGCCACGGCGGCACTCCAAGGTGTGAAGGGCGTTGAACAGATCAAGTTCCAGAACGCCGACATCGTGCGCCATGCCTTGGTGGGCCGCATTGTCACGGCCTATGACGCCTATGCCGAAAAGAAAGCGAAGTCGGCGCGCGCCGCACGATGACACTCGACGTTGAGGTGGAAGACCCGCGCTGGCCTGACATGATTGCCGTGGCGAAGAACTGCTATGCCGTTGTGATGGATCTCGACCCGCGCGGTGTCAACATGTTGTTCTCCAATGATGAAGTGGTCCATGCCCTGAACCTTGAATGGCTGGGCAAAGACAAATCCACCAATGTGCTGTCCTTCCCTTCAAAACCCATGCCCTTGCCGCCAAACGAAGTGCAGCACCTGGGCGACATTGTGCTGGCTTTTGAGACGGTGAAAGCCGAGGCTGAAGCGCAAGCCAAACCCTTCGAAAACCATGTCAGTCATCTCATTGTGCATGCCCTGCTGCATTTGCTAGGATGGGACCATGACAACGACGCAGACGCCGAAGCGATGGAAGACCGCGAACGGGACATCCTCAGCCAGCTTGGCATTCCCGATCCTTATGCCAACTGAATTTTTAGATGCGCCCCACCTCTCCCACTTTCGTCATGGCCCGCTTCATACGGGCCACCCATGGATGTTTGGGGACCGCAAACTTATCAAGGTTTTCTGCACTTGCGTTGACCATCCATCCGTGGCCCGCCTGAAGCGGGCCATGACGGGGTGTGGGTGGCACCAACTGACATGAGCCAGGACCGGACACCTGAGCCCAAAAAGGCTCCGAATTTTCTCAACCGCCTCCGGCACCGTCTGGCTGGCAACAAGGACTTGCGTGAAAGCCTTGAGGGCATGATTGAAAACCATGCCGAGGTGACGGGCACGCGCGCCATGGCGCCGGATGCCCGTTCCATGCTGGGCAATGTGCTCAACTTCCAGGATCTGCGCGTCGATGACCTTATGGTGCCACGGGCCGACATCACGTCAATCGAAGAACACGAGTCACTGCGCGTGTTGCTCGACCGCTTCACCGAAGCAAACCATTCGCGCCTGCCGATCTACCGCGAAACCCTGGATGACGTCGTGGGCATGATCCACGTCAAGGATTTCCTGCGCTGGCTCAATGCCAAGGGCCGCACATCGAAATCAAAATCATCAGCAGGTTTGTCGCTCTCGGCCTCTGAACTTTCATCCACGGTGAAGCAGCTCGGCAACGTCCTGCGCGACGTGCTGTTCGTGCCGCCCTCGATGCCCGCCACTGATCTTTTGATCAAGATGAAGGCGACGCATGTCCACCTCGCTGTT
Source organism: Hyphomicrobiales bacterium (assembly GCA_031430795.1). Taxonomy (GTDB): domain Bacteria; phylum Pseudomonadota; class Alphaproteobacteria; order Rhizobiales; family Aestuariivirgaceae; genus Aestuariivirga. The sequence goes on from JANPCE010000046.1 coordinate 79,830, forward strand.
GTGGTCGATGAATACGGTGGCACGGACGGGCTTGTATCGTTTGAGGATATTGTCGAAGCCATTGTTGGCGAAATCTCCGACGAACATGATGACGATGCCGACGAAATCCTGATCAAGAAACAAAATGACACCACGTGGATTGCTGACGGCCGCGTGGCGATTGCCACGCTGGACCAGATGTTCAACGTTGATTTGCTGCCGCCTGATGAAGAAGACGAAGCCGACACGTTGGGAGGCCTGGTCTTTGAAATGGCTGGACGCGTGCCCGTGCGCGGTGAAGTGATCGCCCATGGCTGTGGCATTGAATTTGAAATCGTCGAAAGTGATGCCCGCCGCGTCAAGCGCGTGCGTGTGCATGTGAAGAAAAAGGACGAGGCGGAGAAGCCGGACAGCATTCAATCGGACAGTGGTTAGTTGTGGTTATCAGCACCACCCCTTCCCCCTTCGGTATTTACGTCCACTGGCCCTTCTGCAAGGCCAAGTGCCCCTATTGTGATTTCAACAGCCATGTCCGGCACGACGCCGTGGACGCCACGGGCTTTGCGGATGCACTCGTCACCGAGCTGAAATGGATGGCGCAACGCACGCCTGGCCGCACGGTTTCAAGCATTTTCTTTGGCGGCGGCACACCAAGCCTGATGCCGCCACAGGCCGTGGCAAAAGTACTGGATGGCATTGCATCGCTATGGACCATGTCACCTGACGCAGAGGTGACACTCGAAGCCAACCCGACAAGCGTTGAAGCCGAAAACTTCCGGGGCTACCGCAGCGCTGGCGTCAACCGTGTGTCTGTCGGCGTGCAGTCATTGATCGAAGCTGATCTCAAAGCCCTGGGCCGCCAACATTCACCCGACGAAGCCCTCGCCGCGTTTCGTCTCGCTGCAAAAATCTTCCCGCGTGTGTCCTTCGACATGATCTATGCCAGGCCAGGGCAATCGCTTGATGATTGGCGCGCTGAATTGTCCCGCGCACTGTCAGAACAACAAGGCCACATGTCACTCTACCAGCTCACCATCGAACCTGAGACACGGTATTTTGACCTCCACGCCAAGGGCGCACTCGTCATTCCCGAAGACGATCTTGCCGCCGATCTTTATGATCTCACGCAGGAAATCACGGACAAAGCGGGTCTTCCCAACTACGAAATCTCCAACCACGCCAACCCCGGCCATGAAAGCCAGCACAATCTGCTGTACTGGCGTTATGGCGAATATGTTGGCGTTGGCCCCGGTGCCCACGGGCGTCTTGTGGATGGTCCAAACACCATTGCAACAGCGACGGAAAAACACCCGGAGACCTGGCGGCAAATGGTTCTCAAATCCGGCCATGGAATGGTTGCACAAGACGATGTGAACCTAAAATCCCAGGCCCGCGAAATGCTGTTGATGGGACTGCGCATTGATGAGGGTATTGACCTCGTCCGCTATGCAGCCCTGGCAGGGCAAGCGATGGCATCTGAAAAAATCCACGCATTGCAGGCGATGGGCTTTGTTCAGACTGCAGGCAACCGTCTGAAAGTCACGCTCGCAGGGCGGCGCGTGCTGAATGCGGTGATTGCGGAATTGGCGGATTGAACTCTGCCAAGCCTCCGCTAAACTCCTGCCATGGCCAAAACCTACCACATCGGTGCCCATGCCTTTGAAGCGGCGGATTTGCCCGCTGGGCTTTATCTTGTGCCAACGCCCATCGGCAATCTGGGGGACGTCACGTTGCGTGCGCTGCAAGTTCTGGCGGCAGCGGACGTTATCGCATGCGAAGACACGCGGGTCACGTCTCGGCTGCTTGAGCGCTATGGCATCCGCAACAAACTGAAGCCCTACCACGACCACAATGCCGAATATGCGGGCGCTTTGTTGATGTCAGACATTGCAGCGGGTAAAGTTGTGGCTGTGGCAACAGATGCCGGAACACCTTTGCTGTCTGATCCTGGCTTTCCTTTGGTGCGCGATTGTGTGGCCAAGGGTTTGCGCGTGGAGGCGCTGCCGGGTGCATCAGCCCTGTTGCCTGCGTTGCAACTTTCAGGCCTGCCAACAGACCGCTTCAGCTTCTTCGGGTTCCTGCCGCAAAAGAAAAGCGAACGCATCAAGCTGTTGGCCGGGATCGCCACACGCGGTGAAACCATCGTGCTCTATGAATCGCCTCACCGGATACTCGATGCGTTGGAAGATATCGCCGCTGTTCTGGGCGAAAGGCAAATGTCAGCCTCCCGCGAAATTTCCAAACTGCACGAGGAAACCTTGCGGGGAACTGCTGCCGCCATTCACGACGTGTTGAAAGCACGGGCGTCGATCAGGGGCGAGTTTGTTGTGGTCATCGGTGCCATCGAGATTCAATCAGCGCCCCTGTCTGCGACCGACATTGAAGCGGAAATCGCGTCAACTCTGCGCGACCATCCCGCAGGCAAGGCTGCGTCGCTTGTTTCGAAAAAACTGGGTTTGCCCCGCGATGATATCTACGCCCGCATTCTCATGCTCAAGGGCAAGGCGTGAAACGCTCACGCCAAGAGTCTGAAAAGCTCGGCCACCGGGCGGAGACGGTGGCGCTCTGGTATTTGCGGCTCAAAGGCTATCGTCTTTTAAAGCGCCGCTTCAAAACCCATGTCGGTGAAATTGACCTCGTCATGCGAAAGGGCGACACGACTGTCTTCGTTGAAGTAAAGGCCCGGCCCACCGTTGACGACAGTGTTTACGCCGTTTCAGCCCACGCCGCCCGCCGCATTGCCTCGGCCGCCGCCATCTACGTGACCCGTGACGAACGCGCCGCGAAAAGCTTCCAGCGGTTTGACATCGTGGCTGTCTCATCTTACCTCTGGCCCACTCATATCGTGAATGCCTTTGATGGAAAGTATTGAACCATGAAACTGAATGTCGCCGTGCAGATGGACCCGATTTCAGGGATAGACATCACGGGTGATTCCACTTTCGCTTTGATGTTGGAAGCACAGCGGCGAGGCCACGGCCTGTTTCACTATCATGTGAAATCACTGGCTTTGCGCAATGGTGTCTTGTCGGCCCGTGGCGAAGAGGTTGTGCTGCGTAATGAGAAGGGCAATCACTTCTCCGCTGGAGCACAGCAAAAGATTGACCTCGCTTCCCAGCACATCATCCACATGCGGCAAGACCCGCCCTTCGACATGGGCTACATCACTGCCACGCACATGCTGGAACGCATCCACCCCAAAACATTGGTGGTGAATGATCCGAGGGAAGTGCGCAACGCGCCGGAAAAACTCTATCTGCTCGACTTTGCGGAATTCATGCCGGAAACCTTGATCACGCGGGACATCTCGGAGATCGATGCCTTCCGCCGCGAACATGACGACATCATTCTGAAACCCCTTTACGGCAATGGCGGAGCAGGGATTTACAAGACGTCCCGCGATGACAAGAACTTCGGCTCCTTGATGGAAATGTTCCAGCAACTCTATCCTGAACCTTTCATCGCGCAGCGCTATCTCCCGGAAGTGCGGGCAGGGGACAAGCGCATCATCATTGTTGATGGCACGTTGGCAGGCGCCATCAACCGTGTTCCTGCGCACACCGATCACCGCTCCAACATGCACGCCGGTGGCCAGGCAATCCCCACCACGATCACCAAACGTGAACATGAAATCTGCGAAGCCATTGGGCCTGACTTGAAAAAGCGGGGCCTGATTTTCACCGGCATCGACGTGATCGGTGACTACATGACCGAGATCAACGTGACGTCCCCCACCGGCATCCGCCAGGTGAAACGCTTCGGAGGTGCGGACATTGCGGCTCTCGTCTGGGACGCCATCGAGGCAAGGCTGTGAGCGGACTGGACCTTATCGCCTTCGATGCTGACGACACACTCTGGCACAACCTCATCCATTTCGATGCGGCGGAAAAACGTTTCGGTGAGATGTTTTCGAAATACATGTCGGCGAAAGATGCGACCCGCATCTTGATGGACGCCGAAACGCGCAACATCAAGTCCCACGGCTTTGGTGCGAAGACCTTCACACTGACAATGATTGAAACCGCCATTAGCATTTCAGGTGGCACCGTCGAAGCAGCGACCATCAGCAAGCTGATCGGGATGGGCCGCGACATGCTCACCCACGACATCGAACTTCTGCCCCATGTTGAAGACACATTGAAAGCCCTGCACGGCCAGCACCGTCTGCTGCTCGTCACCAAGGGCGATCTGCACCACCAGGAGCAGAAAGTCCTGGCCTCCGGCCTCGCCCATTATTTCGAAGGCGTCGAAATAGTGTCCGACAAGAAACCCTCCACTTACGAAAAGATCTGCAAGCGCTACGGCAGCCGGGCGGAGCGAACATTGATGGCGGGAAATTCCATCCGTTCAGATGTCCTGCCCATGATCGAAGCCGGTGGTTATGGCGTCTACGTTCCCTTCGACATCCTCTGGGACCACGAGCATGAAGACGTGCCGAAGGACACGCCACGGTTTTTTGCGGTCCCAAACTTGTTGGGTGTTGTCGATGTGATCGGGCAACTTGAGGCGAATGCGGTGTAGTTGAGCAGCCCCCAAAAGCAGTTCCAGGTTGATTTGAACCACCGGTGACCAAAATAAACTCGTCATGGCCCGCTTTATGCGGGCCACCCATGGGTCCTCCGCATGAAGCGGAGGATGACGGAAATCTGAGATTGTGCAGACTAACCCGGATCCGCTCAAAATATTCTCAGGTTCCAGCGACGGATTCCGCCACCCGAAACCGTCTTATATCTGGACAGGGGAGTTCAGAACATGACGGCGCGGGTATCAACAGTGGCGTTTCAGGGGGTTGAGGGTGTTCTGGTGGATTGCCAGGCGCAGTTCACCAATGGGCAGGCGGCTTTTTCGGTGGTGGGCCTGCCGGACAAAGCTGTGGGCGAAAGCCGGGAACGTGTGCGCGCCGCACTCTATGCCATCGGCCTGGCACTTCCCGGCAAAAAGCTGATTGTCAATTTATCCCCTGCTGATCTTCCCAAGGAAGGCAGCCATTATGACCTTCCCATTGCCATGGCCGTGCTTTCAACCCTTGGCGTGGTGCCGCCGGATTTTCTGGACCGTTATGCCATGGTGGGGGAACTCGCGCTTGACGGTACCATCCTCGGGATCGCCGGTGCACTTCCCGCCGCCATGACCGCATCGTCCAACGGCCTCGGCCTTGTCTGCCCCAAAGCCTCTGGTGCCGAAGCGGCCTGGGCGGGCGACACGGTGGACATTCTCGCCGCCAACTCACTGGTGCAACTCATCAACCACGTGAAAGGCACACAAGTGCTGACGCGGCCTTTGCCACTTTTGAAAGAGGACGATGTGGTGTTGCCGGACCTCGGCGACATCAAAGGACAAGAAGCCGCAAAACGCGCCCTTGAAGTGGCGGCAGCTGGCGGCCACCATTTGTTGATGGTGGGACCGCCGGGCGCAGGCAAATCCATGTTGGCGCAACGCTTGCCCTCCATTCTGCCGCCCATGGAAGCGAAGGAAATGCTGGATGTCTCCATCATCGCCTCACTCGGTGGTGAACTGAAGCACGGTCAACTCTCCCGCCGCAGGCCCTTTCGCTCGCCCCATCATTCCGCCTCTATGCCAGCCCTTGTTGGTGGTGGGCTTCGTGCCAAGCCCGGTGAAATGGCACTGGCCCATCACGGCGTGTTGTTCCTCGATGAGCTCCCCGAGTTTCAATCCCGCGTGCTGGAAGCCCTGCGCCAACCCATGGAGACGGGTGAAACCCAAATCGCCCGCGCCAACTATCACGTCACATACCCCGCCCGTTTCCAACTCGTGTCCGCCATGAACCCTTGTGCGTGCGGCCACCATGGCACACCGGGCCACATGTGCCGCAAAGGTGTGCGCTGTGCGGTGGACTATCAAGCCCGCATCTCCGGCCCTTTGCTTGACCGGATGGATATCCAGATTGAGTTGCAGGCCGTCAAAGCCTCTGACCTGACACTGCCACCGCCCAAGGAAAAAAGCGCGGATGTTGCGGCCCGTGTTGCCATGGCACGCGGGATTCAGCGTCAACGCTATCAACGCATGGGCCACCCCTTTATCCGCACCAATGCGGAAGCCGACGGCCATGTGCTGGAGAAGGTGGCGGAGCTGGATGACAAAGGCCAGGCCCTGATCCGCGATGCGGCGGATGCCATGAACCTGTCGGCGCGGGGTTTCCACCGCGTGCTGCGCGTGGCTCGCACCATTGCGGACCTGGATGGCAAAGAAATGGTTTCACGCCTGCACCTTGCTGAAGCACTGAGCTACCGCCAGAAGCCCGCGAGCCTCAGAACCATGGCCTGACAGCCGGTGCTTAAGTCGGCCTTAACCGCAAAACCACAGCTTTAATCTTCTTCAACGCAAATTTGCGAGGGTCAGTCCAAACAGTCCGGCAAACGGGCGTCATTGAGGCGTGAACACATGAATGAAACCACACTGCCTGTGTCTGCAGCCGTGCAAGGGCCAAACTCGCGCGCAGCCTTTGGCTCGAGCTTCTGGTTCTTGCTGATGGTGGTTGAGACACTGGCGATGGTTCAGGTCGCAAGGTTTGCCCTCTCTCTGGCCCAGGACTTGCGCTATGGCATGGCGGCAGTTCTGTTGATTGGCGGCACCATTGTATGCGGATTTGCAAGTTTCGCGGCGTGGCATCACCAGAGCAGGATCACGCAGAGGCAGCTGGCGGCAGACCGCGCCCTGGCAATTGAACGCAAGGCGGAAGCAGAAGATCAGGCGCGGCAAAAGTCCCGCCTGCTCGCCACCATGAGTCATGAAATCAGAACCCCTCTCAACGGCGTCATCGGCATGCTGGGTCTGGTGCTGGAAACCGGTCTTGATGCCGAACAGAAGAACTACGCGTCAATCGCCCATGCCTCAGCCCGCAGTCTCTTGTCTTTTCTTGACGAAATTCTCGACACGGCAAAAGCCGAAGCCACACATGTCGCAAGCGCAGGCACAACAGATTTGCGGCCCCTGATGGAAACCGTGGCGGAGTTGATGTCACCACGCGCCCACAGCAAAGGCATTGAAGTTTCAACCTACGTTGCCGGCAATGTGCCCTTGGAGTTGCCGTTCAAGAGCCTGCATCTGCGCCAGGTCCTGTTCAATCTCTCCGGCAATGCCATCAAGTTTACAGCCCATGGCGGCGTGGCCATTGAGGCCTCCATCGTGGACGGCAGCTTGCAGATCGACGTGCGTGACTCTGGCATTGGCATGACGCCAGAAGAGGCAACACTGATCTTCAACGAATATGAACAGGCCAATCAGGATACCCAACGCCGCTTTGGCGGCACCGGCCTTGGACTCGCCATCAGCAAACGCCTCGTGGAGGCCATGGGCGGCACACTCAGCGTTGCAAGTGTCTCAGGTGAAGGCACCTGTTTCACTGTGCGTTTGCCGCTGCCGAAATCGCTCCAGCCTGCTGCCTTCGATCAGCCGTTGGCGGGGCGGAAATACGGACTCTGGTTGGCGCCAAGTTTTGCCGCACGCCATCTTGCGTTCAAATTGCAAGACCTGGGCGCGCAAGCCGTACATCCGGGTGAAGCAGAGCTTGAAAATTGCCACGCCGTCATCTGCGATCCCATTGAAGCGCGCAACATCATCGCGTTGCGAAGTGTCTCGTCGCAGCTGGCCACAACACCGCTTTGGGTCCTGCTCAACCCTGAAGAACGCCGCAGCCTCAAATCTGTATTGGAGCAACCGCACACCGGATACCTGGTCAAACCCCTGCGCGCGTCGACACTTGTCCACTTGCTTACAGGCCAGGATCGCAACACCATCAAAACAGGTGTTGAAGGTCTGCGCCAGGTCGCAACACGCTCCAGATTGGTGAAGAACATCGGCAAGGGCAAGGGACTCACTCTGCTGCTTGTCGATGACACACCCGTCAATCTGTTGCTGGGCTCCACCATTCTGCGAAAATCCGGTCATCTGGTGGCCACGGCAACCAATGCCAGTGCTGCCATTGCCATGTTGGAGGGCGGAAAGTCCTTTGACGCCGTGCTGATGGATATCGACATGCCGCGCATGAATGGCCATGAAGCCACCAAGCGCATTCGGGAACTGGGCCACCTTACGCTCCCCATTCTGGCGCTGACCGGAAATGCATCCGCTGAGGATGTGGCGGCATGTTTTGCCTCGGGCATGAGCGGCCATCTTGCCAAACCCTTCGACCAGGAAGATCTCGAAGACGCCTTGGCGGAACTCACCCGCAACAAGGCGGCCTGAACCCCGGCCCACTTGCTGTTTGTCACTGAACTGTTGCAAGGAACGGAGATGCTGACGAAAGGTGAAGAATCAACAAGGCGATGGATGAAGCAGGATGTCCGCAACGGCTTGGTGGCGCGGTTTGCCTCTGGCGCCGCTGACGTCTTTGCCGCACAACGTCTTCGCTATATGGTGTTTTACGAGGAACTGGGCGCTACCCCTGATGCAAAGAACAAAATGGCCCGGCTTGACCGTGACACATTCGATGCTGCCTGTGACCATCTGCTGATTGTTGACCAACGCGCTTCCGCCATCACTGAAGGCACCGAAGTTTTTGATGGCAAGGTTGTTGGAACCTACAGGCTGCTGCGACAAGACAAGGCTGCTGTCGTGGGCGGGTTTTACTCGTCCGGTGAATACGACCTTTCGGCGGTGTTGCAACATCATGGTCACCTGAAATTTCTGGAAGTCGGCCGCTCCTGCGTGGCATCCGCTCACCGGGGCAAGGCCGTTCTTGAATTGCTGTGGCAAGGCATTTGGGACTACGTGCGCACCCATCGACTTGATGTGTTGTTGGGTTGCGCCAGTTTGCACGGCACCAACCCGCAGCTCTTGGCGCAGGAACTTTCATTTCTCCACCACTACTTTGGCGGGCCGGCGGAATGGAAAGTCAACGCGCTGCCGCATCTGCATGTGCCGATGGATCTGGTGCCGAAAGACCAGGTCAACAGCCGTGCCGCCTTGCGCAACCTTCCGACATTGATCAAAGCCTATCTCAGGCTTGGCGCGTTTGTGGGTGAAGGGGCGGTGGTTGACCACGCCTTCAACACCACGGACGTTCTGATTGTCTTGCCCGTCTCACGCATCAATCCGAAGTACTTCGCGCATTTTGGCGCGCCGTAGGCCCCCTCTTTCTAAAAAGCCGCGATCGCCGCCAGATTCAAGATGTCATTGGCCGTTGCCGACATCGAGGCAATCTGAACAGGCTTGGACAGACCTGTCAGCAATGGCCCCACCACTGTCACACCACCCAGCTGTTGCAACATTTTGGTGGAAATGGACGCGGAGTGTGCCGCAGGCATCACCAGCACATTGGCGGGTGCCGTAAGTCTGCAGAATGGGAACAGCGACATCGCCTCGCGTGACAGCGCAACGTCTGCCGCCATCTCGCCATCGAATTCAAAGTTGACACCACGTTTTTCCAGAACCTTGACTGCCTTGCGGACGTATTCGGAGCGCTCGCCCTTGGGGTAACCGAAGGTGGAATAGGAGAGAAAGGCGACACGCGGTTCATAGCCAAAACGCCTGGCCACCAACGCGGCTTCTTCCGCGATGGACGCCAGTTCTTCCGAGTTCGGGAGTTCATGCACTGACGTGTCGGCAATAAACACCGTGCGGCCCCGCACCAGCGCCATCGAAACGCCAATGGCGGTGCGGCCAGGCAATTCCACGATGGCGCGGCGCACATTGTCGAGTGCGACTGAAAAGTTGCGGGTCAGGCCCGTCACCATGGCGTCCGCGTCGTCGAGCGCCACCATGCAGGCCCCAAAAATATTGCGGTCGGTGTTGGCCATGCGCTGGCAGTCGCGCTGCAGGAAGCCGTCACGTTGCAGGCGGCCATAAAGGTAATTGGCGTAGTCAACGTTGCGGTCACTGATGCGGGCGTTGGTCACTTCCACATTTTCATGCAGTTCCAGCCCTTGCGCTTTCAGTGTGTCCTCAATGACATTTTCCCGGCCCACCAGTATGGCGCGGCCGAGGCCTGCTGCGGCAAAGCTGTTGGCAGCGCGGATCATCCGGTCTTCCTCGCCTTCGGCAAAGACCACGCGTTTCGGATTGCTGCGCACCTGGCCAAAGACGGTTTGCAAGGTGCCTGCCAATGGATCGAGCCTGGCGGAAAGTTGTGATGAATAGGCTTCAAGATCAACGATGTGGTGGCGTGCCACACCCGATTCCATCGCTGCCTTGGCAACGGCCACAGGAATGCGCGAGATCAGCCGGGGATCGAAGGGTGCAGGGATCAGATACTCTCGGCCAAAGGTCAGGCGCGAACCATGATAGGCGGCAGCGACTTCGTCAGGCACGTCTTCGCGGGCAAGTTCCGCCAAGGCATTGGCCGCCGCCACTTTCATTTCGTCATTGATGGTGCGGGCGCGCACATCGAGGGCACCCCGGAAGATATAGGGAAAGCCCAGCACATTGTTGACCTGGTTGGGGTAGTCCGAACGGCCCGTGGCCATGTAGGCATCGTTGCGAATGGCGGCGACAGCTTCCGGCAGGATTTCAGGATCTGGGTTTGCCATGGCGAAAATGATCGGGTTTTTCGCCATGCTCTTCACCATGTCAGCGGTGAGGGCACCCGCAACAGACAAGCCGAAGAACACATCAGCGCCCTCCATCGCATCAGCGAGGGTGCGCAAAGGTGTGTCCGCCGCATGGGCGGATTTCCATTGGTTCATGCCGTCGGTGCGGCCCTTGTAGACGACACCTTTTGAGTCACACAGAATGACGTTGGCGTTGGGAACCCCCAATGACTTCACCAACTCAACACAGGCGATGGCCGCCGCCCCCGCACCATTGCAGACGAGTTTGAAGTCCTTGAGGTTGCGTCCAGTCAGTTGCAGTGCATTGATAAGTGCTGCGGTGGCAATGATGGCGGTGCCGTGTTGGTCGTCATGGAAGACGGGAATGTCCATCAGCTCGCGCAGGCGCTGTTCAATGATGAAGCAATCCGGTGCCTTGATATCCTCAAGGTTGATGCCGCCAAAAGTCGGTCCGAGGTAGCGCACCGCGTTTATGAACTGTTCAACGTCTTTGGTGTCGACTTCCAGATCGATGGAATCAACATCGGCAAAGCGCTTGAACAACACGGCCTTGCCTTCCATCACGGGCTTGGAGGCGAGTGCGCCCAAATCGCCAAGCCCCAGAATGGCGGTGCCGTTGGAAATCACCGCCACAAGATTGCCCTTGGCCGTATAGTCATAGGCGCAATCAGGGTTTTCGGCGATGCGTTTCACCGGCACCGCAACGCCCGGACTATAGGCCAAGGACAGGTCACGCTGGGTGGCCATGGGCTTGGTGGGGGTGATTTCGAGTTTACCCGGCTTTCCCATCTGGTGGAATTGCAGCGCCTCTTCGTCTGTAACGCTGGGTCGGCGCGGCGTTTTGCCGGATGGTGTGGACATGTCAGGTATCCCCTTGAGGCCGTGTGGCGCTTTGTGATTGAAGCTGGGCAAGCTAGAGAACCTCAACGCTGTTCGCAACTTGGATCATTAAACTGGAAATGGACGTTCCCGCATCAGGTCTTGAAGGGCGCAGCGCAAGTGCTCCAGATGAAGCACGGGTGACACCCATGATGTCCCAGTATTTGGCCGTCAAGGCTCAGCATCCCGGTGCATTGCTGTTTTATCGCATGGGCGATTTTTATGAGCTGTTCTTCGAAGACGCCGAAAAAGCCTCAGCCACGCTTGCCATAGCACTCACCAAGCGTGGCAAGCATTTGGGCCAGGACATTCCCATGTGCGGTGTTCCCGTCCATGCCATGGACCATTACCTGCAAAAACTCATCCGCCATGGCCACAAGGTGGCCGTATGTGAACAGCTGGAAGACCCGGCCGAAGCGAAAAAGCGGGGATCAAAGTCCGTGGTGAAACGCGATGTGGTGCGTCTCATCACACCCGGGACTTTGACTGAAGACACATTGCTGGATCACGCCAGCACCAACTACTTGGCTTGCCTCGTGGTGATGAAAGGCCAGGGCGAGATGGCGCTGGCCTATGCAGATATTTCGACTGGCGCATTTCATGTGTTGGCCACCAACAAACAACGCTTGCCAGCGGAACTGGCGCGGTTGATGCCTTCGGAAGTCATACTTGCCGACAACCTTCTTGGTGACACTGTGGTGCAGCAGGCACTTGCGACAACCCAGGCCGCCATTTCCCCGCTCCCTCAATCACGCTTTGACAGCGCCAATGCCGAACAGCGCCTGCTCACCTACTTTGGCCTTGCTACACTGTCTGGCCTTGGCGAATTTGGCCGTGCTGAAATGGCAGCCATGGGCGCGTTGCTGGATTATCTGCAGGTCACGCAAGTGGGGCAGGTGCCACACCTGAGGTCGCCGCAACGTGAAGAAGATGGCGATGCGCTGCTCATTGATGCAGCCACGCGGACAAATCTGGAAATCACCCGCTCCATGCGTGGATCAAGGGATGGAAGTTTGCTCGCCACGATTGACCGCACGGTGACCAGTGCGGGTGCGCGGGCCTTGCAAAACATGTTGTCGCGTCCCCTCGCAAGGCCGGACGCGATCAATCACCGTCTCGATGCCGTCGGTTTTTACCATGCTGACGAAACCCTGAATGACGTGACCCGGCGGTTTTTGAAACAGGTCCCAGACAGCGAACGCGCCTTGTCCCGCCTGTCGGCCAAACGTGGTGGCCCCCGTGACTTGAAAGCCTTGGCAGATGCCATCCGCACGGCCCACGCCCTGGCAGCATCACTGCATCAGGATGAAGCACCGCTGCGCATGCGTGCCGCAGTTGACATCCTGCTGGCGGCTCCCTTGCAACTCGCTGATGAATTGGCCACTGCCCTTGCTGATGAGCTTCCACACCTTGTGCGCGATGGTGGTTTTGTCCGATCAGGCTTCCACGAAGACCTCGACGCCGCCCGCAAACTCCGCGACGAAACCCGGACAGTGATTGCAGCGTTGCAAACACGCTATATCAACGACACGGCAGTCAAGTCCCTCAAGATCAAACACAACAATATCCTGGGCTACTTTATCGAAGTGCCGCAAGCGCAGGCCGATGGATTGAGAAAGGAGAATGGATTTTTCCACCGCCAAACCATGGCGGGGGCAATGCGGTTTGCGACGGAAGAACTTTCGGGTCTTGAGCAGAAAATCGCCCACGCGGCGGGACGCGCATTGGCGCTTGAACTTTCAATGTTTGAGGATTTTTGCCAGGCTGTGATGACCGAACGCCGCAGCATTTCCGCCATGGCCGCCGCCCTTGCCGAACTCGATTGCTATGCAAGTCTCGGATTTCTTGCCCGCGAAACCCGGCTGACGCGGCCAGTGGTTGACGGCTCGCTCGCTTTTGAAATCAGGGAAGGCCGGCATTCTGTTGTGGAAGCCGCGCTCAAATCCCAGGGTGCAGCTGGCTTCATGTCCAATGATTGTGCATTGGGTGGCGATGAAGGGCAAATTTGGCTGCTTACCGGTCCAAACATGGCGGGTAAATCCACGTTCCTGCGCCAGAACGCATTGATCCTCATCCTGGCGCAAATGGGTTCATTCGTCCCTGCCGCATTCGCCCATATAGGTGTCGCAGACCGTCTTTTCAGCCGTGTGGGCGCTGCGGATGATTTGGCGCGAGGCCGCTCGACCTTCATGGTGGAGATGGTGGAAACCGCCGCCATTCTCAATCAGGCCACCGCACGTTCCCTCGTCATCCTTGATGAAATCGGGCGCGGCACGGCCACCTATGACGGGCTTTCAATTGCCTGGGCCACGCTGGAATATCTGCATGGCAAAGTGAAACCCCGCGCCCTCTTTGCCACCCACTACCACGAACTCACGGCCCTCACCGCCACATGCCCAAGGCTGCACTGCATGGCGATGGCCGTGAAGGAATGGAATGGTGACATCATTTTTCTGCATCAAGTGAAACAAGGCAGCGCTGACCGGTCCTATGGCATTCAGGCGGCAAAACTCGCAGGCCTTCCAGCATCAGTGATCGCGCGTGCACAAGACGTGTTGACGCGGCTGGAAGAGGCGCGGGACGGAGCCAAGCCGCAGGATTTGCTGGCTGATCTGCCATTGTTCAAGGCGCAAGCGCCAACACCTTTGCCAACACGGAAAGACGAATTGCGTAGCCATCTTGAAACGGTTTCACCGGATATGCTTACACCGTTGCAGGCTTTGGAAGCGCTCTATGAGCTGAAACAGCTGGCAAAGGATGGTGCATGATGCCGCCACCATCATTGGCTCAAGCTTTAATCGCCTTGCGCGGCACCGAAGCCGACACGCTCAGGCTCCGCAATGCGGTCTCAAAATCTGTGCGGGAACATCTGGAAACGGTGCGCGCCCACGCCCAAACCCGCCTCGCCAGTGACGGGCTTGGTACCACCTGTGCCGAATACCTCTCGCGGGCCCAGGACGATATCGTGGCTTCGATCTTTGCCTTCGCCAAGGAAGCGCTTGGCACCAAAGGCTCTGCGCGCACATTGTCTGTCATTGCTGTCGGCGGCTATGGCCGGGGCACACTGGCACCGGGATCAGACATTGATCTCTTGTTTCTGGTTTCTGATACCGCCAATCCCGAAGTTGCTGGTCTCGTGGAGTTCATGCTTTACGCCCTTTGGGATGCCCGCCAAAAAGTCGGCCATGCCACCCGCACCATTGACGAATGCCTGAATTTCGCGCGCAGCGACAACACCATCATGACAGCGATACTTGAAGCGCGCCTGATCTGTGGCGACGCGCCATTGTTTGCAGCGCTCGACGGGCGCTACCGCAAATCCATCATGCAGAAAGGCATCAAAACCTTTGTGACAGACAAGCTGGCTGAACGTGACCATCGCCATGAAAAAGCGGGCGTCAGCCGCTATGCCGTGGAACCCGATCTCAAAGACGGCAAGGGCGGACTGCGCGATCTCAACACCCTGTTCTGGATCGCCAAAGCGCTGTTTGATGCACGTTCCATAGACGAACTCGAAGCCAAGGGAGTGTTCACACGGGAAGAACTCAAACGCTTCAAGAAGTGCGAAGACTTTCTCTGGACAGTACGCTGCAATCTGCATTTCCTCGCGGCGCGTGGAGAAGACAAGCTTTCATTCGACTGCCAGACGGACATGGCTTTGCGCCTTGGTTACAAGGCCCATGGCGGCCTCCGCCCCGTCGAACGATTCATGCGCCACTATTTTTTGATTGCCCGCGAAGTTGGCAATCTCACCCGCGTCTTCTGCGCCAGCCTGGAAGCCAGGCATCTGAAAGACGCGCCATCCATCGGCAGCGTGTTTTCGAGGCTGCTTCCACGCAAATCCCGCAACCGTTTACTGCCAAGCGGCTTTGCCATGGACGCGGGCCGCATCAACCTGACGGACGAAACCGTATTCAAGGCCGACCCCGTCAATCTGATCCGCGTCTTCGCGCTTTCAGCCGAAAGGGGTGTCGATATTCACCCTGACGCACTCAGGTCCATCTCAGGCACATTGCGCCTGATTGACGACAATTTGCGCCAGAACGCCGAAGCCAACCGCCTCTTCCTCACCGTTCTGGGAGACGCAAGTGATCCTGAAACCATGCTGCGCGCCATGAATGAATCGGGTGTTCTTGGCCGCTTCATGCCGGAGTTTGGCAAGGTCGTGGCCATGATGCAGTTCAACATGTACCACCACTACACGGTGGACGAACATTTGATCCGCACGGTTGGTGTTCTGCGCGGATTGGAAACGGGAGCACTTGCCGATGAGCATCCTCTGTCCGTCAAACTCTTCCCCACCCTGAAATCGCGTCGGGCACTATTTGTGGCGGGGCTGCTGCACGACATTGCCAAGGGCAGGCCGGAAGACCATTCCATCGCGGGTGAGCGCATGGCACGCGTGATCTGCCCAAGACTTGGGCTTGATGCGGCAGAAACAGAAACCGTGGCCTGGCTCATCCGCCATCACTTGTTGATGAGCGAAACATCGCAGATGCGAGACCTCAACGACTTCAAGACCATCATGGATTTTGCCGCCATCGTGCAAAGCCCTGAGCGTCTAAAACTCTTGGTTATTCTCACCGTTGCTGACATCCGTGCCGTGGGCCCCGGTGTTTGGAACGGCTGGAAAGGCCAGTTGCTGCGCACACTGTTCTCGGAAGCAGAACCTTTGCTGACAGGCGGTCACACTGCGGTCACACGCAAGGAGCGGGTGGCTGACGCGCAAGCCAGATTCATCGCTGAAAATCCAAAACTCGGCGGGACGGAAAAAACAGCAGTCATCCAACGCCACTACGATGCCTATTGGCTCAATGTGCCACTCGCTCAGCAAGTCAGACACGCAGCACTTGTGAAACGCGCAAGCCCGCGGGATGTGACAACAGATATCAAGACCGATGCCTTCACTGCGATCACCGAAGTCACCGTCTATGTGCCGGATCATCCCCGCCTTCTCGCCACCATCACCGGCGCATGTGCCGCCGCCAACGCCAACATCATCGGCGCGCAGATTTTCACAACCACAGAAGGCATGGCGCTGGACACCATATTGTTGAAACGTGAATTCGCTGAAGAGGCAGATGAGCAACGTCGTGCCACACGCGTCGCTGAAACCATCACCAAGGCGCTTCGCGGCCAACTGCGGTTGAAAGAGGCCATGGCGCAGGCCAAGAAGCCCGAGTTCCGGGTCGAGGCTTTTGAAGTTGAGCCCCGCGTCATCATCGACAACACGTCCTCCAACAAGCAGACTGTCGTTGAAATCAACGGTCGGGACCGTGTGGGGCTTTTGCACGATCTTTGTGATGCCCTCTACCAGCTGAACCTCAACATCGCATCCGCCCACGTCACAACCTTCGGCGAAAAGGCCATCGACGTGTTTTATGTCACCGATCTCACCGCTGCAAAAATCGAAAGCGAATCCCGTGCGAAGAAGATAGAGGAAGCACTGATTGAGGTTTTGAGGAAGACATGATCGCAACACACAGCAGGAAGGGACCTCTCCCCCGCTTCGCGGACCCTCTCCGGAGGAGAGGGACTGGTGGTACGAGCGCCCTGAACAGTCAAAGCGGAAGTCGCTGCAAGAGGTCCCTCCCCTCTGGGGAGGGTGCCCGAAGGGCGGGAGAGGTCCCTTTCGCTATCAAGACAGGCGTTCCATGTCCCTTTTGAAATCCGCCATGCAAGTGGGTGGCCTCACATTGGTGAGCCGCTTGCTGGGTTTTGTCCGCGACCAGCTGATCGCTTTTACCATTGGCACGGGACCGGTTGCCGAAGCCTTTTTCTTCGCCCAGCGATTGCCAAACCTGTTCCGCGCATTGTTCGCCGAAGGCGCATTCAACAACGCCTTCGTGCCGCAATTTGCGCGGCAGGTCGAAGGCGAGGGCGCGGACAAGGCTTTTGCCTTTGGCCACCGCATGTTGTCGGTGCTTTTTGTGTGGATGATTTTTTTCTGTGCGCTGGCCATGGTCTTTATGCCTTGGCTGATGCCAGTCTTGGCTTGGGGGTTCAAAGGTGACGCGGAAAAACTCGCCCTCACCACCGAACTCACCCGCATCTGCTTTCCCTATCTCGGCATGATGTCGCTCACCGCCCTATTCGGCGGCATCCTCAACAGTCTCAACCGCTTCACCGCTCCCGCCGCCGCACCGATTCTACTCAACATCGTGGTAATAGCCATGACTTTGCTGGCATGGTGGCTGGGCCTCGGCAATACGCCAGACACAGGGCGCTTTCTGGCTTGGGCCGTGACCATCTCTGGTGTTGCCCAGCTGATTCTGCTCGCCGCTGCGGCCTATCGCGCAGGTGCGAGGATCACACCGGGTGTGCCCAAATTGACAGCCGATGTGAAACGTGTGCTGATATTGTCCGTACCCGGATTGATTTCAGGCGGCATCACCCAGATCAATCTGTTGATCGCGTCTATGCTGGCCACAGGTTTTGCGGGCGGTGTGGCTTTTCTCTACTACGCGGATCGGCTTTTCCAATTGCCGCTGGGCCTGATCGGTGTTGCAATCGGCGTGGTGTTGCTGCCATCGCTGTCGCGGAAACTCAGGGCAGGGGATGTGCAGGGCGCAAGCGACAGCCAGAACCGAGCACTTGAATTTGCACTGTTCCTGACACTGCCGTCCGCTGTCGCCCTCATCATCCTTGGTCGTCCCATTCTTCACACCGTGTTTGAGCATGGTGCCTTCACGCGCAGTGACACGCTGGCGGTGGCTCCCGTGCTCGCTGCATTTGCGCTTGGTCTTCCTGCCTTCACCCTCACCAAGATTTTCCAGCCTGGCTTTTATGCACGGGAAGATACCAAGACGCCGATGTATTTTGCGATTGGAGCAGTGGCTGTCAACATTGCCGCCAGCTTTATTCTATCACGCTATCTGCAATATGTTGGCATTGCACTTGCCACTTCAATCGCGGCCTGGGTCAATGCGGTGCTTTTGCTTGTCGCATCGGTGCGCCGAAATCACTATGCTGCAGATGCGCGCTTCAAGTCACGGCTGCCTCGCATGGTGCTGGCATTGTTTGTCATGGCAGGCGTGCTGTTGGGCCTCAATCAACTGCTCGCAGGCAATTACGCCGAGAATGCAGATTTTACCTCAGCCGTTTGGGGATTGATCACTCTGATTCTTGCAGGCGTCGCAGCGTATTTCGCTGCCGCCCACATCACGGGTGCTTTCCGCCTCGCTGAGCTTAAGGGCGCATTCCGAAAATAGCGCTTTGCAAAATTGCCTCTTCTCTGCATAAGCGCGTCGCTCCGTTCTCCAACACGGGGTTCAACACCATTCATCAAGGGTCCACACCATGAGCCAGTTCACCCCACGCGTTCTCTCCGGCATGCAGCCGACGGGCAATCTCCACCTCGGTAATTATCTTGGTGCGATGCTGAACTGGATCAGGATGGCAGAGACACACGAGACGCTGTATTGCGTCGTCGATCTTCACGCCATCACCTTGTGGCAGGAACCCAAAGAACTCCGTAAAGCCATCCGCGATGTGACAGCAGCCTACATCGCCTGCGGCCTTGACCCAACGACATCCATCATCTTCAACCAATCCCAAGTCGCAGAACATGCGGAACTTGCCTGGATCTTTAATTGCGTTGCCCGTCTCGGCTGGCTCAACCGCATGACCCAGTTCAAGGAAAAAGCAGGCTCAGATAAGGAAAAGGCAAGTGTTGGTCTTTATGTTTACCCCAGCTTGATGGCGGCTGACATTCTGATCTACAAGGCGACAGCCGTACCCGTGGGCGAAGACCAGAAGCAACACCTTGAGCTTACGCGTGATATCGCCACTAAATTCAACAATGACTTCGGCGTCGACTTCTTCCCCATCACTGATCCCGTCATCACAGGACCAGCTACGCGCGTGATGAGCCTGCGCGATGGCACCAAAAAAATGTCAAAATCCGATCCCTCTGATTTGAGCCGCATCAACCTCACGGATTCACCCGACGACATCGCCAAGAAAATCCGCAAAGCCAAGACCGATGCTGATGGCATGCCGTCCGAAGCCAAGGGCTTGGAGGGCCGTCCGGAAGCCAACAACCTCGTCGGCATCTATGCAGCCCTTGCTGACATTCCTGCTTCCGAAGTGCTCACGCAATTCGGTGGCGGACAATTCTCCGGCTTCAAGAATGCACTCGCTGATCTGGCGGTCTCGAAACTTTCACCCATCACAGGCGAAATGAACCGCCTCCTCGCTGACCCCGCTTATATCGAAAATGTCTTGACGGACGGCTCTGCCCGCGCCCGCGCCATTGCCGCCCCCGTCATGATGGATGTGAAAAAGATCGTGGGGTTCATCTGAAATCAAAAAGGTGGCGTAGTACTTTAAAATCATTCCAAACTGGCCTATATAACGCACATGTTCATCCAGACCGAAGCCACACCGAACCCTGCCACCCTCAAGTTCCTGCCCGGAAAGCCTGTGCTGCCCGGCGGCACCAAGGATTACCGTGGCCGCGATGACGCGGGCGAATCACCGCTTGCAGCCCGCCTGTTTGAGATCAACAATGTCTCAGGCGTGTTCCTTGGCCATGATTTCGTGACGGTGACACGCTCTGGCGGCGAATGGCAGCAATTGAAGCCCGCCATCCTTGGCGTGATCATGGATCATTACCTCTCCGGCAATCCCGTGGTAGCCGATGCGGCCCCTGTGGTGCCCGAAGGGGAGGGCGAATTCTTCGACGAAGAACACGCTCCCCTCGTGAAGACCATCAAGGACCTGCTTGATTCACGCGTCCGCCCGGCCGTGGCGCAAGACGGTGGCGACATCACCTTCAAGGGCTTCAAGGACGGCATCGTCTATCTCAACATGCAAGGTTCCTGTGCAGGCTGCCCGTCTTCTACAGCGACCCTCAAGCACGGCGTTGAAAACCTGCTGAAGCATTTCGTGCCCGAAGTTTTGGAAGTGCGCCCGGTTTAGACAGCGTATTCGCTTGGTGCCAAGGGACCTCTCCCCCGGCTTCGCCGGACCCTCTCCGAAGGGGAGAGGGACCCGTAGTGCGAGCGCCCTGCACAGTAAAAAGGGAGGTCGATCAACGAGTCCCTCTCCCCTTCGGAGAGGGTACCCGAAGGGCGGGAGAGGTCCCTTGGCTACAAGCGATTTCCCCACCGATTTAACGGAACCCTTGACCTGTTCTTGAACGCAGCCTTCCGCTTCTCCACAAAGGCCGCCAAGTTCATTCGCATACCATCTGCTATTTCTGGCACGTCGGGCAATAGAATGTCGAGCGTCCCGATTGTACAATGCGGGTGATGACACTTTTGCAACCCGGCGACATGCAAGCCTCGCCCTCACGGTCGTAAACCAGAAAGCGCTGCTGGAACGCACCTGCTTCTCCTGTTGCCCCGCGAAAATCCTGCAAGGTCGAGCCGCCAGCCGCAATCGCCTCAGTCAAAATATCCTTGATGTGTCGCACCAGCGGATCAAGCCGCGCATCAAAACTCTTTGCCTTGAGCAACTTCCCCGCCGGCAATTTCGGAGAGATACGGGAGCGAAAAAGCGCTTCCGACACATAGATGTTGCCAAGCCCCGCCACCACGTGCTGGTCGAGCAGTGCCGCCTTCATCGGCGCTTTCTTGCCATGGAATTTTTCCGCCAAATGATCCGCACTGAAACTGTTGCCCAGCGGTTCAACCCCAATGTCACGCAGAAATTTGTGTTCATCGCGCAAAGCCGTGTCAGCCCAATCCATGAACCCAAAGCGCCGTGCGTCATTGTAGGTCACCCGAGTCCCGTCATCGAGGTGATAGACGACATGGTCGTGGGGGCTGTCTTTTGCCGCGCCCCCAGCCTCATGGTAAAACGCCCCCGGCTCAAATGCCGCACCGTCGGCCTTCACCACTGTAAACCGCCCGGTCATTCCCAAATGCCAGATCAGGGTTTTGCCGTTGGAGCAGTGCACCAGAATGTATTTCGCCCGTCGTTCCAGCGCCTCCACCCGCGCACCCGTCATTTCGCTTGCAAATCCTTCGGGAAAGGGAAAGCGCAATTCCCTCCGGCGAAGCTCAATTTTGGCGAAGCTGCGGCCCAAAAGCGCCGTTTCCAGGCCCCGTTTCACAGTTTCGACCTCTGGCAGTTCAGGCATGTTAACGAGTCCTCGAGGCATCCATGGAATTTCAACCCCTCATAGCCTATGTACTGTCACATGAGCATTGAAACCAAATTCGGCTTCCGCGATGTTGAAAAAGGCGAGAAGCAGGGCCTCGTCAATGAGGTTTTCGCCAAGTCAGCGGCAAAATATGACCAGATGAATGATCTGATGTCGATGGGCTTGCACCGCCTCTGGAAGGACGATTTTCTGACTCAACTCAACCCACCCCGCAATGACCGGGCTTTCCGCGTTTTGGATGTGGCCGGTGGCACAGGTGACATCGCCTTCCGTATCGCTGAAACGGGTGGCCCTGGCACCCATGTTACCATCGCCGATATCTCCCCTGACATGGTGGGCGAAGGCAAACGCCGCGCCGAGGCGAAAGCATATGTCGGCAAGGTGGACTTCACAGTCGGCAATGCAGAGGAGCTGGCGTTCCCTGAACAACAGTTCGACGCCTACACCATCGCCTTCGGCATTCGCAACGTGCCCAATATTCCCAAGGCGCTCAAGGACGCTTACCGCGTACTCAAGCCCGGTGGCCGTTTCATGTGCCTTGAGTTTTCACATATGGATCTCGACTTCGCCCAAAAAGTCTATGACGCCTATTCCTTCACCGTCATCCCCGCCGTCGGCAAGGTGGTGATGGGAGATGGCCAGCCTTACCGCTACCTCGTCGAGTCCATCCGCACTTTCCCGAAACAGCAGGAATTCGCGGATATGATCGAGGCGGCAGGCTTCTCCCGTGTGACCTGGCGCAACCTCACCGGCGGTGTTGTTGCCATTCATTCCGGTTGGCGCATCTGATGGCCAATGCCGTCACCAACACATTCCGTCTTGCCCGTGCTGGTCTGACCTTGGCGCGCCACGGCGCTTTGTTGTCGCCTGAGCAAGTGGCGCAGTTGCCATGGCTCGCCCGCAAGGGTCTCGCCATCGCTCAATTTGGCAGCGATACCGCGACCGATCAAAGCAACCGCATCTCTGCTGCCCTTTCGTCTCTCGGACCCAGTTACATCAAGCTCGGCCAGTTTCTTGCCACGCGTCCCGACATGATCGGTGCCAAGCGCGCCTTTGAACTGAAAGTGCTGCAGGACAAGCTGCCGCCGTTTCCAATGGCTGAGGCCAAGGCCATCATGCGGGCTGAATTCGGCAAACCCGTTGATGACCTCTTTGCCTCTTTCAGCGAACCCATTGCCGCAGCTTCTGTGGCACAGGTCCACAAAGCCGTGACCCATGATGGCCGCAGCGTTGCCGTCAAGATTCTTCGTCCCGGCGTTGAGAAGCGTTTCGGTGCCGATATTGATAGTTTCGGCTTTGCTGCGCGCAGCATGGAGCGCCTTTCTGCCGACGGACGCCGCCTTCGCCCGGTTGCTGCCGTCAATATGCTCGAGCAATCCATGAAACTGGAGCTCGATCTCCGCATGGAAGCAGCAGCCATTTCCGAGATGGCAGAGAACACCAAGGACGATCCCGGCTTCCGCCTGCCGAAAGTTGATTGGGCCACCACCACCAAGCGTGTGTTGACCACAGAGTGGATTGATGGAAGTCCCTTGTCTGATGTTGAAGCGGTACGCGCAAGGGGCCTTGATCTTCTGGCCCTTGGCGACATGGTCATTCAATCCTTCCTCCGCCACGCCATCCGCGACGGTTTCTTCCACGCCGACATGCATCAGGGCAATCTGATGGTGGACGCGGCTGGCAATCTGGTGGCACTCGATCTCGGCATCACAGGGCGCATTGGCGCGAGAGAGTCATTATTTCTCGCCGAAATCCTGCACGGCTTTATCGTGCGCGACTACCACCGCGTGGCCCAGGTGCATTTTGACGCAGGCTATGTACCGACCAAACACAAGGTTGAAGACTTCGCCCAAGCCATCCGCGCCATTGGTGAACCTATTCTAGGCCTGCCCGCCGATCAGATTTCCATGGCACGGCTGCTCACCCAATTGTTCGAGGTCACCGACCAGTTCGACATGCAGACTCAGCCACAATTATTGCTTTTGCAAAAAACCATGGTTGTCGTTGAAGGTGTGGCGCGCACGCTGAACCCCAACCTCAATATGTGGAAGACGGCGGAGCCCGTGGTGAAGGAATGGCTGACACGCAGGCTTGGGCCCCTCGGCAAGCTGGAGGATGTGGGCAACAGCGCACGTTCGCTGCTGGGGCTTGGCCTTCGCTTGCCAGAGTTGATGCAGGAGGGCGAGAAAGCGGTGAAGGCATTGTCGGATCTCGCGGAAAATCCTGAGGGGTATCTCAACGGCAAACAACGTTCCGCATTGAATGGATTGCAAACAGCAGGGTTGCTCGCGGGTGCAGGCGCACTTGTGGTGATTGCCTGGCAGATGGTGAACTGAATGTGTGACACACCCCTCTCCCGCCTCGCTGCGCTCAGCACCCTCTCCCGCAAGGGGAGAGGGGCGGACCTGTGCATGCCTTTAACCCTCGCCCCTTGCGGGAGAGGGTGGCGCGGTACGCGCCGGGAGAGGGGAGTGTAGAATGAAAAAATCCATCCTCCTCATCATTGGCGGCGGTATTGCCGCTTACAAATCACTCGAACTCATCCGCGCATTGAAGACGCGCGGCTTTGCTGTGAGAGCCATCCTCACCAAGGCGGGTGAGCACTTTGTGACTCCGCTTTCTGTTGCCGCACTGACTGGCGAGAAGGTCTATTCCGATCTCTTCTCCCTCACGGACGAAACCGAGATGGGACACATTGAACTTTCCCGCTCCGCTGATCTGGTTGTTGTGGCACCGGCCACGGCAGACCTGATGGCCAAGATGGCGTCTGGTCTGGCCAATGACTTGGCGTCCACAACTTTGCTGGCCACTGACAAGCGCGTGCTCATCGCCCCCGCCATGAATGTGCGGATGTGGCAACATGCGGCAACCATCCGCAACATCCGCACATTGAAGAACGACGGCATAGTTTTTGTTGGACCCAATGAAGGCGACATGGCGTGCGGCGAATTTGGGCCGGGCCGCATGGCGGAACCGCTTGAAATTGTGGCCGCCATTGAAGCTGCACTCGCACCGCTTGCGAAGCCGCTCGCTGGCAGGCATGTGTTGATCACCGCCGGGCCAACACGCGAAGCTATTGATCCTGTGCGTTACATCTCCAATCATTCCTCCGGCAAGCAGGGCTATGCCATTGCCGAAGCCGCTGTAAAACTTGGTGCGCAGGTGACCCTTGTTTCGGGACCCGTAAACCTTGCCATTCCACCGGGTGTTGGCATGATGCCTGTGATATCCGCTGATCAGATGTTGAAGGCCGTGCAGTCTTCGCTTCCCGCTGACATTGCGATTTTCACAGCGGCTGTTGCGGATTGGAAGGCTTCCAGGCAGGCGGATGAGAAGATCAAGAAGAACGACGATGGTTCCCTTCCTTCCATCAAATTCGCCGAAAATCCCGACATCTTGAAATCCATCGTCTCTGGAAAAAATCGTCCCAAACTCGTTGTCGGATTTGCAGCGGAAACCGAGATGGTGATCGAAAATGCCAAAGCCAAATTGGCGAAGAAGGGGTGCGATCTTATTGTTGCCAATGATGTCTCGCCGGAAGGCGGTGTGTTTGGCGGGGATCGCAACACCGTTCACCTCATTTCGTCAACAGGTGTCGAGAGTTGGCCTGTTATGTCGAAGGCTGACGTTGCAGAGCGTTTGATGCAACACTTGATGACCCTCCTGAAATAAATCGGCCGGAGCAAGCCCCGGCCGAAATTCCATTCAATGGATGGAACGATTACTCGTTGCCTTCCTTTTTCTTCATGGCGGCCTGGAGAATGTCTCCCAATGACGCGCCTGAATCAGACGAGCCGTATTGTGCAACCGCCTCGCGCTCGTCAGAGATTTCGAGCGCCTTGATCGAGACGTTCACTTTGCGCGCCTTCGCATCATACAGCGTGATGAGCGCGTCGAACTTCTGGCCAACGGTAAAACGTTCGGTGCGTTGTTCGTTGCGGTCACGGGCAAGGTCAGCGCGCTTGGCGTAGGCCGAGAGGTCTGAGCCGGTGATCATCACTTCGAGGCCGGCTTCTTCAACCTTCATGACTTCGCACGTGACTTTCGATCCCTTCTTCATGGAGCCGGAAGCCGTCACCACTTCGCCTGAGCCACCACCAGCCGTGAGCTGCTTGATGCCGAGCGAAATGCGTTCCTTTTCCTTGTCAACGTCAAGAACAACGGCAGAAACCTTGTCGCCTTTCTTGAAGTCCTTGATGGCTTCTTCGCCGGAACGTTTCCAGTCCAGGTCGGACAAGTGCACCATGCCGTCAACATCGCCGTCGAGACCGACGAAGAGGCCGAATTCGGTGGTGTTCTTGACTTCACCTTCAACGATGGAACCCTTTGGATGCTTTGCTGCGAAGGCATCCCATGGGTTGTTCTGCACCTGCTTGAGGCCAAGCGAAATACGGCGCTTCGAGGCGTCGATTTCAAGAACCTGCACTTCGACTTCTTCTGATGTCGAAAGGATCTTGCCGGGGTGCACGTTCTTCTTGGTCCAGGACATTTCAGAGACATGGACGAGGCCTTCAATGCCGTCTTCCAGTTCAACAAATGCGCCGTAGTCCGTGATGTTGGTGACTTTGCCCTTGACCTTTGAGCCAACAGTGTAACGCTCGATGACGATATCCCATGGTTCCTTGTCGAGCTGCTTCATGCCCAGCGAAATGCGCTGTGTCTCAGGGTTGATGCGGATGATCTGCACCTTGACTGTACCACCGACAGTGAGCACGTCGGAAGGATGGTTGACGCGCTTCCAGGCGATGTCCGTGACGTGCAGCAGGCCGTCGATGCCGCCCAGATCAACGAATGCACCGTAGTCGGTGATGTTCTTCACAACACCGTCCACAACCTGGCCTTCGGCCAGGTTCTGCACCAGTTCGGAACGCTGTTCAGCGCGGGTTTCTTCCATGATGGCGCGGCGCGACACCACGATGTTGCCACGGCGGCGGTCCATCTTCAAAATCTGGAACGGTGTGGACTGATGCATCAGCGGGCCCACATCGCGGATCGGGCGCACGTCAACTTGTGAACCGGGAAGGAAGGCCACGGCACCGCCGAGGTCAACCGTGAAGCCACCCTTGACGCGGCCGAAGATGACGCCTTCAACGCGCTCACCCTTTGTCGACATTTCTTCGAGGCGGGTCCAGGCTTCCTCGCGGCGGGCCTTGTCGCGGCTGAGGACGGCTTCACCCAGCGCGTTTTCAATGCGCTCGAGATACACCTCAACCGTATCGCCGGGCTTCAGCACCGTGTCTTTGCCGGGCTGTTGGAATTCCTTGAGGGCAATACGGCCCTCGGTCTTGAGACCCACGTCGATGATGACGTTGTCATTTTCAATTGCCAGAACCTTGCCCTTGACGACCTGGCCTTCAGCCACGGGGCGGTCGAGATAGCTCTCTTCGAGCAAGCTCATAAAGTCATCACGGGTGGGGTTCATGGAAACGGCGGATTTTGCCATACGGTATTGTCCTATCGAAGCAGGGTCCGGAGACAGATTTTCAGGAGTGCTTCACCTGCGGTTTGGGGCATCAGCCACACGAAACGGCAGGCATGGGTTAAGGGCGTTTTGGGCCTTGATTGCGGCGTCTTAAGATCGCAACCGGTGTCCAAAACAATTTGGGGTGCTTGAGGCACCCCGTGATAGGCGGAAAACCACCTGTGAGACGGGCGGACGCTTAGTCGAAAGAGGCTGAAGAAGCAAGTCAAAGTCGTTTGGCCATGACTCTCCGTTGTGTAGCCGAGGGCGGGTCCCGCCTGGGCCGAAAAAACAAGGGATCGCGGGGTGTTTCCGCGCAGAGGCACCGTTCCACGGGCGCCTTGACGCTCTTTCCTAAGGAGCGCCCTAAGGAATGCGTGGTGGGCCTTGAGGCCCCCGCGAGGAAACCCCCGCGATGACAGGACTTGACCCGAGGGAGGGCGCGTAGGCTGCGAAAGACAGCGTAGATGCCAATCGCTTGATTTTGCCCTGCCTTTGATCCGTCATCTTCTTACGGGTGTTTAGCCCGCTCCAAGCGACGACTCAGGGAAGGCATCCGCGTCTCTGTTACGCGAAGGGCTTCTCCCTCAGACCCCGGTGTGAATGGCACGTTTCCACCCACAGCGAGCCTGCATCACACCCATCCAGGTTCACCGTCATGAACCGGATCCCGAGTGGGAGTGAACGGAACAAAAATGGAACAAAAAACATCAACTGTCAAGCAGCAAAATAACGCCCTTGCGCGTGGCGCGGGGGAGTACCCACGAAGTGGGGAAGGGGGTGGTTACTAGGGCAATCGCTTGAAGCGAAGGGACCTCTCCCCCGGCTTCGCCGTACCCTCTCCAAGAGGAGAGGGACTTGTGGTGCGAGCACCCTGAACAGTGAAAGAGGAGGTCCCATTGCGAGTCCCTCTCCCCTTCGGAGAGGGTGCCCGAAGGGCGGGAGAGGTCTCTTGGCTTCAAACGATTGCCCTGGTGGTTGCACGTGGCGCGGTTTTACTTGGTTCAGTTTCAAGCAGGTGCACATGCGTGAGAGAGAGCCAGGTGCCCCCACTCCCTCACTTCGTGGGCCCCCCATGGCTTCGCGCCAAGGGAGCTAAGCCTGCAGCTTTCATGCAGGCGCTAGTCAATTGCGGGTCACTTCTATAGCGTCCAAATTGCGCAAACACAGTTTGGAAAGGATCATCGACCATGCGGGCCGATTACAGAAAATGGCTTGAAGAACAAAAATACTCGTCCGGCACTATAAGTTCCCAACTGCATCGGGCCGGCCGGATTGAAGATTGCTATGGCAATCTTGAACAGTTGTCGCAAAGCAGCAGGTTGCCAGAAATACTCGGAGAGCTATCCTTCACCACGGAAGACGAAAGGCGCGGTAAACCCAATCCATCCAGAATTCCGTTCGAAGGAAATATCCGCAACAATCTCGCATCCTACAAGGCAGCCTTGGTCCGCTACATGCGGTTTCTTGACGGTGGTGGGGCAGACGAAGGGGAAAGCGTGAAGACTGTCGAATCTCTGGTCCAGAGCAAGACAACGGTCAATGGTAGGTCGGAAGCAGACTCTCAAAAACTATCACTTGAACGAGATATGCAGGCCGCCTTACGACTTGATATCAAGAATCTCGGTGCAACTCTTTCTATCATAGATGATGGTGCCGAGCGTTCCGTGGAATCAGGGTTGATTGACATCATGTGCGAGGATTCCGGTGAAAATTCACTCGTCGTTGTGGAGTTGAAAGCCGGGAAAACTGACAGCCGCGCTATTGGTCAAATTCTCGGTTATATGGGGGACATAGCCCAAGAAGAACCTGAGCGCACCGTACGGGGCATTCTGGTCGCGCAAGACTTTGATCAGCGCACGGTTTCAGCGAGCCGGGCCGTTCCAAATCTCTCTTTGATGAAATACGCGATTGCATTTAAGTTTGAGAGAATGAAGTGACACCGCTCTGACGCATCTTGGTCGTTTGCTGCGCCGCGAACTTGCTGCGCGGAACCAGAGCGCGAATCAGCCTGCTTTTTTGGGCGTGCCGTCCGTTTGGCTTGGCCGCTAATTTGGTAACTCGCCGCAATTCTGGATCGACCGGCGGGGACAATACGACATTGCGATTGATGAGCGTGAGCATGGGGAGTTGGTGCGCAAGAATGGTCATCATGCTGGGTTATAGAATGCATCGGCACTGAAATTCTTATTCAAGTTCTTCATGCGAAGCGTGGGGGAATGCTCCTGAGGGACGAGCAGCTGTTTTGGCGTGTGCAAATGCGAGAGATTGAGCCAAGTGCTGCCACTCCCTCCCCGCCTTCGGCGGTACTCCCTCACGCCTTCGGCGCAAGGGAGAAGTTATGCCACGTGCTCCCGCACAATCTCCATCACCGCCCTCAACACCTCATCCCGGTCCAGCAGTGACGTATCAATCATGATGGCGTCTTCGGCGGGCTGGGTGGGGGCAACACTGCGGTTGGCGTCGCGTTCGTCGCGTTCGCGGATGTCGTCGTAGACTGAAGCGAGTTCAACATCGTGGCCCAGCGCTTTCAATTCTTCGTGCCTTCTTCGGGCGCGTTCTTCACTTGATGCCGTCACGAAAAACTTGAGGTCGGCCTTGGGGCAGACCACGGTGCCGATGTCGCGGCCGTCCAAAACGGCACCGGGTTTTCGGGCCGCGAATGTGCGCTGGAAATCCAGCAGGGCTTTGCGCACCTCGGGGACGGCCGCGACTTTGGAGGCCATGCTGGCCACCTCTTCTGACCGCAAGTCTGCGTCATTGAAAGAGCTGGGGTTGAGGGATTTGGCGATGGCAACAGGATTATCACTCCGTGTACGGAGCATTTCCACGCCCACCATGCGGTAGAGCGTGCCGGTGTCCAGAAAGTGGTAACCCAGTTCCTTGGCGATGGCGCGGGCCACAGTGCCTTTGCCAGCGGCCGATGGCCCGTCAACGGCGATGATCATCTTGGGACCCTTGTTCTGCATGTCATGGCAATTCGTTAGAGGAAGCTCGCCCGCTTGCCAAGTCAGTGTGTCGGCTTTAGGGACTGGCCAAATGAACAAGCTCACCGTCATTCCGCCAGCGCATCCGCTCAGAGGCCGTGTCAGCCCGCCGGGATCAAAGTCGATCACCAATCGCGTGCTGTTGCTGGCAGGTCTCAGTGCAGGCCAAAGCCGTTTGACGGGTGCCCTCAAAAGCGATGACACCCGCTATATGGCGGAAGCACTCCGGGCCATGGGTGTGCGTATTGAAGAGCCTGACGCCACCACATTCGTGGTGAAAGGCACAGGCAAATTGTCGCCGCCCGCAAAGCCCTTGTTCCTCGGCAATGCCGGCACCGCCACGCGCTTTCTCACAGCAGCCCTCGCCCTTGGCCAGGGCCGTTTTGTGGTGGATGGAGATGAACACATGCGCAAGCGCCCGATCCAGCCGCTGGTTGAAGCGCTCAGGTCACTCGGCGTCGATATTGAGGCACCATCAGGCTGTCCGCCCGTTACCATCAACGCCGTCAAACGCTTCGCCACAAACCACGTGGAGGTCGATGCCGGACTGTCGAGCCAATATGTGTCTGCACTGTTGATGGCAGCACCGCTCGCGGGCGAAGCCTTCACCATCTCCCTCGCTGGCGATGACATCGGTGCGCGCGGCTACATTGACCTCACACTCACGGCCATGCGGGCCTTTTGTGCCTCGGCACAACAGCTTTCACCATCACAATGGCAGGTCTCACCCACGGGTTACACGGCGACGGATTTTCATATTGAGCCTGATGCGTCAGCGGCAACTTATCTTTGGGCGGCCGAGGTTCTCACTGGGGGCGACATTGATCTGGGTGTCACGCATTTCACGCAGCCTGACGCGAAAGCGAAGGAGATCATCGCGGCCTTTCCAAATATGCCAGCGGTGATCGATGGCTCACAAATGCAAGACGCCGTGCCAACACTTGCCGTCCTCGCGGCTTTCAATCGCAACCCGGTGCGCTTTGTCGGCATTGCCAATTTACGGGTGAAAGAATGTGACCGCATCCGCGCCCTGTCGCTGGGGCTGAACACCATCAGAAAAGGCCTCGCGCACGAGGACCGGGATGATCTCGTGGTGAATGCTGATGCCGCTCTTGCCGGACAGACATGTGAAGCGGAAATCGACACTTTCGCCGATCACCGCATCGCCATGAGCTTTGCCATGGCGGGCCTCAAGATCAGGGGGATCACAATCCGGGACCCTGACTGCGTGGCCAAAACCTACCCGGGATTCTGGGCGGCACTTCGGGGTCTGGGTGTTGCGACTTTTCCCGTGGGTGGAGACCTTTGACATTCGGGGCTTGGCATGGCATGTGCCGCACAACTTTCCATTCATTGATTGATAAAGAGGTTATCCATGGTCAGTGCCGAACTGGGCACCAAGCGCACCTGCCCGAATTGCGCGGTGCGTTTTTATGATTTGCTGAGAGATCCGATTCTGTGCCCGAAATGCGGCACCAGCTTTGTGTCCGCTGCCATTCTGCCGTCAAAATCGGATTACCCCGGTGTCGTGCCAGTGGTTGCTCCAAAGCCCCGTGTGGTTGAAGAGTCCGATGAGGCTGAAACCGGCGATGTTGAACTCATCAGCCTTGAAGAGGTTGAAGAAGACGGCAAGGACGACGATGAAACGGCCGGCATTGAGGACGTTGATCTCGGTGAAGAAGCTGACGCGCCTGAAGAAGGCGAAGACGACACCTTCCTCGTCGTCGAGGAAGAAGAGGGCGGCAGCATGTCCGACCTCATCGAAGGCGGCGGCAAGGAAAACGAGGAAGAAACCTGAGTTTTCACTTGCAATAACGCGGCCTCCCGCATTAGGAAGGCCGCACATCTCCAAGGTCCATTACCAAGCGGACCAGCATGAATGGTTCAGGGGTCATAGCTCAGTTGGTAGAGCGCTTGCATGGCATGCAAGAGGTCGGCGGTTCGATTCCGCCTGGCTCCACCAATCTTTTCAATAACTTAATGGTTGGTGCGGAAGCGGCAAAAGTGCCTTAGCAACCAACTAGCAACCAAGCTCCAATTCAACTTTTCGTGATAGACCGCTCTGGGTAACACCCGATCGACATTTCAAATCTGGCCGATGTAACTAGCAAGCTTTGAAATGACCAGTCGATTTCAAGGGTTTTCATTTTGGTGATGGCCAATTGTATCTACTGAGGCACAAATGGTCGCAATCGAAAATCAAAATGCCATTAGAAAATCAAAATGACAGTAGAATATGACAGCAATAAAAGTTGTCGAAACTGACCATCAGTTTGTAAGCTGCTGTAAGACTGAATCGGTGGATCAACTCTGATCTCGAATTTCTCCACTGATTTGTCGCAGACAGTGGGTAGCGCGCAACCAAACTTTTACACCCATATGACGCTGTCACTTGATTGTCACATAATATGTCTGTAAATCCAGACATATGAAAAATGATCTCGCCATTGACTGCCTGTCTGCCCTCGCTCAGCCCACGCGGCTTGAAGTGTTCCGCTTGCTGGTGAAGCAGGAGCCGGATGGTTTGCCTGCTGGTGAGATCGCGCGCCGCACGGATGTGCCGCACAACACCATGTCTACGCATCTCAGCATTCTCACGAGGGCCGGGCTGGTTTCTGTCGAGCGGCACAGCCGTAGCATGATCTACCGCGTCGAACTCGAGACCGTTCGCGCCCTTGTGATGTTCCTGTTGCGCGACTGTTGTAACGGGCAGCCTGAGCTCTGTGCACCACTTATCAAAGATCTCACCAACTGTTGCGCAAACCACGGAGCATCCTGTGCCTGACCATCCTTACAACGTCCTGTTCCTCTGCGCCGGCAATTCTGCCCGCTCGATTTTTGCTGAAGCCATCCTGAACAAGGAGGCTGGCGGCTGTTTTATGGCTTACAGCGCTGGCAGCAATCCGAAGGACAAAGTGCATCCCTATACACTTGATCTTTTGAAGAGCCTGAAACATCCGGTTGACGGTTTGCGCTCAAAGAACTGGGATGAGTTTGCTGCAGCAAAAGCCCCCAGTATGGATTTTGTTTTCACGGTCTGCGATGATGCATTAGCTGAAGTTTGCCCGGTTTGGCCGGGGCACCCAATGACTGCCCACTGGGGCATGCCTGATCCTGTTCAGACAACCGGAACGGAGGCCGAAGTTCGCCTAGCCTTTGCAGACAGTTATCGCATGCTCAAGAACCGCATCGCTGCGTTCATCAACCTGCCCGTCACATCGCTTGACCGTTTGCGCCTGCAACGGAATGTCGACCAAATCGGTAAATCCAAGGCATGACGGTTTTTGGATCGTCAACAACAGCAAGACCTGGCACGAAAGAGGAGTGACACGCCATGCTTGAATCCACAGTCTTCGCCACCCGAATTGATGCTCATGGAAGTGAAGTCACCACCAAAGAAGCGCGGCTGGTGCTCGACACTGACCTTGCGGGTCGTGTGGATGCGTTCAATCCGGCCGAACTGCTGCTAGCTTCGCTTGCGGCCTGCATCATCAAGAGCATTGAACGCGTGACGCCGATGCTCCACTTCCAGCTCAGAGGCGTGAACGTCCAACTGCATGGCATCCGCCAGGACGCACCGCCGATGCTGTCGGAAATCACTTACGAGATCGTGGTGGACACCGACGAAGACGACCGCCGCCTCGAACTGCTGCACACTAATGTGCGGAAGTACGGAACCATTTCAAACACTCTTGCCCGCGCCACCAAATTGGAAGGCACGATCAAGCGGGCCACAATCCCTTCAATCTGAATTCGGGAGAACACACATGCGGATTGGCATTAACGGCATGGGCCGCATTGGGCGACTGGCTTTTCGGGCAGGGTTTGGCGCAGCAGAACGTGGGGTGGATGACCCGCGCCGCGACAACCGGCTCGACATCGTGCATGTGAATGAGTTGAAGGGCGGGGCAGCGGCGACGGCCCATCTGTTGCAGTTCGACACCGTGCAGGGCCGCTGGCGGGCCAACATCAAGGCTGAAGGTGAGGATGCGATTTCAGTTGACGGCAAGCAGG
Organism: Hyphomicrobiales bacterium; assembly: GCA_031430795.1. Classification (GTDB taxonomy): domain Bacteria; phylum Pseudomonadota; class Alphaproteobacteria; order Rhizobiales; family Aestuariivirgaceae; genus Aestuariivirga. The sequence goes on from JANPCE010000046.1 coordinate 113,769, forward strand.
TCGGATTTTCATCGCACCCCACCGCTGCCGACATTCCCTGGGGCGATTTAGGTGTCGATGTCGTGCTGGAATGTACGGGCAAGTTCATCACCCATGCAACACTTGATGGCCATTTACAGCGTGGCGCCAAACGGGTGATTGTGGCCGCACCCGTGAAGGAAGCTGACGTGCTCAACATTGTCGTCGGCATTAACCATCAGCTTTATGATCCAGCCAAGCACCCGATTGTTACCGCAGCGTCGTGCACCACCAACTGCCTCGCACCCGTGGTGAAAGTGGTGCACGAGAACATCGGCATTCGCCATGGCCAGATCACCACGATCCATGACCCCACCAACACCAACGTGGTGGTTGATGCGCCCCATAAGGATTTGCGCCGCGCCCGCTCGGCGATGCTCTCGCTGCAACCCACAACAACGGGAAGCGCCACGGCCATTGCTCTGATCTACCCCGAACTTAAAGGTAAGCTGAACGGCCATGCCGTGCGGGCACCCGTGCTCAACGCATCCCTGACGGATTGCGTGTTTGAACTCAAGCGCGAGACAACAGCGGAAGAAGTGAACGCGCTGTTCAAGCAAGCGGCGGAAGGTCCGCTGGCAGGGATTCTGGGCTACGAACCCTTGCCCCTCGTTTCAGCCGACTATGCCCGCGACACCCGCTCTTCCATCATCGATGCACTGTCCACACTGGTGACGGACGGCACCATGTTGAAGGTCTATGCGTGGTACGACAACGAGATGGGTTATGCCTGCCGCATGGTCGATCTGGCCTGCCACATGGAACTGGTTGGCATCTGATGACATCGGGCACGCGCAACTACGCCATCGTCACGGCGGCCTATTGGGGCTTCACCCTCACTGACGGCGCATTGCGCATGCTGGTGCTGTTTCATTTCTTCAAGCTCGGCTATTCACCTTTTACGCTGTCCTTCCTGTTCCTGCTCTATGAAGCGGCAGGCATTGCGGCCAACTTTGTCGGCGGTTGGCTTGCCACGCGGTTTGGCATCACCCGCATGTTGATGGTGGGGCTGACAGCACAGATCGCGGGCTTTCTCATACTCTCAGCCCTGTCGCCGGAATGGACGGTGTTCATGTCCGTGGCGTGGGTTGTGGCGGCCCAAGGCATTTGCGGCATTGCCAAAGACCTGACCAAGACGGCCTCCAAATCTGCTATCAAGGTGGCGGAAAAGGCAGCCCGTGCTGAAGACGCTGAAGGACGACTGTTCCGCTGGGTGGCGTGGTTTACGGGGTCCAAGAATGCGATGAAGGGGTTAGGCTTCTTTCTCGGTGGCCTGATGCTGCAAACCCTTGGTTTCCGCTATTCGCTGTGGCTTATGGCAGGGCTTTTGTTGCTGGTGTTGGTCGGCGTGTTTCTCTCTCTGCCGCGCACCATGGGCAAGGCCAAGGCCAGTTCCTCTGCTAAGGAACTTTTTGGCAAATCCAAAGGGGTGAACCTGCTTGCCGTCGCGCGCATCGCCCTGTTTGGTGCACGCGATGTGTGGTTCGTGGTTGGCGTGCCCGTGTTTCTCTATGCCAATGGCTGGACCTTCACGATGGTTGGCGGCTTCATGGCCTTGTGGACGATTTTCTATGGTCTCATACAGGCGGCAGCCCCTGCAATTGTAAAACGAAGTGTTGACGGCCTGTCATCCGAAGTACCTGCCGCACGATTGTGGTCGGCACTGCTTGCGACCACCCCTGCCCTGATCATTGCAGCACTTGTTTTCAACCTGCCAGTCAGTCCCGACATTGTCCTCGTCGTCGGACTCTGTATCTTTGGTGCGGCCTTCGCCATCAACTCCTCCGTCCACTCCTATCTCATCCTTGCCTATGCCGGGTCTGAAAAGGCGGCAGAAGATGTGGGCTTCTACTATGCCGCCAATGCCGCTGGCCGCTTTGGTGGAACATTGCTTTCAGGCTTGCTGTACCAGTGGGGTGGCATCAACGCCTGCCTCGGCGGTTCCGCCATCATGCTGGCGATTTGCTTTCTGGTGACCTTGCTTCTGCCGACACGGTCAAACTGATTGCACGACATGGCGCGGTTCAACTGCTTTTCCAAAGCGACAACCTGCTCAAGAACCGTTGGATGAAAATGGCAGCAAGAAGCACTGGTGACATCATGAAAACTGTGGCCGCCGACATATGCGCCCATTCTTCAGCCTCGCCTCCAACTTGTGCTTCTTTCATCGACAACTGGCCGATGGCCCAAGGCGATAATGTCATGGCGTTGTTCGTTGTCAAAAATGCCGCGAAGAGATATTCGTTCCAGCATAAGACAAACACAATCAGTGAAACCGCTGCAAATCCCATCGCTGAGACAGGCAAGACAAACTCAAAAAACACCCTCGCGTAGCTCGCCCCTTCAAGCAATGCAGATTCTTCCATTTCGGTTGCCTTGCCACCCAAAACGGGTCTGAGCAACCAAATGGCCACGGGAAGATTAATAGCCGCGTAAGCAAATATCAGAGGAAAAACTGTGTCTAAAGTTCCAGACTTCTGAGCCATAAAATACAGAGGAAGAACTAGCACGATTGGCGGCAACACACGGGTCACCATCATCCAGAACAACAGGTAGTCACCATCGACCGAAAATTTACTCTCGCGGGTTGGAAATCGCGTCACCCCATAAACTGCAAATCCTGCCAGCAGCACAGCGATGAACGTAGCAGCCAGAGATGTGATCAGTGAATTGAGGAAAGGCCACAGTAAGTTTTCATGAGCATCAGCAAGAATGAAATTCCAAGCTTCAAAAGTGGGCTGAAAATCAACGAATGGCACATAGGAGGGACCATCAAACTGGTCGTTTGGCGATTTGAAGGACGCGACGACCAACCAGTAAACAGGAAATATGCATACAAAAGACCACACCAGCAAAAGCGAATACTTCACAAAATTGGCGAACTTTCTCATGTAACTCCTCAGCCAACTAGTTTGTAATTATTATTCCATTGCATACGTCATGATCGCTCAATGATGGCGGCTACTCAAGAGATGAAAAACAAATTGATACAGATATTGCAGTCCAGTTTTGTGTATAAATTGAAAACAGGAACCTATTGTGGCACCACTGCTTTGGACTAATTATTCCTGACTTGGTTCTTTATCGGACGCAAAGGGAATTACACAAGTGGCGAATGGACTGGACACTTGGACCACCAATCTTGCACGGATTCCCCGCAGTATCTGGGCCATTGGTTTCGTCAGCATGTTCATGGACATTTCGTCCGAGATGATACACGCCTTGTTGCCAGTCTATATGGTGACAGTGCTCGGGGCTTCGACCTTGGCAGTGGGTGTCATCGAAGGCATTGCGGAGGCCACTGCAAGCATCACAAAGATCTTCTCGGGCACCCTTTCAGACTGGCTTGGAAAACGTAAATTGTTGGCCATCATCGGATATGGGCTTGCAGCGTTGACAAAACCCGTGTTTCCGCTGGCCCAGACTCTTGATTGGCTCATTGCAGCACGGTTCGTGGACCGCATTGGCAAAGGCATTCGAGGGGCGCCGAGAGATGCACTCGTCGCCGACATCGCACCACCCGAATTGCGCGGTGCGAGTTTTGGACTTCGGCAGTCTCTCGATACCATTGGAGCTTTCGTTGGTCCACTGATGGCGATTGCCTTGATGTTGGCCAGCAACAACAATTTTCAATTCGTTTTCTGGGTCGCGGTATTGCCCGCTTTCGTTGCGCTTGCGCTAATGATGTTGGCGGTCAAAGAACCAGACAGAAATCGCGACCAAAAACCGACACAGATTGGATTGAGAGACGCCAAAAGGTTATCGAAGGCCTATTGGGCTGTCGTAGGTGTCGCGGCAATCCTCAGCCTAGCCCGCTTCTCCGAGGCCTTTCTTGTTCTGCGCGCACAAAGCTTCGGGTTGTCCTTGGCCCTCATTCCCATGGTTATCGTGCTAATGAATGTTGTGTACGCATTTTCTGCGTACCCGGCGGGCGTTCTGGAGGACAAGGTTGGGCGGCGTGCTGTTTTCGTTGTGGGGTTGGTCTGTTTAATTGTTGCTGACCTATTTCTGGCCTTCGGCGGCGGTATTTGGTGGGTCATGATTGGCGTCGCCTTCTGGGGACTTCATATGGGACTCACACAAGGGCTGTTAGCAACAATGATAGCGGATACCGCACCCAATGATTTGCGAGGAACGGCTTTTGGTATCTTCAACTTCATCTTGGGCATATCCATGCTTTTGGCAAGTGTGATCGCCGGTGGCCTCTGGGATGTTTATGGACCATCGGCTACATTCATCTCGGGTGCGGCATTTGCCACAATTGCGACAGCAGGTGTGTTGTTTGTCGGCAGGTCAAAACAAGGGAAGTCAGCTGCTCCATGAGAGTGATTTGAAAGACAGGAACGACAGAGTAGTTCCCATCTCCACATGACTACTTTCAGCTTCAATCATGCAAAGCCCATCAGCCATCAACAGCGGCAAGTAACGGGCTGAACCGCCTTTTCCCAGAATTTCAGCTTGAGGCAAACCGCCTGTTTTGACCACAAGCCGCGCGGGAACAAACTCTGTTTTTCCTTCGACGTGGCGATAGCGGCTTGCTGACTGAACCGAGATGAACGGCTTTTGCTCTTCATTGGCTCCCAGTAACCCAGCGATCATGGCTTCGCCAAACATCAGGAAAGTCACCAACGCCGCAACGGGATTGCCCGGAAGGCCTAGGAATGCCGTTTCGCCAAGACGACCCATGATGCAGGGCTTGCCCGGTTTGAGCGCAAGCTTGAGCAATTGTGCGGTTCCGCCCGCTTGCCCAACGGCCCGAAACAGAAGATCCGTATCACTGCCGCCCGCACTACCCGTCGTGATGATGAGGTCGACTGCTGAAGCACTTTGTTCAAGCTTGGCCTGAATCGCCTCGATATCATCTCCGGCACGGCCATAGTCCTCCACTTCCAAACCGGGACGCTTAAGTGCAGCCATCAACATGGATTTGTTAGCGTCATAGATTTGGCCAGGGCGCAGGGCTGTGCCCGGCTCAATCAATTCGCTGCCCGTTGTAAAGATACCGATGCGGAGCTTGCGCTTGACCGTGATTTTCGCGAGCCCCATGGCCGACAGGACAGCCACATGACGTGGGTCAATCTTTGTGCCCGCCTTCAAAACAGCCTGCTCGGATTGAATGTCTTCGCCAGCGCGCCGGATATTGTCACCCGGTCTTGCTACAACACTGAAAACGACTTTGTTGCCCAGAGTGGAGCAATGCTCTTGCATGACAACTGCGTTGGCACCCATAGGAAGCGGCGCCCCTGTAAATACGCGATAGGCCTCTCCCTCCTTTAGGCCAGCATGAACTGAAACATCGTCCCCCGCAGCAAGCCGTCCCTTTAATGTAAGAGACGTACCTTCTGCCGTTCCGGTCTCCGGAACAAAGGCGGCATAGCCATCCATGGCCGATTGATCAAAGGGTGGAAGTGCCATGGGTGATATTATGTCAGCCGCAATAACACGGCCTGCCGCATAGAGCGTGTCCATGGACACAACGCCGCTCACAGGCAAGGCAAACGCCGTAGCAATCGCAACGGCTGTTTCAAGCGAGGTCAATTTATTTTCAGGTGTGTAGCAGTCAGTGTTGCTCATGATTTCAAACGAATGTGGCCCGGGCTTAAAACCCGGGCCATGTTAATGCTCAATCTGGTCGTCAGGCTGAATATTCCCAGGACTTGAAAGAGGTGTTCTTTGCCGCAGGCGTGGCATCCGAAATCTTGCGGATATTGGCCCATGCGTGTTTGTAGTTCGGCAACACGAGTTCATTCACGCCAGGGTTGACCACGTTGCCTTGCGTGCCACCAGGTGCGCCAAACAGCATGAAGGTTTCCTTGCGCTTGGCTGTTGGCTCTGGATAGACCATCGCTTGCGTGGCACCGACGTCGTTGAAAACTTCGACCAGATCACCGGCATTAAGCTTGAGTTCCGCCATGTCCTCCGGGTTGATCTGGATGTAGGGAAAGGGGAAACGATCCATGACGAATTCGTTGTCCTGATCCAAAAACCAGTTCTGCCAGTTGAGATTGGAACGGCCGTTGTTGATGAGGTAGGCGAATTTCTCGCTTTGCTCTTTCTTGCCAGCAGCCTGCCAGCCCCGCCATGCACCACCACAGAACAAGGCCTTCTTGTCCTCACGGCCATGCCTGCCGAATTTGCCATCGGTGTACAAGCGCTTTGTGCCGACGAGCTGGCCGTCCTTGAAGCCGACCACCGGTTCTTGCACACCATTGTTGCCCATAGCGCGCAGCCGATCATAGGTGACGTCCGGATTGCCCTTGTTATAGCCATCCATGAAGGCATCTTCTTCGGTCTTCCAGTCGTAGCCCTTGAACTGGTCGGCGTATTCATTGCGGCCACCGGCACGCAGCACCCTTTCAAGGTGTTGCGCGACACCTGCAGCAATGAGGCAGTCGGGCATAGCAGTTCCTGGACCATCCATATATTTTTCGACCAAACGCAGGCGGCGTTCGCCGTTCATGGAGGTCAGGTTCATTTCGCCAGATTCCACCGCTGGCAAAATCACGTGTGCGGACTGCCCAATCTGGGAATGGATCACATCGACATTGACCGAGAACAGGCCACCCTTGTTCACCGCTTCAACAATCGCATCTACCAGTTCGGCGCGGGTCGCACCGGCCTTGGCGTCCATAGCTTCCTTCACCATGTTTGTGCGACGGTTGTATTCACGCTTAAAAGCGCTGGCGTTGAGCGTGGTCTTGTAGTGGTCGTTAGCCCAGATGTGATGCACCTTGCCTTTGCCCTCAATCAACAGCTGGTCGATGTAAGGTGCCGGACGACCCACATGGCCATCGGATGGACGATAGTAACCTTCCTGGTGACCGCCGAGACGGCAAACACCAGTACCTTCACGACCGATGTTGCCAGTCGCAAGAGCTACGTTCACGATGGCACCTACTGTGCGATAATTGTCGTTGCCCCAAATGATGCCCTTTTCATATGCCGTCACGCATTTACGGCGAGTGCCATCATCCTTTGGTTTGGCAATCCATTCTGCTGCCTTCATGATGTCATCTTCGGAGACACCACAAATGCGTGCCGTTTCCTGTACCGACTGGGCGCAGGCTTTACGGGCCATTTCAAAGCTGCCGAGAGCCGCAGGGTGGCCCGCATCTTCTGCAACAGCAACATCGCCGCCAAGGGTTGAATTGGCTATGAAGTCTTTGTCCGTCCATCCCATCTCGGCGATGTAGCTGAACAGGCCGTTGAACAAGGCCAAGTCTGAGCCTGCTTTGATGGAAAGGTGCAAGACATTATCTTTGCCAGCTTCAGCTTCAGCGGCATTGATCGTCACGGTGCGGCGTGGATCAACCACAATGACCTTTGCGCCCTTGCGCATGCCCGGAACCATGTGATTCAGGAACAAGTTGGTTTGGGTTTCCAAAGAGTTCGCACCGACCAGCATGATCGTATCAGTCAGCGTGTAGTCTTCGTAGGCGTAGTTCAACTCGTCAACGCCCATGTCGCGCGTGGAATGAACTTCGGAATTATACGCCGGACGGTTGTGGATGCGGCAATGCTTGACCTTCATGGATTCAAAGTAAAGTTTGCCGGTACCCCAAGTGTTTTCATAGCCACCTGCTGAACCGCCATGGTCAAACATGGAGACGAACAAATCATCTTCCTTGCCTTTGTCAATCACACGGGCTGTTACTTGCGCAACAAGATCAAGCGCATCATGCCAACTCGTGGGCTGCCATGTGCCGTAGCGCCAGACCAGCGGGTCCGTCAGGCGTTGTTGTTGTGTGCCCGTCTTGTCTGAGCGACGGTTTTCAGCCATGCGCGCACCACGAATGGAACCCAGACCGGAGTTCACGGAACAGGCTTTGTCCGGCATGATCACGAGGTTCACGTCTTTGCCGTTTTGCTTCACGACATTGTACATTGAGGGTGCATACCATGCTTCGGACTCTGCTCCCTGCTGCTGGGACAGATCAACGCCGAAGACGTTTTCATTTGGTGCCTTGCCGCCTTGCTTGTTCAACGGCCAAGTATAGGCGTTATAGCCACAACCGACGATGCAGTAGTGGCAGGTGACGTTGTGCTTCTTAGCATCCGCAGGGATAATGGGGAGGCGATCAATATTGCGTTTGTAAGCCATTTTTCAATTTCCTTTAGAGCACGTTCGACAGGCGGCCATAGAGCAGTTCATCCACGCCTTCGGCATAGATGTCGCCCTTGTCGTCAACCCGCAGCGCATATTGGGGGAGGTTTTGTGTGGCATGGCCAAAGGTCTGCTGGCCGCCCGCTTCACAGTCGAAAACGGCATAATGCCCGGGGCAATGCATGGTTTTCGTATCGGCTTTGTAGCCCAAGGGAAAACCCTTGTGCGGACAGGTTGTGGAGAAGCCGACAATATCGCCGTCTGGCCCAGCGCCGCCTTC
>JANPCE010000047.1:0-16823 GCA_031430795.1 Hyphomicrobiales bacterium
CCCGGCTTCGCGGTACCCTCCCCGATGGGTTTTGGGTTTCGTGGTGCGTGCGCCCTTTTCATTAAATGGGTTTTTTGTTTAACGTGTCCCACCCCCATTCGTAGAGGGTCGGCTAAGCCGGGGAGAGGTTCCTTGGCACCAGGCGATGGGCTTGTCAGTAATAAACACCCAAGCGGTGCCAGCGAATACGGGGTTGGCTGACGTTGGGCACGATGGATGTTATGGTGCGTTCGGTTGAGGGGCGAATGACAACCTGGTCATTTTGATCCAGTTTCAGGGCGTTCAACCGGGCGATGCGGTGTTCGGTTTTGGGATGGGAGCGCATCAATGAGGGTTGTTGCATGCGCGAACCTGGCAGCAGAATGTTGCCGACTTTGCCTGACATTTTTTCTTCGAGGAGGCGCAAGGCGGAGGCGAGGCCTTCGGGATCGCCGGTCAGTGTCGCACCGTCCAGGTCTGCGTCATATTCGCGGGCGCGGGAGATGCCGAGTTGGACCAGTCCGCCGATCATGGGGGCAAATATCATGAGGCCCAAGCCCAAAAGCGGTGCATTGATGCCGGCGCCAAACACCAGCGGCACACCAATCATGCCTGCCCACGACAATGTGCCGGTGATGCGGTTCATGACATCAGCCATGCCCATGACCTTGAGATCGCCGTTCATGATGTGGGCTGTTTCGTGGGCGAGGATGCCTTGGATCTGGCGCAGGTTCATCATGCGCATCAGGCCGTCAGTGACGGCGATGGCTGAATCTTCTTTGCGTCCCACAGCGAAGGCATTGGGCAATGGTGTTGGCACGTAATGCAGTTTGGGAATGGACGGCAGTTCGGCGCGCTTTGCCAATTCTGCCACCATCTCGTGCAGTTGTGGTGCTTCATGCAGCTCCAGGGGCCGTGCTTTATAGAGCCCCAGCACCATTTTCGGTGACACTCGGCCAAGGCTTGCAATGCCGAAGGCGCCGAATATTGCGGCCCCGACAAGGCCAATGACGCCAAACAGGCTGTAGGCCATCACACCCATGATGAGGGCCGCAACAGCCATGAGCACCAGCGTGTGCAAGGTGTTGCGCAGATTGTGGCTGCGGCGGACGCTGTTATTCAGGTTTGGTGTTTGCATCGGTTTTGGTTCCGTTTGAGAAAGTAAGCACTTCTTTCAGAAGGCTGGTAAGATTTTGGCCACCTGTGTTGGTGGATGGAATGGGGCGGCAGACGGCACAGGCCGCGAGGCCGATGCGTGAGGTCAAAATGCCGTTGACGGCACCTTCGCCGAAGCGCGCGGAGAGACGCCCGAGCAGGCCTTTGCCCACCACGTGCTGCAAGAGATTGTCGGAAAGTGCCAGGCCACCGCTGACGGCGAGATGCGTCAACACCATCTTTGCCAATTTCAAGGTGGCGATGGATGAGGGTTTGCCACCGTAAAGGGTTGCGATTTCGCGGAGCATGCCCAGGTTTTGTGCGGCGACGAACAGCATGTCGAGAGCGGCCAGGGGTGTGACTGTTGTCAGCAGGGTGATGCGCCGCGCGCGCTTGGCGATGATGCGGCGGGCCTCGTCGTCCAATGGCTTCACAAGATGAGTTTCGGCGAGCCGCATCCTGTCGCGTGGATCGAGGATGTCGTTCTTGTGGCTGTCAAAATTTTGCAACGCATAAGCCATGTCGGGACGCGTTTGATACATAGCGCGGATTTCGGCGATGGCCGCATCGGCGGATGGTTTTTCATCGAGGTTGATGGCGCGGGCGGATTTTTCCTGCAAGCCTGACATGGCGTTCAGGCGCGAGAGGCCAATGATCTCGCGCAGGATGATCGCGGCGGCTGCAAGACCTGCCAATCCGGCGAAGCTTAAAGCCACCCAACCAAACCACGCATTGCGGGCAAAGAAGCTTTCGACGAGTTGTGTAATGGCAAGGCCCGCCCACATGAAAATCAGTGCGGCAAGTGCCGACAGCAAAATGCCGAGCCAGCCGAAGCGGCGGGTGCGCACCACTGCTGTGCGAGGAACAGTCACGATGTCGCGCTGCACAGGTTCTGCTTCAAAAGCGATTTCGGTTTTGGGTGAACGTGGTCTCGCGGGGCGGATGATTTCATCATCGCCATGCAGCACGAAGGCCTGCGGATTGCGGGTGTCGTTGGTCACGCGAAGCGGTCTCCCAGCAGAAACTCCACAGCGCGGTCAAGCCGGATGTGGGGGAATTGGCCGTCTTTCAATGGCGGTGGGCGGAAACGCACGAATTGCAATTTGCCCTGTAAACTGCCGTCCAGTGCTTTTTCTGGTGTTGCCGGAAGATCGCCGGGGAAAATGGCGGCTTCTTTTTCGCCGTCAAAGGTCAGCGTGCCAATGGTTTCGCCCGCTTCCGGTGTGCCTGCAATGCAAAGCAGCTCTTCGCCTTTCTGCGTCACCTTGGCTTCCCGGGTGGCGCGAATGGCGGAGATGGCGGAGACATCGTGCACAGCTCCCGTTGTATCGGCACGTGCCGCAGCGCGGTCCACCAACACGCGCAAGATCGCTTCCAGCTTGTCGTGACCGTGGTGATGCAAAAGGTCTGCCTTGGTGGCTGCGAACAGGACGCGGTCGACACGGCGGCCAAAGAGTTCGCTGGCGAATGAATTTGCACCTATGCGGAAGCAATCCATCACCGCCGAAACAGCGTTCTGCAAATCCTGCACGGCGTTGTTGCCGGCGTTGAGCGCCGTCAACGCATCAACCAAAACGATCTGCCGATCCAGCCTTGCGAAGTGGCCATAGAAAAAAGGCTTTACCACTTTAGCCACGTAAGAGTCGTAGCGGCGCTGCATCAACGCGGCCATGGAGCCTGGTTCTATCACCGTATCTGCCGCGAGGTTGAGGGGCGCGAATGAAAGCAGGGGGGAGCCTGCGAGATCGCCGGGCAAAAGGAACCGCCCGGGTGGCAGCATGGACAGTGAGACGTCGTTCCCGCGGCATCTCGCGAGATAGGCCGTAAAGACTTTCGCAGCTTCAACAACTTTCAATTCATCAGCGCGTGCATCTGCGGCAAGATTTTGGAGGTGAGACAACCAAAGCGCAGCAACATCTTTGCGGGCAAGTGATTGCGCCGCAGCAACAGTGGCAGCGCTCCATTGCGCATAGGTTTGGTTCATCAGCGGCAAATCCAGCAGCCACTCGCCTGGATAGTCGATGATGTCCAGATGCAGTTTGCCGCCATGCAGATTGCGGGCAATCAAGCCTTGGGGTTCGTACTCAATCGTCAGGCGCAGCTGGCTGATGCGGCGTGTGCCTTCGGGCCATTTTCGCTGGTTGAGCAGGCAATCCAGATTTTCCTCAAAGGCAAAGCGGGGCAGGTCATCATCCGGCTGCGGTTCAAGATAGCATTTGGTGATGCGGCCCTTCGAATAGGCATCAAATACTGGAAGGCGGGCACCTTTCAGCAGCGCATGCACCAGTGCGGTGATGAACACGGTCTTGCCGGAGCGCGACAGTCCGGTGACGCCGAGGCGCAGGGTCGGTGAGACGAGGCCTGAGGCGAAATCCCTGAGGCCGCCTGCCGCCAGCAGGCTTCCTTCAAGAATGTCCCGGAATTTTGTCACGTCGTGATCGCCCTCTGATTGAGAGATAAGAGTTGGGCGTTTGGAATGGAGATTTCAAGATGGAATGAATTCTCCCGGGCTTATCGCCTGAGGACAAATTACGTCTTGCCAATTTCTCCAAGGTCAAATGGCGTGGTTTGATAGACCTCGTTGATCCAATTGCCGAACAGCAAGTGCGCATGGCTGCGCCAGCGGTTTTCGGGTTCCTTCGCCGGATTGTCGTCGGGGTAGTAGTTGGCGGGAATGGCAATTGCTTTTGCCGCGCTGATGTCACGGTCATATTCCTCGGCGAGCGAATGGGTGTCGTATTCGATGTGGTTGAACATGTGGAGTGAGCGGTGTGTTGGATCATTGATCAAACACAAGCCCATTTCGTCGGACTCCATCAGGATTTCGAGCTTTGCGTTTTTTGGCAGGTCAGATTTTCGCACTTCCGTCCAGCGTGAAATCGGCATGGAAAAATCATCGGAGAAGCCGCGGAGGTAAGGTGATGACGGATTGAGGTTGCGGTGGCGGTAAACGCCAAAGGCTTTCTGCGGCAGTGCATGTTTGGGCACGCCGTGGAAATGGTGCAGGGCGGCTTGCGCCCCCCAGCAGATGTTCAAGGTGGAATGCACATGGGTTTGCGTCCACGCGAAAATGCGGGTCAACTCCTCCCAATAGGTCACATCCTCAAACGGCATCTGCTCAATCGGCGCACCGGTGATGATAAAGCCGTCAAAGCGTTGCTGCTGCACGTCTTCCCAGGGTTCGTAAAAGGCGAGCATGTGTTCTGCCGACGTGTTTTTCGGCGTGTGGCCGGTGATGCGGATCAGTGTCAGTTCGATCTGCAAAGGTGTTGCACCGATCAATCGTGCGAACTGCGTCTCGGTCTTGATCTTGTTCGGCATCAAATTGAGAAGGCCGATCTTCAGTGTACGGATGTCCTGGCGAGATGCAGTGGCTTCCGTCATCACCATCACACCCTCTTTTTCAAGAATGCGGCGCGCGGGAAGTTCATTCGGAATACGGATGGGCATGGTGTTATTTCTGTTCGATGGCGCGGGAAACGAGGGCGGTGAATTCCGCCTCTGAGGTGACAGCTGGAATGTCACGCATGCGCACGGTGTAGCCAAAGTTTTGCGCGATCTTTGCATAGAGCGGAATGCGGTGGTGCAGCAGTTGCTCAAAGCCCCAGACGGCGAACCCATCGGGGTCCACGGCGTTGTCATCGCTGATACTGTGCAGCGCCTTATACTCTCTCCACTTCTCATCAAGAAACGCTGGTTGGTAATACATAGGCTTCGGATTTTTGCGAAACCGCTCAACCAACATTGAAAGATGATCAGACGTCCCTTCGATGTAGAGCATCAGTGTCTTGTCTGCGAGTGCCTTCAACACGGGATCGTCTTTATCGTTTGGGTTCACGACTTCACAAAGACTGCCCCCGCTGTCGCAAACGAAATGCTCATAGCCATAGATCGCGTTCACACGCGCGATGAATTCCGGCACGTCCTGCAACGCACGGATTTCAGCTTCGCGGTGCTGGGCCTGCCTGCGTTTGTATTCAGCAAACGGAATGCCGCCCTTCGAAGGATCGCCGGGCTTTCCAAGATAAGTCGAAAGGGGTGCCAGATTGTCGAAAGTGATATTGGAGCGGATGTAGATCGAGTCGGATTTCAGCAGATGTGCAAGGAAGGGGTTCTTCATGGCCTCGCGCTTGAAATTGTCGACGATATGCTCGTCCATGTAGCGGGTGCCGATGCGGTAATCGACAGAATACTGGAACCAGCCGGACTTGATCAAAAGGCTTGCAAGCGTGGTCTTGCCCACACCGGACATGCCGAAGACGGTGACAGCCTTGTGGGGGAGGGCAGAGAATTCTTGTCCTGTGGAGAAACGCATGGGCGCTGCTTTAGCGGGCCAAACTTGGTGGAGCAATGGCTTCAGAAATCTTTGGTGAAGCGGAGGTCGATGGCGTGGTTGTCGTAGTCGTAGAGGAAGATGGAACTCTGGTTCAGGCTGTAGCTGTAGTTCAACGATGGCGCAAAGCCCAGAATGTTCAAATCACGTTTGGTCAATGTCAGATTTCCGCTCGTGCGCCAGTCCTCTCTCAGGCCAAGTATGCCCTGTGGCGCATCAAATTCTGAGTAGCGCAATTGTGCGGCCACGCTTGCTGTGATTCCCATCGGCAGCTCTTTGTAGACCGAGAGTCCACCCGTCCATGTTTGGAAAGAACTGAAACCGAGTTGGGACGTGACCTTGTCATAGCCAGCAAGTGCTGTGACACTGAAACCAGATGTAAAACCATGTGTCAGGCTGGCGTCGAGAAACAACGCGTTGCCATCCGCCAAGTCGTTTATGGAGTCACGCCACTCGTAAACGCCTGTCAGGGTGACGGTATTCTTCTGGTCAATGCCGTAGTGGAGCGAAACACGTGGGCCATAAGACACAAAATTTGGTCTGACCGTTTCCTTGTCAATGCTTTGGCTTGAAACAGCTCCGATGCCGATGTGTCCGCGTTCAAGCAGATAGCGCAATTCCACCGATTCACTGAAACTGAATGAATTGTAATCCGCGTTGTCATAGAGCCGCGTTTCGTGGTTGATGCCTGCGACAAGCGTAAAGTCGTTTCCCAAGCGCCTGCTGAACGCTGCATTGACACCTGCGGCCATGCCTACCGCTTTGGACTGTTTTCGACTTTCGCCGGGGTCAAAGCCCTCTTCATTGGCATCGTAGACTTTCTTTTTCGAAATACCGTTGTTGATGTTGCTGGTTGGAGCTGCGGCAATCCAGGCGTTGAACTTGAATGGGCTTCGCGCATCAACTTGATCAATAAAAGACTTAATCCCTCGCGCTTCTTCATCTGACGGAGCGTCGGTTGCCAACTGGCGAAGGTGATGCAGAGCGCTGTCATCCTGTTGCAAAATCACAAGGGTTTGCGCGAGTTCGGCGCGCACCATTGTGAGTTTTGGATCGTCGGCGAGAGCGGAGCGAAATTTCCCGACGGCACCCGTGTAATCGCGGCGCGCCTTGAGGACCAAGCCATCGATATAGAACTTGCGGTTGGCGGCGTGGGGGCCTTGCAGCGGGTATTTCTGCAATAACCATTCGGCCTGGTCATGCTTGCCATTTTTGGCGAGATGCAAGAGCAGCTTGACGCGTTCGGTTTCGCTTCCGGCTTCATAGGAGGCCAATTGCGTTTCGCTCGGCTGAGATGCGGCTGCGGGTTGCTGGCTGCAAAGCATTGCCGCCAGTAAAATAGCTGCGGGTGCGGCAATGCACGCCCGCAAGCTAATTGTTGTCAGACGGCAGCGCATTCAGGCCTTTACTGCACGTGCAATCCGCCGCTCATGGAGACATAGCCGCGGCGGTCGTCGTTGATCGGATTGTCGCCACCAATAGGTGCTGGTGCGGTGGCGTCTAGGCTGAAGACGCCGACAGCTTCAGCAGCCCCTGTGCCAAAGAACGCGCCGTAGAAGGGGTTCGAAGTTTGCGAATTGAGCCAGACGTTCTGGTTGTCGTCAGGGATGTTGTCAGCATCGGTGTCATCCACGGTGCTGAGCTCGGCTGAACCCGTGATGTCGCCCGTGTCTGATATTGATCCTTCGATGTAGACTTTGCTGGTCATGAAGCCATAACAATCGTTAACCCCACCGGCAGCGGACCCAAGGCAGCCGCCACCCGGTGTCAAAGCCACCTGAACCCGGTTTTCATCCTTGTCGACAGCTTCCCAGGATTCCGGCGTGAGCTTCGCGCTAAATTTGTCGTTGTCAAAATCGGCCGTTGCATCGGCGCGGCCAGTGATGCTCCAGAGGTTGTCTGCGGTGATTGTCGCATCGTCATGCGTGGTCCAATTGTCAGTCTTGGCTGTGGCACCGTAGCGGCCAGTATAACTGACCGATCCACCCAATGCCATTGTCGCGGTCTTGTTCTTGCCGCCAAAGGTCCAAGCTTGATTGGTTGCTTCGCCACCTGATGTCAAATTGCGGTATTGGGCGATGTAGCTTTTTCCGTCGTTGAAGCTCCAAAGCTGCAAGACTTCGTCTGCCACATCCTTCTCATAGGCCCGGTACTCTTTGTAACCCGTGCCTGCCCCCATGTTGTAGGTGTCATGGTTGGTGCCGGCAGGATACTCGTTCATTGTCTTGGGCTTTGGCCACTTGGCGTTTTCGGCATCTGCCTGCTTGGTGTCGATTTCAATCTTTGCTGTATTGTTTGCGGCATCGACGGTGATGCGTGACAAGCCGGGATTGGCTTCGGTCATCTTGAGAGCGGATTTTTCGATGATGATGGTTTTGTTGCCGGTCGTTAGGCGGGTTGAGTTTCCAACATTGGGGGTGACGACCGGATCGACCGGATCAACCGGATCAGTGTCTGAGTCGTCCTTTGGTTTGCAGTCGGCGCTGGTGTCGTTTATGCCGCAAACAGCGAGCGTGTCTGCGGTCAAACTCCCGCCGCCACCGCCGCATGCCGACAAGGCGACAGCTGAGAGGAGAAGTGCCGATAGTGAAACATGACGCATGATGACAACCCACATGTGAAAACTCGATGCTTCAACTTGGACGCTTTATGTTATTTTTGCGTTAAGCCTGTTTTGAAAACTTGGGTTCCCTTGGGTTCCCATGCTCTGGGCATGATTCCGAGGTCTGCAAGCGCACCCATTTCACAAATTCTTCACACGAATCAGGTTTCCACAGGTGCTTGCGCGGAGGCCTTGGTGCTGAGTATAAGCCAGCCAGTTTTGGGAGAGACGCATTGATGTCTGACGTAATCGATAAGGCGTATATGCCAAGTGACAGCGAACCGTTCATGAATGAACGGCAGGTCGAATACTTCCGGCAGAAGCTGTTGCATTGGAAAGAAGAGATCCTGCGTGAAAGCAAAGAAACTATTGGCCACCTGCAGGTTGAAAACAACATGCTGCCTGACGTTGCCGACCGTGCTTCTTCGGAGACGGATCGTTCGCTTGAACTTCGCACCCGTGACAGGCAGCGCAAACTGATTTCAAAGATTGATTCCGCGTTGAAGCGTATTGCTGACGGCTCTTATGGCTTCTGCGAGGAAACCGGGGACCCGATCAGCCTGAAACGGCTGGATGCCCGCCCGATTGCGACACTTTCCATCGAGGCGCAGGAGCGTCACGAAAAGCGCGAACGGGTTTACCGGGATGATTGAACGTGATCCGTTCCTTTGGGCTTGCGTAAAAAATGCATGGGCGTGCTACTAATCCACTATTTTATTGTCTTTCTGATTTTTCTGGCGATTGACGCGGTTTGGCTTTCGACGGCGGGTCCAACGTTTTATCGCAATGAAATCGGCGATCTACTTCTCCAGCAGCCGAACTTTGTGGTGGCCTGTGCGTTCTATGCCCTCTATGCGGCGGGCTTGTTGTATTTTGTGGTGGAACCCAACATCAACCGCACAACGATTGTCCCGGCTGTGTTGGCGGGCGGGTTCTTTGGCCTTGTTGCCTATGCGACCTATGACATGACCAATCTGGCGACGATGAAGGGCTTTACATGGCGGGTGGCGGTCGTTGACATGGTGTGGGGGACAATGCTCAGTGCCAGTGTGACGTTTGTGTCGCTGCACGTGATCCGGCGGTTTGTGGTGCAGGGCGGTCAAATTATCTAAAAAACCAACTCTCAGCCAAAGCACCTCTCCCCCGGCTTCGCCGTACCCTCTCCGAAGGGGAGAGGGACCTCATGCAGCGACCTCCCATTTTACTATTCAAGGCACGCACACCATGGGTCCCTCTCCCCTTCGGAGAGGGTCCGCGAGGCGGGGGAGAGGTCCCTTGGCATCAAGCCATAGCCGCAACGGCCTCCTCGAATAGACGTTGGCTTGACGCCACCAACACATTGCCGCCCTTGCTGGGATCATTTTCCGTCCAGCTGCCGACATAGCCCCCCGCACCTGTCACAATCGGTATCAATCCGGCGATGTCATAGATCTGCAAACCGGGGTCAAGGGCCATGTCCATGTGGCCGCCTGCAACGAGGGCGAAGAAGTAGCAATCGCCTCCGAAGCGTACGTGCTTGGCTTTGTCCCTGAGATTTTGGAATGCCACCTGGTCGGGACCTTTATAGAGATAAGGAGAAGTGGTGCCGACCATGGCATCGCCCAGGCTTTTGGTTTTGCGGACGTGAATGGCCTGGGTTGCGCCCCGGTGGTTCAGCCATGCGCCATGGGGGTTGCCGTAAAACAGGTCGCCAACAAAGGGTTGGTGCATCACGCCGACTTTCGGTATCCCGTCTTCATGGAGGCCAATGAGGGTGCCCCAAGTGGGAAGGCCGATGACAAAGGCACGCGTGCCATCCACTGGATCGAGCACCCAGGTCAGACCTGACGTGCCAATTTTGGTGCCATACTCTTCGCCGATGATGCCATGGGTGGGGTAATGTTTTTCAATCAGGTCGCGGATCACGCGTTCGCCCGCCCTGTCGCCTTCTGTGACGGGGTCCCAGGTTTCGTGGGTTTTTTCGTCGACAGGGGTGTTTTGCCGGAAATGTGGCAGAATGGCCTCAGCTGACGCTTTGGCGAGGGTGAGTGCGAATTCGGTCAGTTCTGTCCAGTGATCAGGCATGGCGCGCTGATAGCGGATTTCTGGTCCGCAGCAAATGGATCACCAAAGTATTGAAATCACGCACCTGAGGGTCGTTTTTTTGTGCATTGCAACATAGAAGAGTGGGCATGCAAAATTTGCATGTCAAAAGTGTGATCTCTCTTAAATCTATATTATTATTTATATTTCAATTACTTATGACCATATGAAAAATGCTTTTTTGGTAATGTCGTGGCGAAAACCGTCCAAGTAGTCAAAATTTGCCCTTGTAAATGTCATGTTGCAGTGCCAAATCTGGTTGGTGAGTTTGAGGACAGTTGTTCTCCATCATTGCCCTTTTTGGGCGTTTCCTCCCTAGACTTGGGCCGGACATTGTTCCGGCCCTTTTTTTATTCCGCAGCCATGGCTTGGCTGTGGCGGGATTGGAAGTAAGCAGCGAGTTTGGCGCACAATCCGTCAAGGCACAAGCGCATGGCATTGAAACCCTGATTGGGTTTGCGGGTGCGTTCATTCATGTAAAGCGCGCGGTTGATTTCGATCTGCAGGGCGTGGCGGCCTTCACGGGGGCGGCCGTGGCTTTCGGTGAAAAACCCCCCGGCATAGGGCCGGTTGCGCACGGCCCGCAGGCCGTTGGCCAAAAAATGCTGTTCAGCCAGCCCGACGATTTCACTATCGCAAGCTGTGCCAAAACGGTCGCCCAGCACCACATCGCAGCTTGAGCCTTGATTGCGGGCGGGTACGGCTGAAGACGGCATGGAATGGCAATCCATCAACAACACCGTTCCCGTGGCACGGTAAGCCTCGTCCAGTAAAGCTGTCAGCGTACGATGGTAGGGGCGGTAGATATCTTCAATCCGGGTGAGCGCTTCAGCAAGTCCAATCGGGCCATTGTATATGGCGTGGCCATCGCCGACGGTTCGCGGAATTGTGCCGAGGCCGCTGGCCACTCGCGGGCTTGCCACATTCATGAAGGCAGGCAGACGCTCGTTGAACATGCGCGTGTCGAATTCATAGGGCTCGCGATTGAGGTCAATGAAGCTGCGGGACACCAAGGCGCGAAGCATGGGTGCGCCTTCCTGCAGGCAACCCATGAACAGCGTATCGACATGGGTATCTTCCGAAGCGTGGAGGGCGTCGGCCGTCAGGCGCGACTGGCGCAGAAAAGCTTCCGGCAGCACAGCGCCACTGTGGGGCGAGTTGAATACCACCGGCAACGACCATTGTGCCGGGGCGAGAATTTCAAAATAGTCTCGTGCGTTGTCATTCATGGGTGTTTGTGCGGCCCTCGCCGGATCATATTGCGGGAAGCCTGCCGTCCTGTCCAGCGAATGTGCCAATCGTTCAGAACCTGTTTACGTCTTGGCGTTTATGGCTTGGCATCCAATTTGCACCAGAAATCAATCGATTGATTCAAAGCCGCCTTCCGGCGCATAGTGACACAGGACGAATAGTGACCCAGACCATGGCCCGCATACTGCTTGCTGAAGACGACAACGATTTGAGGCGGTTTCTCGTCAAGGCATTGGAAAAAGCCGGCCACAAGGTCACGGCCTTTGGCGAAGGTGCCAGCGCGTTTGAGGAAATCAAGCAAACCACTTTTGATTTGCTGCTGACTGACATTGTCATGCCGGAGATGGATGGCATCGAACTGGCGAGACGTGCAGCAGAGCTCGACCCCGCACTGAAGATCATGTTCATCACTGGGTTTGCCGCCGTGGCGCTCAATCCCGATTCAAAAGCGCCAAAGGAAGCCAAGATCCTGTCCAAACCCTTTCACCTGCGCGACCTGGTGGATGAAGTGAACCGCATGATGGCGGCATAGATTTTATTGTTGCAAGTTCCGTTGACAGAAGTACGTGGCTTAAATGCCGCCAAAATAACGGATATCGTCTGACATGGCCAGTTATGACTATGTGATCGTCGGCGCAGGCTCTGCCGGTTGTGTGTTGGCGAACCGTCTCTCGGCACAAAAAAATGTGACCGTGTGTTTGCTGGAGGCCGGTCCCGTTGCCAATGCGCTGACCATCCGCATGCCGGCGGCTTTGACCTACCCCATCGAAAGCACGATTTACAATTGGCGCTACACGAGTGAGCCGGAACCGCATTTGAACAACCGCCGCCTGGGCCAGGCCCGTGGCCGCGGCCTTGGTGGAAGTTCGGCCATCAATGGAATGGTGTGGGTGCGCGGCAACCCTGCGGATTACAACGGCTGGAAAGACTATGGCCTTGAAGACTGGTCTTACGCTGATTGCCTGCCCTACTTCAAAAAACTTGAAACCTGGCTTGGCACAGAGTCACCGGAGCGCGGTCACGACGGCCCGATGAGCATTGTCGAGAGCAAGGGCGATCATGTGTTCTATGACCGCTTCCTGCGCGCTGGCGAAGCCTGGGGCTTGCCTCAGGCAAAGGATTACAACGGCGGTTCGCAAGAGGGCACACATCTGACGCAAGCCAACATACGAAATGGCGAGCGCTGCAGTGCCGCTGTAGCCTATCTCAAACCTGTCAGGGACCGAACCAACCTGACCATCAACACCAATGTCTTCGTCAACAAACTGCAACTCAATGGTCTGAAAGCTGTTGGCGTGGAATGTGTGATCAACGGTGAAAACACGGTCATCGATGCGTTGCGCGAGGTCATCCTCTCAACCGGCACCATCGCTTCGCCACAACTGCTCATGCTCTCGGGCATCGGCCCGGCTGATCATTTGCGCGAACAAGGCATCGCGGTCGCGCATGACTTGCCCGGTGTGGGTGAAAACCTGCAAGATCACATTGTGGCTCCTCTGCGTTACGCTTGCAACAAACCTGTCTCCATCAAGAACCAACTGGGTCTTCTGGGCCGGGCGCGGATTGGTTTGGAATGGGTGTTGTTCAAGCGCGGGCTTGGCGCGTCAAACTTCTTCGAAGTCGGTGCTTTTTTTGACAGTGGCCCGGGGGCACCCTACATCAACATGCAACACGAGTTCATCGGCTTCCTCGCGGATTTTCAGGATGGCAAAGTTGTGCTGGGCGATGGCTTCCAGTATTTCGTGAGCCAGATGCGCCCCCAAAGCCGTGGCCGCATCCGATTGAAATCCGCAGACCCGAAATCCCATCCCGCTATTCACTTCAACTATCTCGACGACATCCGCGACGTGAACGAGATGGTGGACGGCATCAAGCGGACGCGGGAGATGGCAGCGCAAAAACCGTGGGATGAATTCCGTTCCGCCCCGCTTGATCCCGATCTCGATGGAGCGGGCGATGCCGACATCACCCGCTGGCTGCGCAACAACGCCAACACCGAACACCACCCCGCCGGCACCTGCCGCATGGGCGCCGACGCGATGGCGGTGACGGATGGAGCAGGCCGCGTGCATGGTCTGGAAAATTTACGGGTCATCGACGGCAGCATCATGCCCCGCGTACCAACAGCGAATATCCAGGCCCCGATCATGATGGTGGCGGAGAAAATTGTGGATGGGATGGTGGCGGGTAACCTGAAGTCCTGAAAATACGTTTTATGCATCTTGCTTTGCGGATTTTCACCGCCTATACACCGCGCTTCCGCGTCAATGTGGGTGGTTAGCTCAGCGGTAGAGCACTACCTTGACATGGTAGGGGTCACAGGTTCGATCCCTGTACCACCCACCATTTTCTCTATAAATTACAAAATTTTACGGGTGAGTTTGGCGTTGCTGCCATGCAGCAAAGGGAAAACTCGGCGGAAACTTGGCAGAAACTTGGCGGAAGAATTTGCAGCCGGGGTGTTTTGAGCGTGCTTCAAGGCCCGATTTCTCCGCCAAGTCGCTGTGAATGTAATGCGAAATACTTCTAAATTTTCGCAGCCGCACAAAGTGGTTCGAATGGTCAATTGCTTTGCCGGGAGACGTGATCAGGCTGCGCGTCCCTGAGCGGTTCAGATAAACAGAGTGTGGTCGCAGCATAAGTCCGCGACCACGATTACCTCATGGCTCAGTTGTTGAAAATACCTCGCTCGCTTCGGACCAGCGTTGCAACTCTTCTGCGTGATAGAAGATGCGAAAACCGTGTTTGCGGGATGCAGAGCCTGTCCCCTTCCAGCGCATGTTGTCGAGCGTGCGCTTGCGAAGTCTCAGATAATCAGCTGCCTCTTGCGCCGAAAGAAACGGTGTTGTGGTGAGGTCCATCATTTTGATTTCCATAGAATGCGCAAAGCCGGAATGACTCGCGCCGTCTTCAAGTGAGATGATTGGAGCCCCGTATTCGATCACTGGGAGCAGGTGTTGCTGAAAGTGAACACACTTTCATTTTGTTTTTGCTGCCCCGCCGCCACCAACCATTTTTGAACGTGTGAACAACATCGAGCGTTTCCTCCAAGTACTTAAAACCGTTTTGCAAAAATGGTGCCCAGAGCCGGAATCGAACCAGCGACGCACGGATGTTCAAGCCAATAGTCAAAGCTGAGTTTTGAATTGAGCACCTGTTGAACTGCAACCCGCACCGGTTTGGGTGCAAAGTTAGCATCGGACGCCAAACTTCGTTCAGAATGACGCTTCACGCAATTCTGGCAGTTCAGTCACGCGACTATCCCCTGCGACTGAGTCATATCTATTTCGATTCGCTCGTTATTGCGGCTGCGTTTCATGCCTTGAATTGTTATGAATTTATTCAGCTTGGCTTTGAAAACTGGCGGGGGACATGATTTTCACACCACACGCAGAGGCGCGGGTATCTGCTTTTGATACGAGCGATTACCCGCAAATCAACTATCGACCGCATACCAAACCAGCGTCGCGAAATGCTTGCGGTTTCGACAGTCGAACGATGCTGATCTATCTTTTGGTGATGTGGTTTGTTGCTTTGGTCATCACAGGCTTACTGTTTGCCTCCGAAGCAAAAGCCACCCCCTTTACAACGTCCGTTCCAAACTCTTCGATTACAATCCCATCGACCTACCCACAAGCGGGCGGTATCGCCATCGTGCTAGAGGGTGCAAACGGCAACGTCTATTACCAGTTCTCAAACCCTTCAACAATGTTCACAGGCACGCCAGCAACCGCGACGTTCCAGTTGGCACCAACACAAACACTCAGTTGTGGAGCTGTCACAACATGCTCTGTTTATCTCGGTGGCAGTATCGTGCGCATGAGTGTGCGCTTTACCGCCAATGACGGCGATGCTCAAAACCCCGGACCACGTGAGTTTGACCATAATGACCTGACATTGAGGATCAATGGATTTTCTGTCGGTACCGGCACCGGCAACATGTCGACAGTGGTTACGCAGCGCACCAACCTGACTGGCACTGCGATTATTGCGGGTGGCACAAGTCTTGGTTTTGGCAACAACACAACAACGCAAGTTGATACGGGCTGGTATCAATCCACAGATCCTGCATTGCTGGCCAATGTCTTGTTGATCGGCACATTGACTTCAACCATTACCGACGTTGATCCAGGTGATAATTTCTGGAATTTCACACTTGGCAATAACGCGGATACATCAACAGTTCCGCTGAACGTGGCACCAGGCGTCACGATCGACAAAACTTCGGCAGCAGCGGCTTACGCCGCAGTTGGCGCGGTCATCCCGTACACATATTTGATCACAAACATCGGCAGCGTCTATGTCGACAATGTTTCGGTCAGTGACAACAAGATTGCCGGCGTCATTTGTCCCGCCGGACGGCTTAATGCGCCGACAGTGCTTGCGCCAGTTCAACAGAAGACCTGCACCGGCTCATATACAATAACCCAAGCCGATATTGATGCTGGTGTTTTGACCAACATCGCAACGGCAACCGGCACACCGCAGGCGGGTTCTCTCGGTCCGGTGACAGACACTTTGACACTCATCGGTCCCGTCCACGCGCCAGCGATGAACGCAGTTCTGACGGCTTCGGTCGCAAGCTTTGGCAACGCGGGCAGCACGATCACCTACAGTATCGCTGTGACCAACCAAGGCAATGTGACGCTGAACAGCTTCAGTGCAGTCAACAGCTTTCTATCATCACTATCGTGTTCGTCGTCGCCTGTTGCACCCGGACAAACAGTGACACTGGTTTGCACCGGGAACAGTCACATTGTGACGCAGGCCGAAGTGGATGGCGGGACGATTGCGACAACAGCGGTGGTCACAGCACTTACTCCCACCGGTGCAACACTCATCGATCCCGGCAGCTTGACCCTTGCTGGTCCTGTGCACACACCAGCGGTGGCGCTTGTCAAGTCACCGGCCTCGGCAGTCGATGTGAATGGCAATGGTCGTCAAGATGCAGGCGATCGGTTGTCCTATGCTTTTCAAGTCACCAACATCGGCAACGTTACGCTAACAAATCTGAATGTGTCAGATGCGAAGCCGGGTTTGACACTCACGGGATCGCCAATCGCAATTCTGGCTCCCGGTAATACCAATACGACCGCGTACAGCGGCGTCTACACTTTAAGCCAAGCTGACATGGATTTTGGCACGGTGACAAATCAGGCGCAAGTCGTAGCGACCCCGCCAATCGGTCCGAATGTGACGGATCAATCCCATCCCGTCAGCACGGCTGCAAATGCTCCAACGGTCACTACACTTGCAGTGATGCCCTCTATCGGACTCCTCAAGACCACGGGCACGATCACCGACACGAACGGTTCAGGCGTTGTGGATGCGGGCGATACGGTTGGCTACGGTCTGACGCTGAGCAACACGGGCAATGTGAGCCTTGGCAACCTTGTGGTGGTGGATCCCAAGCCCGGTGTG
>JANPCE010000048.1:0-54972 GCA_031430795.1 Hyphomicrobiales bacterium
GGCTTCGCCGTACCCTCTCCGGAGGAGAGGGACCATTTGCAGCGACCTCCCCTCAATATCATCCAGGGAGGCCGCACTACAAATCCCTCTCCTCTTGGAGAGGGTACGGCGAAGCCGGGGGAGAGGTCCCTTAGCCACAGATAATCGTTTTGCTCCTCAACCCGTAACATCATCAAAATGCAGAAAGGCCGCAGACCCGGTTTGCGGGGCTGCGGCCATTGTTGGAATGTCGTTGAATTTTACATCCGGTACAGGATCTGATCCGTCCAATAGCGTTCAAGGCGGGCCAGCGCCTTGTTGATGCGCTCGAACTCGTCAGCGTTGATTCCGACAACTTCTTCAATGGCCTGCAGCTGGCGGTTGTAAAGTGCGTCCACCCGCGATCGGATGGTCATACCCTTGCCAGTCAGCGAGATGCGTACCGAACGCTTGTCAGCGTTTGACCGCTCATGGTTCACATAACCTGCTTCGACGAGCTTTTTGAGATTGTAAGACACGTTGGAACCTTGATAGTGCCCACGTGTCTTCAATTCCCCTGCCGTCAGTTCAGCATCAGAGATGTTGTACAGCAGCAAAGCCTGGACCGGGTTCACTTCTTTTTCACCTGTCCGCTCGAAGTCGTCCTTGATGACGTCCAGCAGCCTGCGGTGCAAACGCTCAATCAGCGTCAGCGCCTCCATGTATTTGGACTTCATGTTCTGTCGTTTGACATCCGCTGGCTGCAAAGCCACGGTGCCCAGCACCTGAGTATTCATGTTTACCACCTAACCCTTTTTGACAGGGACGGCTTCTTTTGCTGCGTCCGTTCCCGTGTTGGGTGCAAACTACGCCTGGCGTTTTAAGGCGGGCTGAAGAGTCTCGGTAAATTTGTCCTTATATTATCGAAGATTTGAAGCGATTTAGCCTAGAGTTTACAAGGGCTTTTGATACAAGGTTGAAGAAGCTTTGAGATTCACTTTCCATTGACTCTAGCAATTTCGGGCATTGGCGCGGGCTTCGGCGCCGCGCAAAACCGAGCGCACGGCCGATGGTCCGTTTTCGGCCACTGCTTGCTTGTGGTTGGCCAACACAGTGGCATAAAGCTTCTTGACTGCGGAACCGCTCATCGAGCGGCACTTCAATTCAACGTAGTAGCGCTGGGCCAAACCGGCATAGGCGTTGAGAACCGACGATGGTTTTTTCTTGGCTGCGATTGCCGGGTCCGCGAGCCTGACTTTCGCCTTTGGTGCAACTGCCAACGCGTTCACGGGCGCGGCCTTTTTCTTGATGGTTTTGTTTCTGATGTCGGCAACTGGTTTTGGCTCAGGCTCAACAACAGCCTGCCGCAGTTTCGGTGTGCTGTTCAAGGATGCTTCGATCTGCTTTGGCGGCAAAGGCTGTGGCGCTGCCGCTGGCGGTTCGGAGGCCTGTTGAACCGGGGGTTCAACAGTCGTACTGGCGCGGGCGGCAGCGAGAATATCCCGCACGAATTTATCCTGTTCCGGTCCGCAGGCGCCTTCGCCGCCCGCTGCCCTGCCTTTGGCAATGGCCGAGCGGGCTGCCTTTACAGAATTGCGTTCGGCCAGCAGAATTTCGGCGCGGGCCAGATAATCCATCAAATCCTGGCGATCTGCTTCAGCCAAAATATTGCAACGGGTGTCGAGGGTGTTGGATTTTGCCAGCATGCTCGTCACATCAGCGGCCGCCATGGTCTGTGCCCAGCCAACATTTTGGACGGCAAACAAACTGCAAACGGAAGAAACCAAGAGCAACGGCAAACGACGCATGACCAACCTCATTGAAACGATGCCGCAGTTTTGCCTTGCTGCCTTAAGATAATTCAAATTTTAACGTTACCGTTTCGGTTTTGGTTAACATGATCTTTCCAGCGCGCCTTCTTGCCTCAATTTTTGTCACGCTTTTCGCCTTGCCGGTGACTGCAAAGGATGTGCCACGGCCGAAGCTCAAGCCCGTTGCACTTGAAGCGCCGACAACTCGGGATGCTGTTTCCCAGCCTGTTGAATTTCCGCAAGGTTTCGGAAACTGGCCCAAAGACGTTGTGTTGAAAGCACGGTCCGAATGCGACCGTCTGCTTGTTGGCCGGAATTTGACTTACGAAAAACTGGCACCCATCGGCAACCCAAATGGCTGTGGTGCGGCAGCGCCCATTCTGATCAAAGCCATTCGCGGCACCCGCATTGAGCCGCCAGCAGAAGCGACTTGCCAATTTGCTGAGCAGCTGCATGGTTGGGTGACATCGTCCGTGCAACCGTCAGCCATGGCGTATCTGGGCCGGGAGCTTGTGCAGATTGACAACGCTTCCGCCTATGTCTGCCGCCGGCGGAACAATTCATCGAGTGGAAAACTGAGCGAGCATGCGAAGGCGAATGCTTTTGACATTTCGCAACTGCGTTTCGCTGGCGACCACGTCATGACAATCAAGGGTGACTGGTCAGGCGTGGGTGCAAAAGTCGACGGATCGAAAACGGCCGGGTTCCTTGCCCGCATCCGGCGGGACGCCTGCATCCGCTTCACCACGGTTCTGGGACCAGGGTCAGACGTGCACCATGGCGACCATTTTCACCTGGATTTTGCATTGCGTAAAAACGGCTATCGGATCTGCAAGTAATTTTGGTTTCGCTTGCAAGTCACCGCTGATATGAAACTCCGATGAACCAGTTTCCAGCCACACGCCTCCGCCGCAACCGCAAGTCCGCATGGTCACGTGCCTTGGTGCGCGAAAACACGTTGACCACTGCTGATCTGATTTGGCCGTTGTTTGTGACGGATGGCGCCGGGAAGCCGGAAGCCGTTCCGTCCATGCCCGGTGTGTTCCGCTGGAGTGTCGCCGATGTGGTGGAGCAGGCGTCTGCTGCCGCTGATCTTGGCATTCCCGCCATCGCGCTGTTTCCCAACACGCCCTCTACCGTTCGCACCGATGACGGCCGCGAAGCCTTGAATGCCGCCAATCTGGTTTGCCGCGCCGTTCGCGCCATCAAGGCGCGTGGCATCGACATCGGCATCATGTGCGATGTGGCACTCGACCCCTACACATCCCATGGTCATGATGGGCTGATGTTGGAGGGGCAGATCGTCAATGATGAATCGGTTGCGGTGCTGGCGCAGCAGGCTGTGGTGCAGGCTGATGCGGGTTGTGACATCATCGCACCATCGGACATGATGGACGGGCGTATCGGTGCCATTCGCGCAGCGCTTGAAAAAGCCGGTCACCAGGATGTGCAGATCATGGCGTACAGCGCCAAATACGCCTCCGCGTTCTATGGTCCCTTCCGTGATGCCATTGGCTCCAAGGGCACCTTGGTGGGTGACAAAAAAACCTACCAGATGGACCCGGCCAACACGGATGAAGCATTGCGCGAAGTGGCGATGGACATCGCCGAGGGTGCCGACATGGTGATGGTGAAACCCGGCATGCCCTATCTCGATATCGTGTCACTCGTGAAACGGGAATTTGGTGTGCCGACGTTTGCCTACCAGGTGTCTGGCGAATACGCGATGATCAAGGCGGCGGCGATGAACGGCTGGATGGATGGCGAGAAGGCGATGCTGGAGTCACTGATGGGATTCAAACGGGCGGGTGCTGATGGGGTGCTCAGTTATTTTGCAAGGGATGTGGCGGAGCGGATTGCGCAAGTCTGATCTACTTGCGCAACCTCGCCACCAAGCTTGACGTATCCCACCTGCTCCCACCCGACTTCTGCACTTCGGAGTAAAACTGATCGACGAGCGCTGTGACTGGCAGATGTGAACCATTGCGGCGGGCTTCGGTGAGGCACATCCCCAAATCTTTCCGCATCCAATCCACAGCAAAGCCGAAATCGAATGTGTTGGCGATCATTGTCTTGTGGCGGTTTTCCATTTGCCAGGAACCGGCGGCACCTTTTGAAATCACTGCGATGACGTTTTCCATGTCGAGGCCCGCGTTCATGCCGAATTGAATGCATTCGGCGAGACCTTGGACCAGGCCCGCGATGGCGATCTGGTTGCACATTTTGGCAAGCTGGCCGGAACCGGGTGCGCCCAGCAGTTTTGACATGCGGGCGTAAGCTATGATGAGGGGTTCGGCTTTTGCATAGTCCTCTATCTCTCCGCCACACATGACCGTGAGCAATCCATTCTCGGCCCCCGCCTGCCCGCCGGACACGGGCGCATCGACAAAGCCGATGCCCAAGGCCTTGGCGGCGGTATGGAGTTCACGGGTGACATCGGCTGAGGCTGTGGTGTGATCGACGAAGATGCTGCCGGGTTTCATGGCAGCGAATGCGCCGTCCGGGCCTGTTGTCACGTGACGCAGGTCATCATCATTGCCGACGCAGCAGAAAACGAAGTCTGCGTCCATTGCGGCGGTAGCTGGCGTGGAGCAAGCAATGCCTCGATGTTTGACCTCCCATGTGGCGGACTTGGCGGCGGTGCGGTTATAGACCTTTATTTCTGCGCCGGATTTTGCAGCCAAATGCCCCGCCATGGGGAAGCCCATGACGCCCAACCCGATCCATGCCGCTTTCACCATTTTGTGCTCCTTCTCCGGGACTTCATAATCAGGCGCATCTTGCGGAGCAATGGCAAAGGCCGTTAGATTGGCCGGATGTCGATTGAACGCCGCAATTTTCCGCAGTTCTTTATCACTGCGCCAACACCCTGCCCCTATCTGCCGGGCATGCAGGAGCGCAAGGTGTTTACCCACCTGCTGGGGCCTGACGCCAAGGCGTTGAATTCGCAGCTGTCGCAAGGAGGCTTCCGCCGCAGCCAGAACATTGCCTACAAGCCGGCCTGCGAGCGCTGTGCGGCCTGCACGTCGGTGCGTGTACCGGTTCGCAGTTTTGACTGGAAGAACTCGTTCGTCCGTGTACTGAAGAAAAACCAGGATGTGACGACTGAAGTCAAGACGGCGCGTGCCACCAGTGAGCAGTACTCCCTGTTCCGCACCTACATTGACCACCGCCACGGCGAGGGTGGCATGATGGAGATGTCGGTGCTGGATTTTGCCGCCATGGTTGATGACACAATTGTTGACAGCCGCATCGTCGAGTACCGCATGCCCACAGATTACCAGCCCGAGGGCGAACTGGTTGCGGCTGTCCTGGTTGATGTTTTGGCCGACGGGCTTTCGTTGATCTACAGTTTCTACAGCCCGGAGTTTGAACAACGCAGCCTTGGAACCTTGATCATCCTCGACATGATCAGGCGCACGGCGCGCATGGGTTTGCCCTACACCTATCTCGGTTTCTGGGTCGAAGGCTCCAAAAAAATGATGTACAAGGGCCGCTTCACGCCGCAGGAGCGCTTGATCCAGGGGGCATGGACGCCGGTGCGGTAGGGTTAACGATAAGTTGCCACAACACCTGCAATTGGCCATGTTAGACTGGCGGCATTGGTGATCCTGACATGAAAAAAGCCGGCCTTTCCCACCCCCTTGATGCAGCGCGTGCTGCGGTTAAACTCGAGTCTGAGTTGCTTGCACTTGGATTCAAGGTTCACGTGTCCAGTGACATGGCAGCGTTCAACGCGGCCAAGCTGAAACTGCGCGGCAGCTTGCCCTCTCCCATGCATGACCATCAGGTCTGCGTCTTCACGCATGAACGCGCATTCTGGACTTACATGACGGACGCCGCGGGCGAGATTGTAGGCGTTCAGGCTTTCCGTTTTGACGAGATCGACACGAGCCTGGCGGACTGGTGTGTGACGTACATGGTGGGCGTCTACATGCGGCGCCAGGAATTGATGGTTCCGTCCCATTCGCAACCGCCTTCGGGCTCCGCTTCGGAACGGCTGACGGGGAAACTCGTCTATCATGGTGAAATCTGGATCGACAAAGCCATCAAGAACCGTAAAGTGTTTGAGCATTTTGTCAAACAGGGCTTGATCCTGACGCTGATCAAATGGCAGCCCGATGCGATTTGGGGTTTGGCGACAACACAGATGGCGACGCACGGGCATTTCACCCGCGTGGGTTATCACATCATAGAGCGTGGCTTCCTGCGCTGGCAGTGGTCCACTGACAGCATTGGCCCCATGGAATATCTGGTGGCACTCGAACGCGTCGCGCTGGAAAACCTGGTGGATGAAATGATGGCACCCGAAGCCTCAATCACGCCCCTCACCGCCATCGCTGACGCAACGTCGCGCAAACCGACGGTGACAGAGGCCGACAATCAGGGCGGTTGAAGGGGAGAGGTGCTTTGGCCACGAGCGATTGCCCACTAACCCCGAGCCGCGCTACAGCAGATTTATGCTGACCGGGGCCATCGCAGAGACAACCTTAACCGACCGCTTTGCACCCGTTCCGATTTCCGGAATGATCAGGCGCTGATATCCCATCCAGTGATGTTCGCCATCAGGCTTCACCATGACCGCCAGCACATGGTCATGCACCGGGCGATTGTGTTTGACGGCTTCAAAATAAGATTGCGACACGACACGGTCATAGCTGTTGCCGGACAGACATGGGAAAGACACTTGGGACACCCCCCAGATGCTGGCCACCAGTGACTTCTCTCCAATTTGTGCGACATTCGATGCGCTACGGTCGAGATCCACGTTGCAAATGACGCAATCCTCGTCATCCGCGTCACCCTTGCCCAATGCCTGACGCAATGCTTCTGGCATCGCCGAAGCATCAACGTTTTCTTCATGGGTGTATATGCGCTGGGAGAAATGCACATCGCTTTTGCAAATGAGCTGTTCGATGCGTGCGGCAAGACGTGTCACGTCGGGTGCGGATTCCTGAATCCAGCCCATATTGAAATACATCATGCGGTATGGCGGCGGCAGCATGCGCAGGAATGTCACGGCATAAAGCAGTGACGCCCAATTGGCGCTGCCCATATGCCATTGCAGGGTCGTGGCGTCAGCGGCAGTGTCAATTTTGACAGCGCTGAAGTGTTCGAGCTGCATTTTATCGGACAAGATTGTTCCGTCAGCGCGCGTCATGCGGCCAACAAGCTTGCCATCCCTGATCCAAAACGTCATTCTCAGTGTCCTACCAGATTACTTCTGGCCCGCCCCCAGTTACGGACAATGGGTCTTCTATATGTGACAATTGCAAAGAGAGCGTTACTTCCCACGAAGCAATCTGCATGTGCCATGGTTTAAACCACCTTAATATCCACTCTGGCGATTTGCGAGAGTACGGCGACGGCCAAGCCACCTGCCCGTTGTTTTGGAAATATCACCCTGTGATATGGCACCCAGTGAATTTGGTTGTCGGGCATGCGCAGCGCCGCCAGAACTTGATCATAGCGCGGTTTGCCTGTCCTCAATACATCTTCATAGGCTTCGCTGACAGCGTCACCATAACGGCTGGTTGGCTGGCAAGGGTATGAAGAGGTGAGCGTGCCCCACACCCTGCCAATCGCGGATTTGGGACCCACCTTGTCAACGATGTATGAATTGCTGACACCATCCACGCTGCATTCCACCGTGAATTCCTCCGGCGGAATATGGGACGACATGCTTTCCCTGATCACTGACGGAACATGGGCGTCCAGCGGATTGCCTTCACGCAGAAAAGCCCGCGTCGGAAAATACCGGTCTCCCCGGGTGAGGATGTTCTCCATGCGCTGAACCGCGTCGGCGGCAAGAGCATAGACCTCTTCAAACCAGCCGATGAGATGAAACCGCAATACATAGGGTGGAGGGGCGCTGGCGACATGAAGCACGGTGCGCAACACAGAAGCCGTGCAGGGAGACCCAATCATCCATTTGATCTCGGTTCCCAACGGGCCACTGACAACACGAACCGAGCCTTGCTCGAAACGACGCGAATGCAGGCGGTCAATGGGCTCATCGCCCACGGGCTGTTCCGGGGCCATGACCCCATACTCGACCCAGTTGACCAGATAAGCCAATACAAGCAACTCCAGAATCAATTCGGGCGCAACATACGGGCGGCATGCCTAATGATTCGTATACGGATCAGTTGGACTCAAGTCCCAAAGCGGTCATTTTGTGGAAAGCCCTTGGGACGCAGCATCCCGGCCTGCGCCCGGCCGCCGATCCAGTCCTTGAGGTCAGACACGTTGCGTTCACGGCCGCTGGAGTCGGTCCACATCAAGCCCGCCAAAAGGTTGAAGGTCGTTGCGTCTTTGAGTCCGCCATCCTTGTATTTCTGGAGTCTGACGCCTTTGCCGCGCGTCATCTCTGGAAGTTCAGACAGTTTGAACACCAGCAGCTTGCGGTTCTCGCCAATTGCCGCCACGTGATCGGCGTCCGCAGCAATGCGACGGCAGACCTGGGCTTCGACTGGCGCCTTGACATTGAGGACTTGTTTGCCCTTGCGGGTGTTGGCCACGCATTCGTCTTCTGTCACGACAAAACCATTGCCGTCGCTGGATGCAACCAGGCGTTTGGCACCGGGCTGATGTGCAAACACCGCAATGATCGCGTCTGCGGCATCGACTTCCGCCATCAGCCGCACCGGTTCGCCATGGCCGCGGCCACCAGGAAGTTTGCTTGCCTCAAGCGTGAAGAACTTGCCTGACGATGAAAACAACATGATTTTGTCTGTCGTCATCGCGTTCAAAACAAAGCGGCTTTGGTCGCCATCCTTGTAGGTCAATGTGGCTGCGTCTTCGAGGTGGCCTTTCATGGACCGGATCCAGCCCTTCTCCGAACAGACAATGGTGACAGGCTCCTTCTCCACCATCATCTCATCAAGCGCTTCTGCAACATCAGGGGCATCGGCGAAGTCCGTGCGACGGCGGCCCAAGGGTGTCTTCTTGTTGTAGGTCTCCTTGACCTTTCTGATGTCGTCGCCGATGCGCGTCCACTGGTCATCGTCAGACGTGAGCAGGCCTTTCAGACCTTTTTGCTCATTGGTGAGTTCAGTGTGTTCCCTGCGGATTTCCATTTCTTCAAGTTTGCGAAGGGCGCGCAGGCGCATGTTGAGAATGGCTTCGGCCTGCATGTCTGTGAGTTTGAAGCGCGCCATCAACCTTGGTTTTGGCTCATCCTCCTCGCGGATGATTTTGATGACTTCATCCAAATTGAGATAAGCGATCAAATAGCCTTCGAGAATTTCAAGGCGTCTTGCGATTTCGGCGAGACGGAAATTGGTGCCGCGCACGAGAACGTTTTTGCGGTGATCGAGCCACTCCTTCAAAATGTCCTTGAGGGACATGACTTTGGGAACCTTGCCGCCGGACAACACGTTCATGTTAAGGGGGAACCTGGTTTCAAAGTCAGTGGCGCGGAACATTTGTTCCATCAACACGGCGGGTTCGATGTTGCGGGTCTTGGCTTCAATGACGACGCGAATGTCTTCTGCCGACTCGTCTCTGATGTCGCCGAGCAGCGGCAGCTTCTTGGCCTCCAAAAGATCCGCGACATCGGCGATCAACTTTGCCTTCTGCACCATGTAGGGAATTTCGGTGACGATGATCTGCCAGCCGCCACGGCCCAATTCCTCAACACTCCAACGGGCGCGGACGCGGAAAGAACCCCGGCCCGTGCGATAGGCTTCGGTGATGCTTTGGCGATCGTCAATGATGATACCGCCCGTTGGAAAATCCGGGCCGAGGACAAACTGCACCAGCTTGTCGACGCCTGCGTTGGGTGTTTTGATCAGATAAAGTGCGGCGTCACACAACTCAGCCGCGTTGTGGGGCGGAATGGATGTGGCCATGCCGACAGCGATGCCCGTGGCACCATTGGCCAGAATGTTCGGGAAAGCTCCGGGCAGCACAACAGGCTCGTCAACCGTACCATCGTAGTTCGGGCGGAAATCAACGGTGTCTTCATCAATGCCGTCCAGCAGCAATCCCGCCACAGCCGTCATGCGGGCTTCGGTGTAACGGTAGGCGGCGGCACTGTCGCCATCGATGTTGCCGAAATTGCCCTGGCCATCGACGAGTGGATAACGCGAGGAGAAATCCTGGGCGAGGCGCACGAGGGCGTCGTAAATCGATTGGTCACCGTGGGGGTGATAGCCGCCCATGACATCGCCGACGATTTTGGCGGATTTTTTAAAAGCTGAATTTGGATCCAGTCGCAGCACGCGCATGACGTGGAGCAGGCGGCGATGCACGGGCTTCAAGCCATCGCGCACGTCCGGCAATGCGCGGTGCATGATGGTTGAAAGCGCATAGGCGAGATAGCGCGTTTCAAGCGCTTCGCGCAGCTCAACGGTTTCAATTTCTGGCGGCGGTGGCGGGGGAGTGGTGGGCTTTTTCATGATTCGGAATGGAATATAGCAGCTTAACCTCCTTGCCGCGCAGCGGTGGGGAGGTGGCGCGAAGCGCCGGAGGGGTGGTTGAAACAGGCGGGGTCGAGTGTGCCGACACACCCCCTCTCCCCTTCGGGGTACTCCCCCGCGCTTTCAGCGCAAGGGAGTGATTAGACCTTCACCACCATCACCTTCACGATTGGCTTTTTGCCCCAGGTCATATCCGCTGTGCGGCGGATGGCGTGGCGGATTGTGTCTTCGATGGCGTCCATGTCCTTGCGGCGGGGCTTTGCCATGCTGTCAAAGGCCTTTTCGGCGGCAACCATCAATTCATCTGCCAAGCCTTCGGGCACACCATCCAACGTGATTTCGATGTCTTCTGCCAGCTTGTGATGATCATCAACCAAAACCAGTGCGATCACCATGCCGACGTAAGACAGTTTGCGGCGTTGCTTTGCGGGGCCGTCGTCGCCACTTACGATGAGTTTGCCATCGACATGCAACACGCCAGATGTCACTTCATCAATGATGGCGACGGGGCCCGGGTTCAAGCGCGCAATCTTGCCGTCCTGCAACACCAGTGTTTCCTCGATGCCCTGCGCTTTCGCAAACTTTTCATGGAAGAACATGTGGCGGGGTTCGCCATGCATGGGGATGACGGCGCGGGGTTTCACCCAGTCATACATTTGCTTGAGTTCGCCTTGGCGGGGATGGCCGGAGGAATGAACGAGGGCATCGTCAGAGGTCAACACATCGACCCGCAATTTCGCCAGGTTGTTGGTGATGGCGCTGACCTCCTTCTCATTGCCCGGAATGGTGCGGGCAGAAAAGATGACGAGGTCGCCCTCTTCCAGGGTGATGTTGGGATGATTGTCTTCCGCAATGCGGGCCATGGCGGCGCGGGGTTCACCTTGTGAGCCGGTGCAGAGCAACATGATTTTACTGTTGGGAAGAAAGCCGAATTGGTCTTCATCAAGGAATGCACCGGCATCTTTGAGCATGCCACAGTTGCGCGCGGCCTCGATGGTGTTGCGCATGGCACGGCCTGCAATCACCACTTCGCGGCCACAGGCGCGCGCGGCTTTGACAGCGGAGGATATGCGTTCAACATGGGATGCGAAAGTGGTGACGGCAACACGGCCTTTGGCGTGTTTGATGATGTCGGTCAGTGTGGCGGCCACATCTGTTTCTGATGGGGACACACCTTCGCGCAGGCAATTGGTGGAGTCGCAGACCAATACATCCACACCCGCTTTTCCGGCATCGATGAAAGCTTGCGCATTGAAGGGCTCTCCCAACACGGGGGTGTGGTCGATTTTCCAATCACCTGAATGCAGTGCGGTGCCGTCTGCGGTTTTGATCAACAGCGCATTGGACTGCGGGATGGAATGGGTGACAGGCAGCAGCTCAACTGTGAACTGGCCCAGCGTGAAGGGCTTGTAGGGTTCGACGATGTGCAAAGGCACGTCTTCGTCGAGACCGTGCTCTTTCAATTTCAGCATCAGAAGTTCAGCGGCAAAGGCGGTGCAATAGACATCGCATTTCAATTGTGGCCACAACCATGGAACAGCGCCGATGTGATCTTCATGGGCGTGGGTGATGACGAGGCCCGCGAGGTCGTTGCGATTGGATGTGATGAAGCTGATGTCGGGTAAAATCACATCCACGCCCGGCTCTTTGTCACCGCCGAATTTGACGCCAAGATCCACCATCAGCCATTCGCGGTCGCGCTCCGGGCCTGTGCCATAACAATAGCAGTTCATGCCGATTTCGCCGGTGCCGCCCAGTGGCAACAGCACGAGTTCGCGCTTGTCGGAGCCTTTGCGTTTCGCACTCATGTTGAACTCCGCATGGCCGCGAGGGATGGAATATGAAGGTCGCCGGATAGCAACATGTGTGTCCTGTCGTTGTCTGTGATGATGATGGCCCCCTGTGGGTCAAGGCCTTCGAAGCAGCCTTTGATGTTCATGTTCGCGGTTGTCACCGAAACAGTTTCGCCGATGCCGATGGCGCGATGCAGCCAGGCCAGACGAATGGTTTCGAAATCGTGGCCCTCGTCCCACATGGCGAGCCAATGGGCAAGTGCTGATCTATAGATGTCGAAGACGCCATCGCATGTCGCCTCGCCAAAAACCGAGAGGTGTGTGGCTGGATAGGCAAGGCCCGTGGGCGCATGGGCGACATTGATGCCGCAGCCAATGGCAAGTGTGAGGGGTGACTGCGACACGACTTCACTCAGGATGCCGGAAACTTTTGCACCTGCGATCAAAACATCATTCGGCCATTTGAGTTGCAACCGGGCTTGCGGGGCGAAGGCCGTGACCACATCGGCTACGGCGAGCGAAACCACGAAACCGATTTGCGCCAGCACCGAAATATCTGCCCGCAGAGGCAACATCAAAGTGGAATAGCAATTGCCAGACTCCGACACCCATTGCCGTTGCATGCGGCCCCTGCCTTGTGTCTGCTCGTCAGCCAGCAAGAACAGGAGGCCGCGTTCACCCGATTGAAACAGGCGGTGCGCTTCGAGGTTCGTTGAGTCTATGGTGTCGTAGTGCCGGACCGGGGCTTGGACAACGATGTTCAATAGAGCGACTTGGCCGCTGTTTCGGCAAGGGACCAAAGCGGCGAAGCGATCACGACGAAGATCAGCGCGAAGATGCCGGAGGCAATCGCGATCCAGCGCACTTCGGGTTCTGCCTTTTCGAATGTGGTGTGTGGCTCATCGAAGTAAATGGTCTTGATGATGCGGAGATAATAATATGCACCGACAACACTGGCGAGAACGCCGATGACGGCGAGTACCCAGAGACCCGCCTTGACGGCGGCCATGAAGACGAAGAGTTTGCCGAAGAAACCTGCCAGCGGCGGAATGCCGGCGAGCGAGAACATCAGCATGGACAGGATGAAGGCGAGGCCCTTGTTGGTTTTGGCGAGGCCTGCAAGATCTGCAATTGTTTCAACCTGCCTGCCGTCCCGCCGCATTTGCAGCACGCAGGCGAAAACGCCGATTGTGGTGAGCATGTAGATCAGCATGTAGATGACGATGCCGGCCACACCTTCCTGGCTTCCTGCTGCGAGGCCAACGAGTGCAAAACCCATGTGACCAATCGAAGAATAGGCCAGCAGGCGCTTGATGTTGGTCTGGCCGATGGCGGCAAATGCACCGAGCGCCATGGAGAGAATGGAAATCACCACAACAATCTGCTGCCAGTCATTCACGATTGCGGCGAATGGCCCAGTCATGACGCGGGTGAAAAGTGCGATGGCTGCGATCTTGGGTGCGGCGGCGAAGAAGGCCGTCACTGGCGTTGGAGCGCCCTCGTAAACATCGGGCGTCCACATGTGGAAGGGCACGGCGGAGACTTTGAACGCGAGTCCAGCCATGATGAAAACGAGGCCGAAGACAATGCCGAGGCTAGATCCCAATGCGGCGAGTGATGCGGCAATGCCAGCGAATGTTGTGGTACCCGTGAAGCCATAAACCAGTGAGGCACCATAGAGCAGCATGCCGGATGAGAGAGCGCCGAGAACAAAATATTTCAGGCCTGCTTCGGAGGACTTCGCATCATCGCGATTGATGGCGGCGACAACGTAAAGAGCAAGAGATTGAAGTTCGAGGCCCATGTAGAGCGAGATCAGGTCGTTGGCCGAAATCATCATCATCATGCCGATGGTGGCCATGACAATGAGGATGGGATATTCAAAGCGGTCCATCTTGATGCGGCGCATGAAAGCCATTGAAAGAATGATGGCGAACGCAGCGCCGATGATGGCAAGGACCTTCATCACGCGTGCGAAGTTTTCGACGATGAAGCCACCGTTGAATGCCGTGACTTTGGCACCATCGTTTGCCATCACCAAGGTGATGGTCAAAAGCAACGCCGCGATAGAGAGGCTTGATACCAGGCGAAACGCATTGCCGCTGGTGAAAGCGCCGATCATCAGCATTGTCATGGCACAAATCACAAGGAAGATTTCCGGCAGGGCGGCGGCGGCGTCTACTGTGTTCAGGAGTGCTGACATGTTCATTTCATCGCAAGGGTGCGGGCAGCTTCAAGCAGGCCAGCGGTTTCGACAGATTTCAGGAGATTTTCGACGGAGGCACCGATGACATCCAGAATGGGTGACGGATAAATGCCGAAGTAAAGCGTGAGGACAACGAGCGGTGCCAATGTAGCAAATTCGCGCCGCGTGACGTCTGGCATCCACGCCAATTCCTGCTTTTCCATCTTGCCATAAATGACGCGGGCATACAGCCACAGTGCGTAGCAGGCGGAGAGGATGACGCCGAACGTGGCGAAGAAGGCGACCCAGGTGTTATTTTGGAAAGTGCCGAGTAAAGTCATGAATTCACCGACGAAGCCGGATGTGCCGGGAAGGCCGACATTGGCCATGGTGAAGAGCATGAAAATCGCGGCGTAAATCGGCATGCGCGACACCAGGCCGCCATAGGCTTTGATCTCGCGGGTGTGCATGCGGTCGTAAATCACGCCGACGCAGAGGAAGAGTGCGCCGGAGACAAGCCCGTGGCTGATCATCTGGAAGATGGCGCCATCGATGCCCTGCCGCGTCATGGAGAAGATGCCCATGGTGACAAAACCCATGTGGGCGACGGAGGAATAGGCAATGAGCTTCTTCATGTCCTCCTGCATCAACGCCACGAGCGATGTGTAGACGATGGCAACAACGGAGAGGACGTAGACAAAGTTCTGGAAATAAAGCGACGCGTCCGGGAACATGGGCAGGGAGAAGCGCAGGAAACCATAGCCGCCCATTTTCAAAAGAATTGCGGCAAGGATGACTGAGCCTGCTGTTGGCGCTTCGACGTGCGCATCCGGCAGCCAGGTGTGCACTGGCCACATTGGCATCTTCACCGCGAAGGATGCGAAAAAGGCGAGCCAGAGCCATTTCTGCATATCCGCTGGAAATGTGCCAGGCTTCAGCAACATGGCGATATCCGTGGTGCCCGCATGCCAGTACATGGCGATGATGGCGAGCAGCATCAGCACGGAGCCGAGCAAGGTGTAGAGGAAGAATTTGAACGACGCATAAACGCGGCGTTGGCCGCCCCAGATGCCGATGATCAAGAACATCGGGATCAGGCCAGCTTCGAAAAAGACGTAGAACAACACAATATCCAGCGCGCAGAACACGCCGATCATCAGGCATTCCAGCACAAGGAAGGCGATCATGTATTCGCGCACACGCTTCGACACATACCAGGACGCGAGAATGCAGATCGGCATCAGGAATGTGGTGAGCATGATGAGCGGCATGGAGATACCGTCGATACCCATGCGATAAGAAGCGAAGCCCAGCCAATCCGCCTGCTCCACAAGTTGGAAGCCGGACTCCGCGTTCACGAAGTTGAGCGGGATCAGCAGCGAAACCAGGAAGGTGACAATGGTCGTCCACAACGCGGCATAGCGCGCATAGCATTCGGCGGCGGGATCATCACCTTTGGCGAAAAGAATGAATGCCACGCCGACGAGCGGCAGGAACGTGACGACGGACAGAAGCGGCCAAGACATCGTTAAGCCCCTCCCAACGAGAACCAAGTGATGATAGCGGCAACGCCAATAAGCATGGCGAAGGCGTAGTGATAGACATAGCCGGACTGCAATCTTACGACCTGTGCCGAGGCATCGCCGACGCGGGCCGAAATGCCATCGGCGCCAAGTCCATCAATGACCATGCCATCACCCTGCTTCCAGAAGAAGCGGCCTAGCCACATGGCGGGGCGCACGAATATGAGATCATAAAGTTCGTCGAAGTACCACTTGTTGAGCAGGAACTGGTAGATCGGCTGGTGCATGCTTGCGAGTTTGCCGGGCAGCGAGGTGTTGCGGATATAGAACATCAATGCGAGCATGAAGCCGAGCGCCATGGCAATGAACGGCGACCACTTCACCCACTTTGGCACTTCGTGGAATTCGTTCACGATGTTGTTCTGTGCAATGCTTGCGCCCCAGAATTCCTTCTGTTCATGGCCGATGAAATAACCCTCGAAGACAAAGCCGGCGATGACCGCTCCAATCGCCAGCACGTAGAGCGGGATCAGCATGATCTGGCTGCTTTCATGCACGTGTTCCTGCGTGTGCTTGTCTGCGCGTGACTCGTTGTTGAAAGTCATGAAAGCAAGGCGCCATGAATAGAAGCTGGTGCAGAAGGCCGCAAGAATGAGCAGTGCAAATGCGAACATGTGCGGAGCCTGATGCGAGGCGAAAGCACTTTCGATGATGGCGTCTTTTGAATAGAACCCTGCGAAACCGCCGATGCCCGGAATGCCAAGGCCCGTCAGTGCAAAGGTGCCGATGAGCATCAGACCCCAGGTGATGCGGATGTGTGGTGCAAGGCCGCCCATTTTCCGCATGTCCTGCTCGCCTGACATGGCGTGGATGACGGAGCCTGCGCCGAGGAACAGCAGCGCCTTGAAGAAGGCGTGGGTGAAGAGATGGAAGATGGCGATGCCGTAACCACCCACACCAAGTGCCACAAACATGTAGCCGAGTTGCGAGCAGGTTGAATAGGCGATGACGCGTTTGATGTCGTTCTGCACGAGGCCAACAGTGGCGGCGAAGAAGGCGGTGATGGCACCGACGACGACGATCACATCGCGTGCCACGGGAGCGAGTTCAAACATCGGCGACATGCGGGCGACGAGGAACACGCCTGCTGTCACCATTGTTGCGGCATGGATCAGTGCTGACACAGGTGTCGGGCCTTCCATGGCGTCGGGCAGCCAGGTGTGCAGCAGGAATTGCGCGGACTTGCCCATGGCACCCATGAACAACAGCAGGCAGAGGACAGTGAGCGCGTCCCACTCCCATGACAAGAATGGGATGGTCTTACCGACGAGGCCGGGGGCACCGGCAAACAGCGCGTCCAACTCGACGCTGCCCAGCATCATGAAGCA
This sequence comes from Hyphomicrobiales bacterium, assembly GCA_031430795.1. Taxonomy (GTDB): domain Bacteria; phylum Pseudomonadota; class Alphaproteobacteria; order Rhizobiales; family Aestuariivirgaceae; genus Aestuariivirga. Next base: position 17,082 of record JANPCE010000048.1, read on the forward strand.
GCCGAAGATGCCAAGGGCGAAGCCGAAGTCGCCGACACGGTTGACAACGAAGGCCTTGATGGCGGCGGCGTTGGCCGTTGGCTTTTGATACCAGAAGCCGATGAGAAGATAGGACGCGAGGCCCACACCTTCCCAGCCGAAGAACATCTGGATGAGATTGTCAGCCGTGACCAGCATCAACATCGCAAACGTGAAGAGCGAGAGGTAGGCGAAGAAGCGTGGCTGGTGTTCGTCGTGGCTCATGTAGCCGAGGGAATACAGGTGCACGAGTGCGGATACGGTTGTCACCACAACCAACATCACCGACGTCAGCGTGTCGATGCGGAGTGCCCAATCAGCCTGCAGGGCGCCGGAGGAAATGAACTTCAGTACTGGCACTTTGACGAGTGCGGCGTGGTGCAGGTATTCGGAGAAGTTCCACCAGCTGAGTGCGGCAGAAACGAAAAGCAATGCCGTCGTCAGATACATGGGCCACATCGGGCCATGATAGTGACCGTGATGATCGTCGTGGGCGTGATCATCATGCGCGTGGTGGCTGTGGTCGCCGTACACGTCCTTGTCGTGGCCGAAGTTGCGAAACAGAGCTGTTCCAAACAGGCCGGCGATCAATGCGCCCAGCAGTGGAAGGAAGACGATTGCTTGATACATGGTTGTTCGTCAGCCCTTCATCATCGTGATGTCATCGACTTCGATGGTGTTGCGGTTGCGGAAATAGGTGACAAGAATGGCAAGGCCGATGGCGGCTTCGCCGGCCGCGACGGTGAGCACGAGCAATGCAAAAACCTGGCCCACGAGATCATTCAGTTGCACGGAGAAGGCCACGAGGTTGATATTCACGGCGAGCAACATAAGTTCAATCGACATCATGATGACGATGACGTTCTTGCGGTTGAGAAAAATGCCGAAGATGCCAATGGTGAAGAGGATGGCGGCGACGGTGAGATAGTGTGAAAGGCCGATCATGCTCAAATCCCCTGCCCCGGTTCGACTTTGTGCATGGCCACGGCGGTTTCAGGTGTGCGAGACACCTGGCTTTCAATGTTCTGGCGCTTGACGCCTGGCTTGTGGCGCAGTGTGAGCACGATGGCACCGATCATGGCCACAAGCAGGATCAGGCCTGCCGCCTGGAAGACGTAAAAATACTGGGTGTAGAGAATTTCGCCGAGTTGGTGTGTGTTGGTTTTGGCACTGCCTGCGGGAGCAGCCACGGTTTTCAAGGCTTCGGGTGCAAGTGTCCACGTGCCGAATACCAGGGCAAGTTCGGCCAGCAAGATCAGGCCGATGACGCCGCCGACGGGGAGATAGCTGGCAAAGCCTTCGCGCAGTTTCACAAAGTCCACATCCAGCATCATGACGACAAAGAGGAACAGCACAGCCACGGCACCGACGTAAACGACCACGAGGATCATCGCCAGAAATTCAGCCCCCATGAGGATAAACAGGCCCGCTGCGTTGAAGAAGCAGAGAATGAGAAACAGCACAGAGTGCACGGGATTGCGCGAAAAAATCACCATGATCGCAGAGGCGATGGCCGCTGCGGAGAAGAGGTAGAAGAAGAATGTTGCCGCGAGCATCTGGTTTGTGTCCTCAGCGATAGGGCGCGTCGAGCGAAAGGTTGCGCGCGATTTCGCGTTCCCAACGGTCGCCGTTGGCAAGGAGTTTTTCCTTGTTGAACAAAAGCTCTTCGCGGGTTTCCGTGGCGTATTCGAAGTTTGGTCCCTCGACGATGGCGTCCACCGGGCAGGCTTCCTGGCAGAAGCCGCAGTAGATGCACTTCACCATGTCGATGTCATAACGTGTGGTGCGACGTGTGCCGTCGTTGCGGCGTGGGCCAGCCTCGATGGTGATGGCCTGCGCCGGGCAAATGGCTTCGCAGAGCTTGCAGGCGATGCAGCGTTCTTCGCCATTGGGGTAACGGCGGAGCGCATGTTCACCGCGGAAGCGGGGCGAGAGCATGCCCTTCTCGTGCGGGTAATTCAGCGTCACTTTCGGTGACACAATATATTTCAGCGCCAGCCATGTGGCGGACAAAAATTCACGCAGGAACAGCGAGCGGGCGACGAGGGGTAAATTCATGTCGGCAACCATCCAAAGGCAACGAGGACGCCGGAGGTGATGACCACCCAGGCCAGCGAGATTGGCAGAAACACTTTCCAGCCCAGACGCATCAACTGGTCATAACGGTAGCGCGGCACGATGGCCTTCACCATGGAGAACATGAAGAAGACGAAGACCACCTTCAACACAAACCAGACGACGCCAGGCACCCAGTTCAAAACTGCAATGTCGAGAATGGGTAACCAGCCCCCAAGGAACAGCAATGTGGTGATCGCGCACATCATGGTGATTGCCACATATTCAGCGAGCATGAACAGCATGTAGGGCGTTGAAGAATACTCCGTCATGTGGCCGGCCACCAGTTCAGACTCGGCTTCCGCGAGGTCAAACGGCGGGCGGTTGGTTTCGGCGAGGGCGGAGATGAAGAAGATCACGAACATCGGGAACAGCGGAATCAGATACCAATCAAGGAACGATGGGGGAAGGCCGAGCATGGTGCCGAGGCCAGTCTTCTGTGACATCACAATGTCGGTGAGGTTCAGCGATCCGACGCAGAGCAGCACCGTGATGATGACGAAGCCGATGGAGACTTCATAAGACACCATTTGGGCCGCAGCGCGGAGTGCCGCGAGGAATGGATACTTCGAATTCGACGCCCAGCCCGCCATGATAATCCCATAGACGCCGAGGGAGGAGAGCGCGAAGAGATATAGAATGCCGACGTTGATGTCTGCAATCGCCCAGCCCTCGTTGAGTGGTACTACAGCCCAGGCCGCGAGTGACAGGATTGCCGTCACGATAGGAGCCAGCACGAACACGCCTTTGTTGGCGCTGTCGGGGATGATGACTTCCTTGAACACGAATTTCAGCATGTCAGCGAAGGACTGCAACACACCCCATGGGCCAACGACGTTGGGGCCACGGCGCAGTTGCACTGCCGCCCAGACTTTACGGTCGAAGTAGACGAGCAGCGAGACGCTGATCAGAACTGCCGTCAACAAAGCAACGCTTTGGAGAGCGATGATGCCAATGAGAAGCGCAATCTCTGCCATGGCTTACTCCGCTGCCTTTGCCCGTGCGCCATTTTTGACGGCAGAGCATTCCCCCATGGTGCGCGAGGCGCGGGCGATGGGGTTGGTGAGGTAGAAATCGGTGATGGGCGAAACGAAAGCGTCCCTGCTGGCTTTGCCTTCGCCTTTGGCAAGTTCGGAAAGCGCGTCAGCATCCGCCGTGTGGATGTGATCAAGCTGTGCGAGCTGCGGGGCGATGGCGTACATCGCGGCGCGCAGGCCATTGATGCTTGACCACGCCGGCGTTGCACCCAATTTTTCCGCGAGTTGGCGAATGATGGCCCAATCCTCACGGGCGTCACCTGGCGGGAAGGACGCCCGCACAGTCATTTGCGGCCGGCCTTCTGTGTTGACGAAGGTCGCGGATTTTTCGGTGTAAGCGGCACCGGGCAAAATCACGTCGGCGCGGTGTGCGCCATTGTCGCCGTGGGTTCCGAGATAGATCACGAAGGCCTTGCCCAATGTTTTGGTGTCGATCTCATCAGCACCTGCGAGGATCACCACATCAAGCTCACCCTTGCCAGCGGCGGTGATCATGCCTTGGGTATTCAGACCGCCGTCGCCCGGCAATGCACACACATCAAGCGCTCCAACACGGCCAGCGGCTGTGTGGAGAATGTTGAAGCCATTCCAGCCGTCTTTGACAACGCCCATTGCCGCTGCGGCCTTCGCCACCATTGCGAGGATAGCTGCACTGTCTGGTCGGTTGAGTGCGCCCTGCCCGACGATAAACATGGGCTTCTGTTTTGAAATCGCGGGGTGGCTTACGAATTGCTCAAGGCTTTCGGGACCGGCGCCGAGGTAATTGTAATGATACGTGAGATCAGCTTTTTCGCCGACAACGCCAATCAGGCAATCGCCCTTGGCGGCGCGCCTGCGGATGCGGGCGTTGAGCACAGGGGCTTCGAGGCGGGGGTTGCAGCCGATCAGCATGATGGCATCGGCTTCGTCGATGCCTGCGATGGTGGAATTGAAAATGTATCCGGCACGACCGCCATGTTCACCCAAGGCAGAGCCAGGCTCGCGGCAATCAATGTTCTTGACGCCGAGTTTCATCGCCATATCTTTGAGCGCGAAAGCTTCTTCGGCAGAGATGAGGTCACCGACGATGATGCCAACGCGGTCCGGCGTTGTGGATTTGATCTTGTTTGCGGCTTGGCCGAGTGCTTCGTCCCACGAAGCGGACCGCAGTTTTGAAAGTTCACGCACATAGGGCTGGTCAAGGCGCTGGGTTTTCAGGCCGTCCCAGACGAAGCGCGTCTTGTCGGAAATCCACTCCTCGTTGATCAGCTCATGGGTGCGCGGCAGAATGCGCATCACTTCGCGGCCACGGGCGTCCACACGGATGTTGGAGCCAAGCGCATCCATCACGTCAATGGTTTCGGTCTTGCGCAACTCCCAGGGACGGGCCTTGAATTCGTAAGGCTTCGACGTCAGTGCACCCACCGGGCAAAGGTCGATGATGTTGCCTTGCAATTCGGAGGTGATGATGCGGTCGAGGTAGGTGGTGATCTCCACATCTTCGCCACGCCCCGTGAGGCCCATGTCGTTGATGCCCGCGACTTCCGTGGTGAAGCGCACACAACGCGTACACTGGATGCAGCGCGTCATTTCGGTTTTGACGAGCGGGCCAAAATCCTTGTCTTCGACGGCGCGCTTGTTTTCGGCAAAGCGGTTGCCGGATTTGCCGTAAGCCATGGCCTGGTCCTGCAGGTCGCACTCGCCGCCCTGATCGCACACGGGGCAATCCAGCGGGTGGTTGATCAGCAGGAATTCCATGACGCCCTCACGGGCTTTTTTCACCATCGGCGTGTTGGTGAAAACTTCCGGTGTTTCGCCGTTGGGGCCGGGGCGCAGATCGTTGACCGACATGGCGCAAGAGGCTTGAGGTTTTGGCGGGCCGCCCTTTACTTCGACGAGGCACATGCGGCAGTTGCCAGCGATTGAGAGGCGGTCATGATAACAAAAGCGTGGCACTTCAGCGCCAGCGATTTCGCAGGCCTGCAACAGTGTCAAGCCGTTTTCATATTCGCCTTCAACGCCGTCTATTTTGATCTTAGGCATTCTGTCGTTCCATTCCGATGCGAGCGAGCATGCGGACACACCCCCTCCCCTCTTCGGGGTACTCCCCCAAGCTGCGCTTGAGGGAGTTAAAGTTAACTTCCCAGGCGCGAAGCGACGGGGGAGTACGGCGAAGCCGGGAGGGGGTGTCAAATGCAAGCATCACGCACACCTTAGCGCACGCATGCGCTCCACATCCATCACTTCCGCCCAGCCAAACGCAAAATCAGAAACACCATGTTTTTCGAAATACTGGAGGCGCGCATACGCTTCATCCAGCGACGGCTGATGTCCTTCTGAAACATGCCAAAACACCATGTGCGGTTTTTCCATCCAGACGAACCATTCAGCTTTGCGCTTGTAGAACTGCGCATGCACGGTTTTAAACACGTAATTCTCCAGCGACTTTGCATCTTCCCACACTGAAAGGTTCACCGCCATATCGTCACCGACGCGCATTTCAGTGGCGTTGTTGTTGTCGCCCTTCAAGCGCCAGACAAAACCGGGAGAACGTTCAGCCAACGCATTGACACGATCCAGACTTTCCATGAACCCTGACATCCGTGGATCGGATGTCGGATGTTTGAATTTGCCGATGTTGAGTTCAGCGAGGTGCATAATCATTCCGCCGCAAGGCGCAAAGCGCGGTCTATCTTGATCTCAGGCATTCAGTACTTGCCCCATAAATTGTACGACGCGATTGCAACGAGTGCCGAAGAAACCACGCCAAAAATGAAATGCTTGCGGGTTGAGCCGCTTTCGTCGCCACCCAGAAACCTCTTGGCAAACCAATCCCAACCCCATGATGTGGCACACAAGGCCACGAAGGCCAACAGAACGCCCCCACCCCAGCCGCCAAACTTGATGCCCTGCCAGTAACCTGCAAGGCAAACGCCGAGTTCGAATGTTTTGCGCGCGAAGTACATGATTCACTCCGCTGCGTGGCGCACGGCGCCGTCTGAGGTGGAGCGGTAGCTGTAGTCGTCGATGCGCTTTTCGATCACCGGGCGGAAATGGGTGATGAGGCCTTGGACGGGCCAGGCCGCGGCGTCGCCCAAAGCGCAGATGGTGTGGCCTTCGATTTGTTTTGTCACGTCGAGCAGCATGTCGATCTCGCGCTTTCCGGCGCGGCCCTCGCTCATGCGGGTGAGCACGCGCCACATCCAGCCGGTGCCTTCGCGGCAGGGTGTACATTGGCCGCAGGACTCGTGCTTATAAAAGTAAGCAAGCCTTGCGATGGTGCGGATGAGATCGGTGGATTTGTCCATGACGATGACCGCTGCCGTGCCGAGGCCAGAGCGGAGTTTCGACAACGAGTCAAAATCCATCGGCGTGTCAATGATCTGTTCAGCGGGCACCATGCGGACAGATGATCCACCGGGGATTACGGCCAGCAGATTGTCCCAACCGCCGCGAACACCACCGGCATGTTTGTCGATCAGCTCACGGAAGGTGACACCCATGGCTTCTTCGACATTGCAGGGCTTGTTCACATGGCCGGAAATGCAAAAGAGTTTTGTGCCGACATTGTTGGGGCGGCCGATGGAATTGAACCACGTTGCACCGCGCCGCAAAATCGTTCCCGCCACTGCAATCGATTCCACATTGTTCACCGTCGTCGGTGCACCATAGAGGCCGACGTTCGCGGGGAACGGTGGCTTCATGCGGGGCTGGCCTTTTTTGCCTTCGAGACTTTCCAACATCGCGGTTTCTTCACCGCAGATGTAAGCGCCAGCACCGTGATGCACGATCACGTCAAAATCCCAGCCGTGAATGTTGTTCTTGCCGATGAGGCGCGCTTCGTAGGCCTGATCCACAGCAGCCTGCAGGCGTTCGCGCTCGTGGATGTATTCGCCACGCACATAGATGTAGGCGGCATGTGCGGCCATGGCAAAAGAAGCAATCAGGCAGCCTTCTACGAGAAGATGCGGATCGTGCCGCATGATCTCACGGTCTTTGCAGGTGCCAGGTTCGGATTCGTCGGCGTTGACCACAAGGTAGTGCGGACGTTCGCCGACGACCTTCGGCATGAACGACCATTTGAGGCCCGTCGGAAAGCCAGCGCCGCCACGGCCGCGCAGGCCAGAGGCCTTCACTTCATTGACGATCCAGTCCCTGCCCTTGTCAATGAAGGACTTGGTGTCTGCCCAAGCACCCCGTTGCTTGGCACCCTCAAGGCCCCAGTCATGGTAACCGTAGAGGTTAGTGAAAATGCGGTCTTTGTCAGCGAGCATGAATTACTTCTTCCCCGGCTTCTGGCCGACGGCTGAATCCGGCCGCCATCCGGTTTCGAGTTTGCGGGATTGTTTCACCCACTCATCACGCTTGGCACGGCCTTTGAAGCCTTCAAGTTTTTCATCGACCCAGGCCAGTTCCTTGGCGGACCATGACGCGATTTGTTCGAAGTGCCACACACCCATTTTGTTCAGCATTTTTTCCAGCGCCGGCCCAACACCCCAGATGATTTTCAAATCATCAGCCTTGCCGCCACGTGCGGATTTCAAGAGTTCCGGACGGCCATCAATCTCCCTCGCGGAAGACTTTAAGGCGGGTTTGGAAGGTATTGATTTTTTTACAGGTTTTTTCTCAGGCACGACTGCGGCAACGACGGGTGCTGCAACAGCAATGGGTGCCACAGCAGCGGTTGGAGCTGGTGCGGCGGCGGGTGCTGCTGGTGGTGGAGGTGGAGCTTCAACGCGGTCAAACTTGCGTTGGCCTTTATAAAGCGCCTTGTCAGTCAGCGTCGTCGCGCCGCCAACAGGTGCGGAATGTTGACGATCAATTTGCGGACCAACTTTGGTTTTCTTGCCCGCCTGCCAATCATCAATCAGCGCTTCGAGTTTGGCCGGCGTCAGGTCTTCGTAGGTTTCCTTAAATACCTGAACCATCGGCGCATTCACACACACGCCCAAACATTCCACCTCTTCCCAGCTCATGGTGCCGTCAGCATTGAGGTGATGTGGCTCGTGATGGATCTTGCGTTCGCAGACTTTGCGCAATTCTTCAGCGCCACGCAGCTGGCAGGCAATGGTGCCGCACACCTGGATATGCGCCTTGGTGCCGACGGGAGAAAGCTGGAACATGGTGTAAAACGTCGCCACTTCCAAAACACGGATGTAAGCCATGTCGAGCAATTCGGCGACGCGCTCAATGGCAGGCCGTGACGTCCAGCCCGCTTGTTCTTGTGCTCGCCACAACAACGGGATCACAGCCGAGGCTTGCTTGCCCTCAGGATACTTCGCAATCAACAGCTTCACCCAGCCCAAGTTTTCAGGCGTGAAGGCAAAGGACGCGGGTTGAATGGGATCAAGACGGCGGACGGACATCAAAACTTCCCAAAAAATGCGGCAACAGGAACATTGATGCCGGGTGGATCAAGCTCAATCGTTCCTGAAGTCACAATTGAAGTTTCGCATTCACTTGCAGAAACGCGACGATGATGGACGATGGTCTCGTTAAGACCATCAATCACGAGATAGTGGGCAATTGATGCTACCGAGATATAGCCAATAAGCTTTGTCGTTGCGTCACTTTTCGTCGACGACGGCGACAACACTTCAACTACAACAACGGGTGCTGTGAGTTCAACTGCATCTCCATCCATTGGTTCTCCGATTTGGATTGAAGCGTCAGGCTCATACAACGCGCCATCGTTGCAGCGCACCCCCATACCATCGGTATAAGCCGTACAGTCTGCGCCAACAGCTTGGATTGCATCCATGAGCGCGTTGACGACATGCAATTTTGTAAGGTTGTGGCGCGAACGTTCTGGAGACATCGGAACTACCTCACCATTAACCAGTTCAAAACGTCCCTCTGGCTGGTTTTCATACCAAGCCAAAAACTGATCGACATTCATTTTGATTTCAGAGCGGTGATTCATCGATCCACCTCACCAAACACAATATCAAGCGACCCCAGCAGCGCCGACACGTCTGCCAACATGTGGCCCCTGCTCAAGAAATCCATCGCTTGCAAATGTGCAAAACCTGGTGCGCGGAGGCGGCAGCGGTAGGGTTTGTTGCTGCCGTCTGACACGAGATACACGCCGAATTCGCCCTTTGGCGCTTCGACGGCGGCGTAGACTTCGCCAGCGGGGACTTTGTAGCCTTCGGTGTAGAGTTTGAAGTGATGGATCAAGGCTTCCATCGACTTCTTCATTTCAGCGCGCTTGGGTGGCACGACCTTGCCATCTTGCGATGAAATCGCCCCCTGGCCTTCGGGCGCGTTGAGCTTGGCGATGCACTGTTTCATGATCTTCAATGACTCGCGCATTTCCTGAACCCGGATGACATAGCGGTCATAGTTGTCGCCATTCTTGCCCACGGGAATGTCGAAATCAAATTCGCTGTAGCATTCGTAAGGTTGCGATTTACGCAAGTCCCATGCCGCACCACTGCCCCGCACCATCACACCGGAGAAGCCGAAGCTGAAGGCGTCTTCCAATTTTACAATGCCGATATCGACGTTGCGCTGTTTGAAAATGCGGTTGCCCGTCAGCAACGTTTCAATGTCGTCGATGACTTTGCCATGCTTGTCCACGAAATTCTCGATGTCATCGACCAGCTTTTGCGGCAGGTCCTGGTGCACGCCACCGGGGCGGAAGTAGGCGGCGTGCATACGGCTGCCGGAGGCGCGCTCATAGAACACCATCATCTTTTCGCGCTCTTCGAAGCCCCAGAGGATGGGCGTTAACGCGCCAACATCAAGGGCTTGCGTGAGGATATTCATGTGGTGTGAGAGGAGACGGCCCATTTCAGAGTAAAGGATACGGATGAGCTGTCCGCGCCTTGGCACTGTTATCCCCAGCAATTTTTCCACGGCCAGAGCAAAGGCGTGCTCCTGGTTCATCGGCGCCACATAGTCGAGGCGGTCGAAGTAAGGCACGGCCTGTAGATAGGTTTTCTGCTCGATCAGCTTTTCGGTGCCGCGATGGAGCAGCCCAATATGCGGATCAACACGGGTGACAATCTCGCCATCCAGTTCCAGCACCATGCGCAACACGCCGTGCGCCGCCGGATGCTGCGGACCGAAGTTGATAGTAAAGTTGCGGGTGGAGACTTCGTTCATTGACAGGCTCGCGAATGGCGAATGGCGAATGGCGAATGGAGAACGGCGATCATTTTTCCTGCAAAGTTCTGATCAGTGCGCGAAGCTTCCTTCCGATGCGTTCTGACATTTCCATCAACAGATCGATTTGCGCTTGCGTCACAATTTCCACCCTTGCTGACAGCAACAAGTGTGTTTCCACTTCTTTTAACGAACCCTGCGAAATACGCAAAAATTGGATAAATGACTGCGTGCTCTCCCGACCGTGCCCCTCTGCTATGTTCGCGGCAATTGAGGAAGACGCCCTTCGAATTTGGGAAGTTAGTCCGAACAACTCGTCCCTGGGAAACCTGCGAGTCAGACGATAGCACCCGACGGCCAAGTCCATGGCTTCCTGCCAAACGTGCAGATCTTTGAATGAGTTGATCTTTTGATCTCCCATATCCGCACCCCATTCGCCATTCGCCATTCGCCATTTGCTTAAACTTTCGCCTTCTCATCACCGGGCAGCACGTAATTCGTGCCTTCCCATGGTGAGAGGTAATCGAATTGGCGGAACTCTTGAACCAGCTTTACCGGCTCATAAACAACGCGCTTGGCTTCATCATCATAGCGCACTTCAACGTAACCTGTCGTCGGAAAATCTTTGCGCAAAGGATGGCCCTGGAAGCCATAGTCTGTGAGAATGCGGCGCAGATCGGGATGGCCGGAGAACATGATGCCGTAGAGGTCAAAAACTTCACGCTCAAACCAGTTGGCAGCCATAAATACGGGCAAGCTTGAGGGCACGACATCGGTTTCAGATGCCTGCAACTTGATGCGGACGCGTGTGTTCTTATAGGGGCTGAGCAGATGATAAACGACTTCAAACCGCTTTTCGCGTTCAGGATAATCAGCCGCCGTCAGGTCGATGAAGTTGACGAAGCGGCAATCCGCATCGTCGCGCAAGAATGTCAGTACGGCGATGATATTGTCAGAGTCTGTTGTCAACGTCAGTTCGCCAAAGGCCATAGTATGACCCACGCCCAGTTTGGCGGCCATATGTGTCGCGAGTGTTTCGAGATCAGCCATGACTTATCTCTCAATCGTGCCAGTGCGGCGGATTTTCTTTTGCAGCATCAGGATGCCATAGAGCAGCGCTTCTGCGGTGGGCGGGCAGCCGGGGATGTAAATGTCCACGGGCACGATACGGTCGCAGCCACGCACCACGGAATATGAATAATGATAATAGCCGCCGCCATTTGCGCAACTCCCCATGGAGATGACATAGCGCGGCTCCGGCATCTGGTCGTAAACTTTGCGCAGTGCCGGCGCCATTTTGTTGGTGAGGGTGCCTGCGACAATCATCACGTCGGACTGGCGGGGCGAGGCGCGGGGTGCCACGCCGAATCGTTCAAGGTCATAGCGCGGCATCGAGGTGTGCATCATTTCGACGGCACAACAGGCCAAACCAAACGTCATCCACATCAATGAACCCGTGCGGGCCCAAGTGATGAGGTCATCCGTTGAGGTGACGAGGAACCCTTTGTCCGCCAGTTCCGCATTGATTTCGGAAAAATATTGGCGCTGTTCCTTGGTGCCGGTTTCGATCAAGCCCATGCTGTCAATCCCAATCCAGCGCGCCTTTGCGCCATTCATAAATAAACCCGATGGTGAGTATCCCGAGGAACACCATCATCGACCAGAAGCCAAAAAGCCCTATTTTGCCCAGCGAAATTGCCCATGGAAACAGAAACGCCACTTCAAGATCGAAGATGATGAAGAGGATGGCGACAAGGTAAAACCGCACATCGAATTTCATGCGCGCGTCATCAAAGGCGTTAAAGCCGCACTCATAAGCCGAGAGCTTTTCGGGGTCAGGTGCGCTGTAGGCGATCAACAGTGGTGCCACCATAAGTGCCAATGTGATTCCCCCGGCCACGGCCATGAAGATCACGATCGGCAAATAATCCCTGAGTAATTCTGGCATTTTCACAACTCTTTTGAGGCGCTAGGTAGCCCAGCCTGCCCCGCGCCGCAAGCGTCTCAATGCCGCGTCGGGATTGTCAGTTCCAGCCGATCATTTTTTTCAAGAAACGCAAGCCGAGAGCCTTGAAGGCTGCCACTTCGTTTGCGTCTTTGCCATATCCATGCCCCCCGGTTTGCGGCTCATAATATAAAGTTTGATCATAGCCCATGGCCTGAAGTTTCGCAGCAAATTTTCTGGCATGGCCGGGATGCACACGGTCATCTGCCTTTGTGGTGGCAATCAAAATCGGCGGATAGGACTTGCCAGGTTCTGCCTGATGGTAAGCGGAAAAATGCTGGATGAAAGCCCAATCCTCTGGCTTGTCTGGATCACCATATTCCGCAATCCAGCTGTGGCCTGCCAACAGCTTGTGATAGCGGCGCATGTCAATCAGCGGAATGGTGCAGAACAGTGCTCCGAAGCGCTCGGGGTAGCGCGTCAGCATATTGGCAATGAGCAACCCGCCATTTGAGCCGCCTTCAGCCGCGATGCGATTGGGCACGGTCAGCCCGCGCTGCACGAGGTCAGAAGCGATTGCCGCGAAATCGGCGTGGGATTTGCCCTTGTGTTCGCGCCGCCCTGCATCATGCCACGCCGTGCCGAATTCGCCGCCGCCGCGCAAATGCGTATAAATGACAGTGCCACCCTGCTCCAGCCATTGCTTGCCCATGACGCCATCATAATGCGGCTGTGTGGCCATGCCGAAGCCACCGTAGCCGGTCATGTAAACAGGTGCTGCACCGCTGGTGTCTTCTCGGCCCACCTGCACATAGGGAATGCTTTCGCCATCTTCGGAAACAGCTTCGTGGCGGCTGACTTTGATGCCGGATGTTTCAAATACCGAAGGCGAGGTTTTCAGCAATTCCAGTTCATTGCTGCCGCTGCGCACCAAATGAAGCGACGCCGGAGTGACTGGATCATTGATGCTGAGCAGTAAATCGCCATTGCTTTCCAACGAATCCGCGTCAAAACCCCAAAGCGAAATCATGCCCACTTCGGGCAGTTTCGGCAGCGGCAACGGCGTCCAGTTGCCATTATCGTGATTCAGCAGTTGATAGCGGTCGCAGAGATTGTCTTTCACATTCAACAGCAGTTTGCCTTTGGAGAACGAAAATCCTTCGAGCACCTTGCGATGCGAGGGTTCAAACAGTGTCTTGAACACCCGCTGGCCCGCGACGAAATCACTATAAGAAGTGACGATCAATGTGTCGGCCACATAGTCATAGCCGCCGTGCGTCACGCTGGTGCGGGGCTTTACCAACAGCACATCGCCTGACCCATCCATCTGCGCATCTGTGGGCAGATCAATCAACCGCTTGCTGTCATCTTTCAGCAGCTCGAAAATGCGGACATTGAAGAAGTCGATTTGCTCATAGAGAAAAATCGGCTTTTCAGGATTTTCATGATCAATTGAAGCACCCGCCGCCATGTTGCCACGGTCTGTTTCGAATATAATTTCAGCGTCTTCAATTCTCTGGTCGCGTTTGAGCCGCCGCACCGTGCGCGCATATCCCGCCGCCGTTTGCATCGCATCTCCACCATATGCGCTCGACAGCAGTAAAGTGTCCCGGTCCAGCGCCACGCAGCCACCCTTTGCTTCGGGGATGGTGAATCCATCTTTCACAAAACTTTTTGTGGCCCGGTCAAATTCCCGCATCACTGCCGCGTCTGATCCACCTTTTGAAAGCATGACAATGCTGAAATCAGGATTGCCCGGCAAACTGGTCGCACCCTTGAAAATCCAATCGACTTTTTCGGTGCTGGCCAGTTCATCAAAGTCCAATACCGTTTCCCAAACCGGCTCCGCCAGACGATAAGACTCCATTGTCGTGCGCCGGATCAGCCCACGCGGGTTTTTTGCGTCACGCCAAACATTGTAAAGCTGGCCACCCCGCCTGCTGACGGCTGCAATGCGGTCTGGCCGCTGCATAACGGCGGCAATGGCAACGCGGTCCGCCTCAAATGTCAGATCAGCAAAAGCGTCCAGCGTTCGTCGGTTTTGCGCTTCGACCCAGTGCAGGGCGCGGGCTCCGTTGATCTCCTCCAAATGCAAAAACGGATCGTCATCGGGTGCGAACAGCGTTGGGCCAATTGAAGCGGGAATCTTGATCATGCCCGCGCCTTAGCAAAATCCGCTGCGTCGCCACAGGACTGATTTCTGCCCACTTTCGCAAGACCACCAAAATGGATAGCTTGACGAACCGGGGAAACTGAGAATCAGCAACACTGAATTGAGGACAACATGAAGAAGTCTATTCTCGCAGCAACAACCTTGTTATTGCTTGCGACAACCTCCGCCCAAGCAGAGGTCGTCGACGTTTCCACGCTGAAATGCTCTGACCTCCTTGCCATGAACACCGAAGAAGGCGGCTCCATCCTGCTTTGGCTGCACGGCTATTATGGCGGTCAGTCCAATGACACGACAATTGACCTTGCGTCCTTTGAGGCCACTGGCACTGCTATCGGAGAAAAATGTGGGGCAGAGCCGGAGCTCGGCGTCATGACCGCCATCAAGCAGATCACCGACGAACAATAAACGAAAAAGGGCCCCACACAGGGGCCCTTGATTCGCAGCAAATGGCGCGAGTGGGGGACTTACTCCCTCTTCTCATCTTGCTGCTTTTTCGTTTCTTTTTGCTTTGGTTCGTCGCCCATTACCCTGAAAAATCCAAAGGCAATAGTGCCAAGAAGGCCGCCCCCAAGTAGGGCAGCCACCCAGTTTGCTTCTTTTTGGATAGCGAATGCAATGACAGCCAATGCTACAATTACGAAAGCCAAGGCATACCGCTTGCCTTGAACCAAGTCCCGCCCTTGGAATTCCAGCGTTTTAGATTCCATCTGGCGCCGATGTTTTGTCTCATCTTCAAATGCCTGAAATATTCTCTTTGCACCGTCAGGAACTACATCATCATAACCCTTCATTATTTCAGGCGGCAATATTGGGCCGTTCCAAATTTGAGTATGACGGACAACGCCGGGAGACTGACGGTTCGTTGGTGGTGGAAGAACCTCTACATCAGCGCTCGGATTTGAAGTCGGAGCGCTCTGAGTGACCGATGATGGTTTCTTCGGCTTTTTTGATGTCTTGGCCAAGTTTCACCCAATCCGAATATATTGCGTCGTGCTCATCTTCGTAGGGATAGCCCGCAACGTCAAAGCGTTTCACGCCTAGGCACGCAAAATCAGCCAACCCAACGGAAAATCCGCCAACGTTGCCATTGCGCAGCCGAAACCTATGGTATGCCTTGGTCATATCAAGTTGAGGGGCCAGGTCTTTAGTCTGCAGCGTATTTGCGGCAGTTAGCCGTCTGTAAGTTAGCGTGTCTTGGTCCATTTTCAACCCCTCCCCTTCACTGTCAGTTAACACCGAAACTTCCGAGTCTCCAAAAAGAAAAACCGCCCGAAGGCGGTTAAAGCAAATGGCGCGAAAGACGGGGCTCGAACCCGCGACCTCCGCCGTGACAGGGCGGCGCTCTAACCAACTGAGCTACTTCCGCAACTTGCTTGTGGCGGGAATTAGATTGGCAACCCTTGGCTGTCAAGCGAATGCTTTGCGAGATGGTGGGTCAGTTTGAACTTCAGCTCAAAAATTCAAAACACGAACTTGCCTGACACGCCGCTACTTCAAAATTTGATCCCACCTGCACATCCGCCAGACCGCGCCCGTTGAACTTGTGGTCACAGCGTGAGGTTGTTTGACTCCAATACATTGACTGAACTACGTTTCCGGTGCGGGAAGGAATGCGCTGTTGACAGAACTGACCTGTATCGGATTGGGGTTGATGGGATCAGCGCTGGCGCGGGCGATGCTGGCGGCCGGGCATAAAATTACTGTGTGGAACCGCTCCCCCGGAAAGGCCGACGCCCTGGTGGGTTTGGGCGCGCAGGAAGCCCTGACCTTTGCCGAAGCGGTGGTGGCCAGTCCGATCGTGTTGATCTGCATCGACAACTATGTGTCCACCCGTGCGCTTCTGGAGCCAGAAGGCGTAAACGGCCACCTTGTCGGGCGAACAATTGTAAATCTGACCACGGGCACTCCGCGCGAGGCCGAAGCGCTTTCGGACTGGGTCGGTGCGCAAGGTGCACGTTATCTCGATGGCGCGATCCTGTGTGGTCCTAATCAAATCGGCACCAAGGGTGGTGAGGTTCTTTTTTCAGGTGTTGCAGAAGCATGGCAGATCGCAAGCTCACTTCTGACCTGCCTTGCCGGAAAAGTGCGCTACGTGGGTCAAGGCGTGGGCGATGCCGCCGCACTCGACCTCGCATGGTTGACGATGTTCTATGTGAAATTCATCGGTGTTGCCCATGCAGCGCGCATCTGCGGGGCGCAGGGCATCGATCTTCAGGCATTTATGGAACTTTTCCAGGACGATCCCTACGCCGGCAAACTGGCGCGGATCATCAAGGACGATACCTACGATCAGCCCACCGCAACACTGCAGGTCTGGGGCAAAGCGCTGGCCCGGATCCGGATGCAAGCGCGGGATGCAGGCATCCCGTCCGCCATTCCGGATTTTATCGCCGAGTATTTCAACCGGGCAATGGGCATGGGTTTGGGGCAACAAGAAGCGATTGCGATTTACAAGACTCTTTTGGTGAACAAAGAGCACGGGCAATAGACCATGTGGCTAAACAATCGACTATGCGAATTGATTGGGATTGAACACCCGATCATCCAGGCCCCCATGGCGGGATCGGCCACGCCTGAACTCGCCGCAGCTGTCAGCAATGTCGGAGGGCTCGGCTCGCTTGCCTGCGCGGAAATGTCTACCGACCAGTTGGAAACATCAGTCAAGCGTCTGAGGGAGTTGACCAATCGCCCCTTCAATCTGAATTTCTTCGTCCACCCCGCACCCGCTGTGACGCTGGCGGACTTTGAAAGGGCGCGGGAACGGCTCAGGCCCTACTATCAGGCGCTGTCCCTCTCACCCCCAACTACACTCCCGAACAGTGGGCCGGGCTTTGATGAGACCAAACTTCAATTGGTCCTTGCGCTTCGACCTCATGTCATCAGTTTCCATTTTGGCTTGCCTGATCCAGCCACGGTCGCAAGCTTGAAAAAGGCCGGGATCATCATCCTGAGTACCGCAACAACAGTTGCGGAGGCTGTTTACCTCGCGGCATCCGGCGTGGATGCGATCATTTCCCAAGGCTACGAAGCGGGTGGACACCGGGGGTCTCACCAACCCCGCGAACCTTGGGATGGCGTGGGGCTCATGTCGCTGCTTCCCCAAATAGCCGATGCCGTTGAACAGCCAGTGATCGCGGCGGGAGGCATTGCCGACGGCAGAGGCATTGCAGCGGCCTTTGCCTTGGGCGCCTGTGGCGTTCAAATGGGAACAGCTTTCCTGTCCTGTCCAGAAGCTGGAACCGATCGCGCGCGCCGCGCCATGCTGCGCAACGCGAAAGCTACCGATACCATGATGACCGACGCCTTCTCAGGCCGGGCGGCAAGGGCTGTGCGTAACCGGTATGCGCTGGAGATGCTGGAACAACACAAGCCACTTCTCGCGTTTCCACTGCTCTACAGCTTGACTGATCCCTTGTATGAAGCAGATGAAACCCAAGAGGACTTTGGCTTTCATCTTTATGGACAGTCGGCAGCACTCTCCCGCGAAGTTCCGGCAGCACAGCTGGTCAAACTGTTGGCGGCAGAGACGACGAGAGAAATCGCGAAACTTGTTTCGGGGCATCAACCTCATAATCCGCCTTGAACGGCTGGAGACTATGATTGCCGATGCATGAATCTTGATTCAAGCATATGTCGGCTTTCAGCCAAAAGCGGACCCGCTATTGAACGTATGGATGAAGACGACTACGCTTTTCAGACATACGCAGGAAGGTAGCCAGAAAATGCATCCGACTGAAAAAGTTGTCCGACAGTTTCACGAATCCTGGGACATGCGCGACCCTGATCGCGGAGCTACTGTAATTGCCGAAGACTGCGATTTCGAGGATATCGCCCGTGGTGAGAAACTTCCGGGGAAAGATGCCTATAAGGCCGATTATTACCGTTGGCGTGAAGCCTTCCCGGACGGGCTCTGCAAAGTCGAGAATGTGATCGTTAGCCAATGTGGAGAGTGGGCAACTGTCGAGTTCCGCAATACGGGCACACATACCGGCGTGCTTCGTTCCAGCCTTGGGGATTTCCCACCGACCGGCAAACGCGCCGAAGTCCGCTATTGCTCGGTGATGCGAGTCCGAAACGGACTGGTGGTCGAGGGCCGCGACTACTACGATAGTGCCACAATCGCCCGCCAATTAGGGCTGGTCGCTTGAGGCTCGATAAGGTCTGGGGCGAGGCTTGGGCCTGCATCCAGATGCAGGCGCGGGACGCAGGCATTCCGCCCAGCATTA
Source organism: Hyphomicrobiales bacterium (assembly GCA_031430795.1). GTDB lineage: Bacteria > Pseudomonadota > Alphaproteobacteria > Rhizobiales > Aestuariivirgaceae > Aestuariivirga. The sequence goes on from JANPCE010000048.1 coordinate 35,685, forward strand.
CGGATTTCATTGCCGGTTACTTCCAACAGGCAATGGGAATGGGTCTTGCGAGGTGAAGCAATTGCGATCTACAAAACACTTCTGGCAAACGAGCAAACCGGATGAGCGGCAAGGGAGAGTACGCGATGATTGATCCCAATGAAGTGAAAAAAATGGCCGCAGATTATACCGCAGCCTGGAACTCCAAATCAGCAGAAGCCGTCGCGTCCTTCTATGCCAACGAGGGCGAAATCATCATCAACCGTGGAGAGCCGTGGACGGGGCGCTCGCGGGTGCGGGATATGGCGGCTGGTTTTTATGCCGATGTCCCTGACCTCACGCTGACCTGCGACGATGTCCGTTGTTCCGGCAGCCACGTGATCTACATTTGGACCTTCACTGGCCATGACGCGGCAACCGGCAAGCCATTGAACATTCGTGGATGGGAAGAATGGGAGCTTAATGATGAACTCAAAGTGGTCGCCTCTCGCGGATGGTTCGACGCCGATGAATATGCGAGACAAGCTGCTGGTTGATGCCCGCCCGGCCCGGCCAGCGATGAGCGACGCAGTAACCGCAGCTTTTGGCGTAACCGAAGCCGACCTTCTGGGCTCGGGTTGGGAAAGCACAATTTATGCCTTGGGAACATCGCAAATCCTGCGCATTCCGAGACCTGGGGTGGGCAGCGAAGCCCAGGTTCGCGCCCAGGCAGCGTTCATTGCAAACCTGCCACCGCTTCCCTTTGCCGTGCCGCGCATTCGAGAAATTTCCAAGATTGATGATCAGCTGTTCGTGATCGAAGACCGGATCGCGGGCCAGTCGATGGCGGGATTGCTGCCAAGCCTTTCAGGCGACAGGCGTGCTGCTGCACTCAGTGCCTATCTTGCCGCCGCTGAAGCCATGTCGGTCGCCACTGCGCCGGGCGAGGCCTTTGGAGATCTTCTTCGGGATCAGCCACGACGCTGCGACAGATGGTCGGATTACCTGACCGCAAGCGTGCGAAAGGCGGCCGAGGATGAGTTGCTGGCGGCGGCGGTTCCGGGCCTTGATGGGATTGCCCGGCGGTTCATTGCACGGCTTGAAGCCATTCCCGAGCCGGTCAGATGCATCGTGCATGGCGACATCTATCCTCCGAATGTCATGATGAACGATGACCTGCAGGTGACCGGCCTGATCGATTTCAGTTTCACCACCCGGATTGGGGATCATGTCATGGATTTGGCAGGAGCCTGTCATTTCCTTTCTGTGACCAAGGCGTGTACGCAGGCAGACTATGACTATGTGAAGCAAATGATCCTGGCAAAACATGGCGCAGACGTGATGGATCGCATTGGGCTTTACGCTGTCTGGTTTGGCTTCGACTTTTCCTTCAACCACGATGATGCCACTGTTTATGCCTGGTGCGTAAACCTGATCAGGAGGTTTGAGGCACGCTGATCTTCCGGGTTACGGTGACGCAGTGGACGGCGCACCGCAAATGGGACACGTTCATTCGCATCTTCATTCAAGTTGCCGCTATGCCGGCGTTCAGGCCGATTTTCCTCTCGGCTGGGCAAAGCGGTTGGCCGACAGAAATCCGATTGGTTGGTTGGTTGTTCCCTCAAGCGCCAGATCAGCCAGTACTTCGCCCACGACTGGCGCAAATTTGAAACCATGGCCGCTGCAGGGAGACGCATAAAAAAATCCGGGCAACTGCGGATGTGCGTCAACGACAAAGTGATTGTCGGGTGTCATTGTGTAGAGACAGACGCACGATCTGCCCACGCCGCCGTTTGCGAATGGCATGTAGGTATCGGCAAAATGCGCAACTTCTTCAATGTCGGCTGCGCTGACGTCGCGGCGAACTGTGTCTGGCAAACAGGTTTCGCTCCGGTCGTGGCGCATGATCTTGACGCCTTCATTTTCGAAATAGGGAAAGCCCGCAAAGATTCCCTCTGGCGTGGCCCAAAAATAAACCGACATCGCATCGGCATCATAGCGCGATCGTTCCCTGGGATCGAAGTGGATGACGGGGACGCGTCGCACGGTCAGTGGCAATCCAAGACCGGCCAGCAATTCACAGATCCATGGTCCGACAGTCAAGATCAGCTTGGGGGCGGTGTGATTTTCCCTATCAGTTGTTACAGTGTAGTTTCCGTCTTTGCGGCTCCACGACCGCACCCCCTCGCCGAAGCGCAACTCCGCCCCAAGCGATCGGGCCAGATCAACATGTGCCTTCTGGCAATCGTGCGCCTGAAGCACACCGCCACGCTTTTCGAAAACAGCATCCCAGCCACCAGGAACGGCAAACCCCGGAAACCGCTGGTTGGCCTGTCGACTGGACAGGCGTTCATAAGCGATGCCGTGCCGTTCAGCGGATGATACGACACCCTCAAGCAGCTTGTGATCGCCGGGAGCGACATAGACCGCGCCCTTCTCAGACAACAGTGACTTGCCACTTGCGCGCTCCAAGTCGCGCCACATGTCGAACGAGTGTTGCACCAGCGGCACGTAGTCAGGGGCCTCAAAATAAGTCTCGCGAATGGCTCGTGTCGCCCCATGGGACGACCCCAGTTGGTGTCCAAAGACATTCGCATCAAGCCCCAGAACGCGGGCACCGCGTTTGGCGCAATGATAAGCTGCCGCACCTCCCATAGCGCCGAGACCGATTACGATGACGTCATAAGTGCCCATTTTATCCTCCCATTCAATTGACCCACCAGGCTTCTGAAATCTAGCAGCAGAGTCCGTTGAAGCGTGAGAAGCAATGCTGCATAGTCACTATTCAGGATTGAAAACCGATGGATTGGAACGACCTCCGCTTTTTCCTCGCCGTTGCGCGCGCCGGAACGTTATCGGCGGCGGGCCGCGATCTCGGCGTGAGCCAGCCGACTGTTTCGCGCCGATTGGCAGCAATGGAAGTGCGCTTGAGTGTCCGGCTTTTCGACCACATCGATAACCGTTATACTCTCACGCCTGCGGGCGACGAGATATTCGACACCGTTCAGCAAGTCGAAGAAGCGGTGGCCGGTGTCGAAAGACGCATATCTGGCACTGATCTCAATCTGGAAGGCGATCTGCGCCTGACCTGCACGGACATGTTGGCAAATCGCTATTTAGCGCCGCATTTGTCTGAATTTGTGCGCCTGCACCCCGGCATCGAACTTTCCGTTTCGTGCACGTACAAGCATCTCAGCTTGAGCAGGCGGGAAGCGGATGTTGCCATTCGCGTCACCAACAACCCACCCGACAACCTGGTCGGCCGCCGGCTGCTCCAGGTTGTCATGGGCGTTTATGCAGGCGGCAAAACGGCAACCATGGGCGACAGTCCGATTGGAAATGGGGGAGAACGCGACTGGATTGGCTGGCAAGACGAAACGTACAATAGTCGGTTCATCTACAGCCATTATCCCAAAGCCCGCATCCGTCACCGGGTGGATGACATGCAAGCCATGTGTGCCATGGCGCGTTGTGGTTTGGGCGCCGCAGTTCTCCCTTGCTATGTCGGTGATTCTGATCTGGAACTTCAAAGAATCGTCAGCGAACCGATTGCGGAAGGAGCAATGAGTCTCTGGGTGCTGTCACACCCGGACGTCCGGCGGGCTGCGCGGGTACGTGCCTTCACTGCATTCATAGCCGACTCCGTGCTCACCGACCGCGAACTCTTCGAAGGTCGCAAACCGCACATGCATTCATATAGATGATGACAGTCTCCCGGGATTGCCCAACGGTTTATTGCGCGGCTTGAAGCTATTCCCGAGCCGGACAGATGCATCGTGCATGACGACATCTATCCTCCGAATGTCATGATGAACGATGACCTGCAGGTGACCGGCCTGATCGATTTCAGCTTCACCACCCGGATTGGGGATCATGTCATGGATCTGGCAGGAGCCTGTCATTTCCTTTCGGTGACCAAGGCCTGTTCGCAGGCCGACCATGACTATGTGAAGCAGTTGATCCTGGCAAAACATGGCGCAGACGTGATGGATCGCATTGGACTTTACGCTGTCTGGTTTGGCTTCGACTTTTCCTTCAACCACGACGATGCCACTGTTTATGCCTGGTGCGTAAACCTGATCAGGAGGTTTGAGGCACTCTGACCGTCCCGCACGGGTGATACCTTGATTTTGAGGTGCTATAGCAGTTCCAGGTGAGTTCGAACTATCGTCTGACAAAAAGGATTCGTCATGACCCGCTTCATGCCTACAGGATTCACACATCTTTTTGTGACACAAGCACGATTGAAAATCGGCCTTTTCATTTCTTCACTAACGATTGTTTTGAATCATTATTCCGTCATCCCGGCGAAGGCCGGGACGAGGCGGACCCAGGGCGGCGCGCGTAAAAAGCCTGGTCCCGGCCTTCGCCGGGATGACGGTTTTGGTGGGAAAACCGGAGTTTTGCTCTTGCAAGAACATGATCAAAAAAAATGTGTGCATATTGTAGGCTTCATGCGGACCATCCATGGGTCCTCCGCATGAAGCTAGGGATGACGAAAAGTGAGATTGTGCAAACTAATCCGGAACGGCCCTCGCTGACTCACAACCCTTTCCGAAAGCTTGCTGTTCACTTAAAGTCTGCGCCATGGCCCACTTCAAGAACAAGTCGATCAATCTGGTTTATCTGCACACAGCGCTGCAGGGCCTGGCCTTTCATGGAGGGGAGAGTTTTGCCTTTGTCTACCTGCTGAAAGCGGGGCTGACTTTGCCAACAGTTTTGTTCGCAATTGGATCGCTTTACGCCGCCCGCATTGTCTTGCGGCAGTTGGTTGTGCCATTTGTCAAGCGCTTCGGCCTGCGCAGTGGTCTGTTCTTTGGCATCGGGCTTGAGGCCGTCACATATCTCATCATTTCGCAGGTCACTGAAGTTGGGTTGACGCTGTTTGCTTATCTTGCCCTGCTCTCGCTCAGCAGTTCCTTCTACTGGACAACCATGCATGCCTTTGTGGCGATTTCCGGCGATGCCGAACACCGGGGCAAGCAGGTGAGTGCAACCGAATTCATCAACACCATTGTCGGCATCGCCGCACCGTTGATGTCTGGTTTTTTGCTCAGCTATTTCCCGCCCTATGTCGCCTTCACGGTGATCGCTGCTGCGATGCTGCTCTCAGCTGTGCCGTTCCTGTTTGATGACAATATCAGGATTGCGCCTGAAGCCACGGTGCCACGTGCGGCACGCTGGCAGGCGCGCGCCATCATGTTCACGGACGGTGTGCGTGCCGGGTTGTTTCACTACACATGGCTGCTGGTCTTGTTCACCACGTTGAGCGGCAGCTACGTCGCCTTTGGCGGCGCCATTGCACTTTCTGGTGTTGTCGGCGGCGTGTTTGGTTTGCTGATGGGACGTTCCATGGACCTGGGGAACGGCAAGCGGGCGCGACAGATAGCCTATGGCGTCATGGCCGCAGCCGGCATTGCGCGCGCGGTGGGTTATCCCACGCCTTTCACAGCAGTCCTCGCCAATGCCTTCGCTGTCATCGCCTGGCCGATGTATGGCACAGTCATGAACGGCAGACTTTACGACCTCGCAAAACAATCACCCTGCGCACTGCGCTATCATGTGGTGGCAGAAGGTGGCTGGGACCTTGGCACAGCGACAGGTTGCTTCATTGCCGCGGCCCTGCTCTGGATCGGCTTTTCCGCCTTCTGGCCGCTGATCCTGAGTTTGGTGGCCTGTGGTGCAGGATATGTGGTGATTTCCCGGAGCTTTGAGAAACAGGCCTAAAACCCGCTGCCATCCTTTTTCACGAACGTGAACACCCCGGTCGCGGGGTGTGTGAAGGCCTTCATGTCGATGTCACTATAAACCACTTTCTCGTCGTCCAACCGCGTGCCGACTTCAAGATAAACCGCAGGCCTGTCAGTCACGTTCTTCAAGCAATGGCCGTTGCCGTTGTTGGCCTTGAAGCCCGCGCACATGCCAGGCTTCAACACATGTTCACCAGTGTCATCGGCCAACACCAATTCACCTTCGAGCATGTAGACAAACTCATCTTCATTTGCGTGCCAGTGCCTTTGTGCTGACCAAGCGCCCGGTCCAATCACGGCGAGGTTGACGCCAAACTGCGTGAGATCAAACTGGTCGCCGAGAATGTGTTTGGTGCGGGCCTGGCACACAGCATCGTGCGGCGACGGATAGCGCGAACCCGTCCGCTTTTCGCTTTCAGTGGCCACCACCATTTTCGGAGTCTTTTGCATCACGCATGCACTCCCTGCTTCGCTTCGATCTGGCTGATGGCGTCAACCACCGCATCAAAAGTTAGCAGCGTCGAGGCGTGGCGTGCCTTGTAATCGCGCACTGGCAACAATGCTTCACAGTCAGACCAGCGCCCTTCTGGCGGTGCGCCCTCTTCTTTGAACATGCGGTACATGCTGTCTCTCAGCTCACGCATTTCCTGTGGCGTTGATCCAACAACATGGCGCGCCATGATGGAAGACGACGCCTGCCCCAGGGCACAGGCCTTTACATCATGGGCAAAGTCACTCACCACGCCATCATCCATCTTCAAATCAACCGTCACTTTCGATCCACACAACCGTGAATGCGCCACAGCCGTCGCATCGGGTGCATCCAGGCGCCCGATCAGCGGAATGTCCGCCGCCAATGCCAAAATCTTCTTGTTGTAAACGTCGTTGATCATCGCCATGTCTCCGGTCACATTCTATACCAATATATGGGAAGTGCGAATGCTTTCTCAAAGACATGACCTGATCCACGGGCGGCGCGACGCCGTAAAGTGCATATTCCGGAAACAAAAGACGCAAGGAATTCTTCCAATGGACGTAAAAGTGCACGGTAAACCGTTACACCTGATTTCAAATGAGCAGCCTACCCAAGCTGACGCCGAAGCCGCCGTGCGAACGCTGCTCGCGTGGGCTGGTGACAATCCTTCCCGTGAAGGCCTGATCGACACGCCAAAGCGCGTAGCACGCGCATTCAAGCAGTATTTCATCGGCTACACCCAGGACCCCGCAGACATTCTCAACCGGGTGTTTGAAGAGGTCGAAGGCTATGACGACATGGTGATGTTGCGCGACATCCCTTTCACCTCCCATTGCGAACACCACATCGCCCCGTTTTTTGGACGCGCCCACGTGGCCTACCTGCCAAATGGCGGTGTTGTTGGCATTTCCAAGATTGCCCGCGTTGTCGACGCTTTTTCCAAACGTCTGCAAACACAGGAAACAATGACGGTCCAGATCGCCAAGGCGATGGAGGAACATCTAGGCGCCCGCGGAGTGGCCGTGATGTGCGAAGCCCTGCACACCTGCATGTCCATGCGTGGTGTCGAAAAAAGTGGTGTCGCCACCATCACCACCCAGTTCATTGGCGAGTTGAAATCCAATCCCGTGCTTCAGGCCCGCTTCATGGAGCAAGTGCGTTCGCCCCGGCAGCCGTTTACGCTCTAGGCGCAATGCGCTAACAGGCGTCGATGGACAACATCGACGCCACCTCCGGTTTCACCCCCAAATACGATGCCAATGGGCTGATCAGCGCCATCATTCAGGATGCCGCTGACAACACCGTGCTGATGTTTGCCCACATGAACGCCGAAGCCTTCGCCAAAACACGCGACAGCGGCCTCATCCATTTCTGGAGCCGTTCACGTGGGAAACTCTGGATGAAGGGCGAAACATCCGGCGAAAAATTCAGCGTCGTCTCAATCCGCATCGACTGCGACCAGGACTGCCTCCTCATCCGGGTGACACCGGAAGGCAAAGGCAACGCCTGCCACACAGGCAGGCGAAGTTGTTTCTACCGGCGGGTGGAAAACGATAAGCTGGTGTTTGAAAAATAACTTCCTCACGCCGAAGGCGTGGGGGAGTACGCCGAAGGCGGGAGGGGGTGTTTGCTCACGTGCGACTCCCAGAAAAACCAAATCCGCTGAAACACCCCTCCGCCACTTCGCGGCAAGGAGGTTAAAACGGTGACACTCCACTTAATTGACTCCCCTGCCGATTTCGCCTAGCTTCACTTTCATGGCCAGACTTGCGCGTGTTATCGTTCCCGGACTCCCCCACCACATCACCCAGCGTGGCAATGGCCGCGCCAAGGCTTTCTTTTCCGACGATGACTACCGCTATTACATCAAGCTGCTGACCGAAAATTGCCGCGCCCACAGGGTGTCCTGCCATGGCTTTGTGCTGATGCCCAACCATGTGCATCTCATTCTCCTGCCAAAGGACGACGAAGGCTTGCGCAAGGTTCTTTCCGCCACCCACCGCGCCTTTGCGGGCGTGCAGAACGCAAGGCGCAAGAAGACCGGGCATTTCTGGCAAGGCCGTTTTGGTTGTGTGGCCATGGACAGCGCCCATGCAGAGGCAGCACTGCGCTACGTGTTGATGAACCCGGTTCGGGCGCGGCTGGTGACAAAGCCGGAAGACTGGGCCTGGTCCAGTGCACGCGCCCTGCTCAAGGGCCGCGCCGACGGGTTGACAGACGTGGCGGCCGTGAAGGCACAGTTTGGCAATATTCGCGATGTTCTGGGAAATACGCCAGAGCAGGAGATGTTGGAACTCGCCATACGCCGCGCCGAAACAATTGGCCGCCCATTGGGGACGGAGAGCTTCCTCGACAAGCTTGAACGCAAACTCAACCGCAAACTCAAACCACAAAAGCGCGGCCCGACGGCGGGGAAGAACTCAGGAGAATAGTTTTGTGGAGTGTCACCGTTATGTCTGATGTGTACATGGTGCGGGCTTGCAGCGGGAAATGACGGGGTTTTGAGAACCTCCCGGCTTGCGAAAAAACCCAAGCTGACACCTTTGACGACTCTTTCGGCTTCCCATATAAGGGAGGGCTGAGCCGCTTTTGTGGCCAGTGCCGATCTGGATGCGCCGGTTGCCGCGCTCCCCTTCAGTTTTGTACACATGATCAACTGGCTTTTCACATGGCTGGAGGGACGGGTTCCCTCATTCCCACTGGCGGAGGCAACTAAGCCACCGCCAACAACGTGGGGATTCATCCGCCACTATACCCGGCCGTTTTATCCGCTGCTGGCGTTTGGCTTCCTGCTGTCCATTATCCTCGCCATCGTTGAAGTCCGGATTTTTGCTTACGTCGGTCAGATCGTCGACAAGCTGGGCACCGCAGAACGGGCCACATTCTGGGCTGACAACACATGGGAACTGCTTTTCTATGGCGCCTTGCTGATGTTGTTCATGCCGACGATCACATTGCTTGCAGATTCCATTGAGAACCAGGGGCTGCGCGGCAATTATGCCATGCGCATCCGCTGGCTGGCACACCGATACATGCTCCGGCAGTCCATGGAGTTCTATCACAATGAATTCGCTGGCCGCGTCTCCACCAAGGTGATGCAAGCCGCCGTGGGTGTGCGTGATGTCATCATGAAACTCACGCAGGTGATTGCCTGGGTTGCCATGTTTTTTCTTTCGGCTATTGCCAGCTTTATCGCCAATGACTGGCGGCTGGCACTTCCGCTGGTGGGTTGGCTCGTGCTGTATAGTTTGACGCTTTGGTACTTTGTGCCGCGCATGGGGAAGTTGTCGGAAAAGCAGGCGGACATGCGTTCCGTGGTGACCGGCCGCATTGTTGACACCTACACCAACATGCCGACTGTGAAGCTCTTCGCCCATGCCTCGCGCGAAGACAACTATGCAAAGGAAGGCATGGGTTGGATGCTGCAAAGCGTTTACGACTCCATGCGGGTTGCCACGATGATGAATGTGGCGCTCAATATCATCAACTCCGCTTTGCTGGCATCAACAGCGGCGATGGCCCTATGGCTTTGGCATGGCAATGCCATCACTGTGGGGGCCATCGCGTTTTCCGTTGGCCTGATCTACCGGATGCTGGGCATGGCCCATTGGATGTTGTGGGAAATCGCCGGGCTGTTTGAAGATTTCGGCGTGGTGAAAGACGGCGTCAGCGTTGTGGCACGCGAGCATGTGGTTAAGGATGCGGTCAATGCAAAAGCACTTGCCGTGCCGCGCGGCGAAATTGTGTTCGACCAGGTGCATTTTAATTATGGCAAGGCTATCAATGAGGGTGGCGAAGTTGTTGCAGGCTTGGCTCTCAACATTAAACCCGGTGAAAAAGTCGGGTTGGTGGGCCGGTCGGGTGCGGGCAAATCCACGCTCGCCAACTTACTGTTGCGGTTTTATGATTTGGGCAGCGGTGCCATTCGCATTGACGGGCAAGACATTGCAGACGTTACGCAGGAATCTTTGCGCGCTGCGATTGGCGTTGTGACGCAAGACACCTCCCTGCTCCACCGTTCGGTGCGCGACAACATCCGCTATGGTCGGCCAGACTCGACACAATTTGAGACCGAGTCCGCTGCCGACAAGGCCCATGCATCTGAGTTCATCGCCAATCTCGTCGATCCTGGTGGCCGCACCGGCTATGACGCCCATGTGGGTGAGCGAGGGGTGAAACTCTCCGGCGGCCAGCGCCAGCGCGTGGCCATCGCCCGCGTATTGCTGAAGAACGCACCGATCCTGATCTTGGATGAAGCCACATCCGCGCTCGATTCTGAAGTTGAGGCAGCAATTCAGGAAAATCTCAACATGTTGATGGAAGGCAAAACCGTCATCGCCGTGGCTCACCGCTTGTCCACCATTGCAGCGATGGATCGCCTTGTAGTGATGGACAAGGGGCGTGTTGTCGAAGAAGGCACGCATGCGGAGTTGCTGCGGAAAAAACGTGGCATCTACGCACAGCTTTGGGCGCGGCAGTCCGGCGGGTTCCTGATCCCGGAGGACATCAAGAAGGCTGAAGCGGCGGAGTAGTTTTTTCAATTCAGCTGTTGCTTCTTCCTTGATCAAGGCGTGCAACAAGCTTTCAGGCTTCATTAACGCTTAATACTTATAACACGCAAATGTTGCGGGGTTGGGTCTACTTAAAGGTGCGCGCAACGAAGTTTTTGCAATTTGGCTGAAGTGCACTTCGACTCGAAAGATGTCCAACAATGGCTGTAATGCGCAAAATTCTGGTCGTGTTTTTGCTTCTGGTTTGCACGATTTTTGTTCCGGTTTTCGCAACGCTAGCTCGCGCCGCGCAGTTGCAGCCCACAACCGTTTCTCTGACGAGGACGGGCGGACTAGTCGGCGACGTTTTGGAAGTTGTTGTCAAAGACGTTGCGAACGGGAGCACTGCGCCGACAGGTGGCGTATTAATTGAACTTGACTCACGCATACTTCACCAAGTTGCACTATCGGCTGGTTCCGTTACTGTTGGTGTTGCCCATAGAGGTGTGCCCGGTAGACATGTCATCAATGTCACCTACGATGGTGACTTGAATTTCTCGGGCAGCTCCGCAGAAATGACCTTTGATCTTGGGCCCTATGAGACCGAGAGTTACGTGACGTTCTCTTCCAACCTTCCTGTTTCGACTGGTGTAGAAGGCACGATTTACGTCAGAATCCGGCATCCAACTGACCAGTCACTTAGGCCTCAAGGAACCGTTGAAATTTTTCTGAATGAAGTACTGTTCCAAAGCGTGAAAGTTGATAGTGGTTCTTCAGTGGCAACTGTCCGGTTCGTTCCTACTGCCATAGGCCAATACAACTTCACTACAAGATTTACACCCGACAACCCGGCAATGTTCCAGCCCAGTGAAGGGTCGACGACAGCGCTCGTCGAAAAAGTCCCTCCTGTGGTCAATCTCAGCGTACTTCACTCGCCCGCCTCTCCTGGCCAGGAAGTGGAACTGTTTGGTTCTGTAACGATTCAAAACAGCTCAACCATCCCCCCAACAGGTCGGGTGCAGTTCTTTATTGGTGAAGACCTGGTGGGCGCGGCGGACATCAACGTTGCCAACGGATTGGCGAACGTTCGAGTCATTGCTCCCGCAGTTGGCGTGTACGAGGTCAAGGCATTGTATCTTGGTGATGAAAACTATGACTCTGTCGAGTCGATGTTCACTCAAGTCCTTGAAGTCGCGGAAGGGGCAGGCCTGCTTTCCACTGAAACCAGCCTTTTGGTAAGCGGGACCGGTGCGTATGTCGGAATGGAGATTATGATTACAGCCTTCGTTGACTCGGCCTTGCCACCTGAAGGCAACGTGGAATTGCTGGCCGACGGAGCCGTTGTTGACGTTGTGCCTGTGGAAGACGGGGTTGCTTTGTTTTCTTTTGCATCCGAAACAGCTGGTCAAATTCAATTTTATGCGAGGTTCGTTCCGACAGACCCCGCCAAGTTTACCGAAAGCGAAGCAGAGAGCACCATCAGCTTCTGGCATGAATCAGTGGTCACTCTGGTGGCTGACAAGTCACCTTCAGCAAAAGGCGAAGAAGTGACTTTCGTGGCCACGGTCACTCGGACACTGAACGGGCCGGTTCCTAGTGGAACCATAGATTTTTACGTCGACTCCAACCTTGCGGGCAGTGTTGCACTTGTGGATGGCTTGGCAGAAGTAAGCACGGCGTCACTTGAAGCAGGTGAGCACTCCGTCAGTGCGCGGTATTTGGGAGATGAAGCATACATCGGTTCTCAAGAAATAAACATCAAACATGTGGTCGAGTCGGCAACAGCAGCTGTTGATCACAGCAAGCGACTTGACGCTGCGCAAGAAGTGATGACTGATGTTTCTGCAACACTTGCGACAGGACACTTGATGGACGGCGTCGCCGAAGAAATAGGAGCGGCTCTTTCCGGCCAGGTCAATGTCTTGTCAGCTTCCAATGGCAAGATCGGTTTTGTCTATACGCCGGGCATGGGCAAAGGCTCGATCATAACGCCTACAGCTGATGTTGCGACAGGCGAAAACGAAATCGCTTCTTGGCGCATCTGGACAAGCCTGCGTTATACGGATTTTGACTCCAAGGAAATGGAGGGTGAGCAGATCAATGCGCTTGTTGGCGTGTCATTCCTGTTTGGGGATGGTCTGGTTGCAGGTTTCGTGGCCGGTTCCGAGAACCAAGACTATGCGGATAACGTGAACGCCAAGTTGAAGGGCAAGGGCTTCAATGCCGGGGGCTACCTCGGCGGTGCTCTGGGCACTGGCTTCCGGTTCGATGCTCAGGCCCACGCTTCCTTCCTCGACTACAACTTGGAGTCAGGTCCAGTCTCGGGATCAACAGATGCAACGCGCCTGTTGGTCGGCGGCGGGTTCGCCCACTTGCTGCAGTTCGACGCGCTGACCATTGAGCCAACGGCGCGCTTTTCGAGCACATTGGAATGGCAGGAGAGCTATGCGGATAGCACCGCTGTACTCCACGACTCGCGGAACTTTCACTTCGGCCGCCTCGCGGTCGGCGCAAAGATCCTGCACAGATTTGACTTGGGCGGCGGGGCCTCTGTCTCGCCCTTCGCCACCGGTTTTGCCGACTACCGTTTCTCGGGCGGAGACACGACACAAGAAAGCCTGATGGATGGTATGTCAGCTCGCATTGGCGTTGGCTTTGATCTGCGCGCCTCAAATGGTATTACAGCCAGCGCTTTGGCAGAGTTCAGCGGCCTCGGTCTTGACAACAATGTTACTGTATCCTCGTATCGCGCCCAGATCGCGGTTCCGTTTTGACTAAACACAGCTGTGGGCGCGGCAGTCCGGCGGGTTCCTGATCCCGGAGGACATCAAGAAGGCGGAAGCGGCGGAATAGCTTGTTTCGCCTTTGCGCCACATTTTGGCTGAAGTGTTGGCGCTATGGTTTTGTATACCCTGTTTCACTCTATGGCGTGGCTTGAGTGGAGTTCGGTGTTGTGCCACGTTTGTGTATGGGGGGAACGGCAAAGCAAGGGAACGGCACATGTCTCGGACTAAAACTGTTGTGGCACTGGCGGCAACTGCATCACTCATTGGATTGTTTCTGGTATCCACCGCCGACATTGGAAACGCGGAAAAGCTCAACCCGCTTGGCTCCCGGGGTGACAGCGCCGCTGTTCGCAAGCTGTTGCGCCAAAAGCGGACCGCCACGCCAAATCTGGCAAATGACAAAATCGAAACCCGGACGTTTGATGCGGCGATCCTGAATCAAGATGCTCCTGCAACTGCGCCTTCGCTCGATGCGGTTGTGCGCGATGCAATGGGTGGTGAGCGCGTCGTTGCCGCACCGCCTGCGCTTGTGGAACAAGCAAAGGCGAATGCGGGCAAGCCACGCACAATCGGCGGCATCTCCAAATCGGCAAACCGCACCATCATCGGCAATGATGACCGGGTGCGCATTACAAAAACAGGTCAGTATCCCTTCCGGGTGTTCGGTTACATTCGCTCCCAATATCAAAATGTGTATGGCGGATGCAGCGGCACATTGATCTCTCCGCGCCATGTTCTGACGGCGGCACATTGGGTCTACAGCGAAGAACAGGGCGGCTGGCCGTCCACCGTTACCTTCTTTCCAGGCCGCGACGGCAACACGGCACCTTTTGGCGGCTTTGAGGCCGAGACTTGGACGATCCCCACCGACTACAAAAATGCGGGCTCGGGATACACGTCAAAACACACCTATGCCGATGTTGCCGTCATCAAGCTGGCTGAACCCATCGGCGACAAGCTTGGCTATTTGCCAATCGCAGATGGCACGTCTCTTGAGTTTGATGACAACATCGTCGGCTATCCCGGCGACAAGGAATCATCCACGATGTGGCGTGTCTCATGCCCCGTCAACACAGGCACTGACCAATTGTTCTGGCACGAGTGTGACACCTACCAGGGCATGAGCGGGGGATCGAACTATGACTATAACAAGAGCGAAGATGTGAGAACCGTCTACGCTGTCATCGTCGCCGGCAATGACGAGCTGAAAAAAAATATCAGTTTCACGTTGGACAAGAATTACCTGTGCTGGGTCAAGGGCAATGCGGGGTATGAGTGTTGATCTCGGTTCCGGCATTTTTATGAAGCCCAACATCCGTGCGTGGCCCGCCTGAAGTGGGCCAAGGCGGGCGCTTGTCACAATACAGCCTTAACCCAAGGTCTGATCGTCAACTCGTCGTCTGCTTTCTCCGGCCGCTGAGCCAAGTATTCTGCTTCCACCCCGCTTTGAAGTCTGGTCACTTCTTCGGCGATATTCGGGTTTTGCATATAGGTCTTGAAAATATCGAAGGGGTAGACGTAAAGCATCCGCGCCACAGCAATGGCCACAAGCACTGAAAGCAAACGCGCCCTGCGTTCGAAAAACAAGCTGGCTTCAGCAGCGAAGGCATCAAATTTTGCTGCGAGATCATGCAGAACCGAATCTGGCTCTGCTGCACCCGATTGAATGTCATTGCGTCGAGGAAGGTTTTTTTGAATTGCGCAGGGTCCGCGTCGGTGCCTTTCACAAATTGCGCCAAAACACGGTCGTGGTATTGGCCGAGTAAAAGTTTCAGTCGCTTCTCCCGCAAGCCTGCAAAGCGGTGAATGGTCTCCACGAAAACGCTGGCGACAATGGACAGAATGAGAAAGGTGATGGCAAAAGCCAAGGCAGCGTTGAGCCACGTCATTGTCGTGCTCCACAATAATTATCACCCTCGGCCCTTGTTTATACACTCGCTTTTTCAAACTTCGTCGAGAGGAAAACGTCGGCTTTCATCTGCAATGCATCTAAAGGGTGCATTTTGTGGTCATGCAATCCAAGATGATTTGCCTAAGATTTAATCGTGTTGCCCTTTTTTCCATCATAGCACCCCTGCTTGCACCGCGCTGGCCTGCCCAAGTATCTGAAATCATTGACTCCAAAACTGGCATGGCCCCTGCAACTCCCCGTTCAGAGAGAAAAGGCATCGCCAAATGAAAAAAATCGAAGCGATCATCAAGCCGTTCAAGCTGGATGAAGTGAAGGAAGCTTTGCAAGGCGTTGGCCTGCAAGGCATCACCGTGACCGAAGCCAAGGGCTTTGGCCGCCAGAAGGGCCATACGGAACTTTATCGCGGTGCAGAATATGTCGTCGACTTTCTGCCCAAGGTTAAAATTGAGGTGGTTATCGCAGACGAGCTGGTGGACAAAGCCGTTGAAGCCATCCAAAACGCCGCCCGAACGGGCCGCATCGGGGACGGAAAGATTTTCATTTCCACCGTCGAGCAAGCCATCCGCATCCGCACCGGTGAATCCGGCACGGACGCGCTTTAACCACTGGAGCAGATATTGCAGTCAAACTTCCATCTCTCTCCATCGGCGGGCTTGACCCGCCGAACCAGTGGCGGGGACTCTGGGTGGGCGGGTCAAGCCCGCCCATGGAGAAAGCTGGTTGCACCTGATTGCAACAGCTGCGAGCCCAATTCCAACCATTCAGCCTGACAGAGGAAAAACATGGCCAAGGACAAAGCAATCGAATCTGCACTGAAGATGATCAAGGACAAGGACGTCAAGTTCGTTGATTTACGCTTCACAGATCCGCGCGGTAAAATGCAGCATCTGACGATGGACGTGTCGCAGATGCATGAAGAAGCATGGGAAGAAGGCCTGATGTTTGATGGCTCCTCCATCGCCGGCTGGAAGGCCATCAACGAGTCCGACATGATCCTCATGCCCGACGCCACCACCATCCATATGGACCCGTTCTACGCCCAATCCACCATGAACGTGTTCTGCGACATCGCGGACCCGGGCACAGGCGAAGGCTATAACCGCGACCCGCGATCTATCGCCAAGCGCACTGAAGCCTATCTCAAGTCCACCAAGCTCGGCGACACCGTGTTCGTAGGCCCCGAGGCCGAATTCTTTGTGTTCGACGATGTGAAGTGGTCGACTTCCACCTACAAGACCGGCTTCCAGGTCGATGGCATTGAACTGCCCATCAACTCTGACCGAGACTATGAGCAAGGCAACATGGGCCACCGGATGCGCACCAAGGGCGGTTACTTCCCGGTGAACCCGATGGACTCGGCGCAGGACATGCGCGGCGAGATGTTGTCGGTGATGCAGGAAATGGGTCTTGCCGTTGAAAAGCACCACCATGAAGTGGCGAGCGCCCAGCACGAGCTTGGCACCAAGTATCAGCCGCTGACCATGGCGGCGGACCACATGCAGATCTACAAGTATGTGATCCACAACGTAGCCCACTCCTATGGCAAGACGGCGACGTTCATGCCGAAGCCTGTCTTTGGCGACAACGGTTCGGGCATGCATTGCCACTTCTCGATCTGGAAAGACGGCAAGCCGCAGATGGCGGGCAATCAATATGCCGATCTCTCGGAAATGTGCCTGTTTTTCATCGGCGGTGTGATCAAGCACGCGAAAGCGTTGAACGCCTTCACCAACCCATCGACGAACTCCTACAAGCGTCTGGTGCCCGGCTATGAAGCGCCGGTGTTGCTGGCCTATTCGTCACGCAACCGCTCCGCCTCCTGCCGCATTCCCTTCACCTCGAACCCCAAAGCCAAACGCGTGGAAGTGCGCTTCCCCGATCCGACGGCGAACCCCTATCTCTGCTTCTCGTCGATCATCATGGCGGGTCTCGATGGTGTGCTGAACAAAATCCACCCCGGCCCGGCCATGGACAAGAACCTGTATGATCTGCCGCCAGCGGAACTCGCCCAGGTGCCAACCGTGTGCGGAAGCTTGCAGGAAGCGATCGACTCGCTCCGCGCTGACCACGACTTCCTCACCAAAGGCGGCGTGTTCTCGAAAGACCAGATCGAGAGCTACCTCGAACTGAAACAGGAAGAACAAGACCGCTACCGCATGACACCGCATCCGGTGGAGTATGATATGTATTACAGCTGCTAAAGACGGCGCAGTTACGGAATGCAAAACCCCGGTGGAGACGCCGGGGTTTTTTGTCACGCTTATTTCATTTGACCCCATCAGCATCTGGTTTTAGTTTGTAATAATGTTTCGCATTTGGGCCATCCGATCTGTTTTGCATTTTTGCATCGCCATCGGCTTGATTTTTTTGCCAATGGGAACAGCTTCTGCGACCATGGCTCAAATGACCAAAGTCGCAGCGATGCACGATGATTGCAACACGCCGAGCTGCTGCAAGGACATGAAAGCAAACTGTATTCCCTCAGATGCTTGCATGACTGCAATTGTTACCTTTATGTTGCCAACGAGGGTTGTGGCGACGGCGACAAGCGTTGTTTCGAAGCAAGTATTCTTTCTGAGTGAAACAGTGCTCGCGGAAACAACCGCCGTTCCCCTGCGAAGACCTCCACGCATTTGATCCATAGAAACTGACCGAGCGGGCAGCGCTTTGCGTTGTATGCGCTTTTCATTTTTTCAAAGGATATTCCCATGCGTATTTTCTTCAAACTCGTTTTGAGTCTATTTCTCATTGCTTTCGGCAGTGTGGGTGGCTTTTTTGCCGCCACCAAGTATCGTTCACAACTGGAAGCCATGGCGTCGCAAGTCATGGAAGTCGCGGCGAATACCACCCCTGAACGTAAAGTTCTCTTTTACCGTAACCCCATGGGTGAGTCGGATATTTCCGCCGTACCCAAAAAGGACTCCATGAACATGGATTATATCCCTGTCTATGAAGGTGATATTCCGGAAAAGTCGGGCGCACTTCAGCCCACAACATTCAAACCTGAAAAGGAAATGGTTGCGGAAGGGGAGAAAAAAATCCTCTACTACCGCAATCCCATGGGCCTGCCTGACACATCGAAAGAGCCAAAAAAAGATTCAATGGGCATGGATTATATCCCTGTATATGAAGATGCAGACAGTGGCCCAGCCGATCCGTCTATCGTCAGGATCAGCGTCGAAAAAGTTCAGCGCGCCGGAGTGCGCACTGAAACAGTCGAAAAGCGTATTCTATCTGAACCCCTGCGCGTTCCCGGAACTGTGGCTCTGGATGAACGGCTGGAACGGTCCATCACCATCCGCACCGAAGGCTTTATTGAAAAAGTCTATGCCGGAGCAACGGGACAACATGTGCGGGCGGGTGACCCGCTGTTTCGCATCTACAGCCCGCAAATAGTCCAGGCAGCTGTGGAGTATCGACTTGCGGCAGCAGCTGGTCAGAAAGCTGTGGGTGCGAAGAAACTTCGCAATTTCGACGTGCCGGAATCATACATCAAGTCCATTCCAACCACTGGCGATATTCCTTTGTCGCTCGATTGGCCATCGCCTGTCGACGGCGTATTGATGAGCAAAAACATTGTTGTGGGGGCCCGCGTCATGCCGGGCGACGAACTCTATCGTTTGGCCGACGTGTCCAACGTCTGGGTCATCGCCGATGTGCCTGAACAGGATGTAGGTCGTGTGGCCATCGGAAATCCCGTCAGCATTTCTGTTCGTGCCTACCCGGGCGAAACATTTCTGGGAAAAGTAGCGTTCATACTGCCTGAACTGAAAAAGGAAACCCGCACGGCACAGGTCCGTATTGAGTTGCCCAATCCCAATCATCGGCTTCTGCACAGCATGTATGCCGATGTGGATATTGATACGGGCAGCACCGCCGCCGTCATGGCCGTGCCAGATTCTGCAATCATTGACAGC